>NZ_JBLOGT010000002.1:0-573886 GCF_047784855.1 Rahnella sp. PCH160
CTGCGCGGTGCGCAAAGCACGCAAAGGTTTCGACAGCACTTTCTACGGCGAGGCGATTTCAGAAAGCGCTATTTCTGAAAACGCTGGATCAGGCCACCGCGCGCGACGAATCTCTCGAAATCATGTGCCACCCTTCGTTTCTTGATAACACGATCCTGGCGAGCAAATATTGTTATCCGCGACTGGCGGAGCTGGACGTGCTGACGTCTGCATCGCTGAAACAGGCTATTGCAGAACGTGGGTTCAGGTTGGGGACGTTTAAGGATTTATAAACATGAAAAACATAAAGCCCGCTGCTGGCACTATGCTTGCGGCGGGCTTTTTGCTGTGCAGATTTAAACGTGTTTCATGCGTTCGTTAAGCGTTTCAACGATGAACGCGTTAACGGAAACTTCATTCTCAGCGGCTGCCTGATTTAGCCGGTCTCCGAAGGATTCAGGATAGCGCAGGTGAAGGTTTTAATTTTTTCCTGTTTTGCGTAGGGTTCAACACCGGTTGCACTGCAATCTTCCAGATATTCACGAAGGGAAATTTCACCTTCCTTGTTCAGCCCCTGAATACTGTCAGAAACAAAATCACAATATCCAGATAAGCCCAAAAATTTGCCCCGGAACATACCAAGTTCAGGTACGTAGCTGATAACTGCGGGCTGGCCGCCGATGCGTTCATTGATTTGTTTGAGCTTGTTTTGCTCGATTTACTCTATGCGCGCAGACTGACGACCGCGCCTTTATCTGTATCCGGAGACGGATGTGGGCGGTGAATCGGGCGATGCTGCCATTAAGCAGGAATCGCACCCGGGAGCCGCTTCCTTCTTTAATTTCGCCACCTAACGATTTGATCAAAGATTCAATATCTGACCATTTGATACCCGAGGATACCGGCGTTTTAGAAATCTGGTCTAGCGTGTTTTTTTGTCTTTTCCTTAACACCGAAACGGATTCTGTCATTTCGTATTTTATGACTTCATTCTGTGAAGTCATTTTCCCTTTGTGATTTTATGAAGTCAAGTTATGAAGTCATATCTTGTATGCCAACATAACGGGGAATTGCTTTTAGCGGAGGGTAACTTGTGGAGAATATTCAGGAATGTTTGCTTGTCGCGCGAAACATTGTGCGCGGATTTTGTTCGATTAAATAGCTGTTGCTATGAAATTAATGCGGGCTTTCTCGAGTTATTGATAGAGATTTTTGACCCTCTTTTAGTTTCTTTCCTGCAGGAAAGACCTGCATTTATTTTTTTACAGGTCATTCTCAGTTCAGAAGAGTGGGCGGTCAGGTAAACAGGTGGCTGAGCCATGAATGTTTCGCGGTCTGCATTGGCTGCGTGACGGGCAGTGCCGCAACTCCGCCCAAACCTCCGCTGCTTGTAAGCCCGATCCCCCCACCGGGGCGTTTTTGTCTTTCTGCGACAAATCTCGCCTAAATCCGGCTTTCCGCTTTAATCCATTGCATAAAATCATCGATAAAGACCCGCGTTTTTTAAGCGGCAGGAGTTTGTTGGGCAGGGTGATCGCGTAGGTGTTGCGCGGGAGCGGGTTTCCACGCGCCAGTCAGGTAAAACGCGGCGCAGTTTACCGCTGGCGATGTACCGGTTGGCGATAAACGTAGGGATCAGCGCAATGCCGACACCTTGCAGAATGGCGTCAATCATGGCGTCGCTGTTATTGATCATCAGCCTTGGAACCAGCGCGTCTTTCACCAGAGCGATTGCGAAGCGCGTGCGCCGCGAAATTGCCGTTCATCAGGGAAAAAAATGTTGTGTTTGATGAGTCCGGCGGGGAAATCCGGCAGCACTTCGTCGTAATCCGCGGAACACTAATACGTAATCGATCGGCATCAGGGCGCGGGCCACCATGTTTTCCGGCGGGCTTTCGGTGACCCGCAGCGCCAGGTCATAAGCGTCTTGCGCCAGATTACTGACCCTGTCAGACAATGTCAGCTCGACATTGATCTCGGGGTAACGGCGTAAAAAATGCGGGCAGAAACGGTGTGAGCAGAATTTTACCCAGCGTATTCGGCGCGGTAATACGCAAAACACCCTGAGGGGTATCACTGAAACTATCCGCCTGGGAGAAGAGTGCCCTGCGTGGCGGATAATACGGCCTGCGCCTGCCGGTAAATCTCGAGCCCGACCTCGTCGTCGTCGTCGTGACCGATCGCGTGGAGCGGGTAACAAACACCACATTGAGGCGTTTCTCCAGCCTGTCGATCATCCTGCTTACTGACGAGGGGGCCATCGAGGTCTCACGTCCTGCCGAAGAAAAGCTTCCTTTTTCAACCACCTGAATAAAAACGGACAAACTGGGAAGCAGTTCTGCTAACTCACTTGTGTTCTTCACGCATAGCTCTTTTGTTTCTGGGATATCTAGCCAAATTAGCATCAAGCCGTATGATGTTCAACAGAGGCCTCATCGGGTGCAAATCGACCATAATAATCAAATTATTTAACAGGTTAGCTATGCCAAACCAAACGGTAATTGAAATGATCCGCCAGCGCGATGTGCTAAATGTTGGCGTTAGTCTGGGTTTTAAAGGGTTGTCATTTCGTAATTCCATAAAGAATTGCTGGGAAGGGTTCGACATTGATTTAGCCCGGGCTGTCGCGGTGGCGGTCTTTGGCGACGTCGGAAAAATCCATTATATGCCGTTGCAGTCTGGTGACCGTTTCCGGGCGCTGCGTGATGGTGTGATTGATGGGTTCGTTCAATTCCAGTATTACTTTCCAGCGTGAGGCGGAATCAGAGGTCACTTTTGTTCATCCGATGCTGTTTGACGGTGAAGTGCTGATGACGCCGGCCAGTAATTTGCTCGACCGGTTGAACAGGCAAGTTATACCCGCAAGCGCCGGATAGCGGCCATGCGCGGTTCAACAACCGAAGAAAATCTGAAGCGTTATTTTGGAAATTTAAACCTGTACTGCGAAATCAGTCTGTTTGATTCGCCGTCTCAGGCACGCCAGGCTTATCAGCATGGTGAATGCAATATCTACTGTCTCGATTCCTATGCTGGCCGGTGAACGCGCTCAGCTGAAGGATAAAGACGCGCACATTATCTTGCAGGATCGTATCTCACTGGAAACCATGTCACCGGCGGTTGCATCGCATGACCCGCAGTGGCTGAAAGCGGTGACCTGGATCATGCGTGCGCTGATTGAAGCGGAAAACCTGCAAATCAGCAGCAAAAATATTCATGAAATGAGTCAGGAGGCGACGGGGTATCTGAAGACCTTCCTGTATCCGTCGGAACAGAATTGCAAGAATCTGGGTCTGCGGCCTGAATTTATTCGCGAGATTATTCTTCAGGTAGGCAACTACGGTGAAATATTCCAGCGCAATCTGGGGAAATACTCAGAACTGAACCAGGCGCGTCGTGATAATAATTTATGGTCGCAGGGCGGGATGTTGTATTCGCCTTTATTTATATAGCCTCTGATTTATATTTATACTTAATTTTATTACGTTATTTTCGCGCGGTTATCCTTTAAATATTCTTTGGCAGGAACATCATGAAACTATTAGCTGAAAAACAGCAAGAGATGATTTTGTCTGGCTCTGTGAAAAAGAATTTCGGTTTTTAGAGACGCAGCCCGATAATGTTGATGCCAGCGTTATCAGAAATATTATTCTGCATGGCCATCATCAGGGCAATGTTTTATATGTTATTCGTAATTTCGCGAATAAACAGATTTGCCAGGATGTGGCTGAAAACTTCAATAAGATGGTGAATCGCAACGGCGGTGGAAACCGTGCGGATGACGGTTTTGTACTGACCAACCAGATTGGCGCCACGCAGTTCTCACGTAATGGCGAACAATATATGGCGGAAGTGAACCGGGTGAATGCCAGCGTCGCCGAACTGATGTCAGTGACAGACACGTATGCCACAGAATCCCTGTTCCTCAACCGCACGCTGGAAGATTTATTCCTCGAGGAAGGCATTCACTTTGGCCCGGCGCGTTATAAAAATACTTACGCCTGTTTTGCCACTTTCCGCCGCTGGCTGGATAACGGTGCCATGTCGCTGATGCCGCATGAAGACCGCGCCCAGCTCAAATTTGCGCTTCAGGATAATTTCGAAATTGCCGATGCAATGACGGTGACTGCTTTCAACGTGTGTCTGGAAGCGGCACAGGGCGGCGGTGAACTGAAAATGTGGAATCTCGACCCGGACGAACACTGCCGCGCCCGTTTTGGTGTGACGGACACCGGTTACCCTTATCCCCCACATCTGCTGCAGGGCGTGGAGTCATTATCCGTTCAACTGAATGCTGGCGATATTTACTTTATGAACGCCTGTCATTTGCACGGTGTGAGCAGTGTAAGTCAGGGAAGCCGTCTTACAGCGGGCGCTTTATTGGCAGACTCAGTAACAGCAAAGTGGTGTATTGGACCTGACCGGAATGAATTAAACAATGACGGATTATACACTCTTCCTTCTGAATTAATAATGAGTCTGATATGGAACATGTTAATCATCTTGCTGCCGAGGGATACGCTTTTATTCCTGGCAGTTATTATCAGGCGTTGCCTGAAGCGAATTACGAAAACAAAGATACTTTTCTTTCTGACCTGGAGCAGTTAAAACTGGCGTACGAGAATCTGACGCTGGATCCTTATTCTCCGGGTAACCGCTGGCGCGGTTATGCGCAATGTCGTCGTAATGCGCAGGGGGAACTTTCTTTTGGTCAATTCACGGCATATAAGCAAACTAAAAAAATACAATCCGGATACCGCGGTATTATTCGCCAATATCCCTTATTGCCGAAAAATATCACCGCTAACCGTCTGATGCAAGGCAATTTTGCAAGACGATAATCGCTTTGGTGGAAGCCTATGAGCGTATCGGGCCGCTGGATGAACTGACCATTCGGCATTCACCTGTTCCCTACGAGGCGCAGTGCGGTTCACCTGCGTACAGCTCGCCAGTGTGGCTACATAAAGATGATGAGGACGTGGTGTTTGTGCATCTGATCCATGCTCCGCCAACATGCTGGGTGGCGACAATCTGATCGCGCCGAACCCTAAAAATATTGAGCGGGTGCTGCGTCTGGAGACGTTGTTCGACACGCTGGTGGTGAATCACGACAAATACCATGCCGTGACGCCGGTGGGTTGCCGGAAACCCGGAAAGACTGCTGTGCGTGACATCATTTTGGTCACGTTCCAACGTAATGAAGGAGAGGCGGCATGAGCCTGAACCTGAAAGCTTTTATCACCGGAGCATCCAGTGGCATCGGTCAGTCAATGGTGGCGGCCTATCTCGCCGCGGTTATGTGGTCGAGGGCATTGACTGCGCCCCGTCCGTTTTCGCTGATGAACCTGACTACTCTCACCACCAGCTGGATATTACCGACTCCGCGCGCCTGGATGGTCTGTTTGAAGCGGCAGAGTACGCCAGCGGTAACAACGTTTTAATCAACTGCGCCGGAACCCGTGAAATCTGCCGCATTGATGAATTATCGCTGTCACTGTGGGAAAAGGTTTTTGCCGTCAACGTGACCGCCAGCTTCGTGGCCGGACGCGCCTTCTGCAGCAACTGGTTCGGCATAACTTGCCGGGCAATGCCGTCAATATCGCCTCGGTTTCCGGGCTGATGGGCGAGCCGGATCGCACCGCCTACGTCTCGTCAAAACACGCCGTGATCGGCCTGACTAAACAACTGGCGCTGGAATACGGCAAACATCAGATCCGGGTGAATGCCATTGCGCCCGGCGTGATCCGCACGCCGCTGACCGAACCTTATTACGACAACCCGCCCAGATGGAGAAGATCCAACGCGGTCAATACCTGCCTGTGCTGGGCGAAACCCGGGATGTGGCACACGCGGCGATGTATCTCACCTCTCCCGAGGCGCGATTTGTGACAGGTTCCACACTGGTTATCGACGGCGGCTGGACGATTGGTAAAGAACTTTAATCCGATGGCCGGCATAACGGCCACTCATGACTTGCAGGAGTTTTAACATGAACAACACCTATATTCTGATTCCTGGGCGGTGAATTCGCCTTACGTGAACGCGTTCTGGCCGGTGCCCTGCGGGCTTCTGGCGGCATGCGGGTACTCACCATGGCGAAAAACCGCACCACGCCGACAATCAAATTTTTCGACGGCTTTTTGCCGGCGATGTGGCTGATGCTGAGGCTGTGCTGCGTGCCGTTCAGGCTCATCAGGAGAAAACCGGTGAAAGCCCTGCGGCGGTGATCCCGATGAACGACTTTACCGTTCGCGCCGCCAGCCTGCTGAATGAGTATTACCAGTTGCACGGGAATGACAGTCAGACGATCACTAACTGCCGCGACAAATTTGTCATGAAGCAGATCCTGCAAGCCGCTGGCCTGCCGGTACCTCGCTTCGCTGCGTTTCGAACCCTGAATGAACTCAAGAAACTGATCGCAGAGATCGGTCTGCCGGTGGTGATTAAACCCCGTGAAATGGCGGGCAGCCTGGGTGTGTTAAAAATCAGTCGTGAAGATGAAATCGAAGAAATTTTCGGCAAATGCGTGACCGATGTCATTTCTCTGAACGGGGAATCATTTGCGCCGGAAGATCTCTTCCAGGTCGAGGAATATATCCCGGCATGGCAGGAGGTCAGCGTTGAGGTGATCAATCAGGGCGACTATCACCGGGCGATGGCCGTGACCGACAAATACCTGGGTGAAGAGCCGAATTTTGTGGAAGTGGGCCACAGCATGCCGTCGCTGCACAGTGACAATAAGCAACTGCGTGATATCGCCGAACGCGCCTGTCATGCACTGGGGATCCGCTACGGCGTGGCGCATTTTGAAGCGCGAATCACGCCCGCGGGTGAAATCAAAATCATTGAAGTGGGGGCGCGTACCGGTGGCGATACCATTATGGATCTGGTGGAAAGAACCTACGGTATCAATCCTTATGAACTGCACGTACTCAGCCATCTGAACAAACTTAAACCCCTTCCTGACACCCTGAAACCGCGTGGTCTGAGCGCCGTCGCGTTTATTAAAGCCGACGAAGGCGTGATTGAGAAAGTCACTCTGCCCGCCAGCCTGCCAGACCACGTGGTGAATATGCAGGTCACGGCGAAGCCGCTGGATACGTCGAAAAAGCTGGTGTCGTGGAAAACCCGCGAAGGTTCGGTGGAGTATTTCTGGCCACAGCGTGCAGCGGAACCGGGTTTTGATGAGCATTTAACGATTGCCGATCAGTACGCGCGTTCACTGTTTACGCTTCGTCAGGCTTGATATTAACCGGGCCGCCGTGCCTGTGCCGGTGGCCCCTGAACTCTTTTAAGGATAGTGACGATATGAACAGTGATCGTTTTGGACTAAAACGTTTTGTCTTTTCCCGCTTTGCCGGGTCACTGTGCGATCAGTTTCTGCTGTTTGCCGTTCCGCTGGCGATTTTGAAAGCCACCGGATCGTTGACCTTTTCTTCGCTGGCCTTCGTCATTGAATGGCTGCCGCGTATTCTGTTTTTCCCGCTGTCTGGTTTTCTGGCCGACCGTATCAAACCGCGTTTTATCTTCTTCAACGTAGAAGCAGGGCGCTCGGTGTTGATGGTGGTGGCCTTCCTGACCCTGACTTTTCATCCCAGCGCCACATTCCCGGTACTGGCCGTCATGATGGCGCTGCTGTCTGTCGCTTATGTGCTGAACTTTGTGGCGACTGAGGCGTTGTTACCGCGCCATATTCCGGCAGAGACCTTGCCGAAAGCACATTCAATGTTACAAGGCGTTGATCAGACCACGCAGGTCCTCGGGCCAGCGCTGGCGGTAGCCATTTCTGTTTATGGTGGCGTCGGAGCCATTTTAGCCTGTGCCGCCGTGCTGTTTGCTGTCTCTGCCATCAACTATCTGTTCCTCGAAACGCATGATCTGGTGGTTGCCGAAAAGATGAGTTTCCGCTCAATTGTGGAATCAAACCTTAAGGCGATTCATGTACTTAAGCAGAATAAAATCCTGCTGCATCTGTGTGCGCTGACCTGGGTGGTGAATCTGGTCTACGGGGCGGCGCTGGTGGTGAGTGCGGCGGTGATCCTCAAAGAGTTTCACCTGCCGGAAAGCTATTTTGGCGTATTACAAACTTCCGCCGCGCTGGTCACCATTGTGACGTTTCTCTTTGTGCCGCGCATTGCCAAACGCTTTGGTCTCTCCACGCTCGGGACACTGTCATTTTGCGGGATGATTTTGTCTGGCGCGCTGATGTCGTTGTCAGTCGATTACGCGATGTATCTGGTGGGTTATGCGGTGCTGATGGCCTTTGACGGCGCATTCAGTGTCTATCTGCGCACCTTGCGTAGCCAGATTATTCCGCAGGAGCATCTGGGGAAAACCATGGGACTGATTGGCCTGATGAATATGTGTTCGGTGCCGGTCAGTGGTCTGGCGGTAACGGCGCTGGCGGGCAGCTTTATGCCGTTGCAAATCATCGCCATTATTCTGGTTTTTGCGCTGGCATTAGGATTGGTGCTGATCGTCGTCGGTCGCCGCACCTTTGGCTACCGCAGCTGGCTACCCCCGGTGATTGCGCAGCCGCAGGCTTAACGAGGAGTAACCCCTTACCCGTGATGATGGGTAAGGGGCATGTCAGCTCAATCAACGTATCAGAAAGAGAAGCACGAACATCCCAGCGCGCCCCAGAAGGCGTTGTCGTCGGAGACCGGGACATCGGAACCGCGGGCAATGTCATGACTGTGTTTATGCACGCCGCAAGGGCCTGCGCACTGGTGCGCCTGGCGAACCAACCCGACGCGCGCTGCGCCTTGCGGAGGTGCGGAACGGTAATGCCCCGGCACGGTGGTCACCGGCGACCAGTCCGGCAGAACCGGGATCGCCGGTGGCGAAAGCGGCGAGAATCCGCCCGCGGCGTACACCACTTTGCCGTCTACCACTGTCATCACCGATTCAATCCCTTTGATGCGTTCTTCCGGCACGCTGAAGAAATCTTCAGAAAGCACCGCCAGATCCGCCAGTTGCCCGGCTCTGATTTGGCCTTTTTTGCCCTGCTCGCTGGAGAACCACGCGCTGCCCTGCGTCCACAACATCAGCGCAGTTTCGCGGTCGATTCTTGCGTCGTCATCGTACATCGCCATTCCGCCCACCGTGCGGCCGGAAACCAGCCAGTACAGCGCCGTCCACGGGTTGTAGCTGGCAACGCGGGTGGCATCGGTACCCAGCCCGACCGGTAAACCGGCGGACAACATTTTCGCCACCGGCGGCGTATGTTTGGTGGCTTCGAGACCGTAGCGCTCAGCGAAATATTCCCCCTGGAAGGCCATACGGTGCTGGACCGCAATCCCGCCGCCCAGCGCTTTGACGCGCTCAATATTCCGTTCGGTGATGGTTTCGGCGTGGTCGAAGAACCAGTGCAGACCGTTGAACGGAATATCGCTGTTCACTTTCTCAAACACATCGAGCATACGGCTGATGGATTCGTCATAGGTAGCGTGCAGGCGGAACGGCCAGCGGTGTTCGACCAGATGGCGCACCACGCGCTCCAGCTCCACTTCCGTGCCCGGCGGTAAATCCGGACGCGGTTGCAGGAAATCTTCAAAGTCTGCCGCCGAGAACACTAACATTTCGCCTGCGCCGTTATGACGATAGAAATCCGTACCCTGACCGGGTTTCAGCATGTCGGTCCACAGTTTGAAATCATCCAGCTCATGCTGTGGCCGCTGCGTGAACAGGTTGTAGGCGATGCGGATCGTCAGCTGATTTTTCTGATGAAGTTCATCAATAATCTGATAATCCTCGGGATAATTCTGGAAACCGCCACCTGCGTCGATGGCGCTGGTCAGGCCGAGGCGGTTCAGCTCGCGCATAAACTGGCGCGTGGAGTTCACCTGTTGTTCCAGAGGCAGTTTTGGCCCTTTCGCCAACGTCGAGTACAAAATCATCGCGTTCGGTTTGGCAATCAGCATGCCCGTCGGGTTGCCATTGCTGTCACGCTGAATTTCGCCGCCCGGCGGATTGGGCGTGTCTTTGGTGTAACCGACCACTTTCAGCGCAGCGCGGTTGAGCAGGGCGCGGTCATAGAGATGCAGGATGAAAACCGGCGTATCCGGCGCAGCCTGATTGATTTCATCGAGCGTGGGCATCCGGCGTTCGGCGAACTGAAATTCAGTCCAGCCGCCCACGACGCGAACCCATTGCGGGCTTGGCGTGCGCATGGCCTGCTCTTTGAGCATCCGCAGCGCATCCGCCAGAGAAGGCACGCCTTCCCAGCGTAATTCCAGATTGTAATTCAGACCGCCGCGTATCAGGTGAAGGTGCGAGTCGTTAAGGCCGGGAACTGCCGTGTGACCTTGCAAATCAACCACCTGCGTGCCTGCATCGGCGAACTGCATCACTTCATTTTCTGTGCCGACGGCAAGGAATTTGCCGTCTTTAATGGCCACAGCGTTCGCCAGCGGTTTTTCGCGGTCGACCGTGTGGAATTTACCGTTGGTTAAGATCAGGGAAGCAAAACTCGTCATTGGAAAAGCTCCTGTCATTGCGCGGTTGTGCGCGTCAGCCATGAATGAAAAACTCGGGTAATAACCGGCATCCAGAGGAATACCACCAGCGCAACGACGGACGCGTCATTGAGTAAATGGCCGCCCTCCGTGCCTTTGAGCTGCGGCAAAAAGAGACCCCAAAACCAGGGTACGATGTGCGTCGACGGGTAAATCACCAGCAGGGTCAGCAGATATTGTTTCCAGCGTGCCGGAGGACGAACCGTGGCGCTTGGCGGGGTGAACCAGAATTCGGCGCCGGGGCGCACTTCCGTGCTGTCGCTTTGCAACAGCAGCGGGCTGACTTCGTCCACCAGTTGCTTGCGCAGGTCTGATTTGTGCCAGGCGTTGAGATTTTCCAGCGTGTCGAACCGGACCAGAATGGTATAGGCATCGCCGCTGCGGCTCGGGCGGATAACGTTGACGCCCAGATGCCCCGGAAACGTACTGGCCTGCGGCATGATTTTATTCAGCCAGGCTTCGTATTCTGCTTCACGGGCAGGCGCAACTTTGTGCGTAATGACAAGCGTGACGTGTTGCTTGTGGGTCTGAGACTGGGACATTTACCACCTCACCTGTTGAATATGAAATCATTTATCGAATCAATGAAATGATATTAGTTGGCGAGTTGAATCAATGATAGGTGAGAATTTTGGCCTTCTTGTTAAGTTTTTTTGTTACTCATTTTCCCCGACCACGCGCAGGCTGCGCTGCTTCATGACGCGGTGCAAATTCGATTCCAGCCAGTTCGCCAGCCCGGAAACCTGATCCTTCACCTCAATCCCCAGCGGCGTCAGACTATACTCAACGTGCGGCGGCACGACCGGGAATGAACGGCGGTCAACAAAACCATCTTCTTCTAACGACTGCAACGTCTGCGCCAGCATTTTCTCACTGACGCCCCCGACTTTCCGGCGCAGTTCGCTAAAACGCAGCGTTTCGTCGCTCAGGGCCAGCAAAATCAGTAAACCCCAGCGGCTGGTAATGTGCCGGAGGATTTCGCGGGACGGACAGTTAGGATCGAGCACTTCGCCCCGACGTATTTGTTCTGTCAGGGGCAGACGCTCTGCCGTTTTATCGGAAGAAATTATTTTCATACTAACCTTTTGGTGCGTACTTACGAAAAGTTAGTATATCGCATAGGATGTTTTCAGAGCCAGCGTCTTTCAGGCCTCATGTTGAATAAACACTTTTTGGAGAAACAAAATGATTGCAATCACCGGTGCTACCGGCCAGTTAGGCCGCCTCGTTATTGCCGCACTTTTGAAGAAAGTGCCTGCTAATCAAATCGTTGCTGCGGTCCGCAGCCCTGAAAAAGCCAAAGACCTGGCTGATTTGGGTGTGGAAGTGCGTCAGGCGGATTACAGCCAGCCCGCAACACTGGATTCTGCCTTTAAAGGCGTTGAAAAACTGCTGCTGATTTCTTCCAGCGAAGTGGGTCAGCGTGAAGCGCAGCACAATGCGGTGATTGCTGCCGCAAAACGCGCAGGCGTTAAATTGCTGGCCTACACCAGCCTGTTGCACGCAGACAAAAGCCCGCTGGGCCTGGGCGTGGAACACCGCGCGACAGAAAAAGCGCTGAGTGAATCCGGCGTGCCTCATGTTGTGCTGCGTAACGGTTGGTACACCGAAAACTATGCGGCGAGCATCGCACCGGCACTGGCGCACAATGCGTTTATCGGTGCTGTCGGTGAAGGGCGTATTGCTTCGGCCGCGCGTCAGGATTATGCAGAAGCCGCCGCAGCGGTGCTGACCCTCGATAATCAGGCGGGTAAAGTCTACGAACTGGCAGGCGATGAAGCGTATACACTGGCTGAATTCTCCGCCGAAATTGCGCAGCAGTCCGGTAAGAAAGTGGATTACGTCAACCTGCCGGAAGCCGAATTTGCAAAGGCGCTGACCGGCGCGGGTCTCCCGGACTGGCTGGCCACTATGCTGGCTGATTCTGATGCAGGCGCGGCGAAAGGCGGCCTGTTTGATGATTCCCATACATTGAGCAAACTGATTGGTCGCCCGACGACACCGGCAAAAGAGGTGATTGCCGAAACGCTGAAATCTCTCTGATTTGTTAAATACTGTTTTTGGTAAATACTGTTCTCCGGCCTGCAATTTTGCGGGCCGTTTTTCTTTCTTCCTGATCCCTGTTCCCGCCGTCTGTTAAGCGCAACGCCATCTGGTATTATCAGAGAGTCCGCACAAACATACAGGTGAACACATGACCGAAAATGAATTCAGACTGCTGCTCGTTGATAACGGTTTTGATGAGCCGGTGCTGGTCGAGCGGGAACCGTTAATCCGTTTTGAAAACCACACTCACCCGTTCGAAGCCATGGCTTTTATCCTCAGCGGCGACATCACCATTACGACATTAAACGGGACAAGAACCTATTCGGCGGGGGAGATTTTTCATCTTCAGCCCAATGAACCGCACGAGGAAGAATTCGGCGATCAGGGCGTCCGTTACCTTTCGGGGCGAAAAAGTTTGCAGTGAATCGCACATAAAAGAATGCCCGTCAGGGGAAACGGGCATTTGAATGAGTTACAAGGGGAAAACATGAAGTTGTCTGTAGCAGGCTACAGATGAGCCCCTATAATAATCATTTATTGTGACGTTTGTGTGTAGGATAAATCTGCTTTCTGTTCAGTGTGGCAACAAATTGCCAACGTGTTATTGCTATACAACCGTCTACTTTCGCCGCACAATACGTGCCCATTTTTGGTGAGAAAAACAGCGAGCGGAGAATTCTTCAGTGAAAATCAATGTCATTGGCACCAGCGGGAGCGGGAAATCAACGCTGGCGTGCGGTATTTCTCAGAAACTGAATATTCCGTATATCGAACTGGATGCGTTGTTCTGGAGGCGAGACTGGCAGGGCACACCGGATGAAGCCTTTTTCGCATGTCTCAGCGAAAAGCTGAGGGCAAGTGATGACTGGGTGCTGGACGGCAATTACAAACGTACCCAGGCGGTGAAATGGCGGGAAATAGATCTGATTATTTGGGTGGATTATTCTTTCGGTCGGACGCTGTTTCAGGCCGTGAAACGTGCCGCCACGCGGGCATGGAATAAGCAGGAACTTTGGGCAGGAACGGGGAACCGTGAGTCGTTTCGCAAAAGCTTTTTCAGCCGGGATTCCATTATAATGTGGACGCTAAAAACCTTCGCGAATAACCGCCGCCAGTATGAAGCGTTGTTAAACAACCCTGACTGGCAGCACGTTCGTTTTGTGCGTTTACGTTCACCCCAGCAGACTCAGGTTTTTCTCCGTAATCTGACCAAGCTGTAACACCATCCACGGGCTGAATGCCCAAGGTGTTGCACGCACGCTGTTCAGCAAATCTTCCGATTTTACCCATTGATAATCCATGACTTCCGTGTCGCGTGGCTCGGGAGCCCTACGGCAAAATGCGGAAAAAATCGGGCAGAATTCGTTCTCGACAATCCCGGAAGCATCGGTCGCGATGTACTGGAATTCCCCGATCAGCGAGGTGATTTTTTCAACCGATAAACCCAGTTCATACTGGCAACGACGGTAAACGGCTACCTGCAATGATTCGCCGGGAAGCGGGTGCCCGCAGGCGGAGTTCGTCCAGACACCGGGCCACGCGATTTTGTTCAGGGACCGGCGCGTGATCAGCAACTCGCCGCGATCGTTGTGAATGTAGCAGGAAAAAGCCAGATGCAATGGCGTCTGAGCGGTATGCACAAGCGCTTTATCCATGGTACCGGCCGGTTGATTTTTAACATCAAGCAACACGACTTCTTCAATCATAAAACTCTCCGTTACGCCTCCATCATTGCTTTCAACAGGCGAACCAAATGCTGTTGATCATCAGGAGAAAGTCTTGCCAAAAACTCAGTGTCTACCTGCTGGCCGAGCGGCTGGGTTTTGGCCAGAACCGCTTTTCCTTCCCCGGTCAGGGTAATAAAACGCCGGCGTTTGTCCGCCGGATCCGCCTCACGGATTAACAAACCGCGCGACTCAAGTCGTGAAAGCATTTCCGCCAGCGTGGCCTTGCTGCTGATGGCTACGTCGGTCAGTTGTACCTGTTCAATGCCCGGGTTTTCAGCAATTGAGCGCAATACCGCGTACTGAGGTTTGGTCAGATCCGGGATGCATTGCTGCCATCGCGCGGTATGTTGCTGGAATACCTTACGCATTAAGTGAAAGGCTTCCTGTCTCAATTGTGTGCTCATCATCGTTCCCGGCTTTCTTATGGTTTCGTCCTATCTTAGCAATCTATGGATCTCGAATGCGACAGAGCATTGCGGGGATTTGAAAATGAGTATAGGGTAAAATTAATTCGTACACGAACAAAAAACAATGCTATGAAGGAGAGTCGGGATCGCTTTTGATGATCTGCGCACTGGATGAAAACCGTGGGCGCAAAATACCGTTGATGGCGAAGACATTAACCTGTTCGACATCCCGCCGCTGTGCGGTGCCCTTCGTTCGGGTTACAAACCTCGCAAAACACGCTCGGTTTTCCACCACTCCTGCGGCGTGATTTTTGAAAACGGCCAGGGACTGCATAACTGCGTATTAATGGATGTTATTGCAGCGTAATTGTTTTTTCAGCATTGGATGTTCCGTTTGCGAATGATTTGAATTTTTTATCAAAATCATTCAGGCACGTGTCCATATAGACTTTTGTGACGTCGTGGAGTTTTTGATAATTATTAGCCTGCCATTCTGCCAGTGGGGCTTTAATTGCTTCGGGTTCACAGACAACATCAAAGCCAACCATTTTTTCGTTCTCGCCGCCCTTACTGATTGTTGTTTTGTAGTGAAGTTCGTAATTGTCTCCGCCGGAGAGGTTTTCGTACACCAGATACCAGTTGTTGACGTAGATCTCGACCGGCATTTTATAAACTTTCGGTGCGCTGCTTTGCATTTGATTTTTGACGTTAGCGGTCAGCTTAGGTGCCATATAATTCATGGACGGGTTGACTTCACTCATCACAGGCGTGCCTTTCAGCTGTTCCTTGCTAAAGCCAGTTTCCTGAACGCCACCTGCGAACATTCCGACTAAAACATGCAGTGTTTTCAATCCTGTAGCTGCGGCGGTATCAGACCGGTTGATCATCCTCAGGTTACTGTCTGTCGGCTGGCTAATGCTCGTTTTCAGTTCGTAGATAACATTCAGCGTCATCTGCGTATTCTGGCGAAGATGAACGGTCGTTCCGGCTGAACGTGAATGCGTTATTTCCTAACGCGCCCTAACTTCTTTTTATTACACCGACCGTTCACTTTTAGTCAACCTGTGCCAGTCGTTTTCTCATCGATTCACCTTTCATTTCCAGACGGTGCGAGTTATGCATCAGACGATCAAGGATCGCGTCCGCCAATGTGTTATCTCCAACGCAACCGTACCACTCATCCGTTGGCAGCTGGCTTATCATGACCGTGGCGTTCTTACCGTACCTGTCGTCCATCAGTTCCAGCAGATCGTTACGTTGCGCTGGTAGTAACGGTTCGAGACCCCAGTCATCCAGGATAAGCAACTGCGTTTTGGACAGTTGAGCAAGTTGTTTCCGGTAACTGCCGTCTGCCCGGCTGTGGGTCAGTTCAACCAGCAACCGGCTCAGTCGCCAGTACTGTACGCTGTAACCCTGCTGGCAGGCGTTGTTGCCCAGCGCACAGCCTACATAGGTTTTACCGCAGCCGCAGGGACCCGTTATCAGCAGGTTCTGCCCCCTGACCACCCACTCGTTCTGGCTTAACTGAGCGATCCGCGAACGCTCCAGGTTTCTCACCGGCTGATAGTCGATGTCGTGAACCGAGGCTTCAAGCCTCAGCCGGGCCTTTTGCAACAGGCGTTTCTGTTTGCGCTGATCCCTTTCCAGAGATTCACGCGTCACCAGCAACGCCAGCCTTTCCCTGAAGGAGAGCTCTTCGTAAGTGCCGGGTTGTTCCATCTGTGAGGACAGCGCGGCTGCCATTCCCATCAGTTTCATTTCAGTCAGCTGTTTCATCAGCGTATGTGGCATTATCGAGTTCCCTGTTTCAGTGGAAGTGGCGTGGGCCACGGATGTTTTCATGTTCCTGAGGAAGTTCCTGAGACGGATGCAGATCGCCGTCCGCCGGAACAAGGTCGCGATTATTTTTCAGTATCGATTTTATCTGCTTCAGTCGGGTTAGCCCCTCAGCATTAGCCAGCCGGCAGCTGTTGTTGACGCGCTCAGAAGGATACTCGCGCGTCAGGCTCAGTAACCCCAGACACAGGCGGTAGGCCTGCTCCGAATGCGCTTTTTCCACCAGACGCTCACTGACCCACTTGAGCGTGTCGGAGCCCACGCCTGCCGCCCAGTTTTTCAACCGCTCTGGCGTCCACTGCTGATGGTGGCGATGACGCTCCGGCATATGCTCTGCTGCGGTGCTGTTACCGGGATGAAGACGCCGCGGGTGACTGGTGATCATCAGGCCCTCAGCCCAGACCTCCAGCAGGTTGTCGAAGGCATGAAGTTCCACCGTTTTGCCGACGTACTGATGCGGCACAGAGTAATGGTGCTGTTCATATTCAACGTGATAATCGATATTCACTTTCGCTTTTTTGATGTGCCGGTAGCGCCACGGCTGTACCGGTAACGGCCTGAGCGCAGGTTTGTCCAGCCTGTCGAAGGCTTCCCGGCGGTTGCCGGGCAGTTTTTTAAAGGGGCGTTCGTTGAGATCCGTAACCAGCGTACGGATACAGTGGTTCAGTTCTGCCAGCGAGAAGAAGACCTGATGCCGCAGTCGGGCCAGGATCCAGCGCTCAACGATCTGAACGCCAACTTCCACCTTCGGCTTGTCTCTGGGTTTTCGGGGGCGGGCCGGTATTACCGCGACCTGATAGTGCTCCGCCAGTTGCTGGTAGGACGGATTCAGTTCGGGATCGTAGCGACAGGCTTTATTAACCCCGCTTTTGAGGTTATCAGGGACCAGGATTTCGGGAACGCCGCCGAAGAACTCCAGCATCCTGACGTGGCTGAGAAGCCAGTCCGGTAGCGACTGTGTATACGTGGCCTCCGCGAAGGTATAGTTTGATGCCCCCAACACCGCCACAAAGATCTGAGCCTGCCGGCACTCACCGGTTTCGGGTGAGATAACCGCCACCGTGGGCCCACAGTAGTCGATAAAGCATTTTTCACCAGCGAGATGCTGTTGGCGCATGGAGCGCTTCTGTGACTGGGACCAGGTCTGGTAGCGGCAGCAGAACTGTGAGTAGCTGTACGCCCGGATCGGCATCCGCTGACAATACTCTTCCCACAGAAGGTGGCGGGTGACGCCTTTCTTACGCAACTCCATATGGATTTTAGCCCAGTCAGGATCTTCCAGCGCACCGGGACGACTGTCAGAGTCCGGATACAGCATGCTGGCAAGCCTGGGCTCTGACATCCCCTCTGGTAACGGCCAGGAGATCCCGGAGGCCTCAAGGCGTTTGAGCATTTTCTGGATGGCACCTGTGCTGACATCGGCGCACTGGCTTATCTGACGGAATGACAGGCCGACCTCAAAACGCAGCCTTAAAATTTCATGGATTTTACGCATTGCGATTCTCTTGTTTGGCATATATCACCCCCTGTAATGAAAGGGATAGATATAGCAGCAAAAATCAATGCGTTAAGAATGATTCTGGAAACGTGAACAGCAATTCCGGTCAGGTGAACACCGATTCTGGCAAAATGAACAGTGATTCTGGCCATGGTGCAAAATCGTGGTATTTTCCGTCGGAATACGCGTTCACGCGAAACCAGAAAGTGCGTTCACGTTCTGCCAGAATGAGTGTTCACGATAGGCCAGAATATGCATCATCTGACTTCCGTTGTCAGAGCGGATTTCCGTTGAACGCATTGTCTGGTGTGTCGGCGGTAATGGTCGAGTAGCGCAACCTGCTAAAGAAAGTACCAATGCCGGTAATAATAGATTTGCCCCAAATTGCATGATGCGTTTCCTTACTTGTTAATATTCTGAGGGGGGTGAAATACCCTCAGCAAGTATCGGCAACGGACACAGAATATTTAGGGTTAATTGCAGAGGTAAAACGCAGAATTTAATTAATAACCGGAACTAACTAAATTAAAGTCAAATAAATAAAGCCTGATTTTGTTATAAACAAACGGAACCGGGGCTGCACGAAGGGTGAGACGGCAGGCCGAATCACCCGACAGGGAAAACATCACTCAGCGCAATTAATCAGAAATCCAGTTCGCCACCTAAATAAGCACCATCAATAATGCGCTCATTCGGATTCCCGGCGCTGCCGTCAACGCCAATATAACGGTAACCGGCTTTCACTTTTAATGGCTGGAACGGAACCCAGCTGAATCCGCCATCGGCTTCAACATAGCTTTTCGCGCGGTTATTTAAAGAATCGGGCGCGGCATAACCTTCGGCATAAAAGGCCAGAGAGTCACTGAATGGAACGGTAATACCGCCACCAACAGGGAAGGCCACACCTTCATTATCAGAAACAGAACCCTGCATATAAACGGCTTTCGCACCGATATTAATCATTGCCGGGCCAACCGGAATATCAAAGCCTGCGCCCAAAGCACCTGCCTGGCGTCCGTTACGGGTGTTTTTAGCCCAGTTACTGTCAAGGTAAAGACCGGATGTTGCACGACCCATCCCAACACTGAGTTCGGTGAAATCGCTGCCTGCTTTCGCGCCGAGTTCTAATGCCTGAGCTTGTCCGGTGAAAGTGATTACGGCTACAAGAGCGCTGCCGGCAACGAGAGTTTTCATTAAATTGATACGCATTTTAAACCTGTTCTATGTCGTTTTATATCATCAGCGGTACCTGCGCAGATTGCGTCCAGGTGCCTGTTTTAAGAGTGTATAAGACGACATAACGACAATCGTCATCAATTTATATCTTGAAGAGAGACATATATAGATTTTTATGCGTGATATCGGTTTTATGTAGATTTTAATTCTACATCAGTTTGCCACGCAAACGAACTGTGGCGCGTACGGACTGCTGATCACATACGCGCGGTCCCGGATGTTTCTCACCCCAATATTGATCGATGCGCTGTCGCCGCTGTTTTCCAGCCACAGCTGATTAAAGTCAGTGTCTGGTGTGGTATCCAGCGGTGACGGTGTCACTTTATCAATGGTAAAATGATACGTCTTACTGTCAACTTTGACGCCCTGACTGAGGTAAATCGTTCGTTCCAGATAGGTACTCTTCTCAGGCGATTTTACGTAGCCTTCGTACTGAATAATGCCTTTATCTCTGTCGTAAAATTGCAGACTCTCGGTCAGCGAAAAAATCAATTGTCCCTGGTCAACGTCCATAGTTGAATTTATAAAGGCTTTGCAGTTGAGCGTGGGAATTGATCGGTTCTTCGGATAAAAGATAAACGCCACGGCGATAATCACCATGATCAGCAGCAACAAATAGAAACGCAGGGGTTTCACATAGCTCATGGTTTGATCCATTTATAATGATAGAAGTTGTCACAGGAGATAATTTCCCGGTTTTTCCCCAACGTGCATAAAGACAGCATCATCCGCGTGCTGTTGCGGTTTGATACAGACAACTCTTTATTATAAAGGATCACATGGTCTTTATTGCACTGAAGGCTGTACTTCTTCACCATATTGCCTACTTCCAGCATGGCGTCATTTTTTCGTCGATCCGGTATATCTGAAAGGAATATCACTTCACAGCCGCTTTCCCTGTGAGTGATCACTGTTTTCGCGTCATGATCGTCCTGATATTTCCCTATCCCGAATGCAGCGCCGCATAATACGACCAGCGCACCAAAAATGACCGGCAGGTTGTTCTTTTTAGGCGGGGGAGTCACAACCGGTGCTTCAGAATCTATCGGCAATGGGGGAGAAAGTGGCGTCAGTGGTGCGGGCGCAGTGTCGGATTGTGCAGACTCCGCCACCGGCGTCACGCTGATAGCGGTGTTCAGGCGGAAGCCGATTTTCGGCAGCGTCACGATCAGTTCATTGCAGTCGAGCATGGCCAGATTACGGCGCAGGATGCTGACGTACTGGTTGAGATTGTTTCCCGATGCCTGCAAACCGTGACGATCCCACACCGTTTCCAGTAAATAGTCGCGGGTCAGCTCACGCCCGTCTGAAACCAGAAACTCCTCCAGAAGGCGCGACGCCGGCAGAGTGAGTTTTATGATATCGCCGCTGGGAGAATAAGACAGCGTCCCGTCATCCGGATTGAATTCTATTTTATTATCAATAAGATATTTCATCTGACCCTGTTAGATATCCATGAAGTCGTTCAAGTGGTCTTCTGAGAAAAAGTGTCTCAGATAAAGAGTATACAAATTAAAATCGGATAGTCGTAGTTTGGAAAAATAGGGGTGAATTTTCTGTGCTTCACACATTTAACCCTTATTTTCCTATGGATAATTTTCATGCCGCAGATAATTCATTATCCGGTTTACTCTGCTAAATGAAAAATAAAAACCTATATATGCCCCATCGGGTAATTAAATTGTCTGCTCAAATAAAATACGGTTTCCTGTGTTGCCTGATCACATCGTATCGGAGGGAGCCGGGCCACGCGCATTTTCTCCCGCCTGCACGGGAGGTTTTAATGAACGTCAATTTTACTGATTTTCTCACTGCTTTTTCCTCAGCACTGGACTTACTGAACCCGGAAACCCCTCACCGGAGCACCCGCCGGGCTTATATTACCCAGAACATCGCCCGGCACCGGGGCCTCAGTCAGCCCGCTCAGCGTCGTTTGTTTATTGCCGCCTTACTGTGGGATTTCGGTAACGGCTCACATTCTCCGGCCCACGGCGCGCAGCGGTTGAGCAATATTCCGCTGGTGGCCGAATGCGCCGGTCTGGTTTGCGGTGCCGCGATGCACAATGCGGAACATCGCCTGCTGCAACTGGCAAATGACCTCGCTGCCCTCAGCCTGAATGAATATCCTCGTGGTCATTATCCCGAAAAGGTCATGCAAACCCTGTGTGATTCTATCGGCAGTAAATACGCGCTGGATGACGTCATTGCGCTGCGTGATCTTGGTTTATTCCCGGAATTCTGGAAGCAACTCGCTTCGTCAACATTGAGTATCGAAATTCGTCTCCTTGCGCCTTTCCCGGCACATTCTTTGACCGGCCATGAGTTACTTCAGCTTACCAGCCTGCTGGCGCGTGTGATCGATACGCATTGCTGCTCGGCGATTGGGCATTCATTTAAAGTTGCCGAACTGAGTGTTCAGCTGGGTCGGTTATACGGTTTTTCAGACACGGGCATAGAAAAAATTCATATCGCCGGTCTGTTGCATGATCTCGGCAAACTGGCGGTGCCGGCGGCTGTACTGACACAAAAAAAGCCGCTGAACGAAATGCAAAGAAAGCAGATATTCCGCCATCCCCTGCATACCTGGGATGTTTTATCGGTTGTGCCCGGGTTGTGCGATGTTGCGCAGGTCGCCAGTTTTCACCATGAACGGCTGGACGGAAAAGGCTATCCTTTCTTCCTGAAAAGCACGCAGCTGGATCTGGGTTCACGCATTGTTTCCGTTGCAGATAATTATGCCGCACTGACGGAAGAACGCTGCTATAAGGTGGCTTATTCACCGGAAAAAAGCTTCGCCATCATGGAAGAAAATGCCCGCAATGGCGGGCTGGATGCAGCGGTTATTGGCGCGCTGAAATCCAGCGTCAGCGCTGCCGGAATGGATATCATTAGCGCATCGTCAGGACAGCCGTAATACTCACATTGAATTTACCGGTCTGCACCTGTTCGCCGGACGCCCGGCTCAGTTCAGCCACGTAACCTGTCTCATGAAATGCCGCGCCTGTATCGGTACTGGCGGCGCTAAAATCGACATACTTCCCCTGTTCCGTCCTCACGCTCAGCCCGATGCCCGGCAGGCTGGTTTCGATGTGTTGCGCATCAACCCGTTTGCCGTTGTATGTAAAATTGATCGCCATGTTGTCGTAATCTTCCGGCGAGTTGCAGCGCAACGGCAGATGAAAACGGACGCGGGAAAGCACCGGAGAAGTGCCGAGCGTTGTGTCCGGGAATGTGACGCGCATCGTATTGCGGGTGATGCTGCATTGGCTGACGCTGAGCCGCAGCGCATTCATCCCCAGCGACATTCGCGGTGTGCCTGCCTGATTGAGGGTAAACAGGGCCGGTAAATTATATTCACCGGCCTGAACCCGACCGGTTTTATACAGCCGGAGGGCAAAATTTTTCATCGACGTCGCTACAGACGATCCCTTCAGTGGCGCGCCGTTGTGCAGGCACAGACTTCCTTCCTGCCGGCAAAAACTAAAACCAATCCCCGGAATATCCGTCTGATAAATGCCCCGGCCCTCATCCCAGACCGGATGTGAAATCATTACATTAAGGTCAGAGTCGGGCAGAACAGCATGACTTCACGCGCTGGCAGGAAAAGTGGCCAATAGCGTGCCAGCGGGCTGTATCTGTTTTACCGCTAAGGCCCCGGCTTTAAGCAACAGGATTTTGTTTTCGCTGGCCAGTGTCTGAGAGAAAAGAGGCGGAAGGGCAAGTAAAGGCAATAACAGCCAGGTATTGCGGCGCGCTAAGAACATGATAATTTCCACAAAGTTGAAGTGTCGGATGGGGGACCCGGCGGTGCTGAACGGGGAATATGGCACAGCATATGGCCGTTGAGGGTGACGGCCAGCGGCCAGCGTGCGTGGCTGAAATCCGCCAGTAAAATACCGGCTGCGCCGCCGGTGCCTATCCGGGCATGAGCGGCATCCTGAATCTCGACGCCGAAGGGCAGCGGATGCTCTTTTTTATCGAGTAGTTTGGCAAAACGCCGGTCGTGGCGGCGGGCATTAAATTCGGCTTCGATCACTGCGCCGTGGGTCGGGATGACCCTTTTCACGGTAGAAGAGGCATCGATATGTCGGTCGAGGGATTCAGGATCCAGTTCAACATCGTTCGCGCGGTAAGGCACGGCATACGGGATCACCGCATTGCCCCAGCGATCGGTGGAGACATTCTCGCTGTTTTTAATTTTCAAACCCCGGGTCTGCGGGGTGTGAACCAGCACCACGGTATCGCCCAAGGGCTGGCTGAACGTCACGCCATGATGATGAACCAGTACGCCGCCTTCCATGCCCAGACTGGTTTGCTGATAACCACGCCCCTGCGAAATACCGGCGCTGACAATGCCCGCAGAACCGCTGTAATCACCCGAAATCTGCGATGTTTTCTGGCTTCCCTGGCCGGACAGGCTGACGTCGTAACTCAGCTGATCATCCGCCATCAAAGAACCGTTCACCGAGGCCGTCTGTTGCGTGCCGTTACGGGAATCCGTCAGCGAGTTATAACCGACGTGTTGCATTTGCGATTCACCCAGCGGGATCACTACGTTGAACGTCAGGCTGTTATCCGTGACGCCTTTAAGTCTTCGCTGATGGGTGTAGTAAACCTGAAATTGTGACTGCCAGCGGCTGACGCTCAGCCCGACACGTGAACTGCGCTGCCGGCTGCCGTCCCCGCGCTGGTCTTCGGTATAGCGCAGCATCACGGTCATCGCGCCGATACTTTGATCGAGCTGAGCGTTGTACTGATCGCGGTAGCGGATACCCGCCGGACTCCGCTGCGCTGCGCTGATAGCATCCCCGACTTCCTGATAATTCTGGCTGTACTTGTGTTTCCAGCTCAGGCTCAGGGTGCTTTGGGTTTCGTCGACCGTGCGCACAAACAGCGTTTCCAGCTGTTTCCCCTGCTGCGCTTTCTGGCTGTTTACGGTTTGGGATTTGCTGCGTTTGAGTAATAAAGACAGTCCGCCGATCACCGGAATATTCGCACCCAGCCCGCCGCCGCTGTTCTGATATCGAAAATTGCCCTGCGTCGCCATCTGCTGACCGGCGAGCAGGGTGAACGTATTACTTAACCCGTAAAAGGCGCTGGCCTGATAGATTTTTGGCACAAGCGTTGTGCCTGACGTCGTGCTGTTACGATAACGTCCGGCGGAGATTTCATAGTTAAACACGCCGGGCGGGAGCAGGGCGGCAATGGCATTGAACGCCTGCGTAAAGTGCTGCGTGCTGCCATCGCTTTCAATCACAGTGATATCAAGATCGCCGGAGCTGGTCGCGCTGTGTAAATCCTTAATCAGGAACGGGCCGGGTGTGACGCGGCGCTGGTCAATCACAAAACCATTCTGGCGGATGACCACGGTGGCGTTGGTGCGCGCCGTTCCGCTGATGTCGGGCATGTAAAATCGCTGATTGTCCGGGCGCATTTCTTCGCTGGAGTAGAGTGTTATGCCGCGCAGTGAAACAGACGAAAAGATTTTGCCATTGGTGAAGAAATCACCGCCGCGAAACGTACTTTTTAATGCGGCGATATCGCGGGTGATATAACTGGCGCTGCTCTGATAATGGCTGCCTGCCTCGCTGCTGTAGTTAAAATAGCCGTCGTTGCGCAGCCGCCAGTTTCCCAGATTGATGCCGCTGTTGAGCGTCGAACTGGCGGTGTCAATTTGCTGACTCTGGCTGCCGGTATTGCGCTGCAGGTTCAGGTTGTAATTGAGACGCGCGGCGTTCAGCCCCGCCACCCAATTTTGCTCGGGCGCAATATCCCCGGAGACCGTGGAATAGCGAGCCTGCGGAACGGTCAGGGAAAGCTGCTCGCTCCCGGCGTCATAGTTAAAACGGGCGTCATCCACAAAGGCGGACAGCGGATGTGGCCCTTCAGGCGAACGGTCGGGCGTGATGCCCCAGGCGCAGAGCTGCGCGGCGGTAAATACCGGCTGAACTGAACCTTCTGCCAGCTGGAAAATTTGTGAAACCTGACCGGTTTCTTCGTTATTGATCAGCAGAATGACCGGATAATTCCCGGCGATCATTTCGCTGCCTTTTTCCAGCACCGACGTATCTACGCCCTGCAAATTCCCCACTTTTTCCATTAACGACATATCGAAATCTTCACTGCGCACAAGGCACGGATAAAATAGCGGGAGCAGAAAAAGGGTGAGGAAATGCGGGGGATTCTCATGGTAAGTGCGGGGATCCGGGCCTTATGGCCCGGTAACACCTGACGCAGGTGATGTGAAGGACGCCAGATGTTATTTCCTGATGCTTTATTTATACGTAAACGCGAAGGTTGCGTTAGACGTGACAGTCCCGGCGCTGACCGTGGCGTCCTGCTTGGCGTATTCCACGACAAAGTTGATACTTTCTGTGCCCTGATTCAGGCGGTCGATGTAATCGGCAGAAGGAACAACGCCGCCGTTTACCTGAAGAGGTGTCGCCAGATCCTGCTCACTAAAAAGCTCGAAACCCACGCCTTTCGCGCTGTCGGCATCGGTGCTGGTGTTCGTGAGAATGGTCGGTGTTGACCCATCAGTGTGGCCATCGATGGTCATGGTCAAATCATCCGCACTGGCTTTCTCAGCACAATTCACCGAAAGATGGAAACGTTGCTGATCCTCTGCGGTGGCTTGCCCGGTGGTGAGCGCGGCAACTTTTGCCTGATTGATTTCTGCCAGATTCACGGAATGATCGGTATTACTGTCATTGATCGTACAGGTGGGCGCTTTCACCGAACCATTGAACTGAATTTCAACCGAGGAGGCGGCGTCATCAGCGTGAACCAAACCGGCGACCGGCAGTAAAGATAATGCTAAAGCACCGGCTAATACATTTTTGTTAAACATCATTTTCTTGCCTTTATAAATTTAAAACAGGGAGACTCACTTTCCTTCAGAGAGGGTTTAAATCACTGTGGGAAATTTTATTAAAAGAGATGCTAAATAGAGATATTCTGCATTTTTGAAACACCGCCAAAGTCATTAATAATATTGTAATGAACCTGATGCACAATCGCGTTGGCGGGCACAGGAATGGTCAGCGTCGAAAATGGTTCAACCATATTGGCGGATAGTTTGTTTTTGTCGTTATTTACCGGGCCATCCCACACTTTATCAAAAGTAATATGGTACGGAGTCGGGTTCGTGACGATAAGTTTTCCCGGTTCTGCACGCCAGGTCATTTTGACAAAGCTTTCATGAAGCTCCGGATCAATGCTTTTTGGCCGGTAAAAAATCTTGATACGTGTTTTAAACGCCACAACCAGCTGCGGGCCGTTGTCCCCGGACTTCTGCGGGATTTCCTTCACATTCAGCCACATCAGCGTTTCCCGGTCTGCCGGAAGCTGGGTGCTGTCAATTTTTTCAATTCGCAACGTGCCGGCATTCCCTCCGCTGATCTTCGACAGCGGCGGATACACGGTGAAG
The DNA here is from genome assembly GCF_047784855.1 of Rahnella sp. PCH160. Lineage (NCBI taxonomy): Bacteria > Pseudomonadati > Pseudomonadota > Gammaproteobacteria > Enterobacterales > Yersiniaceae > Rahnella > Rahnella sp. PCH160. Next base: position 26,673 of record NZ_JBLOGT010000002.1, read on the forward strand.
CGGCCTTCTTCCTGGCCCTTTTCATTTTCAATCCATGCCTGAGCCAGGAAATTAATCCGCGTCGGATTATCGACTTTTACCGATTCCTGCGAGTTTGATTCAGGATATACCACACGGGTTTCATCCAGAATAAGAGACGCGTGGCAAAGAATTGAAAATAAATACGTCGCCAAGGCTGTTATCAGCTTTGCGGCTATTTTTCTGTTCATGGTTTTACCGGAATTTAAATAATAGGATATTTCGCTTGGAGGCCAATTATAGGCGGCCAACCTCAACGAAACCTAAACGGGGTTGTGCTGAAATTTTGAGATGTGAAATTAATGATACAAAAATAATAGGATGTAAATCTCAGGTCAACGTCAGGAAAATAACCGTTCACCGGATGGAAAAGTGTGTTAATCCCTGTCTCCCGACATTCGTCAGTTATCACAAAAACGTTAACTTTCCGGGAGGATTCGGTAAGACATCCCTCTGTAATCTGACGTCATCGACAACTACCGCAACGGTGACGATGATGATGAACAGACGTAATTTTCTCTTAGGCAGCACCGCCGCTTCGGCGATTGCCGTCATGGGGCTTTTCCCCGGCGTGTTTACCCGCAAAGCCGATGCGCAGGTCAGATCTGAAAAGTTTGAAATTGAACTGACTGATGCGCAATGGCACCAGCGGCTCAGCGATGCGCAATATTACGTATTGCGTGAAGCCGGTACCGAACGCCCTTACTCCAGCCCGCTCAATAATGAGCATCGCGAAGGTCAGTTTTCCTGTGCGGGTTGCGACCTGCCTTTATTCTCCTCGTCGACCAAATTCGACAGCCACACCGGCTGGCCGAGTTTCTGGAAACCGCTGCCGAATGCGGCGCTGACCAGCCGGGATACGACGCTGGGTATGGTTCGCGACGAAGTACATTGCCGCCGCTGCGGCGGTCATCTTGGCCACGTTTTTGACGACGGCCCGCAGCCGACGGGTTTGCGTTATTGCATGAACGGGCTGGCGATGACGTTCACTCCAAAAGTTTAATTTCCGCGAGGCTGCTATGAAAATAACCGTGAAAAATACAGAAAAAAGAGTGAAGTCTTTACGCAATCTCAGTGTGATCGCCGGTCTGGTGCTGGCCTCGGCTTTTGTCTTCCAGAACACCGCCTGGTCGTGGGGCGGCGCGGAACCTGCTGTCGTGATCCCGGCACCCGCACACGATGAACCGGCCGGCACATCACACAGTGAAACCGCCGTGTTTGCCGGCGGCTGCTTCTGGGGAATTCAGGGCGTGTTCCAGCATGTGAAAGGCGTGACCAGCGCGGTGTCCGGGTACACCGGCGGCGAAGCGCAGACCGCCACTTACGAGCAGGTGAGCAGCGGCGATACCGGCCATGCGGAATCCGTCAAAGTCACGTTTGACCCGACGCAGATCACCTACGGCGAACTGTTACACATTTTCTTCTCCGTGGGGCACAACCCGACTGAGCTGAACCGGCAGGGGCCGGACACCGGCACCCAGTACCGTTCGGCGGTTTTCCCGATGAACGCGGCGCAGGCTGAAGTGGCGAAAGCGTATATCGCGCAGCTCAGTGCCAGCAAAAGCTACAGCGATCCGCTGGTGACGAAGGTGGAAAGCAACGCGCATTTCTATCCGGCGGAGGCTTATCACCAGAACTTCCTGAATGATAATCCGAATTATCCGTACATTGTGGTGAACGATCTGCCGAAGATTAAAGACTTAGAGAAAGTCTTCCCGGCGGATTACCGGGAGCAACCAGTGCTGGTGACAAAGTAGAGCTTGACGCTCTGGCTTTAAAGTCAACACCTTGGGCTCGCCGCCCAAACAGGCTTTACGCGCCAGCTTAGTGTAAGTTTCGGTTTTTCAATTGCGGTGATCACTCAGCGGCTCGCGCCGAAACCGACCAAAGAGGCCCAGGACGGGGCCTCTTTGGAATCTCCGCGTCTTTTTACAACCCGCGCTATCGCTCGCTGGCTATGTTTCAGGTACCGCAGCTATTGCCGCGAAAACTTGCCGCTGCGCGGTACCTTCATTTCGGTCTTCGAGCCTTTTGGTCTCGAAACACTCATTCAGCAAGCTTTCTGAAAGCGGCTGGAGGCTTCTTCAATTCAAAATCAGCCTGCATAAATCTTCCGAATTACATAGCCTTTGGCCGCTTTCAAAACGACGTCGAGTGAGTGGTGAGAAACAGCGAGAGTCTTTTTTCGAGCAGGTTCGAACCCGAGGCGAGAGAACCGCGCAGCGGCGGCGTTTGCGGCAATAGCCGGAGTTGCTGAAACATACTTTACTAGCGGCAGCGCGCAGTTAAAAAGCGCGGGTGTCCAGAGGGCGCGCGCGTTAACGCGCCCTTTGGGCCAGTTTGGGCGGCGAGCCCAAGGTTTAGACCTTGAGCGATCACCGCAATTGAAAAACCGAAATTTTCACCAGGCCGCCTTTAAAGGCAGCCCTTTGCAGCTGCCTCCTGCAAATCCAGAAACTCCTCAATGCATTCCATGCACGCCTCCCGCTCCTCCACGTGCGGCATGTGGCTCGAATTCTCAAAAATTACCCACCGGACGTCTTTGATCCCGTCGGCGAAGGGCTGAACCACTTCGGGGGCGGCTTCGTCGTAGCGGCCGGAAATCAGCAAGACCGGCACGTTGATCGCCGGTAAGCGATCGATGATCGTCCACGCTTTCATGCTGCCGATCACGTGGAATTCGGTCGGGCCGTTCATGGCGTGATACACCGTCGGGTCGGTGTCCATCGCGGCGAAGGTGCGTTTTACCTCTTCCGGCCACGGGTTGAGACGGCATACGTGGCGCGCGTAGAAAACCTGTGAGGCGGCTTTGTATTCTTCGCTGTCGATTGTTCCGGCCTGTTCGTGGGCGAGCAGGGTTTCCTGCACACCGGCGGGAAGTTCGCTGCGCAGGCGGGCGGCGGCTTGCAGCCATAATTCCATCGAGGCCGGTGAGTTGGCGATGATCAGCGCTTTCAGGCCGGAGGGGCGCGTCACGGCATGTTCGGCTCCCAGCATGCCGCCCCAGGATTGCCCGAGCAGCGCGTAGTTTTCTTCGATGCCGAGATGACGCAGGAGAGTGTCCAGCTCTGCCAGAAACAGCGACGGTTGCCAGAAGTCCGCCGGTTTATCGGGAAGATGCGTCGAACGGCCATTGCCAATCTGATCGTAATGAATCACCGCGCGGCCTGTTTTGGCGATGTCCCGGAAGGCGTCAACGTAATCGTGCGTGCAACCCGGCCCGCCGTGGGCGATCACCAGCGGAGTTTTGCCGCTGCCGGGATCGCCGCTAATGCGGTACCAGGTCTGGTATTCCTGGAACGGTGCGTAGCCTTCAGTGATGTTGACCATTTTGTTTCCCCTGTCGGTGAATAATCTTCTCAGGGTAAACATCAGTGCGGCGCTGAACAGCTAGTAAAAAAGATAGGAAATCGGGCGGTCAGCTGTCCAGCAGGCGGTAATGCAGCGCGCGGACCACCGCTTGTACGCGGTTGCTGGCACCCAGTTTACGCCCGGCGGTATTGAGATGCAGCGTCACGGTGGCCACTGAGCGGCTGAGTTTTCGGGCGATCTCCTTGGCCGTTAATCCTTCCGCCGCCCATGCCAGACATTCGCGCTCGCGCTTGCTCAGCCGGACATGTTTGCAGGTCAGCACGCTGGCGTCGAACAGCGGAAAGACGCACTCCTGAAACGTCAGCGCCAGCAGGCTCAGTTCCGCCAGCACGTCGTGAATATCCAGCTCATGCCCCGCACCGGTGTGAATACCGGTGACGGTCACAAACCCGCCGTTCGGCAAATGCAAAGGCACGGTTGCGCCGCACGGCATGTTGTTATCACACATGTAATGCGTGACCGGTTTGTTGAGATCGCTCAGACGATTTTGCAGCGACGTGTTGTCCGGCCGCTGATAGGACCACACAAACGGCGCGCAGCTTTCCAGCGCGTAATGCTGCACCGGATCAACCTGGTAATAGCCGCTTTCCAGCCACAACTTCTGCATGTCGCCCGGCACGTTAGACATGCGCAGCAAGGAGGGCGTGATGAGGTCACCTTCCAGCGAGCGCGGCACCGGCGTGTAATCGTAAATCAGGGCGTCGAATCCCAGACGCGACGTCTGCGCGAAAAGCTGGTTAAACGCGCCGTCAACGGTGGTTTCCCGTAATGGCACTGCACTTTCATTCACCGCGAGTTTCATGAATTCCTCTCCGCAATTTCGGCTATACACCAGGAATGTGTTGATCGGGCACCGATTTGGCTGCTGCCCGTTTTATAAGAAAAAGTTATGCAATCGCAGTGCCAAATCGCTGGCATGACAAACCTAGTATTTTTGCTAACTACCGGTGAGGTTTCGCGGAGGCTAACGTAGAGCCACAGGGAAATGACGCTTGCTCTGCACCAAAAACAGTCATTAAGAGGATTGCCATGCACCGTTACCGATTTTTGCTCTGGCGCCCGCTGCAACTGCTGCCGGTTTTACTGGGGATCAGCATTCTGACGTTTGTCATGGTGCGTGCCATACCCGGCGATCCGGCGAGGATCCTGCTCGGTGTGCGCAGTACGCCGGAAGCCATCGCCCGCATTCGTGCGCAGTACGGGCTGGATCTGCCGGTCTGGCAGCAATATCTCTATTTCTTACGCAATCTGCTGCACGGCGAAATGGGCAAGTCTCTGATTTACCGGGTGGATACGCTGAAACTGATTATGTCGCGCATCGAACCGACGCTGTATCTGGTGTTGGGCAGCGTGCTGCTGGCGATGTTGTTCACCGTACCGCTGGCGGCAACGGCGGCGAGAAATCGCGGGCGTCTGGCGGATCAGATGATCCGTCTGCTTTCTACCGTCGGCCTTGGATTACCGGCGTTCTGGCTGGCGATCATGATGATTTTGCTGTTCAGCCTGTCGCTCGGCTGGTTTCCCGTGTCGGGCTACGGCAGTGATTTCGGCGAGCGTCTGCATCATCTGTTTTTACCGTGCCTGACCGTGGCGCTGGCGCTGTCGGCGGTGCTGACCCGCAATCTGCGCGCCAGTTTGTTGATGGAATTACAGAACGATTATGTCACCGCCGCCAGAGCGCGCGGGCAGAACGAGAACCGGATTTTCTGGCGTCATGTGATGCCCAATTCGCTGGTGCCGACGGTCAATCTGCTGGCAGTGAATATCGGCTGGCTGATTGGCAGCACGGTAGTGATTGAAAGCGTGTTTGCCATTCCGGGCATGGGACAGTTGCTGGTGAAAGCCATTATCAGCCGCGATTACATGGTAGTTCAGGGCGTGGTTTTGGTGTTTGCGCTGGCGACGGTGGCCGTCAATCTGGTGGCTGATTTGCTGACCGTGGCCTTGGATCCGAGGGTGAAGCTATGAGCATGACAGAAAAAATAGCCACGCAGCGGTTGGGTCGTTTTCACCTGCGGTGGTTGCCGCGTCAGCAGGCGCTGCGGCTGGGCATTCTGATGCTGAGCGCGTGGGTGCTGATTGCGTTGCTTTCCCCATGGATTGCGCCGTTCGACCCGATTGCGCAGGACGCTGCCGTGACGCTGTCACCGCCGACGTTCGCGCACCCGTTTGGCACCGATAATTTTGGCCGCGACATTCTTTCCCGCGTGATGTGGGGCGCGCGGATTGATCTGCAAATCTGCATCATCGGCGTCATTTTCCCGTTCACCTTCGGCACGCTGATCGGCGCGTTTTCCGGTTATCTCGGCGGTGCGGTGGATACGTTTTTCATGCGCGTGATTGATGTGGTACTGGCATTTCCGTTTCTGGTGCTGATGCTGTCAATCATCGCTATTCTCGGGCCGGGCCTGAGCAGTTTTTATATCGCGATGGCGATGGTCGGCTGGGTATCTTACGCCCGGCTGGTGCGCTCGCAGGTGCTGACGCTCAAACACCGCGATTTCATTCTGGCCGCGCGCAGCCTGGGCTACAGCCATCCGCGCATTTTGTTATTGCATCTTTTGCCTAACGCGCTGACCAGCTCGCTGGTGTTCTCGATGTCCGATTGCGTGCTGGTATTACTGAGCGGCGCGTCGGTGAGCTACCTCGGCTTAGGTGTTCAGCCACCGCTGGCGGAATGGGGCGTGATGGTGGCCGAAGGGCAAAGTTTCATCACCACCGCGTGGTGGATAACCACGTTTCCGGGCTTAGCGATTGTTGTGCTGGCGATGAGTTTCAGCCTGCTGGCCGACGGTCTGGGCGACAAACTGGGGGAACGCGCATGACGCTGTTACAGGTTTGCGGTTTGACGATTGAAGACCGGCAGGGTGTGGCGCTGGTGGATAAGCTTTCCCTCACGCTCAGTGCCGGTGAAATCCTCGGGCTGGTGGGCGAAAGCGGCTCGGGAAAAACGCTGAGCTGCCGCGCGATGATGCGCCTGTTGCCGGGCGAAGGGCTGAAAATCAGCGCCGGAGAAATTTGCCTGAATGACAGCGATTTACTGACGTTAAACGATAAACGCATGACGGCCATTCGCGGGCGGGAAATTGGCATGATTTTCCAGAATCCGGCCAGCCATCTGAACCCGGTGATGACCATCGGTCAGCAAATTGCTGAAAGCCGCCGCCTGCATTTTGGCGCGAGCCGCCGCGAGGCGCAGCTTCAGTCCGTGGAATGGTTGCGGCAGGTGGGCATTCCCGATCCGCAACGGCGAGTGGATAACTATCCGCATGAGTTTTCCGGCGGTATGCGCCAGCGCGCGATGATCGCCGTGGCGCTGGCCTGTGAGCCAAAAATTCTGATTGCCGACGAACCTACAACGGCACTGGATGTCACCGTGCAAATGCAGATTTTACGGCTGCTATGCGACCTGCGCGACCGGCTGGGCATTGCCATTATTCTCATTACCCATGATCTCGGCGTGGTGGCGCAAACCTGCGACCGCATTGCGGTGATGTACGGCGGGCGGTTGTGTGAAACCGGCGAAAAACGTCAGGTGCTGGCGCAGGCGTTGCATCCGTATACCCGCGGCCTGATTGACTGCCAGCCGGCCAGCGAAGGCGGCGCGGGGCGGTTGATCACATTACCCGGTCAGCCTCCGGTGGCGGCGCGTTTCCCTGCAGGCTGCCGTTTTCATCCGCGTTGCACACATGCGACGGCACAATGCCATGAACTCCAGCCCGCGATGCAGTCGGCGGCGTTTGCCTGCAGCCATGTGGCCGCCTGTCATCACCCTTTGCGCGTCCTCAAACCGGTTATCCACGGGAGGGAAAATGAATCCACTTTCTGATGTGACGTCTGTCCTGAACGCGCGGCCTTATCCGCTGCTGGAAGCCGAAGATTTGTCGGTGACATTTCCGGTGTCCGGCGGGCTGGGGCGTAAAAAGCGCGTCGTGCAGGCGGTGAACGGCGTGTCGCTGTACATCAATGCCGGAGAAACGCTGGGGCTGGTGGGTGAATCGGGCAGCGGAAAAAGCACGCTGGGGCGCGCGATGTTGCAGCTTGAAAATGCCAGCGCAGGGCGGGTGCGTTTTAACGGTCAGCTGATCACCGGTGGCGTGAAGCCAGATATCGCCCGACTTCGTCAGCAAACTGCGATGATTTTTCAGGATCCATTTTCCTCACTGAACCCGCGTCAGACGCTGGGCGAGAGTATTGGCGAAGTGCTGCGTGTACATCAGAAAGTCGCGAAAGCGGCAATTCCGGCGCGGATTAACGAGCTGTTGACGCTGGTTGGCCTGAACCCGGAACACGCGTCGCGGCGGCCACAGGCGCTGAGCGGCGGGCAATGTCAGCGTGCCGCAATTGCCCGAGCGCTGGCGATTGAGCCACGGCTGATTGTCGCCGATGAATGTGTTGCCGCGCTGGACGTGTCGATTCAGGCGCAAATCATCAATCTGCTGATGGATCTGCGCGAAAGCATGGGGCTGGCAATCTTGTTTATCGCGCACGATCTGGCGATTGTGCGGCGTCTTTGTGACCGCGTGGCGGTGATGTATCTCGGGCGCATTGTGGAAAGCGGACCGACGCAGACGGTATTTAACACGCCGCGCCATCCTTACACCGCCGCGCTGGTGGCGGCGATCCCCGAAATTGACCCCGACCGGCCGCTGCCGGAAAACCCGTTACAGGGCGAGCCGCCGAGCCCGGTTTCGCTGCCTGCGGGCTGCGCTTTTCATCCACGCTGTGCCCGTGCGCTTCCCGCGTGCAGGCAGGGCGCGGCGCCCGAAACCCGGCATATTGCCGACCATGCCTTCGCCTGTGTGCTTGATGCGCCCGGTAGCGAAAGGATTTTTCCGATGACTGAAGGAATGTTACATGAAGCAAAAGCATTTTAACGTTGTGGCCGCCGGGGTGCTGCTGGCGTTGAGCCTGGTCAGCGAAATGGCGCAGGCGGCCGGAGTTCTGACCATCGGACGTCGCGAGGACAGCACGACGTTTGACCCGATCAAATCGGCGCAAAAACGCCGATAACTGGGTGTTCTCCAACGTGTTTGACCCGCTGGTCCGCGTGGACAATACCGGCACCAAACTGCTGCCGGGGCTGGCGGAAAGCTGGACGATTTCGCCGGACGGCAAAACCTATACACTGAAAATGCGCGATGCAAAATTCTCCGACGGCACACCGGTCACGGCAGCGGATGCGGTCTTCAGCCTGACGCGTATCCGCGATGACGCCGGTTCGCTGTGGAAAGATTCGTACAGCATTATTGATACGCTGAAAGCGAGTGACGCGCACACGCTGGTCATTACGCTGAAAACGCCGTCGGCGGCGTTTCTCTCCCAGCTGGCGCTGCCAAATGCATCGGTGATTTCACAGGCGGCGCTGACCAAACAGGGCGCGGAGGATTTTGCCGAACATCCGGTGGGTTCGGGCGCCTTCAGCGTGAAAGAGTGGACGCGCGGTGAGAAGGTCGAGCTGGTGAAAAACCCGTATTACTGGGATGCCGCGAAGGTGAAGCTTGATGGTGTCGAGTGGCTGACGCTGCCGGATGACAATACCCGTATGCTGAAAGTGCAGGCGGGCGAAATCGATGCGGCGCTGTCGATTCCGTTCTCACGCATTTCATCGTTGCAGAAAGACCCCAAACTGGCTGTTGAGCTGGATACTTCCACACGGGAAGACCATCTGCTGATTAACCATTCCCACGGCGATTTGGGCAAAATCGAAGTGCGTCAGGCGCTGGATTTCGCCATCGACAAAAAATCGATTATTGACACCGTGACGTTCGGCTACGGCAAAATCGCCAATTCCTACATTCCTGACGGCGCGCTGTATCACTACGCCGGCAATCTGCAACGTCCTTATGATCCGGAAAAAGCCAAACAGTTGCTGGCGGCGGCGGGCGTGAAAAACCTGACGCTGAAATATCTGGTGAACGCCGGAGATGAAGTGGACGAGCAAATCGCCGTTCTGCTGCAACAGCAACTCGCCAAAGCAGGCATTACCGCCAATCTGCAAAAAGTGGATCCGAGCCAGAGCTGGGACATGCTGGTGGCGGGGGATTACGACATTTCGGTGATGTACTGGACGAACGACATTCTCGATCCGGATCAAAAAACCACGTTTGTGCTGGGGCATGATTCGAACAACAACTACATGACGCGCTATCACAACGACAAAGTGAAAGCGCTGGTGGCCGCCGCCCGTGTGGAAATGGATCCGGCAAAACGCCAGCAGATGTACATTGATTTGCAGAAAATGGCCAAGGCTGACGTGAACTGGGTCGATCTGTATTACAGCCCGTACCGCAACGTCACACGCAAAAATATCAAAGACTTCCATCAGAACCCGTTAGGGCGCTTCACGCTGGAAGACACCGTTAAAGAGTAATTTCGCCACCCCAGGGAAGTAATAAGAAAGACGCAATAAAAGTCTGTTTTACCCCTTTAGCCCACCTTCCGGTGGGCTTTTTCTTGCCGCTGTGTTCGCCCTCTCTGCCCGCCGGTGTGTCAACCGATCCTCAACCATTGCGCTGACCTCACTTGATTTTGAGCGCTTGCTCAAGTACCTTGCGCGCTTGAGCAAGTGCTCAAAAACTTTCTGAGGCTTTATATGTTCGTCCACAACCGCTGGCTGATCCTCGCCATTGTCACCAGTACACTTTTCCTGATCATCATTGATATGACGGTGCTTTATACGGCGCTGCCACGTCTGACGCTGGCGCTGAGTGCGTCGTCATCCGAAAAATTATGGATCGTGAATGCGTATCCGCTGGTCGTTGCCGGTCTGCTTCCCGGCGCGGGGATGCTGAGTGACCGTCTCGGGCATAAAAACCTGTTTATGAGCGGCCTGCCGGTGTTTGCGCTGGCCTCGCTGTGCGCGGCTTTTGCACCGTCCGCAGAATGGCTGATCGCATCCCGCGTGTTTCTGGCAATCGGTGCGGCCATGATGATGCCCGCGACGTTAGCGATTGTGCGTCATGTGTTTACCAATGAACGCGAACGCGCGCTGGCGATCGGCATCTGGTCGGCGGTGGCGTCGGGCGCGGCGGCGCTCGGGCCGGTGGTGGGTGGCGTGTTGCTGGAATATTTCTGGTGGGGGTCGGTGTTCCTGATCAACGTGCCGATTGTGCTGGCCGTGTTCCCTTGCGCTCTGTCGCTGATCCCGCGTGGCAAAGGCAACCCGGAGCGTCCGTGTGATTTCACCGGTTCGGCGATGGTGATGATCGGGCTGGTTGGCGTGATTTATGCGCTGAAAGAGCTGAGTCAGATGAATTCGTCCTGGGCTGGCGTGCTGCTCCCGGCCTGTGCAGGCGTGCTGTTTCTGGGGCTGTTCACCAGAAGACAAAAACGTGCCGTGCAGCCGATGATCGATTTTTCGCTGTTCCGTAACCGCGCCTTTGCCTGCGGCGTGGGCGTGGCGATCACCTCGATGATTGCGCTGATCGGCATCGAACTGGTGCTGAGCCAGCGGTTGCAGCTGGTGCTCGGGCTGACGCCGTTTATGGCGGCGATGTTCATTTTGCCGATCCCGGTGGCGTCCGCGCTGGCGTCGCCGCTGGCCGGAATGCTGATGCCGCGATACGGCGTTCGCAAAATTATGCTGGGCGGTTTCGCGCTTTCCGCCGCGGGAATTGTCAGCCACGCGTTGCTGTTTGAAGGCGGCACCGCAATGCAGCTCGTCAGCCTGTTTATTTTAGGTTTCGGCCTCGGCGGCGCGGTGACGGCGGCCTCGACCTCCATCATGCTGAACGCCCCGGAAGAAAAAGCCGGGATGGTCGCAGCAATTGAAGACGTATCGTGGGAAATGGGTGGCGTGCTGGGTGTGACGCTGCTGGGCGGGCTGATGACGGCGGTTTACAGCCGCAGCCTCACGTTGCCGGACGGTATTGTGACGGGCGATGGCGCGTATGACAGCCTCGATGAAGCGCTGAATATCGCCAGCCATCTCAGCCCGGAACATGCGACGTTAATCACCGAACTGGCGCGCGCGGCGTTTGATCAGGCATTTCTGGCGGTACTGGTTTCTGCCGCCACGCTGGTGATCGCCACCGTGGTGGTACTGAAAATCGTCCTGCGTAAGCCGGTGGGCGTGCGCCAGTCTTCCTGATAAACTGCGGCCTGAGCGGTTGCTCAATGCCAGCACAGGACTGAAGATGAAAGAAAATCGGGAAGTATTGAGGGCGCGAATCCTCGACGGTGCCATCCGCCTCTTTATCGAAAAGGGCATTGAGAAAGTGACGACGCGCGAACTGACAGAATACGTCGGGATCTCGCGCAGTCATATCTATCACTACTTTCCCGACTGGCAGACGCTGTGTATCGAAGCGCTGACGGAAGTGATGCTGGCGGAACTCAAGGAGTTCACCGCTGAAATCGTGGCGCTGCCGCCGCAGGAAAAACTTCACACCCTGGTAAACAGCTATCTGCCGGACACGCAGGGTGACATCTGGCGACTTTACGGTTCGCTGTGGCAACTGGCGGCGCACAACGAGGCTTACGCCGAACTGGCGCAACTGATGGTGAGAAAATGGCTGGATTTGCTGGCTGAAATCATCAGCGCAGGCATTGATGCGGGAGTATTTCGATCCCCCAACGCCGGCCGCGTCACCCGCCAGCTTTCCGCGATGCTCAACGGCTACGCCGATCAGCTGATCGTCATGCCTTCTGCCGAAGTCAGGCAGGAAGCCATGGAAGATATCTGTGATTTCGTGGAAATGGTGTTAAGGAAATAAAGGGCGTTTTTGATCGGCTCTCCCTCAGGGTCGATCAGAGCAAAGACGGAAAGTGAAGATCTTCAACGAAAGAAACGCTTTAAACGCACACATCCCATTAATTACTGATATCTCTTATTCACACTAATAATTAATTATAGGTGTGAATACCAGCGGTCGGCCTTAAGAAATAATTATGTAGGGTAAAAACCTTTACTATTGTATTGTGAAAACACATTCCACATAAATTAATAAGGTTGAATTATGAATGAGCATGATCAATTACTGGGAGTAATTAATAACGTTTTAGAAAGAAACGAAACTCTGCGTGCTGAGGATGAGTTGCGGTATTGATGGTTGCATGTCTTTCACTATTTCAGCAGTCTGGCGGCGACAGGATTAATATGAGAGTCGCTGATGGGCGTACTTTGTCACTGATACTGGAATTGCCGGTCACGTCACACTAATCAAACAAGATTTTGTAGACAAGGAGTGTTTAATGAGCAATCCGTTTTGCAGGCCGAATACAACTTCAGGATTTCCGAAGTGATAAGTAAATTATCCACATGCCGAATGTTAATAAAATCTATTGTTATCTTATATATTATTTCCATAATGCTGCTCTGTGGTGTATTTAGTAGCTTTGGACAAGAAGTGTTTATTGATGGGGGTGAAATTAAGGATGTCTGCTATATTGTAAGAAACTTTATTTCGGATGATTATAGAGTGATGGCAATACCGATATTCATTGCTATGATACCTGTTTTTATCTATGCCTTTATAACAAAATTCAAAAACAAAGTAATTAATGTTGCAATATGCTTATTCATTTTAGTCTGGGTTTGGTGTTTCCTAATTAAATTCAGGAATTGTCTCTGGTTTTGAATCTTCGAAAAATCCAGATCGTAGATTTCTCGGAAAGGAAATAAACGATTCGTGCTGGAGATAAGTTGCAATCTTGATGACCGCACAATTTTAAGACGAAAGACAATAATTTTAAAAGATTGGGAGCACGAGGATGATGAAAAAAGATGATAGATGGTTCATGTTAATTATCAATTGTTTAATAATTTTTTATATATTAATAGTCATGTTCTTTTTTCTTACAGGTAGTATTCCTGAATACCTATCCCTGGTCGATGGTGTTGAGATAAAAAATGTTTGTGATGTACTCAGAATTTTTGTTTCAAATGATATCAGGGTATGGTTTGCCATTGCTGCGTTGATTGCGATACTTCCTGTCATCATTTACTGCGTCAAAATAAAATTCAGAATTAAATCTATAAATTTAACGTTAATGCTGTTTTCAGGTGTGTGGGTGTGGAACTTTATTATTCAATACAGAAATTGTTTGGGGTTATATATTTATACGACCGGTCCATAGTGATTTTTTGAACTGATAGTTAGAAAGTAAAATTTCAGCGGTTTTTAAATCAAAACTGGCGCGCTCAAAATCTTGCTGATTGAGGGTTCCAGACCTGAGGCTGGAAGCCCGAAAGAAGGCACCGCGCAGCGGCAAGATTTGCGCCACACGCAGAAGTGCCAGAACATGACCTTTGTCCCAGCGACAGCGCGCAGTAAAAAGAGCCCGGGATTCTCAAGGGGGACGGCGATAAGTCCTCCTTGAGGCCGGTTTGGGTGGCAACCCAAGGTTTTGAATTTGAATTAAAAAGCCGCTACGGATGCAGCGGCCCTCTGCATCAATGCTCCCGCATTCCCGCTGCAAACATCAGCAGATGAAATATCGTTGCGACGACAAACAGCGCTAACACACTTCCACCCCAGATGACGGCCATCCAGCCAACGCGTTTTAAAAACGGTGCTTTGGTGATGTTGCTGTCATCCATTTTTCTGATGAGATTCATACTAAATTCCTCAGTGATAACCCTGATCCGGCGTCACTTTTCCGCGGAACACGTAGTAGCTCCAGAAGGTGTACACCAGAATGATCGGGATGATGAACAGTGCGCCAACCAGAATGAAGCCCTGGCTTTGTGGCGGTGATGCCGCTTCCCAGATGGAGATGGACGGCGGAATGATGTTCGGCCAGATGCTGATCCCCAGACCGGTATAGCCCAGGAACACCAGCGCCAGCGTCAGCAGGAACGGCGCGTGATGCGCGTTTTTGCTGATCGCACGGAACATCCACGCAGACACGAACACCACCAGAACCGGCACCGGCAGGAACCAATAAAGGTTAGGGCGCGTGAACCAGCGGGTGGCGATATCGCTGTGCGTCAGCGGTGTCCACAGGCTGACCGCCAGCGTCACCAGCAGGAAAACCGCCAGCAGAGGTTTAGCGATTTTATGCATCGCTTCCTGCAATTCGCCTTCGGTTTTCATAATGAGCCACGTGCAGCCGAGCAGGGCATAAGCCACGACCAGCGCGAACCCGCAGAACAGGGTGAACGGCGTGAGCCAGTCCAGCGCGCCACCGGCATACGTGCGGTTAACCACCGGAATACCGTTGATGAACGCGCCCAATACCACCCCCTGACAGAAGGTCGCGATAACCGATCCCCCGATGAAGGATTTATCCCATACATGGCGTTTGGCCGGGCTGGCTTTGAAACGAAATTCAAACGCCACGCCGCGGAAAATCAGACCGAACAACATCAGGGTCAGCGGGATGGTCAGCGCATCCAGAATCACCGAATACGCCAGCGGGAATGCGCCGTAAAGCGCCGCACCGCCCAGCACCAGCCAGGTTTCGTTGCCGTCCCAGACCGGCGCAACGGTGTTCATCATCACGTCGCGGTCGTGCTCTTTTTTCACCAGCGGGAACAGCAGACCGATACCCAGGTCGAAACCGTCCATCACCACATACATCATCACGCCGAAGATGATGATCAAAAACCAAATCAGCGGTAAGTCGATACCCATGATCAAACTCCTTTAGAGTCGTCGGACAATGATTCGGAAATAGCCGACAGCGGACGCGCCGGCGTGCGGTGCTGGCCAGGGCCACCGTGGTCAACGCTTTGACCTTCATGTGCCTGAGGACCTTTGCGGATCAGACGCATCATGTACCCGTAACCCACGCCAAATACGGAGCAGTAAATCACGATGAACAGGATCAGGCTGACGCTCATCTGAAGAACGTTATGGTTCGAGACGGCATCTTTGGTACGCAGCAGGCCGTAGACTACCCAAGGCTGACGCCCCATTTCCGTGGTGATCCACCCCGCGAGCAGCGCCAGCAGACCGGAAGGCCCCATCAGGAACACAAAGCGCAGGAATGCTTTAGAGGTATACATTTTGCCGCCACGACGCAGGATAAGGCTCAGCACACCTAGTAAAATCATCAGCATGCCCAGACCGGCCATGATGCGGAAGGTGTAGAAAATGACGGACGAGTTCGGACGATCTTCTTTCGGGAAGGATTTCAGCGCCGGGATCTGCTGCGTCAGGCTGTGCGTCAGGATCAGGCTGCCCAGATACGGGATTTCAACCGCATAACGGGTTTCTTCGCGGTTCATGTCCGGGTAACCGATCAGCACCAGCGGCGTCGGTTTATTGTCTTTATTTTCCCAGTGACCTTCGATGGCCGCAATCTTAGCGGGCTGATATTTCAGGGTATTCAGACCGTGGGCGTCGCCCAAAAATGCCTGGATCGGGGAAACAATCAGCGCCATCCACATCGCCATCGACAGCATGGTGCGGATTGCCGGCGTATCACGCCCGCGCAGCAAATGCCATGCCGCCGCAGAACCCACGAAGAACGCCGACGCCAGGAAAGCGGCGGTGGTCATGTGCATTAAGCGGAACGGGAAAGACGGGTTGAAGATGATTTTCATCCAGCTGACCGGCACGACCAGATTGTTAACAATCTCGTAGCCTTGCGGGGTCTGCATCCAGCTGTTGGACGCGAGGATCCAGAAAGTGGACATCAGCGTACCGAGCGCCACCATGCAGGTGGCGAAGAAGTGCAGGCCGGGGCCTACGCGGTTCCAGCCGAAGAGCATCACGCCCAGAAAACCGGCTTCGAGGAAGAACGCGGTTAACACTTCATAGGTCAGCAGCGGGCCGGTAATGCTCCCGGCGAACGAGGAGAACATGCTCCAGTTGGTGCCAAACTGATAAGCCATCACCAGACCGGAGACCACGCCCATACCAAAGTTAACGGCAAAAATTTTCGACCAGAAATGATACAGGTCGCGGTAAGCCTCTTTCTTCGTTTTCAGCCACATGCCTTCCAGAACAGCCAGAAAACTGGCAAGCCCGATAGTGATTGCGGGGAAAATGATGTGAAAAGAGACGGTGAATGCAAACTGGATCCGGGCCAGTTCTAGTGCATCTAGACCAAACATAACAACCTCTTTTTGTGTGTCAGGTAACCCTTTCAGATAGCAATACCGGTACGGGAACCGGCAATTTCTGACATTCGCAGGTGAAGTCTTAAATAAAAGGGTAGTACAACTGGGGTTTCGCGAGGAGTCGATTTAACCACGGGGGGTAAAGGGATTAACAGGGACGGTTTCGTGGGGAAATTACCGGCTGAAACACTTTCGCGGCAGGGATGGGAGCGGGGAGGGAAACTAATTTCAGCCCGGAACGCGTCAGGGAAGAGTAACCCCAAAAACTGAACGGACATGTTGTTGCATTGATCTGGATCAAAGAGTTTCGATGTTTTCTGAATGTAATTACCCTGCATCCAGTAATGACTTGTTGTGTACCATATTGGTAACTAAAAAGTTAAATCACTGTCGGCCTCAGCGTATTCTGGCTTTAATGCAATGTAAATTTATGTCATCTGTTTGAGTTGAAATGACGTCAAAACGGGTAACGGTTGTAGCATTTTTTTACATTTGAGCATCAGGTGGAAACGCCGTCAGCACAGCAAGTTTACTGACGGCTTAATAATAATCGTTACTGAGTTTTATAAACGTTAGCCGCAGGCACCAGCAATTCATACCGGTTCAGCAACTGCGTGAACTGACTGTCCAGTTGCATCAGCAACTGAGGGGACACGGCACTTTTCTGCTGTCTGGCTTCGGCTAATTTTCGCAACGACTCTTCGACCGGCGTGGCGCTGTTAAGTGCCTGCTGGATCGCAAAAACCGACGATTTGAGCTGCGAGACGGTCATATATTTGCCGCGTTGTTCATCCAGCCCGTTGAGTTTATCTGCCAGTTGCTGCAACTGCGTGTTGGCCGACTGCCAGCCGTTGAGGTTTTCCAGCGGGATTGCGTTTGCGGTGAGTTGCTCTGTCCATTCCTGCGTCAGCTTTTGCGTCGCGGGATTTTCAGGCCAAAGAAGCCGGGTTTGTTGTACCAGCTGCGAACCGCTATCCTGCGGCCAGCGCGGTGAAAGTGCGGCCAGCTGGCGCATCTGCTGGCGGGTGGCCGCAATAATCGCGGGTGCTTCCCGGTTCAGCGATTCGGCCTCGCGATTTTTCAGGGCTTCCAGCGTTGTGGCGTTCAGTGGTTTTGGTACACCCTGAAGCGATGCCATCAGACGTTCGCTGGCAGACGGATGATAAAACGCATTCACGCCTGCTACTACGCCGCTGCCGACCAGTACGGTGACGACGATCCCCGCCACGAATCCTTTCCACTGTAACGGACGTCTCGCTGTCGGGGCTGGAGAAATCACTACCTGCGGGGCCACCGGTTCTGCCTGAGCGACGTACACCCAGGGTTCACTGGCGCCGGTATTCCATTCTCTTTCGACCTTTTCTGCGGCAGCAGGCAACACAACGGCAGACTCTGTCGTGGCGTGCATGTTTTCTAATCGCATCGCCGCGCCCTGCATAAAGGTGCTCAATGTGCCGAGCTGGCTGGCGTGTTTGAGTTCAAGGCGTTGCAGTCCGTCGCACAGCGCATTGATGAGTTTTTCCGCCTCATAAATTTGCGGCAGGTCGCGGTATTCCAGCGTCATCCCCCGCAGGGATTGCTGAAGGCGCTGGCTCAGCCCGGTCAGAATCTCCATCCTTGCGTGAACGGGCTGCGGCCACAGCCCCGGCCACTGGCGTGAGATCAACGCGTCGAGTATCGCCAGTCCTTCATTCAGGCCGGATAGCCCGACAAGTTGCATCCGCGCCTGCGTGTACCACGACGCAGTTTGCAGCTCGATGCCGTTTTGCTGGAACAGGCTCAGGCACAGTTGCTCCACTTTTTTCCAGTTCACATCCGGGCGCGCCGGATGTGTCAGCTTACTCAGTTCTTCGCGTAAAACGGCGTAATCAGCCAGCGCACGCGGGTCGCCCCCGGTGCGTAGCTGGCGTTCAATAGACATGGTTGTTTTCCTTAACGGGCGTAATTCTGCTGTTTCATGTGGCGCATCAGCACCCGGCCTTCCGGCATAAATTCAGTCCCGAACCGGACCAGACCGAGGTCTTTCAGCTCGGCGTCGATGGCGTATTCAAGAAGCCCTGGCGTGGATTGCGGCAGTAAAATCACGTTCAGCTTTCGGATCCGCGGCTCGTATTTCAGCAGCGTGGCGGAGAGCGTAGTCAGCAGGGAATGCGCGGTGCCGGGCATCCCCTGCAAGATTTTGCTCATGTCCGGCAGGCCGTAGTCAGGCAGATGTGAAATCGTTCCTGCGCGGCAGTTAAGGATCCGCTGCATGTTGTCGAGCACGGACAGGATGACCTGATTCTGTTCGCTGACCTGATGCAGTTCGAGGCCACCGGCAAAGTTACCGAGCAGCATTTCATAGACGGAAGGCTGCGGCATCTTACTTATCCTTCAGAGGAATCAGCGTCATTCCCTGGTTATTGAGCTCAATCTGACGGGCTTTATCCGGATCGAGGTCGTCGCGGCTCAGCACCAGTCGCCAGGTGTTATTGGCGATGTCCGGTGCCAGAAACAACCCGGCCACGGCGACAAATTGCGCCTTTTCGTCCATCGGCATATCCACCGTTATCGCCTCGCCCGGACGGACGCGGATGTCTTTTTCCGCGACCAGATCGGCCTTAATAGCCTGACCGTCTCCGGCAAACAGAGACGGATAATCCGTGCCGTCAAATACCTTGCGGTCCTTTAACTGATAGATACGCACGACCGTTGCCAGCGGCGCACCTTTGGCATTGTTGTTGACCGCGTCACGCGCCCGGATATCCAGATGCAGTGTCTTGACCTGCTTGTAGAAAATAGATTTCGTGACCGCGACGGTGCCGTCGCTCACTTTTTGGGTCAGCCCGCAGCCGCTCAGCGTGAAAGTTATTGCCAGTGCCAGCACTGTGCAGCGGGTGTTACCAGCGGTAATCGCCATGTTCATCGGTCTCTTTACGGTGTGGGTTTTCCTGAACGCGCTGATAACGGCCCAGATTAATGGTGATAACGGTATCGCTAACGGGTGTGGCAGTGACGGCGCGTTGTGTGCGCATGACTGCCGTGCGTCCCAGCAGCACGCCGCTTTCCTGCGGCTGGCAGGAAAGTCGGGCATCTGGCAGCAGGCTGCGCAGTACCGAGAGCTGCATACGCACGTGCAGCCGTGAGCCAAGGTAAACGTGCAGCAGCGCCACTACATCTGTATGCAGTTGCCCGCCGGGCAGCCACTCGCGGGCTTCATCAGTATTGCGGGTGTTCAGGTTCAGCAATATCTGGCTGTTGACGTCCACCGCGTGCGTCCCCATCACCGGGCTGCTGCGCATACTGACGGGCTGACGCGCGCTCATGGCCAGCCGGTGGCGCAGCGGAATGCGCAGCCGGTCGTGCGCCATCACTGTGGCCTGTGTGTCCGGGGCCAGCAGCTTAACCAGCGCCACGACGCCTTCACTCGTGCGGGTTGGCAGGCGCATCATGCCGGTGAGTGCAAGGAAGCGTGAAACCGGTGTTGCCACCGTTTCCGCGCAGCCGTCAATCCCCAGCCCGCACAGGCTCAGCAGGTATTTCGAGGTTCTGTCCGTGCCGCCGGCCACAAAGGTGGCCGGATACGAGTATTTGCGCCAGATGCGGTAGTACTGGGTGATCATCCGGTGGTTGAAAATGTCCAGAAAATCACTGACCGCCTCGTGCCCGTCCCGGCGCTGGGTGATGTCGTCGATATAGGCCGTCGGCAGCGGCGACTCCACGCCGTACAGCCCCATAAAGGTGGTGCGGATCGTAGGCGGCAGGTGTGCCTGATTCGGAAACTCCACCCGTTTAAATTCACTGGCCGGAAAGCCCATCCCCGGATGCGGACGAAAACGCACCGGGTCATATTTCACCTGCCAGTCACTGCCCAGTGCAGGTACATCCGGCTGGCTTTGTTCCAGCAACTGACAGAAGCGATAAAACTGCGTGTACGGCAGTTTTTCGCGCATCTGTTCAATTAGCCGGGCAGTCGCTGATTGTGGTTCTCTTTCCATCGGATGCATTTGCCTTCGGGCTGAACGATTAAGGTGAGCTGATTAAACAGGTGGATGTCGGTATACAGCGCCAGGAAGCGGTTGAGCATTTCGCCGAACAGGTGGATATCGCCCTCGCCGGTAAAGCCGTTGCCGTCAATCGTGACTTCGATGTCGATACCGCGCAGCAGGAAGCCCTTTTCAAAGCGCTGGATCTGGTGATGCTGCACCTCAAGAATGGCGTCGAGACGGCGGTTATTCAGTTCATCTCCCTGCCAGTTATACAGCTCCAGAGTGCCGCGCAGCACTTCGGCGCTGCTCATCAGATTGAGGTAGCTCGAGCCGAGATGGCTCAGTACCCGCCACTGAAAACGATCTTCCGCAGGCGGATAGGCTGGCAGCGTCGGCTTGCACAGGTTGCGCACTTTCAGCAGCGTCTGTAGTACCGCTTCGCAGTGGTCTAGCAGGGTGCTTTGCAGGGCTTTGCGCGGCAACTGCCCGTTGGTGCCGGTGATTTTCAGTGAAACCGCTTCGCGCGCAAAATCGCGATCCGATTCCCACTGCACGCCGCCGAGGATAAGCCAGGTGTCATGCATCCCGGTCACGCCGCGTTTGACGCGGGTGTGATAATAGCGCTCCGGCGCATGACGGCGCTGCATTCCGCCCTGATGGCGGAAGCTGGTGAACGGCACATAGCTGGCCTCCGAGGTGCGGCTCGACCCTGTGACCGAGTCCACCGAGTAAATCTCGGTATGCCCGTCCTGCAGACGGCGCGGGCGCAGCATATATTCGCTTTCCAGCCCGTTGATAATCAGCGGGTCGGCTTCCAGGGAGAACAGGTTAATGACCGGCACACAGTGCAGATGCATCACGTCGTCAGTCACCGGCACGTCACTCTGCCACTGGCTGCTCAGCACGACCTCAATGTCGAAATATTCAATCCCGGCAGGCAGCGTGATGTCTCCCAGCCCGTTGAGATTGACGAACATAAACTTCTCGCGGAAGGTGAAATACTCCAGCAAAAGCTGGTAGCCGCTGAACGCGCTTTCGCCTTTAGGCCACAGCAGGTCTTCGTCGGCAAATCCGCCGGGCGAGAACCAGCCGTCGAGCCGGATGCGGTCGGCCTGATTGGGCAGACGCAGATACAGCGCCGCCTGACGGCGGGTCAGCGCGAGATGCAGCGCGCTGCTGACCGGCGCGTCGCCCGCCAGATAAAAGCTCAGCTGCGTTAAATCCACCTGCGACCAGTCGGCCTGCGAACTGCACGCCAGACGCAGACGCAGCACCGAGCGCCCGTCCGGCTCGGTGGCCATCACCACTTTGGAGACGGCGAGCGGGTTAAGCATCATCTCGCGCGTGGTGCGGTACTGGCAGACGGTATTTTTCGGCCCGACGGGGCGGGAAAACACCTCCATCCCCGCCGGCACCACTTCGGCAATCTTCATTGCCGGCACGTCCGGCGAGAGCGCCACAATGGAAAGCGACGGAATGGTGCGCAGATAGTGTGGCCACAGCATGCTCACCAGCCCTTCGGTGAACTCCGGCAGGTCATCATCAATCTTTTCGCGCAACCGTCCCATCGAGAAGGCAAACCCTTCGAACATCCGCTCGACGTAAGGGTCCGGTGTACCGGGTTTATCGAGATCGAGCATCGCCGCCCGGTCAGGGTGAGTCTGTGCAAACTCTTTTCCCGCATCGCGCAGATAGCGCAATTCGGTGTCGTAATAACGCAGGGTTAAGTCTTTCATTATCTTTCCAGAATAAATTGATTTCTGTTACGGCAGATAAATAAATGCCCAAGTCTGAGCGGGTGTTTAGATATACATATTAGAAATGTCAACACACCTACAACGTATTCCGCTGTTCGTCTATTATCTGAACTGCTTATTACACCATAGGCAAAATTCGTCAGCAGTATCTTCATCGCCAATATCTGGAGTCTCGTTTATTATATTGGCGGCATTGTGAGGCCTTTTTACACCAAAGGTTTTTTCTAACCAGTCAATAAAAAATGATTTATTTTTATTTCCTCTCCATCTGCTATTTCTTCAGGCGATGATGAAAAATCATACACATCGCCTAATTGACCATATCCTATAGAAAGCAACGTTAAAAACTCCTTTGCATTATTAGCAATCACACAACATAGAGTCGAAGCAGAACCAGACCCCATGTGAACAAACCTAAGCTCGTTGTTATCATCAAGCCAAAAAGCAAGGCGAGAACCGTCAAAGCCACTTTCCGCGAATGGCACCAGCCTTGAAGATATTTCATCCGTGATTTCCGGAAGGTCAAACCAATAATTCAGCCCTTTATGGGCTGAAGTGGTGAAGGTTATGTCCGGGGAAAATTCATAGTCGACATTGATTCTTCCATATTGGAAAACAGCAGGGTCACCGACCATGCCTTTAGGTGTCTCAATAAGACCGTCACGAGCCTCGACAAAACCGTTTTTTTCAATCCATTTGTAAAGAAGTTTTATTTCCTCTGGTGTGTTTATACCATTTTTAATTTCTCAATTTCCTTTTGTAAATCCATTAATAATTTACACATAAATAATCCCTCAATATTTATTAATGCTGGTTATTGTGTATACACAATAAATTCGAAGTTGCAGGTTTGCTGTTTATACGACATCGTTAAATTGATATGCCGTTAGTAGCCGCTTTTCGGGCAGGGTTCACCGGTTTTACACAGCAGATGTACGGCGGTTGATTTATCAAAATCCGGCGAGGTCGGCAGCGGCCTGCCGGTTTCCGGGTTGAGCTGCTTGTCTTTCGCCAGTTGCTCAATCAGGGCTTCGCCGGGTTTCGTGGGTGGCACATTGGCTTTTCGGGCTTCGACCCATTTTAGCTTACCGTCCCAGGCGGGCAGCGGGGCAGGTGGCAGCGGGACGATATCGTTGATTTCAGGGACTTTGGGATTGGCGTAGGAGTAACGACTCAGGATATCGCCTATTATTCTATAACGACTGGCGCGTTCTGGATCTTTCTGCTGTCCCATATAGTACAGTCCATCTGTGGGTTCCGGTCCGCCAAATCCACTCTCCAAAAAACTGGCAGAACTGCCATCACCTGCAGCGACTCCCAACTGAAATGCTTCCACCGCAGCCTTGTATTGTTCTTCGCCTTTTAACTCTATCCCCAAAAAACCAGCAGACTCGCCTTCCCCCTGCTCGGCCGCACAGCGACGCATCTGCCGGGAAACATCCGGTGCCATATTTCCCGGAGCCAGTTTTTCACCGATGTAAGCCTGTGCTTGGGGATTGCCTTCATCTGCCGCTTTGCGGTAATAGCGCAAAGCCATGTCCTTATCCTGCTGTAAACCGGCAGCGCCGTTATTCAGATAAAGGGCGACAAAGTAGTAACCGGTCGCCACTTTTGCATCGATCATCTGCTGGCTCATGCGCAACAGCTCTGCGCTGCTGAGCTCAAACCGGCCGCGCATCGTACCGTTTTGAAGATTGATATTGGCTTTGTAATGTCCGTTGGCGGCGGCAATGCGGTACAGTCGTTCAATCTGCTTCTCTACAGCAGCATCTTTCTTAAGCTGGTTATTGATCTGCAACCAGCGGGCATACTTAAACAATAAGTCGGAGTCTGCGGAGGCCTCCGGGATAGTTTCATGCTTGCAGGTAAAGGCCAGTTTGGCAGTGATAGTAGAAAGCGGATCCATCGCCGCACTTATATTAACGGGCTGCGTGAGGTTATTTTGATCACACGCCATCAGTAACAGACATGATAGAAATAGCAATTTGCGCATCAATCCTGAACCTTTAGGAGGGGAAGAGTAATTCCCCTCGAATGTGAACTTCCTAATAAGGTTATTCTGGTTTCGGTTGGTCTTGTATTCTCAGTTTCATTTTCCACTCAACCGTTTTTTCTCTAAAGCGGCCTGAATTTCCTTTGCTCGAGATAATGGATAAAATGTAACTTTCCCCACGAATAAATCTTCATCGTAGGTAAACGTGGCGGCTATTTGTTGATTAGGAGCAGGTAAGCTATAGACCTCTTTTATTCCTACATAAATAGTCATCATTATTTTTGCATCAGCGTAAATCATGGGCAACCCGAAGCGCGCCCGCACCCATTGCTGCGTCATCACAGGTTGCAGACCGAATGGCATCGGATTAGGAAATAACCAGTCGGTTTTACCTTCATCCTCTAAGATTAACGATACTTCTTTAAGGGTTTTTTCAGCGTTATTTATAAAAGATAAAAATATACCCTCACGTTTCAAATCTAAGCTGGCAACATCATCGCTCACCGAGCCATAAGGCTTGGTTTTATAAGGAATCAATCCTTGATCATGAATATCCTGATATGGCTGGCCTAGTTTTTTCACCAATTCTTCAACATCAATATTCATTTAATATAGTCCCACGTGTTGATTTAATTCATGTAATTTGGTTCCAAATGAACGGGCGGCGTGAGGTTATTTTGATCATACACCGTCAGTAACAGACATGCTAAAAATAGCAATTTGCACATCAACCCTGAACCTTTAAAAGGGGATGGGTAATTCCCCTCGAATGTGAACTTCCTAAAAAAATTCTGATTTCGGTTGGTCTTGTATTCCCAGTTTCATTTCCCAATCAACCGCTTTTTCTCTAACGCCGCCTGAATTTCTTTAGCTTTCTCTAATGAGTAAAAAGTAACACTTTCTACAAAGAAATCTTTATTATAAGTAAATGCTGCAGCGATATTTTGATGAGGAGAAGGTAATGTGTAAACTTCCCTCACTCCTACATAAATGGTCATTATGATTTCGGCTTCAGCGTAAATCATTGGCATTCCGAAGAGCGCCCGTACCCATTGTTGTGTCATTACAGGTTCCAAGCCAAACGGCATTGGATGAGGGAAGATCCAATCTGTCTTCCCTTCATCCTCCAATGTTAGTGTCACTTCAGTAAGGGTTTTTTCAGAGTTATTAATGAAAGCTAAATATATTCCCTCACGTTTCATATCTAACCTAGCGTCGTCATCACTAACTGAGCCATAAGGTTTTGTCTTATAAGGAATTAAATCTAAGTCAAAAATCTCCTGATAAGATTTACCCAATTGATTTATTAGCTTTTCGATATTAATATTCATTTAATATAACCCCGTTTGTCGGTTTAATTTATGTAATTCTTTTCTGACCTCTTCGAGCCTTTCATCAATTACATTATATTCATTCTTAAGGCACTCAGCATTTGCATCCCAGTTGGCATTAACTGCCGCCTCAAGATCGTTGGAATCCAGTTCTTTTTGTCTGATGGTCTCGCCACCTTCTGTTTCAATCTGTCTATTATTCCTTCCACCATAGGTCTCACTACATTTTTGATGAGCTTTCTTTGGAATAGCAACAGATGCAACCTTGTCAACCATTTTATCAATAAGTTGATTTGTTGCCAGGGGGTTCTTTCTCTTTAGATATATTCGTACTGCTTCCCTTGATGGAATATGATCCACCTCATATTCACCCTGCCTCGAACGGCCTTTGAAATTACCATAATAGTCAACCTCAAGGTTTTCGACAGGGGCTTTCTGAAAATAGACATAAATGGCCGGTACATTACCAATCGGGTCAACAATGATGAAATCATCAAAATCCCGATCATCTATCGGAAATGTTTCTATGCCCGGGCGCTGTTCATCGGGAATTGGCGTTCCCAGTATCGGTGGCAAGGGCTCAGGAGCCGGATTGGGTAATCCCCAGATACCGACAGGCTCTGGCATTGGCGTCGGCGGGGAAGTATATCCGCCGGAACTTCCTTCATGAATCGTTGTTTCGTTTTTCGTAGACGGATTAAGCTGGACGGGGGTGCTGCTATCGCCTTGCACAAATCTGCCCTGACCGGTGTCCGTTGACCAGACAAGCTTGCCCTTGATGGACGGGTCTTCAAAACTCCACGTTTTATCATCAACCCGTTTTGCAAATCTCACCCGAACCCGGTCCAGCCCGCTCCCTTCGCCAACCTGGTAACTCTTCGTGGTTTTTTCGCCTGTCCGGGCATCCTGTTCAACACGTAAGCGAACTTGTGTTCGTACCGAGCCATTTTGCCGGGCTATCTGCCGGAGTTCATCCTCCGGTACATAATCTTGTTGTGAAACTGTATTCGAGGCACGGGTATATGCGCCGACCAAGAGTTGGCCATTAATCATGTTTTGATATAGCTGGTCGGGAGGCAGGTCAGAATTACCCAGGCTAGGTGTGTAAAATAATCCCATAATCAGGACGGTGGCGGGGTTAAGCGTTAAGCCTTCACCTACACTCGCTGCCGCCGTGCTAACACGTGTAGCGATCGCGCCACCCAACGCGGTTTCCGTCGCCATGACATAAGCGCCGGCCATGGAAGCGGACAATGATGCAGATGCAAAAAAAACTTTTGCCGGTAAGCGTTCTACAACGGGTTCTTGTGGGGTCGCAGAGGTGCTGGCTGATGAAGTTCCCAATATTTGAGACATTACGGCTTTCTCCTGTCCATCACTTACAACAGTTCGACTTTTATTGATTCAGGTGTTCCGGTATAAACGCCGGCCGTTTTTCCTTTTGCATCAGCTCTTCCTTCAAATACTTCACCTTTCTCGGTCGTTATGCGGTAACGGGCATAGGGAATGATTTCACCGGTCTTCTGATCTTTGACGGTAAAACGTTCTTCGAACCCTTTTGGTAGCTCAACCGGAGGCACCCGAAAATTCGCCGGCCCCATCTTTTGCCAGTTGGCCGACTTAAATAAGATGTTTTGCGGATCGGCGATTTCGATATTCCCGCCGCTGAGTTTGATGTACCCGCCGCCGCAGGTGAGGATCAGCTCTTTGGAGGCGGTGACCGTGATTTTCCCTTCTGCGCTGGTGACGGTGATATCGTTTTTCGCCAGTGCGGACAGTTCGTCGCCCTGCGCCTGAATATCCACTTTCCCTTTACCGGCAATGAGTTTCATCCCGGCTTTTTGTGCCAGCAGGCTGACGCTTTCGCCCGCCGCGGCGGTGAAGGATTTGCCGCTGCTGATATCGGTATTACTGCCCGACATCATCCCGACACTTTCGCTGCCTGACGCCACGCGCACCGCTTTCGGGCTGACGATGCCGATGCCCTGTGGCGCGGACATCAGAATGCCCGCCGCTTTCAGTTTTGCCAGCGAGGCGTTCAGCGCTTTCTGGCTGTCAATATCGCCCGGCGTCGCCTTGGCAATCTGTGCCGCTTTCGCCAGACTACGCGCCAGCGTCAGCGCCTGTTCAAGCTGCGCAATAGCTTCATCCATTTCCAGCTGTTTGCCGCTGGCGGCAGGCTGCTGATCGGCGGTGATGAAAATGCCTTTACCGGCACGCAGTGCGCCCCATTCGTCGGTGCGCAGTTCAAAACCTTCACCACGCTTTGCCCGCCCGGCATCCACATTGTGGCCGAGGTTCAGCTGCGTCTTGCCGCCGTATTCGGTGCTGAGCTTGATGTGTTCTGCGCCGCGTTTGTCTTCCATCCGCAGTTTGTTATTCGCCGGTGTGCGGATCACGTTGCGGGTATTGTTCTTTTCGGTGACGTGATCAACGTGACGGGAATCGTGCAGGGCGTGGGCGATGTAAGGCCGGTCCGGATCGCCGTCGTGGAAGGCAATCGCGACTTCCGTACCCTGAATTAACGGGAAGTGAATGCCGTATTCGTCGCCGCCGTAAGGTTTCGCGAAGCGCACCGGCATGCTTTCCTGACCCTTTTTTTTATCGTCCTGATCGGCATCAAACTTCACCCGATACAACCCGGCCGCGTCCTGCCAGGCGTAGATGTCGTTCGGTTTTGCGCTGGTGACGCGCGCCATCAGGGTGCCGCTGACGGTCGGGCGCGGCATGAGGGCGGGGCGCCAGCACAGGGTTTCGCTGAAGGGAGCGGCGGCGAAAGTGATGTTCAGCGCCTCTTTGCGGCTGGCGGTAAATCCGGTGCGCAAAATCACCATCGGCAGTGATAACTGTTCGGGCAGGGTGGACGGAATGCTGCCGTCGGTGATGGTGAGCACCTGCGCCGGTTTCAGCGTGGCATCGGTACTGGCACCGGTAATCAGCGTTTGTGCGGATAAAAATCGCTCATGGTCGAGACGCGCCATGAAGTTGCCGGTTTCAGCAGCCGGGTCGGTTTTCGCACCGGACTCCAGATGGCGGGGCTTGTAATGGTAGACGTCACCATAATTACTTCCTTCACCGTCGCCGCGCGTCATGTCGGCTTTGGCGGACTGATTGACCTTCTGCGCTTCGCGGTAGTTGTAGTCTTTGGCGGTGACGCTGGCCTCAACGACGTTGTGCTGAACGCTCAGCCCCCAGACGGACTCCGCGCCGCTGTCGCTCATGCCTGACGGGCTGCTGAGCGGCAGCGTTTTCCCGAACGCGTAGGCGCTTTGCTTATCGGCAAAGTGCACGACTTCAGTTTGTGTATCCGGCTGCAGGCTGAAGAAATAGAAAATTCCCACTTCCGAGAGCAGGCGTTCGATAAAGGTCAGGTCACTTTCCTGATACTGGTTTATCTGTTCGCGTTTCGGGTAAGTCTGTTTCAGTGCAAACTCATATTCCCAGCCCTTAAAGCCATGCTCTTCCAGAATCTGAGCGACGACATCCTGCACGGATTTATTGACGAAGAAACGGTGCGTGCGGAACTGTTTGTCCAGCAGGGCGAGGGAAGGCTCCAGCGTTAACCGGTATTTCGCCTCGTCGGCTGAGCCTGAAATCCGGCTAAAATCGGTAACCACGCCGTGTACGACTTTCTGATCCACCAGGTTTTGCAGCAGTCCGGTGCCCATCGTCAGGCTGGCGGGTTTACGCAGGAACTGAGTTGCATCCAGATCTTTATCGTCGCTGGTGAACATGATGTTGTACTGATACGTCTTACTGAGCCTCTCATTGCCGGTGAAGTCTTCCACATCCAGCGGTGAAGAGCAGGAGGGAATATCAAGACGGTAACGGTTCAGGGTGGTGGCGCTCAACGCGGCAACAGTACTTGTAAGAATATCCATCATTCGGGCAAATCCTTATGTTTTACTTATCCACACAACACCGCAGCCCGCGCCGGGTCGAGGCTGATTAATCCGGCCAGTAAACTGTCCATTTCACCCTGCAGGCGGGGTTTGTCGGCGTCCGCGCGGCTGGCTTTGATGCGCAGCAGTTTCAGACGGCGGGCTTTCACTTCGAACAGCAGATCCGGCTCCCACTGCGTGAGCGTTAGACGGGCTCCGTTGCCATCCAGTTCACCGAGAAGATGCAGCGCCATGTCGTTTTTGCCGTACTGCTCGGCGACGCGCGCCATCAGCAGACGGATCAGCCATTGATGGCGGTGCGTGCGGGTGCCGGGGCGGTTTTGCAGCCAGCTAAGTGCCGCTTCGATCCCGTCGCTGTCGGCCTGCGCCAGTGCTTCCGGCTCCAGTTGCAGGATGTCGTCATCGCCGGAACCGGCCGTACTGGCTGAGGCTGCGGAGTCGTTGCTCCAGTCCGATGACATCGTGACCTGCTGGGTGAGCCAGTTCATCGTCACTTCATCGGCAAACGGCGTGCCGTCACTGAACGCCAGCCCTTCAAGACCCGGCAGGCGGGTCAGCAAACCGCTCAGATCCTGCTGAACAATGCCCGCCCAGCTTTCATACGGTGCGCCCGCCCTGGTCAGCGCCTGATGGACATACCATTGCAGATCCAGCCACAGATGGTTGACGCCCTGCGCAAACAGGCTGTCTGTTTGTTCGAGAAGCTCCAGCCAGCTTTGTTGCAGATACAGGCGTTTGAGCAGGGCGCGGTGTTCGGGTTTTGGCGGCGTCAGGCGGGTGCGACCGTCGGCGGCCAGCGGCGGCAGCTCGTGCAGCGTATCCAGCCGGATGCTTTTCATCAGATGGTGGCCGGAGAGCCAGCCGTCCGGCTGGTCACGCAGGAACTTTGCCAGCAGCTTGCCCTGATCGAGCAAATCGCGCCCTGAGGCGACCGGTTTGAGCGCCGGAGTGTCCGGTGACGACGAGGTAATACTGCCCGTCGTGGTGCTGCTGTTTTGCGGAATGATGGCATCCGGGCCGCCGGACTGCGCAAGCCGGTTTTCCAGCGCCGCGTACAGGCCGCCGAGCTCCGGCCGGGCAGCGTCATCCCAGCTTGTCACGTTCTCTTCAATCAGGGAAAGCGCGCCGGTGATACGTTCAAAATCGGCTTTTGCCACTTCCGGGAACAGCGACAGGCTGTCCAGCACGCGGCTGCCCGCCAGCCATTCCAGCGCCAGTTTGCGGCTGTTGCCGCGCTGCGGATGCAGGGCGTCGCCAAAGCGGGTAACCAGGCCAGCGAGCAGGGCGAGGCCGTCCGCCAGTCCGCTTTCGCCGTCGGTGTGCAGCCGCGCCCAGATGTAGTAGGTCGCCACGCGCACGTCCTTGCACGTGGTGGTCAGCAGTTTTTCCGCCAGTTCACAGACCAGACGCGTGTCCGCACCGGACAACTTATTGACCTCCTCGCGCATCTGCTGGAAGTCGTCGTCATAGCCGGGGTCAGCACCGGCCGGTGAATCAGGCGAGACGGGGGCAAGCCACTTATCCCAAAGAGAGATCTGCTGCTGTGCCTGCTGTAAAAGCAGCGTGGGGTCGGCAGAACAGGCGTTCTGCAGCGTGGTTATTGTGGCCATTACGGTTCCTCTGCAAGGGCGTCGGGGTCAAAAGGTTTTTCAGCCGGCGCTGCCGGGGTGTTCTGCACCTGAAAAATCTGTGCGGGCAGTGTGAAGTTACGCAGCTTCAGCAAGGCCAGCGGGCCTTCTCCGGCTTCGGTACGCAGGGTGTAATTGAGCGGCCTGCCGTCGGGCGCTTTCCAGGTGATGTTGAAACTGCTGTTAACGCCCGGATACGGCGTAACGGTGGCTTTGTCGAGCAGGCGGATTAATCCCCATGCACCCGGCATATCGGCATACTGACGGGTACCGGCCTGCGTGCTTATCCAGCTCAGACTGGCTCCCGGTGCTTCGGTGTCGTGCGGCCAGGTGAAACGTTTCCAGGCGGGCAGCTGGTTGTAATAGCTGAGTTTCTGGCTGTCGACAATCAGGTCGGTCTGCATCACGTCTTTGGCGGTTCCCGGACGCAGCTCGAAGCTGACGCCCGCCTCGCCGTTGGCGAATACCACGTCAGAGAGCATGCTCAGCTGGTCCACGGCCTTGAGGAATGCCGGGCTGAACGTCAGCCCCTGCGCATTGATGCTGTCCGGCACCCAGTGGCTGCCTTCTTTATGCAGCACGCCGTTCAGGCGGGTTTGCAGGAAGCGGGCGATGCGGCCGCTGTCGCTGTTGAGGTAACGCGCCATCAGCGGCAGGGAGACTTCGCTGCTGGTGTCTTTTAACGGATAGCGTCCGCCAAACGTGCTGTTCCAGTCATCGACAATCGCGGCCTGCCACTGGGCGTTCAGGCTTTCGGCGGCCGGGGTTAACACCTGCTGCCATGCCTGTTCCATCGGCTGGACAAACACCGTCTGCCCGAACCCGCTCCACTCCTGCCCGAGGCTGGCGGCGACCAGACTGCCGTAATCACGGGTCTCGGTCAGATCCACCGCTTTCCCCTGAAACACGGTTTGCGCCAGCGTCTGGGTCATCGCCTGCGGGTCAGCGGCGTTTACCACCTGCTGCAGCTTGAGGCGAACCTGCGTGACGCGGGTAAGGAAGGTTTGCAGGCTGAGGCTGGTCTGCCCGCCGCCTTTGTTATCCATCAGCGCCAGAACCGGGCCGAAGGTCGCGTCCAGCGGCCCTTTAGCGCCAGCCTGCTGGTCGATGGCCGGTTGTTCATCGCGGTTTAACAGGTTTTTGGCGGATTTCACCAGCGAGTCCGACAGCGCTTCGCCGGTCTGCCCGGTTTTGCCCTGAATGCTCAGGGTGTTCATCAGCGCGACCAGCGGCGACTGACGCACGTCGGCCATCAGCGTCAGCTGGTCGATGGCATCAGATAACGTCTGCGCCTGCTGCCAGCGCAGGCTGTTGAGGAACTCCAGCCAGCTACCGGAGAAATCGGCAAAGTAGCGTTCTTTCAGGCGGGCCTGCAGCGCTTCCGGGGAATCCTGCTGCACGGCGGTGGTTTTGATGTCACTGAGCACCCAGTCCATCTCTTCGCGGCGTCCGCTGACCACTTTTTCAATGGCCGGTTTAACCGATTCTTCCCAGGCTTTGCGGGTGAACATGCCCGGCACCACGGCATCGGTGGTAAAGATGCGGCTGGCGTCGGTATCGCCGGTCATGTCTGCCAGGCGCAGGTCGGCGTACTGATTGGCAACCTGACGCAGCATTTTCTGATAAAGGGAGGACTCGCTGTTGCGCGCGCCCATTTGACGAACCAGCAGGGTACGCACCTGACTGACCAGACGGTCATCCGGTGTCAGACGCCATTTCGGATGCGCGGCAAGATTGCGGGCATAAAAGGCTAACAGGGTCGGGCCCTCACCCTGCCAGACGCCGTCCGGTACGCCGTCACGCTGCGGCCAGTCGTTGAGTAACGTATTGCTGAACCAGGTGAAGTCCATCTTCTCCGGGCGGGCCAGCATCAGGTACATTTTCAGCTGGTCGTAAGCGGGTTTGATGAGCTTGTCGCGGTTCGGGTCATCGGGCGCAAGCTGCACCAGTGCTTCGAGCTGAGATTCAAGGTGCTGTGCCGCGGCATCGCGCAGCAGCGGCAGTGCGCTTGCGCCGTAATGGGGCCAGAGGGCGGCGAGCAGCGGGTCGTTCTGGCTGAGGCCAAAGCGGCTGTACCACGGCACGCCATCAATTTGGCGGAATTGCAATTTATCCAGTGTGTGCTGTAACGCCAGCTGCGCCTGCAGGCGCGCCGGTAAAGGCTGTTTGTCGTTTGCCGCGAGTTCCACCTGTGACTGCGCATCCTTAACGGCGTCGCGGTTAACCAGAAAGGCCATCACCGAGCCTGCGCCCCATAACATCATCGCACCCGCTGCAATCAGGGCCAGCAATCTGCGCCAGGCAAAACCGAGCTTCTTCGCTGCAAGTCCGGCAGGCAGTGACGGCAGGGAACCGAGCAGGACATCCCAGCGGTTGTCTTTGCCCCAGTGATGTTTCACGGTGCGTTTGGCATCCACCGACGCCGGGCTGAACATCACACCGGCCAGCGGGGAAGGGCGGTACGGATTAAGCAGCGCACCCAGCGGCCCGGCCACCGACTCCGGTGAACGTGTCAGCTGGTCAGCCAGTTGCAGTAAAAACTGATGCGCGGTGTCAGTACTCACCTGCTGTGTGCCTTGCTCTATCAGCACCGGCACCAGACCGCTGAGCTGCGCGCTCAGTTCATCCGCGCGGCAATCCGCCGGCAGCAAACAGCCGACCGACTGGGTAATGCGGTCAGCCTTTACACCTTCAGCGATGTGCAGTGACCAGACATACAGCGGCAGCCGCCAGCCCAGCAGCGTATAACGCGCGGTAAATGCCTGCGCGACGCTGTCCATCATGTCGGTGGAAAGCGCAGGCCGTACATCTTTCTGGCCGGGCAGCGCGGTTTTTGCGAGGGCAGACGTCACCCACACCACACCATCGAGCGGACGCCGGCGCAGTTTACGCAGTGCGCCCAGCCAGGCGGCATCTGCCTGTGCGCCTAAATCGCCGCCCCAGAGTAAAACGGTGCCCGCATCTTCCTGCCAGTTTTGTTCGGTCAGGCCGGGTGCGAGTTGCTCCACATCCGCCGTGCTGCCGGTCAGCAGCAGAATACGGACTTTGCGGGACCAGAAGCGACCGTAGGTCTGGCGCAGGGCCTGCTGGATTTCAGCGACCGTGATGTGGCGCGGCGGCGTTTGTGCGAGGCGGTTTTCACTGTCCGGCAGAATATTGTGTTGTTTCTCTTCTTTGCGGTGAATTACCTGGCGAGCCAGGCGCAGCAACGCAGGCCCAAAACGTAATGCTGCACCCAGCACACAGACCAGCAGGAAGGCGACGACCTTTTTGCTGGTCGTGTCGAGCCCGATCATTTCGCCGTGATACCAGATAGCCCAGCCTATAAGGCTGAGTATCGCCAGTAGCAGAACCGTCAGCCCACCGATACGCCAGAGCCTAAATAACGCGCTCATCCCCACTCCCTGATGTGATGGTGTAAACAAAATTTTCTGCTCCTGTTGTGGATAACGCTAACCATGATTGTTGCCCGATGCGGACAAAATCAGCCCCCAGCGCAAGGTTGAGCCAGGGCGAATAAGGCCCCTGAATACCGCAATATGTTTCGACAGTTGTCATGTCTTCTGCCTGCCACTTCGTGCCCAGTGCATTACCGGTGTCTATCAGCCCGGCTGTGGATTCTTTCCATTTTTGATGATCAGCAAGAACACCGGCAGTGCGAATTGCATGCGTTTGCGTCGTCAGAAACAGCGTCAGATCTTCATCAAAATGATCCATATCCAGAGGCATAGGACGCAGCAGCCGGACAGAATGCGGTAATGAATACTTGCCCGCCACGTCATCGCTGGTAAACATCAGCGCGGCCAGGCCATCCGAATAAGCCTCGTCGCCATGTAACTGCATGACCAGAACCAGATGAACGAAAGACTCCGGCTGTCTGAGGCGTTCATCGAGAGTGCTAAAGGAGAGCTGGTCAGCAAGATTGAGTGAAGCTGGCCCCGGTTGTCCCGGGAACACTTCCTGCCAGGTTTTATCAAACCGGGCCAGTAAATCTTGCCGGGTTCTTTCCGGTTCATCGCTGAGCAAAGTGACCTGAAGAGGTAATTCAACAGGCAGCCCTGATATTGCCTCCTGCGCGCCCATCAACAGAACGGACAGGGGAGATTTGTCTTCGAGATAATCAATGCGGCGAACGAGTCGCGGGAACTGCTCGAGGCCGGTGGCATTTTGCTGCAACAGCGCGGCTGAAATATGGTCTGGCAATAACAGGCAACTTGCCGATATCGCGATATAGCGCTCTGCCCATGCAGTCCACTGCTGCTGGGCATGTTCAGCTTCCTGCGTAAAAAACTGAAAGCGTTCCAGTTCACGCCCGTAGAGATAGCCGCGCATGCAGAAGATCAGTATCCAGAGGACCACGGGGATCAGTGAAAATAACCAGATGTTCACTGCATTGAGGACACTCAGCGTTCCGGAAGCGTGTAAAACGAAGAACAACACGCCGGCGATGACCGCCAGTACACCGCTGAGTAACCAGCCCCGGAAGAAGGGGAGCGGGTTGTTCAGGCGTAAAGGGTTTTTGACGTTCCCAGCCCATGACTTATCCTATTGCGCAATCCGGCGCGCTTGAAATGACCTGACAGCCGCACTGACACCGGCAACCATCGACTACAATGGCTTTACCATCAGATACCCAATCAGGAGAACCTTCCACAATTTGGTTAGTGCCGTGTCCGGGAACCGGACAGCTGATTTTGTCGCCCACAAGTGCGACAGCTTTTCCGTTCACGATCATGGTTGACGATGCTGAAATAACAGTGCCACCGTGCGTGGTTTTATCGCCAAGTAATACGAAGCCTTTTGGCATAACAGTATCGCCTCTGTAGTTTATTGATGAGTTATATGGAAGATGTTTTAAATGTTTACTCTGTCGTTTCTATTAATTGGCTGATGTAACAGTAATGACATTTTCTTTTATATCTTTATACACAGTGCTGTCGTCTGGATTTGTTACCGCATGTCCAATGGGGTTGCCCAGTTTATTTTTTATACGGCATTACTCTTTGAAGCCTCAGCGAAGTGGCAATCAAAACTAATATCCTGGAGTTCATTTATTCCTTCCTTACGTCATTTCAGCTGCTCAAATTATTTAAGATACTTTGCTGGTAGTGACTGTGCATTAATGACGCAGCGGAAAGTTATTTTCGGTATAAAACCACGCTTTGCAACTTCATAGGGATTATTTTCAGTGTCTGCCGCAAGTGCTTTCTCAAAATCTCCATTATATTTACTCCATAAACTTGGGGGAATTCTTTTAACAATGGGTCCTTTCCTGTCCTAAACATTGTTGTCGCAGTAGGGGCTGCATCATCCGCCCGACTGTCTGCAGTTGGCATTCCTCTGAGGGTCTTCTCTTTGCCTTCTTCAGGCCCCGTTGGGTTATTTTGCGGGCTGTGCTGATAATAGCTTTTACTGTACCAGTCACGCATCCACTCCTGCCCATTAGTCCCCATATCAAATAATCCTAATGGTGTTGCGGGGTACTGCCCTACAGGGAAAAGCCCGTCTCCAAGGCCGGAGTAACTTTCCTGCTGTTCATCAGAAGGGACATTAACGCCAACTTTAAAATGGCCGTCATTAGTTCCGTAGTGAACATCTTGTCCGCGATTGCGGGCAGAATATTCCCACTGTGCTTCTGTAGGTAAATCGAATGGCAATCCAGTTTTTTGACCCAACCATTGGCAATAATCCCGGCTTAGTTGCCAGTTGGCTGTCGCTGGGTAGTCAGGGTCACGCAATTTTGGATACCTTTTCAGATACCCAGAATCTATTTTTATCTCAGGCAACCCTTTATTATTGGTATAAGTATCATAATTTTTGTAAGTGACTTTATATTTAGCAATATAAAAACTGTCTAACGAAACGGTATGAACAGGAAAACTCGCCCCCTCATTGGCAAAGGTGCAAGGTTGCCCGTATGTCTTAAGGCATATATCTCCCATTTCAAAGGTTCCACCTTGCACAAAGACCATGTTTTTCATGACTTCAGTAACGGCCTGATCACTTTTGTCGCAACCCGTTAGCGTCAAAACACTAAAGCAGAGTGCGATTTTTTTTGATTTTTTCATAGTTAGCCCTTTTTATTTAAACCAATCTTTCACTTGCGTCGTAATAATTTTTATTTAAAGTGTTTTTGAATAGCGCATAATCAAGTGAGTCATTCGGAGTAATAGGAAAACCTGGCATAGGTAGTTCGCTTAATAAATTATAAATTTTTTCGAAAGCAGCACCATACCTGCCACTGTCAATTGTCGTGCCAGACGTCCAGTTATCACTGACCTCTGTAATATCGGGGGCGTACATGCGAATTTCCAGTTGTTTCATTTTAACTTCCCAGTCAGGATATTGTCGTTGTCCTAACGTAAGTGAACAGTATTGTAAAACATTTCGGTATTCAGCTTTAGACTGTACCCATCTGAATATATTTAGAATTCCTTTTTTTATTCCTAATTGGTTACCTGGGAGAATATCTCTTACACCGTCGTAGAAGTCTTCTTCTATTAGCATGGCTAACATGTTACCTTTTATTTCAGGCGTAGTGTAATGACATAGCTCTTTATTATTTGAGATGCTTTCAATAAAAAAAGATCTTTTTTTCTTGTCAGCAAAAAATTCATCAATAGATTTATCTAAGTCGACGCCTTTATTATATAGCCGACGTACTGTTTCTAAGTCCATTACCAGCGAAAGTAAAATTAATTTTGTAATCACAGGGAATGAAGAACCTATAATTATCACTGATAACTTCTGATAATCTGCATCACGCAGTAAGTAGCACACGTACTTTAGAAAATCAAACAATTGCCCTGCATCAACCTCAAAATCGATACCCCCGCTGGCACCTTGTCCCCAGCAAAGCCCTGCATGACAGGCAACGTATAATTTTCCTTTATAGAGTTTGATTTGAAATGTTGCTTCAAAACCGGCACCGGCGAGGTAGGATATGCTTTCACCGATTTTAGCAATTGCCTTATAATCATCTTCATTTTTAGAGGTCATTTTATCGGGTTCTTTCCACATCACTGAACCTGATACTTCACCTTTGGCCTCAAACCAAGCGAAAGCGCGTATCCCAGCCTTTACATCCGAGTTTTCGGCCACTTTACTTAAATCTATTTTCCTCTCAGCGGGGGCCGGAGTTGGCTTGTAATCCGAACCTATCCCCCTGATACCGGCTTTCTCCTGCGTATCAGGTTTTTTATTGATTTCTATACCTAATTCAGCAGTGATTGAGGCTCCGAGACTGCTGGTTGCGACAACTTCTAAATCGATGCGTAAATATCCTAATACACAATCACCTTTACCATCACGCCTTGGCACGGAAGGGAGCCACCCCAGCCGGTGCGGGTGCATGATTTTAAAATTCCCTTTGGCTTCCCAAACGGCAAACTCCGCATTGCCACTCAACTTCGCCTGGCCTTCCATTTTGGTTGGGTCAAACTCAATATTTGCCCCAAGTCCGGACGTATAACGCATCAGCTGAGCGCCAAACGATGCATCAAAATGATCGTCCGGGGACTGTTCTTTATCATCATGCAACTGTAGATGAGAATTTTTTCCTTCATTCCATTTTTCAGCCCAGCCAAACAATGTCCCTGTATGATCTTTAGGATCGATAATGTCCCAATCTTGTTTAATTTTGGAGGTCACACTTTTTAATTGTTTGTGCAGTTCTGCTTTATCAATTTTTCCGTTTTTAATGAAACTGCCTTTACCGCTTTCTGCCTGTTCAGGAATATAAGGTTCCCATCTTTTTTTGTTCAAACGTGGCCGGACATAAATTATCTTACCTTTACCCGCGGATTTTTTTATCGGCAATACTTCAATTAATTTCTCAGTGTCTTTGCCAATTTCACTCAAAGAATGAATCTTTGTTTTGTCATCATCGCTGGCTTGTAAAGGTTCCAGAAAATTAAGGCCATTTTTCAGATCCTTGTTGGCGTCAAACAAAGTCTGTTCTAATTGACGGTATTTGGAATTGAGAGCCTGATCTTTGGGCGCGGCCAGACATTGGCCCTGAATATCCGAAAAGGCTTTGCTTGCATTAATTTGTGTTTCTACCAAATGCTGCAACCGGTTATTTTCGTCTTCAATTGCAGTCGCAGTGGCCCCATCGACAACGTAATAATAGCCGGTAGAAAGCTCGAAGTAGATAACGCCATTATCTTTCGATTTTATATTCGCATCGGTCCCATTTCCCTGAACCTGCGTTTGCGCTGTAGCCACTGTTTTTTTTGAATCAGTCATGTTAGCTCCCTGTCAATCATCGTCCGAATAAAGTTTTATGCTTCCGGGTGTTGCACTGTATACGGTCGTCGTTTTCCCTTCGGCATCTGTCCGTCCGCTAATTTCCTCACCTTCGGCTGTGACCAGTCGGTAGGGATAATGAGGGCGAGGCTTCCCGGTATTTTCATCCTTTACAACAAAGAATTCATTGAACCCTTTAGGCAATTCGGGTGGCGGTAAATTGATACTCGCAGGCCCCATTTTTTGTACATTCGCGGCTTTTAGCAGAATATTCTTCGGGGCACCCAGCTCAATGTTGCCATCGC
Organism: Rahnella sp. PCH160; assembly: GCF_047784855.1. Classification (NCBI taxonomy): domain Bacteria; kingdom Pseudomonadati; phylum Pseudomonadota; class Gammaproteobacteria; order Enterobacterales; family Yersiniaceae; genus Rahnella; species Rahnella sp. PCH160. The sequence continues at coordinate 66,206 of NZ_JBLOGT010000002.1, forward strand.
TAATTTTTATGTAGGCTCCTCCACAAGTCAGCACAATTTCTTTGGCTGCCGTCACTGTGACTTTACCTTCCACGCTGATGATATTAATGTCTGTTTTGGCCAGTGCAGACAATGCATCTCCTTGCGCCTGAATATCGACTTTGCCTTTTCCTGCAAACAGCTTCATCCCTGACTTGCTTGCAAACAGGCTCACCGTATCAGTGGCTGCAACAGTAAAGTTTTTCATCGCGCTGATGTCAGTATTACTGCCAGACATTATCCCACGCTTTCATTTCCAGACGCGATACGCACCGCTTTCGGACTGACGATACCGACCCCTTCAGGGGCGTGCATCACTATTCCTGGTGCGGTGAGCTGTTCAAGTGATTTATTCAGTGCGTTTTGGCTAACTGTTTCCGCTTTTTCTGCTTTGGCGATTTCCGCTGCCTGAGACAGGCTTTTCGCCAGCGAAAGGGCGCTTTCCAGCTGAGCAATAGCGGCCTGCATATCCAGCATCTGATCACTGACACCAGCCTGATCCGCACTGATAAAAATCCCTTTACCGCCCCTGATGGCACCCCATTCATCCGTGCGCAGTTCAAACCCTTCACCACGTTTTTCACGGGCAGCATCCACATTGTGCCCCAAATTCAGCTGCGTCTTGCCGCCGTACTCGGTGCTGAGTTTGATGTGTTCTTCGCCTCGCTTGTCTTCCATCCGCAGCTTGTTGAGGGCAGGGGTGCGGATGACGTTTCGGGTGCTGTTCTTTTCGGTGACGTGATCAAGGTGACGCGAATCGTGCAGGGCGTGAGCGATGTAAGGTCTGTCTGGGTCGCCGTCGTGGAAGGCGATCGCGACTTCTGTGCCCTGAATGAGCGGGAAATGGATCCCATAAACGTCGCCACCGTAGGGTTTCGCGAGGCGCACCGGCATGCTTTCCTGACCCTGCGTTTTATCGTCCTGATCGGCATCGAATTTCACCCGATATAAACCGGACGCGTCCTGCCAGGCGTAGATATCGTTGGCCTTCGCGCTGGTGACGCGCGCCATCATCGTACCGCTGACTTTCGGGCGATCTTTTAGCGCCGGACGCCAGCAGAGGGTTTCGCTAAAGGGAACAGCGGCGAGGGTCACTACCAACGCATCTTTGCGGCTGGCGAAAAATCCTGTGCGGATCACCACCATCGGCAGTGACAACTGTTCCGGCAGCGAGGACGGGATAGCGCTGTCGATAACGGTGAGCACCTGCGCGGGGTGTAGTGTGACGTCCGTGCTGCGGCCGGTAATCAATGTTTGCTGAGATAAAAAACGCTCATGGTCGAGGCGCGCTGCGAAGTTACCGGTTTCGGCTGCCGCGTCGGTCTTCGCGCCGGTATCCAGATGGCGGGGTTTATAGTGATAAACGTCACCATAATTGATCCCTTCACCGTCGCCACGCGTTGCATCAGCTTTGGCTGATTGCAGTACTTTTTGTGCTTCGCGGTAGTTGTAGTCCTTTGCCGTCACGCTGGCCTGCACCACATTCTGTTGAATGCTCAGCCCCCAGACTGACTCAGCGCCGCTGTCGCTCATGCCCGACGGACTGTTCAGCGGAAGAGTTTTACCGAATTCATAGGCGCTTTGTTTGTCGGCAAAGTGGAGCACTTCGGTTTGCGTATCAGGCTGCAGGCTGAAGAAATAGAAAATCCCGACTTCGGAAAGCAGGCGTTCGATAAATTCCAGATCGCTTTCCTGATACTGGTTTATCTGCTCGCGCTTTGGATAAGTCTGCTTGAGGGTAAATTCATATTCCCAGCCTTTAAGGCCATGTTCCTGAAGAACCTGTTCCACGACGTCCTGCACGGATTTATTGACGAAGAAGCGGTGGGTGCGGAACTGTTTGTCCAGAAGTGACAGGAAAGGTTTAACAATAATTTCGTACCGAACCTGATCGCGAGATCCGCTCAGGCGCTGAAAGCTGGTGACCACACCGTGTACCACTTTCCCTTCGATCGGGTTGAACAGATCACCAATTCCCATGCTCAGGGTGGCGGGTTTATTCAGTAACATTTCCGGGGTAAGGTCAGGATGTAGTGTGGTGAATTTGATCGTGTAATGATAAAGCTCACTGATTTGCTCCAGGCCGTCAAAACTTTCTATATCCAGAAGGTAAGGGCAGGATGGAATAGTCAGGGTATAGCGGTTAAGCGTGGTTCTAATCATTTCAGATATATTTTCCATATGGATATTTCCCTACCCCGCAAATAATAATTTTAAATAAAGTCGCCATACTTTTTTGTTGATATTACAGGTTAGCGATAATGATCCCATTCGTCATAAATATAAGTCAGTGCGAATTTATAAAGGCCATAGGCAATGAAAAAGGCCAGAATACCCGCGCATCCAAAAAGGAAATGGTAAGGTTTATGAGAAAAAAAGAAGCACCATATAGAATAAACCACGCTGACAGTGCCTATCGTCATTCCTATCCCGGCGATGAATCGTGATATGATTATTAGGAAGAAGTCTTTTATATTCATTTTCACTCACTTATGGAGTCTTGCTCAGGCATTGACAAATATATACTTTGTTAGTGTTTTATGATTACGTTAAGGTTAAGTGAAATGCTAACGTTTGTGTGGAGTTAGTAATATTCGTCCTTTTCATCATAAATATACACAAACGCAAAGCGGAACAAACCGTAGCCTATAATGAAAGCAATCAATGAATATATGCCAAGAGTGTATTTCCCTTCCAGAGAAGAGAAAAAAAAGAACCAAATAGATAGCACAAAACCACCAAAGCCTAGTCCCATACCTAGCCCGCGTATCGCTCTGGATATGAGAATGAGAATGAGTTTTTTCATTGTGCCATTCCTCCAAAAAAGTACTCACATATTTTATTGAACTCTGCTGGGTTTTTGTTATCGACTTCACATGCTTTTTCAAATGGTTTTACGGTATCTTCAATGAGAAAATAAAGAAGATCCAAGTCTCCCATTTTTTTTAACTTATAATATATAGAAGGGTTCCTTTCTCGTAAGTATCTTGATGTGTAAATAGCTCTTGAAGTTTCTGCACCGATAGCGATAAACGTGCCAACTGTGCCGCCGGCTAAAATCCCTGCTAAACCGCGAGATGTTATTGCGCTACCAATGTTAAAGCCTGTTATTTCGGTAAATGCAAATTTGCCTGCTAATGAACCAAGGATTTTCTTTAACGCTTCGGTGAGCTTTTCAATATTGATTCTTGACGTGAAATCATCAATAAACACGCTGAGAGCAGCATGAATTAACTTCTCATTGGACGTCCCCGACTTTACTAATTTAGCAATTCTCATCTTATCATCAAAGTTTTCACTACGGTGGCCTGCATCCATAAAATCATAACCAAGATACCCGAAGCTAACAGGAAATGAGATAAACCCTTTTGCAACAGCGCCGAAGAATCCATGACTAGCTACATTGATAGCATCAAGCATGTCGCGCGCAATCTCTTTTGCACCTTCCATAATGATTTTCCCTTAGAGAATCTGAAAACTATTTTTCGCCGGATTACCCGGCGCTCCGTAACCGATCTTTATTCTGCGGTAGAATCACCAAATTCCAGCGTGATCCCGTCTTCTTCATCCCAGCCCAGTGCCAGTGAAGTGGTGCGTTGTTGCTGGCTCATACGGCTCAGTAGTTGCTGGCTCAGCACCGGCAAGATCTGCTGGTTGAACAGGCTGTCGATGTTACGCGCGCCGGTGTCCGGCAGCAGGCAGGCGGCGACCAGCGTGTCGTAAAGGCTTTTTTCGACAGTGGTTTGCAGACCGTAATGTTTGTTCAGGCGTTTGGCGACCTGCGCCAGTTTCATCTCAACGATGGTGCGCAGGGCGTCTGCCGCCAGCGGACGGTAAATCAGCGTCTGGAAACGGGCCAGCAGCGCGGGCTGGAAGTGGTCGCGCAGGATAGGGCGCAACATTTCCTGCAGGGCGCTGTCTGTCGATTCCGGTTGTTCCTCCAGCAGTTGCATGATGTGGTCGGAGCCGAGGTTGGCGGTCATCAGGATAACGGTGTTGCGGAAGTCAATTTCGCGCCCTTCGCCGTCGCGCATAAAGCCGCGATCCAAGACCTGATAAAACAGGTTGATGACGTCACGGTGCGCTTTCTCGACTTCATCGAGCAGGATGACGCTGTACGGACGTTTGCGAACGGCTTCGGTCAGAATGCCGCCCTGGCCGTAACCGACGTAGCCCGGAGGGGAACCTTTCAGCTGAGAAACGGTGTGCGCTTCCTGATACTCGGACATATTAATAGTAATCAGGGATTTTTCGCCGCCGAACAGGCAGTCGGCGAGTGACAGCGCGGTCTCGGTTTTACCCACGCCGCTAGGGCCGACCAGCAGGAATACGCCCAGCGGACCGTTCTCTGACGTCAGGCCGGTTTTGGCGGCGCGCAGACGCTGCGCCATATCCTTGAGCGCGTGATCCTGCCCGACGACGCGCTCGCTCAGATGGTTTTCCAGCTGCAACAAATCCGTCTGTTCGTCTTTTAACAGGCTGGATAACGGCACACCGGTCCAGTCGGCAATCACGGTGGCCACCGTGCGAACATCAACATCCAGACTCAGCAGCGGCGCGTTGCCCTGCAAATGGCTGAGCTGATCCTGCAGGCTGGCGATTTCTTGCTGACGGCTGATGTCCTGACGGATCTCGAGCAGTTGCTGCGTCAGGGCTTTCTCCGCGTGATACTGCGTGTCCAGCGCGGTGAGCTGGTCGCTCAGGCGATCGGTCTCCTGTTCAATCTTTTCAAGGCGATCGCCGTGCGTTTTGTTGCCCAGCGCAATATCTTCCAGCATCGCCTGTTCTTCCATTTCCAGTGCAGTGACTTGCGCTTTCAGACGGGTTAACTCTTCCGGCAACGTGTCGAGGCTCATACGGACGCGGGCGCTGGCGGTGTCCAGTAAATCTACGGCTTTGTCCGGCAGCTGGCGGCCGGTGATATAACGGCGCGACAGGCTGACGGCGGCTTTCACGGCGTCATCGGTAATGTGTACGCCGTGGTGCTGCGCGTAGCGGGATTTCAGGCCGCGCAGCATCAGGCTGGCCATCTCGTCGTCCGGCTCATCCACTTTGACAATCTGGAAACGGCGTTCGAGGGCGGCGTCGCGTTCAAAATATTGCTTGTATTCCGACCAGGTGGTGGCGGCGATGGTGCGCAGTTCGCCGCGGGCAAGGGCGGGTTTGAGGAGGTTGGCGGCGTCTGCGCCACCGGCCTGATTGCCTGCGCCGATGATGGTGTGCGCTTCGTCGATGAATAGGATAACGGGCGTTGGCGACTGCTGAACGGCGTCGATGACGTTTTTCAGGCGTTGTTCGAATTCACCTTTAACGCCCGCACCGGCCTGTAACAGACCCAAATCCAGCGTGCGCAGGCTGACCGTTTTCAGGCTGTCCGGCACGTTGCCCTCCGCGATACGCAGCGCAAGGCCTTCCACCAGCGCGGTTTTCCCGACGCCCGGTTCGCCCACGAGGATTGGGTTGTTTTTACGGCGACGCGAGAGGATATCGACCATCTGGCGGATTTCGTTATCGCGGCCAAATACCGGGTCGATGCTGCCCGCTTTGGCTTTCGCGGTCACGTCCAGCGTGAACTTATCCAGTGCGGCCTGCAAAGCTTCGCTCAGGTTGTGGCTGGACAGGTTATTCGCTTTCGGCGTGGCAGAAGATTCATTCAGCGAGGACACCGGCATGTTCAGGCTTTCTTGTTGCTGGAGATCCGCACGCTCTTCTGACACCGCATCCAGCATCGGTTTGAGACGGCGAAGATGTTCTTCACTCAGGCTGAACAGCGGCCACAGGCCTTCGCAGCGCAGCAGTTTAGGTTTGGCAATCAGCGCTTCGAGTAAGTTCACGCTGCGGATGGTCTGGTTATCATCCTGCAGGGAGGCGGCCAGCCAGGCGGATTTCATCAGCGTCTGCAAATCGTCGGACAACTGCGGCCGGGTGCGCACGGAACGCGGGAGGGCATCGAGATGGGCCAGCAGGCTTTGCCACAGGGCGTCCATGTCCCACTCATAACGACGGGCCAACACGGTGATGTCGCCTTCGCCCAGTTCAAGGAGTTTCAGCAGCCAGTGTTCGATGGTGATTTCCGCGTGCGCGCGGGTCTGGCACAGGGTCGCGGCGGCTTCCAGCGCTTTGGCGCAGTACGGGTTAAGACGACGTAACAGGACAGCTGACTGATGTTCCATAGACATTATTCCTTGATTTTGGGCACGCTACCGCCCGTCGCTGTTTCCTTGTGAAAAGGAACCTAAAGCGCATAAGGTCGGAAGGCTGATTGTGAATTTCTTTGCTGAAAGCCCGCACCGGCAGACGTTTAGCAAAGAAAAAGGCGGGCAGAATGAACTGCCCGTCAGAAGGGTTACTCTAAATAGTCCGTGTTGTAGCAAGGCGGCCAGCGAGTGCAGCCCCGGGAGCATAGATAACTATGTGACCGGGGTGCATGAGCGCAGTCAACGCCGCTACAGCGCGGAATATGACGAGTAACTTAGGCGGTGGTACGTTCGTTCCACGAATCGGAATGAATGATGTTGCCGTCTTTGTAAGTCCAGGTGATTTTTTCGTAACGCAGTTCAATGCGTTCCAGGTGGTTGTGCTTCTCTTTAGCCGGATCCTTGATGTCGTACATTTCTGGCGCGACTTTCACCAGTTTGACGTTTTCAAGCTTGGTGTTGAAATACTCAACTTCCTGGCCCGCGTCGTTGATGCGGTACCATTTGAACTCAGCAGATTTCAGGGTCTGACCGGTGGTCACCGCTTTGTACAAATACGGGCTGGAGGAATCGATTTCTTTGGTAAACAGGAACGGGGTGTGAATACGCGTACCCGTCAGTTTGCCGGTGTTGTTATCGGTCGGGATGTACAGGTTGTGTTCCTGTGCAACCACTTCGATGCTGCCTTCGCGATCTTTTACGTCTACGGAGCCTTTAATGTCCGCACCGCCGTCGTCTTTCAGCCACAGATAAACAGGAATTGCCATGGGTAGTTCTCCATTTTTAGGTTAAACATTCATCAATCATTTGATGAATCGGGGGTTGCTGTTGCCTTGCAGGCATCTGCCTGCGGCACCAGACTTATTTCGACACGACGGTTAGCCGCACGGCCTTCTTCCGTGTCGTTGGATTTCAGCGGGCGGCTTTCGCCAAAGCCCTGCACGGCAAAACAGCTTTCCGGTACGTCGCCGGTGTCACGCATCCAGTCACGCACGGATTCGGCGCGCTTTTGAGAGAGCACCTGATTGGATTTGTCGTCGCCGGTGTCGTCCGTGTGCCCGGCCACCACAATCAGCCAGCCCGGTTTGGCCTTGATGCCGACCAGTGCGTTAATCAGCACCTTGGTGGAGCCGTTTTTCAGCACGAATTTGCCGGTATCGAACAGCGAAAGGGCATCCAGGCGGACAGTTTTCGGTCCCTGAATGATTTTCTTAATTACCGGCGGGGGCGGTGGTGGCGGTGACCAGCTGTTGATCGCACTTTGCAACGGCGCAATCAGCCGCATACCCTGATACAGCCCCAGAGACAGACGCATCGGTGCACCACCACGCAACCAGCCGTCCAGCAGGCGGTGATCGGCGCGCAGTTGCTGCTGCGACTGGAGTTTGGGCGCGGGCGGTGTCCCCGTCAGGCGGTTATAGACGGCCAGATGATCCCCCACGCTTTGGATCAGCCGCTGGTTATTGATGTACGACGCCAGCAGGGCAAACAGCAGAAACAGGCCGCACAGCAGCCCCGCCAGTTGCCAGCTCTGCATCAGGCGCGACACGCCGCGGCGGCGGGGCAGGTAAGGCAGCAAGACATCCGGCAGCGGCAGGCACTCCGGCACCGTGGCCGGGGCGGGTTTCAGCGTGGTGAGCCCGGCGATATGGGCCTGCCACAGGTTGTCCGCATTGCCCGTCACCGGCGTAAAGCAACTGCCCCACGCGCACGGCTTCAGGGCGGGCAAATCCCCCTGACGTTGTCCGATAACGCTGAGAACACGCGTATTGATCCAGCCCAGCAAACTTTCCATCCAGAACACGTAACTGAGCCGCTCCAGTCCGTTGCCTGTGTTCAGTTCACGGCCCCATTCGGTCAGCGGGATGATACCGGCTCCGGCCTCACGGACCTGCACGCCGGACAGCCCCGGCGTCACCGTGTACCAGCGCTCAGCGGTAGTGTCAGATACCGCCTGCGGGGAAAGCCAGGTGCTGATCCAGACCGGCGGAATGCCCGCCAGCCAGCCTTTGCACTGCACGATGGCGCGGTGCCAGGCACGCAGCCTCTGGGTGAAATCATCCGGGTCCTGATGAATTTCCGGCACGACGGCCAGCAGCACACAAATCTGTGCCACCAGTGCCGGACGTTCAGAGGCGAGGTGCTGAGCCAGGAGGGGAAGCTGTTCCGGCATCGCTACCGGCAGATACCAGCCCTGACGCGTTTCGCGAAAAGGCAGGTTGTCTGAAAACAGCGGTGCACTGTCACCGCACACCAGCACGACCGCGCCCTGAAAATCTTCCGGCGGCAGTGTGCATGGGCAATTTTATTGCGGGTGTCACGACGCCACTGAAAATACGCTGCTGCCCCGCAGACAATCACTACCAGCATGCTGAGAGCCACGCGGCTGCCTGCGCCAAGCGGCCAGAAGCCGGTAATGAGCCACAACGCCAGACAGGCGCCGAGAAGCAGCAGTATTAACTGCGTTAGTCCGCGCATCCGTCAGTGCGCCCCTGTCAGCTGCGAGACCATCTTAGCCAGCGTGGTGGAAAGTCCGAACCACAGCGCGGCTAAGAGCACGATACCCAGCACCCAGGAGAACCAGTACATTTTACGCCCGGAGCGCAGGCGTGATGAGCGCGAGACGATGGGGGCGTCCTGCGTCTGCGAGAACGCGGGGACAAGCAGGCTTAGCTTGCGGACCACGTCCTCACGACGTTCATCGCCCTGCTCGCGGTAACGGCCGACAAAACCCAGCGTCAGCGCACGGTAAAAACAGGTCAGCACGGCGGTATCCGGTGCGGGCTCCTGCAGTACGGTGCGGATGCGCTCCCACAGTTCTTCCCCCGCATTCAGGGTGTTGAAATAGCGCGCCTGCAGCGGGTCTTTCAGCCATTTTGCATAGCCACTGTCGGGCTTCTGCCGGTTCATCACGCTTTCATCCAGCAGCGCGCACTGGGTGTAGAGCATGTGGTCGCGGCTCGTATCGCTGAACCCGGCACGCGTTAGGGCTTCCCGTGCACCGTCCATCCAGCCGCAGGCCTGACGGTACAGCGCTTCTCCGTCGGTTATCTCCTGACCGTTACGCAACTGGCTGACCATCAGCCAGCAGGGATAAAAGACTTCATCAACGATTGACGTATTGATCTGACTCATGAGCGCAGCACCGCAAACAGTTCGAGCCTGATATCACCCAGCGTGCCAGGCGTGTAGAAGGCACAGTTGCCCGCTTCCAGCATCGCCACGGCGTCCGGGCTGTTGAGATCAAGGGAGAAGTATTGGTTTTCAAGACGCAGCGGGATAGCCGCCGGCACATGCGACAGCGGCTTCATCACGACACCGCTGAGCGCAACGTTCACCACATCAGAGACAGCCTCGAAACTGCCCGCTTTGCACAGCAGCGGGAACTGGGTCTGCAGCAGGTGATTGGTCATTGACGAGCGCACGGAGAGATAGAAATCGGCCCCTTCGCGCAGACGTGCGTCATGCAGGGAGCCGGTCCAGAACTGACCGTCATGTTTGAGGTCAATGGCCACCATGCGCGACGGCAGGCTCGCTTCGAGCAGTTTATCCAGCAGCGCAAACAGCGGCGGGAAGACCTGCTCTGGCGCGTCGTGCTGATACCGCGGGATGTCTTCCGCTTTGTGCTCAAGGGAGAACGTCAGCAGACTACCGGCCAGGCGCACCAGTTCGCGGTAGAACAGCTCCGGGTGGCGTGACGGGGTCTGAATAAGCTCAGTCAGCACCGGTTCCATGCTGTTTAACGCATTGAGCAGCCAGAACAGCGACACGTCGGCCACAGCAAAATCCGCCATACGCTCGTTGCTTTCACGACGCATGGCCATCAGGCGCCGACGGCGGGCCTGCAGGCGGTGAAGCAGGTCGCTCAGTTCAGTCTGCACCAGCGGGCTGGCGGCAAGAGAGAGCATCGGCGGAATGAAGTTCTCATCCGGCATCCACTGCCCCTGAGCGCTGCGTATCAGGCGCAGAACAGGGCAGGTCAGGTACGCGGCGTTCTCCTGATGGGCAAAGCGCAGGGTGATGGCATGGTGCATGACCGCAAGTTCGGTGCGTTCATGCCCGGACAGCTCCTGCACGGTATGCCACTGCTGCTGCCAGCGGCGCGGACGTTCGCTGTCCTGACCGTCATCCAGGTTGCCGCCGTTGGCAGACAACAAGGGTAAGGCCAGCACGATGTCCACGGTTTCGCGGTCTGTGACGGTTGACAAATCACAGGCCGGAGGCAGGTTATCGGCCAGTTCGGTATCAATCTGCGTGCCGTCCTGAAAGCGAACGATAAGGCGCAGCGCGTTCAGGCGTGAAAGTGCCAGCGAACCGCTGTCGAAGGCGGCATCGATAACGCCCCAGGGATTAGCCAGCGCCATGTGTGCCACGCCGTCAGCCATATAGGCATCCCAGCGGGCCTGTTGCTGAAACTGTTGCGGGGCCAGAAAGGCCCCGTCAGTCCACAGTGGTCGATAAATTTTCATTACCACTCCGGCCTTTTACGCTTTCGCCTTCGGCATCTGAGAAACCAATGACAGGTTCACGTCCATACCTTCCACCTGGAAGTGCGGCACGGCGTAAAGTTTCACGCGGAAGAAGCCCGGGTTGTCTTCGATATCTTCTACGGTCACTTTGGCGTCGCGCAGCGGGTGAGAAGCCTGCAGGTCGTCGCCCGGATCGGTCATTTCCGTCACCAGCGTGCGGATCCAGGTATTCAGTTCCAGCTCCAGCAAACGGCGGTCTTTGGTGGTACCGATGTTTTCACGCTGAATAAGCTTCAGATAATGTGCGATGCGTGACAGCAGGAAGATGTACGGCAGACGGGCGTTGATACGGCTGTTCGCGGTGGCATCAGCCGTGTCATACAGCGCCGGTTTCTGCGCGGAGTTCGCGGAGAAGAAGCACGAGTAATCGCGGTTTTTGTAGTAAGAAAGCGGAATGAAGCCGAGATTGGCGAATTCAAACTCGCGGGTTTCCGGGATCATCACCTCACTTGGGATTTTCACCTGATTGCCGGTGCCCAGATCGTAAAGGTGAATCGGTAAATCGGTCACTGCGCCGCCAGCTTGCGGGCCACGGATCTGTACACACCAGCCGTTTTTGATGAAGCTTTTCACCATGTTCGCCGCGAACGCGAAAGAGGCGTTGGTCCACAGATATTTCTCGTGATCCGGGCCCTTCAGTTCTTCGACATAGTTGAAACTGCGAACAGGGACGGTATCCGGGCCGTAAGGCAGACGGCCAAGCACGCGCGGCATGGTCAGCCCGATGTAGCGCGAATCATCAGAATCACGGAAAGATTTCCATTTGATGTACTCGGCGCGGTCAAAGTAGTTGCCGATGTCTTTAATCGCGGCCACTTCTTCCATCGAATCTTTCAGGAAGAATTTAGGGCCGACAGAGCCGACAAACGGCATGTGCGCCGCCGCAGAGACTTTGGAGATGTTACGCAGCAATGCGACGTCCTGCGCAGAAGCATCAAACTCGTAGTTAGAAATCACAGAACCGATGGGCTCGCCGCCCGGTGTGTCATATTCCTGGATGTAGGTATGACGGTACAGGCCGCTCTGAATGATCTCAGGGCAATCTTCGAAATCCTGACGCAGGTCGTCTTTAGAAACGTCCAGCAGTTCAATTTTTACGTTCTGACGGAAATCGGTGCGGTCAACCAGGAACTTCAGACCACGCCAGCCGGATTCCATACGCTGGAACTCAGGGTGGTGCATGACTTCGTCCAGCTGGCGACTGATCTGCTCGTCGAGCATTGCGATGTGGCCGTCCAGCAAGGTTTTGTCCAGACGTTCGACTTTTTGGCCTGATTGTTTCAGACGCTCCAGGAATACCTGTACCGTAGCAGTAACGCGCTCATCGGTGGTGACATCAGACAGAGCCTGATCGTCCTGGAAGGCATTAACGTCACCCAGTGCGGACACCGGAGTCAGGTTGATTTTTTCAAATAATGACGCATAAACACTTCCTGCGTCGGCACGTTCCAGCACAGTTGTGCGGCTTTCTTGACTGTTTTCAGTAGCAGACATCAGCATAGTCTCGGGTTAATCCGTTCAGGAAGGGTTAGGAATTCTGGGGAGCCAGAGCAGCCAGTTCAGCGCGTAAGTCATCGCTCAAATTGTCATCTTTCAGGATGGTTTCGAGTTCTTTGCGGAAAGTGGCATTGTCCAAAAGGTTGGATTTGAGGTCGCGTAATAAGTTACGCATAGCCAGCATGGCGCGCAGTTGTGGGATCTGGCGGGCAACCTGCTCAGGCTCAAAATCTTTCATTTCTTTGAAGTTCAGACTGACGCTTTCTTCGCTGCGATCGCCCGCCAGAGTGTTTTCCACGGTCAGGTTGAGCGACGGGCTGAAATCGGCCAGAACACTGTTGAAGTTATTTTTGTTGATGTTAACTTTTTCACGATCAGACAATGGACGGGTCTCTTTGCCATTGCTGTAGTCACCCATAACCATTAATTTTAAAGGTAATTCAACTTTCTTCTGCGCGCCGCCCGTATGTAAATCAAGTTTGATATTGACGCGAGCCTTGGGTATTTCTTCCTGAAAGCTATTAGACATGCCTATCCCTTACTGTGGAATGATAAACGCTGCCAATGGTTCCATAAATAAATGAAAGGTTGGCAACCCTGCCATAAAAAACATCCGTTTTTTTGCACTTTGGTGTGCAACTAAAATCAGGGTCACAAGCGAGACAAAATATTTTAGGAACATTTTGCAGTGTGTTTTGAATTTATCTGGAAAGAAAAATTTCAGATAAGTACCTGTTCTCAGTATTTTAGAAACAATAGTAATATTAATGAAAACTAAAATATGTTACTAAGTGTTACCCGTAACGAGCCGCAATAGACAGGGTCAGTATATTGAAATATAGTATTTTTCTTTTAATACCCATTCAGACCGCATGGGATAAGGGATGAGCTTCGCTGAAGATTTTTTAGGGATCTCAAAATTATTAAATTTTTTTGCTAAACAGAACAGATTATCAGTTAAAATTAATAGAAAAGATTTTACAGGTGAATTATCTGATGTGCTCAGTTAAGCGAAAATACATAAGAATTTTCTCTGTCGTATCTGCGGAATATTCTTATGATGAATACATTCATAGAATGTATGTTCGTCATAATTATCTATGAATGAAACTTTTTGATAGGTTTTAAAGGAATGTCAATCTGCGATTTATATCCCTGAGTTGAGATTTTCACGAGTGTTCAAGCACGGGTAATTTACTGTGAAAGTTAAAAATCAGCGCATAAAAAAGAGTGCCTCTATTCATTTATGCGGGATTTTTACCGCGACGGCACTTTTAACGAGCCATTGTGATACTCCGGCAAGGATCATTTGGACAGAAATTTGTGATAAAACACGCAAAAAACTAAACATTATATCCATTATGCCGATAAATAGACTCCAGCCCCATTTTGAGAATCTATTGATGTCGCTAAAAAAATCTTCTTTGCTTGTTCTTGTGGTTCTGTTTGCTCTTTTTTTCACCAGCATGATTTCCAATGTATGGTTGCTCACACAGAGTAATCATTCTCTGGATGATGTGAATAAAGAGATCCGCGTGGTGCTTTCTATCATTGATCCGATCAACCACAGCCGTACCTCACGTGTCCGTGTGATGGAATATATGAAGGAGATTGAAAACAGCGGTGGCCAGCCATCAGCTTCTTCTCTGGACGGTGTCAGTGAAGTGATGGGGAAAGCGGATGCGGCATTCCAGGCTTACATTAATGCGCCAAAATTGCCGGGTGAAAATGAACTGGCGGACGCTTACCGTACGGCTTACCAGAACTATCGCCAGAACGGTATCGAGCCGCTGATTGACGCCGCGAAAGCGGGTGATCAGGCGCAGTTTAAGGCACGGATCCCGGCCGTAGTTGAGCTGGATCATCAGTACGAAGTGGTGCTTGATAAAGTGCTGGCGCTGCATGAGCTGTACGCGAAAAATCTTAACAGTGATGCACAGGACAATTTCAAATTCGGTATCGGGCTGACGGTTGCGTTTGGTTTGCTGTTCCTGTTCATCATTATTGGCGTGCTGTTATTACTCAAACGTTTCGTTCTGACTCCGCTGCTGAGTTCGCGTGATCACTGCCGAAAAATTGCAGAAGGCTATCTCGATACGCCGGTGCCGTTTAAAAACAATTCTCGCAGTGAAATCGAAGAACTGATGCAGTCGATGGAACACATGCGTCAATCCCTGACCCAAATTATCGGGCAGGTACGTGACACCAGCCATACCGTCGCGCACGCGTCGCAGGAAATCTCCGCAGGCAATATCGATCTGGCTTCGCGTACTGAACAACAGGCCGCAGCACTGACGCAAACGGCCGCCAGCATGGAAGAGTTGGGCGCAACGGTAAAACAAAATACCGAAAACGTCAGCCGGGCCAGCGGTCTGACGCGCGAAGCGGTGCAAAATGCCCGTGCGGGTGAGAAGGTGGCGCAGGATGTGATCGGAACCATGGGTCGCATTAACAGCAGTTCTAAAAAAATCGAAGACATCACGGGTGTCATCAACAGCATTGCTTTCCAGACCAATATTCTGGCGCTGAATGCTGCGGTTGAAGCTGCACGCGCCGGTGAACAGGGGCGCGGATTTGCGGTAGTCGCCAGCGAAGTGCGCAGTCTTGCGCAGCGAAGCGCGGTAGCCGCAAAAGAAATCGAGAGTCTGATTTCTGAGTCGGTTGCCAATATAAAGGAAGGGTCAGATCAGGTGTCCCGCACCGGCGAATCCATCTCGGCAATCATTTCTTCAGTTACACAGGTCGATGTTCTGATGGAACATATTTCGACGGCGTCCGATGAGCAAAGCCGTGGGATCAGCCAGATTGAACAGGCCGTGACAGAAATAGACGGCGTTACGCAGCAGAATGCGGCGCTGGTTCAGGAGTCTGCGGCGGCGGCGGCTTCACTGGAAGAGCAGGTACTGCATCTGACCCGCTCGGTTTCGGCATTCAGGTTGGCGGCAAACTAACTAAGTGAGTGAACTGAAAGCGGCAGGGTAATACAACTAAAACCTGATCCGGCTAACTTCCGGATCAGGTCAGAGCGTGAATGAAATGACACTCATTAACGGAATACACCGACGGCTTCGACCAGTCTGTCGGCCTGACGTTTCAGACCTGTTGAAGCGTTCGCCCCTTCCTGAACCTGAAGTGAATTCTGGTGTGTGATCCGGTCGAGTTCTTCGATGGCCTTGGCGATATCCAGTAATCCCAGGTTTTGTTCACGCGTGGCGTTACGGATTTGCCCGATCAGCGACGTGACGTTTCTCACCTGAGAAACAATTTCCGCCATGGTTTTACCCGCCTGATCGACCTGTTTAGATCCCGAGACGACGGTCTCTACGCTGGTGTCGATCAGCCGTTTTATTTCGCTGGCGGCACTTGCACTTCGTTGCGCCAGGCTGCGAACTTCTCCGGCCACCACCGCAAATCCTTTTCCCTGTTCTCCGGCGCGTGCGGCTTCAACCGCAGCATTCAGCGCCAGAATATTGGTCTGGAATGCAATGCCGTCAATCACATTGGTGATGGTCGCAATCTGTTGCGAGCTGTCGGTGATTTCCTGCATTGTGCCGACGACGCCCTGCATGGCGTTACTGCCTTTTTCCGCCGCGGCGCTGGCGGTCATCGAAAGTTTATCGGCTTCGGCGGCTGTTTGTGTGTTGCTTTCAACGGTCGCACTCATCTCGTTCATCGCGGCGGCTGTCTCACCCACGTTGGCGGCAGTCTGTTCGGTGCGCTGACTCAACGCTTCGTTTCCGCTCGCCAGGGATTCAGTTGCCGTACGAACTTTATGTGCCTGATCGTTTACGTCATCCACCATCCACCGGCAGATCAATCCGAGCTGGCCGACCGAGCGCAACGTCATACCTATTTCATCCACCCGTTCCATCGGCGTGATCGTATGGCTGGCTCCGCTGGCAACCCGCAAGGTCTGATGACAAAGTTGTTCGACCGGGCGCGTAATTTGCCATTCAAGCCAGAAGCCTAAAAGCAAAATGAAAAATGTGCAGAGTGCATACGCGCAATAAAACTGTGTGGCGGGAAGCGCAGTGAGCGTCGAAATCGCCAGAGAGTTGAGAAGAAATAAAACGAAGAGACCGCTGCGGATCCGCCCGCGAACCGAAAGCGTTTTTAAAATTGAGAACGGGCGGGTGATGCCGGTACGGATCAACAATCCTCTGAATAAACGGCGATTGTTCAGCTCACCGCGATTCATTTTGTCGTACAACGCCTGGGTTTCGGAAATTTCAGTTGCCGTGGGTTTTGTCCGGACAGAAAGATAACCTTTGGTTTTTCCTCCGCGAATAATCGGCACCACGTTTGCCCGAACCCAATAATGATCGCCGTTTCTCCGGCGGTTTTTCACCAGCGCCGTCCAGGGAAAACCTTGTTGCAACGTGGTCCACATGTCTTTGAATGCGGACGGCGGCATGTCGGGGTGTCGGACAATATTATGAGGCTGACCGATAATATCTTCGCTGGCAAAACCACTGACTTCAATAAAAGCATCATTGGCATAGGTAATATGGCTGTCGGCATCAGTCGTTGACATCAATGTGGCGTCGTCCGGGTACTGATATTCCCGCTGTGATACAGGTTGATTATTGCGCATAGTGACATTTCCATGGCCAGACTGCGATTTGGAGGAGATAAAAGAGGTTTAACTCTTTAGATGTCGGCATAACCAAAATTTTCTTTAGGGCTGAAAGCACGTTATTGAAATTAATGTAGTCAGGCGCTAAAACAGGATGTTTTTTCATCACTTTATAAGCTACAACGATGAGTGCCGATGGGAATATGCGTTATATCATTATGTTTGCTGTTTTTATGACCGAAACTTTAGGCCACAATCTCCGCCGTAACGCCTTTATTCTTCTTTCTACACTGTCTCTGTGACTCCAGACTTAATAGGTCTGGAGTCACAAACATTTTGCCTCTGTTTCGCGGTCTTGCTATAACTGCGCCCAGTGATTTTTCTGATGAAATTCAGCGGACGGGCAATGTGGTATCGGTAACAGAAGTCGAAGCGGATTTTGCCGCTGAAAATGTAGGCCGTCATGTTCTGGATTATCTTCGGCAGGTAAAAATGACGCCGTTGGCAAAACTGGATGATTTTGACGAAGAGGGCAATGCGACGGTCCGGCAGGTGATCAATATCTGGATCCGCCTTTCACTGATGCTGACCCGAAGACGTCCTGAAATCGCCGTTTCCTCTTTGATGAAACATGTGTTGCCGGTGATCGGGGATGTGCCGCTGAACAAAATTACCCGTTTGCGCCTGAACCGGTTGTTTAATATTTTGCTGGCAGAAGGGAAAATTTCGGAAGCTAAACGGGTTTTTGCTTTGTGTAAGCAATTTTTTGGCTGGGCAGAAACGCAGGGTTACCTTGCCCATTCGCCGCTGAGCGCAATGAAACGCCGTGATGTCGGTGGCCGTAACACACCGCCGCGGGAAAGGGCGCTGACGGATGCCGAAATCTGGGTGTTCTGGCATGGCCTTGATTTGTGGGATATTTCAGAACAATGCCGCTGGGCATTACGTTTGTGTTTACTGACCGCCAGACGCCCTGATGAAGTGATCCGCGCCAGAAAAACCGAGTTTAATTTGCGCATTGGCGTCTGGCGGCAGGGTACCCGGAACAAATCCGCCCGCGACCACAGCCTGCCTCTGACCCCGCTGGCGATTATTTGCATCAACGCTCTGCTCGATGCCAGCCCGAAAGACAGTATCTGGTTGGTTCCGTCGCCGAAAGATGCGCAAAAACCTGTGTCCAGAGGGGCTATTACCCAGGTGATCCGGCGGATGTTGCGCGCTGAGCGTGGCCTGGGCATTGATGCTTTTACGACCCGCGATTTGCGCAGAACTGCGCGATCCAAATTGTCATCCCTGAATGTGCCCAACGATGTGGCCCGAAAAATTATGAACCACTCGCTGGAAGGCATAGACAGGGTTTACGACACTCACGACTATTTACCGCAGATGAAACAGGCACTCGACGCATTTTCTGACAATATAAAGGGCATTATCGAGGCCTCAGATTACTTCGAATTACGCCATAAATATGAAGGTGAGTTTCTGCAAATTCCGGAAAATTCGCTTCTGTATATGGAAAAATAACGATTTTTAACCGCATTTCAGACGTATTCATAAGAATCTATTGCCGCCGCACAGGCAAGCGCTCGAAACCTCCGTTGCGCTGGTTTGCGCAGGCGAACTGCTACACTTGGATATTGTTCGTCGTTGCCAGAAGACAAAGGAAATCATGATGCATTCACCAAAATCAAACACGGCTGGTTTGCCGGAACCGACCCGAACAATCCTGCTGAGTACCGGAACGGCGGAACAAAAACGTCAGGAAATTCGCGCGTATTTTATTCAGACATGGGAACTCTATGAAAGCCTGTTTGACTGCCTGACTGACGAACGTGCGTATTACACAAAAGCCATTTCCCTGCGCCATCCGCTCATTTTTTATTTCGGTCATACCGCGACGTTCTATATCAATAAGCTCATGGCGGGGGGGCTGATCCCTCAACGCATTGATTCCCATATCGAGGCGATGCTGGCGATCGGCGTGGATGAAATGAGCTGGGACGATCTCGACGATCAGAACTATAACTGGCCCACAGTCAGTAATTTACAGACATATCGCGACAAAGTTCGCGAAGAAGTTCTGGGCATTATTGATTCAATGCCGCTGACGCTTCCCGTTGGCTGGAACAGCCCGGCGTGGGTAATTCTGATGGGCATTGAGCATGAGCGTATTCATCTGGAAACTTCCAGCGTGCTGATCCGTCAGTTGCCTGTTAGCTGGGTCAGCCCGCAGCCACACTGGCCTGCGTGTAATCTCGCGCGTCATGACCGTAAAATCGTGCCTGAGAACGAAGCGTTGGCGGTAAAAGGTGACGTTGTCACTCTCGGTAAGCAAGATGATACTTACGGTTGGGACAATGAATACGGTTCAGTAACCCATAAAATTCAGGCATTTAGCGCCAGTAAAATGCTGGTCAGCAACGCGGAGTATTTTGCTTTTGTGGAAGGCGGCGGTTATCAGAACGCAAAATGGTGGGATGAAGAAGGTGCAGGATGGCGGGAGTTTGCCCGGGCTGAAATGCCGACATTTTGGGTCGGGTCCCCCGCAGAACCGGAACAGTTGAAACTCCGGTTAATGACGGAAGAAGTGCCTATGCCGTGGGACTGGCCGGTGGAAGTGAATCAGCTGGAAGCGGCGGCGTTTTGTCGCTGGAAGGCCGCACAAACCGGCGAATCCGTTCAGTTACCGACAGAGGCGGAATGGATGATTTTGCGAAATCAGGTAGAAGGGGACCAGCCTGATTGGGAAACTGCGCCGGGGAATATCAATCTTGCCTGGTGGGCGTCATCGTGTCCGGTCGATCACTTTGCGCAGGGGCGTTTCTTCGATATTGTGGGGAACGTGTGGCAATGGGCGTCCACGCCGATCAGTGGTTTTGAAGGGTTCCGCGTGCATCCGCTTTATGATGATTTTTCTACGCCCACGTTTGATGGCAAACATTCGATGATCAAGGGCGGAAGCTGGATTTCTACCGGAAATGAAGCGCTGAAATCCTCGCGTTATGCCTTCCGCCGTCACTTTTTCCAGCACGCAGGTTTCCGCTATGTGATTTCCGGACATCAGGAAATGCAGACGGTGAATCCTTACGAAACCGACGGGCTTATCGCTCAGTATCTGGATTTCCAGTACGGGCCGCGCCATTTCGACGTACCCAATTATGCAGAGCATCTTGTCGACATTGCAGTGAAAAACGTTAATCAGCGCGGAAGGGCACTGGACATCGGGTGTGCAACAGGCCGCGCGAGTTTTGAACTGGCACGGCATTTTGATTCTGTGGTCGGAATGGACTATTCGGCGCGGTTTATTGATGTCGCTTTAGCGTTGGCTCGCGGCGAAGCCTGTCGTTATGTCATTCCGGAAGAGGGCGAACTGGTTGATTATTGTCAGGCTTCACTGTCTGAAGTGAATATCGGTGCAGAGCAAACCGGGCGTGTGAGTTTTGTGCAGGGTGATGCCTGTAATTTGAAACCACAAGGTGAGCTGTATGATCTGGTACTGGCGGCCAATCTGGTGGACCGTTTGCGAGAACCGACACGTTTCCTGGAGGATATCGCGCCAATGATCCGCAGCGGTGGGGTGCTGATTTTGTCCTCGCCGTATACATGGCTGGAAGATTTCACGCCCAAACAGAACTGGCTTGGTGGTTTTCGCGAGAACGGCGAAGCGGTGACAACGCATCAGGCTTTGCGTCGTCTGCTGGCCAGAGAATTTGAGGAAATCCAGGCACCGCAGGATATTCCATTTGTTATTCGCGAAACGGCCCGAAAATTCCAGCACACCGTAGCCGAACTGACGTTGTGGCGTAAACGCTAAAACTCAGCGAGTTTACGTTCAAAAAATGTAAAACGGTCACGAAAAAGTGGCCGTTTTTTATGTGGACATTTTTCCTGTCCGAAAGAAGGAGATCGCTGATATTTAAGTTTTCGCTGTTGTTAGATGTTGAAATTACTTTGAATGTTGTAACTAAAAATAATGAGAATATTGAATGGGTGATCTCCGGGTTCTTTCAACCTTCATTTAATGACACACTGCCGTTATTGCGACTTTAGGACAAATGTCTTCCGATGAAATCGACTCTGCCTGGTTTATTATTAATGTTTACGGCGGTGACTGCTGTTGCCGCACCGGTTTCAGGATTCACCGAAGCACAATGTGTCGCCATGAAAAATAGGCATATTGCGGCTTCCCGGATCGGCCTTCCAACGCGGGGCGCTGTGATAACGACCGTCGCCATGGCGGGTCAGCCTGTTGAAACCCATTGCAAGCTCGAAGGGCAGATCAAACCGATAGACCTTAAAGCACCGGATATTCAATTCCAGCTCTATCTGCCCCTCATCTGGAATGGTAAGGCGCTGCAACTGGGCGGTAGCGGGTTTGATGGCGCAATTAAGGGCGCAGATACCGCACGTCTTGCACCGGCTTCTGTTCCCGGGGTGCTACAACAAGGATACGCCACCTTTGGCAGTGATTCCGGCCATCAGGGCGGGGTGTCCGACGCATCATTTACGTTAAATGATGAAGCCTGGAAAAATTTTGCTGGCGAACAAATTAAGAAAACACACGATGTCGCCATGGCGCTGATTGAACAGGCTTATGGCCGTAAACCGTCGCGTATGTATTTTCAGGGAAATTCGCAGGGTGGACATGAGGCACTGGCCGCCATTCAGCGGTATCCGCTCGATTATGATGGTGCTATCGCAATCCATCCTGTTTATAACGTCGTGGAATTACACATGGCGGGCATTCATATCGGGCAGGCCGTTTACAATACGCCGGGAGCTTGGATTTCACCGGCAAAAGCCGCACTGATAGCGAACTCTGTTATGGGTACCTGCGACAAACTGGACGGTCTGGCTGACGGCGTGGTCTCCAATGTGAATGCCTGCGGCGCGACATTCAAGCTGGAATCGTTACGTTGTCACGATGGTAAAGATGACGGCGACCATTGTCTCTCCGACACCCAATTATCTTTAGTTGATATGCTGAGTAAACCGGTATCGCTGGGTGTCAGCTTACCTAACGGTGATCACTTTGCGCCCTGGCCGATATTACTGGGGGCCGATGCACCTGCACTGGTCAGCATTTTTGGTTCCGGTGCTGATAAGCCCGAACCGGCTGCATCGAACATCATCATTTCCTTTCCTTATATGATGGGTGATCAGGCTGTACGATACGAAGTGATGAGATCTCCAGACTACGATTCCCTGCAATTTAATCCGGCGGTACATTCAACACGTCTCAATGAACTGGCGGCTCAGGTTGATAATGACAACGCCGATATCCGCGCTTTTGTGCAGCATGGCGGAAAGCTGCTTCTGATGCATGGCACGGCAGATATGGCAGTACCCCCCGGAAATACGCAGGCTTACTACGAAAAACTCAAATCCCGGTTTGGTGAAAAAGAGCTACATCAGTTTGCGCGGTTTTATCTCGCCCCGGTTTTACCCACAGCAGTGGCCCGTTTCGCGTGAGCTGGGATTCGTTGGGAACACTCGATAAGTGGGTAGACCACGGCATTGATCCGGGCCAGCAGGTCATGATTGATACCAATAAAGCTACCGCCGGGCGGGGAATGCCGCTGTGTGATTACCCGCAGTTTCCTAAATATAAAGGCAAGGGAGACACAAGATCTGCCGCGAGTTTTGTTTGTGCAACGGAATAGTCCTGCCTGACCCTGAACGAATATCCGCCGCCTGGCGGGTACTCTTTGCTGATGAAATGCAAGTGAATTTACCTATATATAATCACAGGTGAATGAACGTTCTCAAAAAACTTGAACATCCGTCCAAGTCTTGGCATTATCCTGTGCTGTCTCTTTCGCTTTGGACTTTTCCTGTGGCCTATCTCTGTAAGGAAGCACGCAAGACAACCATTCTTGAAGCCGCCGCCCGCGTTGCGCGCGTAGAAGGTTTAGCTGCGACCACCGTACGCCGGGTTGCTCAGGAAGCAGGCGCGGCAACCGGTCAGGTTCATCACCATTTTTCCAGCGCAGGCGAACTTCGCGCGCAAGCCTATACGCGCGTTATGAAGATCCTCAAAGAACAGTTGCTGAAAAGAAGTGAGCCATTGACGGCCCGCGAGCGGTTAAACATGTTGTTGATTGACCCGCAGGATGACGAATCACTGATGGCGATCCCGCTCTGGCATGAAGCCATGTTGCTGACCGAGCAGGAGCCGCTGATGAAAGCCGCTTTTGCGATGTCGGTGGCTGACTGGCACGAACTGGTTTCTGACGCGATTGAATCTGGTCGCCGGAAAGGGGAATTTACCGAAGGCGAATCACCGGAGCATATTTCCTGGCGGCTGATTGGTCTGAGCAGCAGCATGGATGCCATGTCGCGCCTCGAAACTCTCGGGCTTACCCATCAATGTGCGCAATACAATTTGCACCGCGCAATCGTGAATGAACTGTACGCCAGCGAACCTGCTTGTAAGGAAACCTCCAATGTTTAAAACCTATTTGCTGCTTGGGTTGGCAATTATTGCCGAAGTCATTGCCACCAGCAGCCTGAAAAGTTCTGAAGGATTCACCCGTTTGTGGCCAAGCGTTGTCACGTTACTGGGCTACACGATTGCGATCTTTTTATTGTCTCTGACCCTGAAAACCCTGCCGACCGGCATTGCTTACGCGATCTGGTCCGGCGTAGGTATTGTGCTGGTTTCCGCTATTGGCTGGTTCGGTTTCGGGCAAAAGCTGGATACCCCGGCCATGATTGGCCTCGGGCTGATCATCGCGGGCGTCATTGTCGTGAACGTATTTTCAAAATCTGTCGCGCACTGACTATGGCGACTTTATTGCAGCACAGGGAGTTCATTTTGCAGAGCGAACAAAAACCTGATTTCCATGATGACTTGATCAAAGAGTTACTCTACTGGATCGAAGTCAACTTAAGTGATCGTCTGACCATGGAAAAGGCCTCGAAGAAAACCGGCTATTCTCCCTGGTATCTTCAGCGTTTGTTTAAAAGTAAAACGGGTTTCGCCCTGGGCAAATACATTCGCGACCGGCGTCTGACAATGGCGGCGATTGCTTTGCGCCTGACCAATATGCCGATCCTCGATATTTCGCTGTATTACTCTTACGATTCTCAGCAGACGTTCACCCGTTCTTTCAAAAAGAACTTTGCTGAAACACCGGGGATGTATCGACGGAATGCTTCGTGGACAATGAGCGGCATCACGGCGCCGCTGACTATGGATGAGTTTCCGCAGCCTGAATACGTAATTGTAGAAATGCCGGCGATGGCGTTTGAGGGCAAGACATCAACACATTCTTATCCGATTGAAGCGCTGTTTAACGCCAAAAATCATGTGCATCGTGCGGAACTGATGCGCTATCTGGAAACGCCTGAATCGCTACTGGCGCCGGTCTGGGGGTTATCTGACTGCCGCCCGGATAATAATGATGAAGTGACCAACGCCTTACAAATGGATTATACAGTCGCGCATGAAGTGAAGATCAGCGACAGGCATAACATCCTGGTGCCAGCCAACCGTTATCTGAAGATCAATTATCCTTACGATCTCAGCCGTCTTAATGACTTTATTTTGTATCTTTATTCAGTGTTCCTGCCGACGCTGGGCCTGGAGTTCATCATGGAGCCAGATCTGGAAAAGTATTCCCGTGAGTCCGCTCTGAACGGCGTGACTTGTGAATATTATATTCCTCTGGCAAGGCACTGATTTTCCTTCCTGCAAAAACACAAAAGCCTCCCAAATGAGAGGCTTGCAATAACCGGACGTGGTGTTAACTAAAGACCATACCCCCGTCAATCAGTAACGCCTGGCCGGTCATATAATCGGAGTCCGGGCCAGCAAGATAGGAAACGCAGGCCGCGACATCTTCTGGCTCTGAAAGGCGTTTCAGGGTGATATTTTTCGCAAATTCCTGAGTCCCGTAGCCAACAGGTTTGCCAGCGGCGGCAGAAAACTGTCGGTCAATTTCTTCCCACATCGGCGTTTTCACGATGCCCGGGCAATAGGCGTTAACGGTTATCCCCAGAGACGCCAGATCGCGCGCAGCAGTTTGCGTGAGCCCGCGAACGGCAAATTTACTCGAACTGTAGATCGCCAGTTCAGGATTACCCACGTGGCCCGCCTGAGAAGAGGCATTAATGATTTTGCCACCATGCCCTTGAGATTTGAATGCTTTCACCGCAGCCTGAATACCCCAGATAACGCCTTTCACATTGATGTCATAAACTTTATCGACGATTTCCGGCGTGATGTCTTCAATCAGCGTGGTTGGTGCAATACCGGCGTTATTGACGATGACATCAAAACCCCCGAGCTGTTTTGTTGCCGCTTCAACGGCCGCAAAAACCTGTTCCCGTTTAGAAACATCCGCCAGTTGGGCAATCGCTTTACCCCCTGCGTGGTTAATTTCTTCAGCAACTTTCTTCGCTGTTTCGCCATTGTAATCGACGACCGCGACGGCAAAACCATCTTTCGCCAGACGAAGCGCAATTGCACGGCCAATCCCCTGACCGCCACCTGTTACTAAAGCCACTTTTCCATTTTTAGACATACCACTATCCTCTATGTATTCGGTTTCTTTCCAGGTGCTGCGCGCAAGGCACGGACAGACCAGCCCGATACCTTTGCGTGAGCTCCATACTGGTTTACGCCTCTCGCTGTGCTTGTGCAAATGTTAGCCACGGTAATTAACTGTACTCATCCTAATAGTCAGGAAGCGTCAGAATTCGGGCATATTCGGGTAGAATGTAAAAATCGAAAGACATCAAGGATGTTGAAATGACGGATACAAGCAGTGCAATTTTTCGCGATCGTCTGACCCTGTTAGCGCGCTCGTTGCGAATGGCGCCACAGGTTGCAGAGAATCAGGTAGTTGATCGTATGGCATTGAGTTTTCGCAAATTACTCAATTTTTTTGCTGAAGATAACGCGGTGACGCAAAAGTTTTTTCTGTTACCGCCGGAAGGCCCTGAAACACAGGCGATGCTTGCCCGTGTGTTCGCCGAAAATATAATGTTCAGTCAGCAGGACAAGCTGTTTCGTGATGATATTCCCGCCGCACTTCTGGCGCAGTGTTTCACCGGCATGCTGGTACAACTCGCTCACCAACCCGCTGAACCGGCACAACGCCATCAGGACAGTCTGGCCTGTGCCAAACTCTTCTGCGAAGGCGTCTGGCTAAGGGAATAGGGGAGAGCGACCGCGTTATTCTATTAATGAGAAAGCAAAGCATAAATCGTTGGTTCAAATCGCGGTGCAGAAACGGTTAACTGAGGTCATTGAAGGGGCAGACGATATCTGTCTGTTTATTTAAACAGAAATCATGATCAACCGGAGGCCTGTATGTCAACGACTGCACAAGCTACTGAGCAACGCTCGTTATGGCAGCGCATTACACTTCGCAAGGTGGAGGGGCAGACTGAAGAAAAAGCGCAAGACACATCGCGTTTTCTGGAAAGTTTTCTGGCTACAGGATGTCTTTACGGGATTGATGTGGGGAACACAGACCCGGCATGGTTTCGCCGCTCCTGATCGTTATATTCGTTTGTTGCGCTTTAGCTACTGGAACGAACTGTGCAACGGGCAAACGCTCTCCTGATAGTGCAAGCTGTACCCTGAATAGTTGGTGTTACCGTTGCGTTGTGTGGACAGCGTAGCCTTAGCATCAAATATGAAGGTCGTTGTGGAAAGTCTCTCTGACCTCGTCGTAGAAATTTTAGTTCTCTCTCATTTGTTGAGCCCATAACTTTCGCCGGTTATGGGTTTTTTTATGCAAAAAAATGCCCCGCAGTAAGGCGGGGCAACAATAAAGCCGTTGACAGGGATCACGGCAAGTTAATGCGAATAGTTAAAACCAAGGAAGGGTAAATTGAATTGCAGTGATGATGCTGCAAGTCAGGAATTAATTTACCAAAAAAAATTCTTCACTTAAAATACATTATTTACATGATTACTCATTTAAATATTCACGAAACATATGATTGAACCCTACTGAAATACTTAGCAATAAATAATAAAGCCAAATTCAATAATTCCCCTACAAAACAAGGGAACTATATAGGTAGTATTAGTGCGAGCACTGACTCATTAATAAAGTATATATAATAAATTCAAGTATTCAATTAAATGATAAAGGAATGACGTCATGAAATTAAAAGCACTGGCTCTTATTATTCCAGCATTACTGGTGGCAGGCGCAGCGCATTCAGCTGAGATTTATAACAAAGACGGCAACAAACTTGACCTGTACGGTAAAGTGGATGGCCTGCATTATTTCTCTGATGACGCAGGTAAAGACGGCGACCAGACTTATGTGCGTGTTGGCTTTAAAGGCGAAACTCAGATTACTGACCAACTGATCGGTTACGGCCAGTGGGAATACAATATTCAGGCAAACAGTGTTGAAGGTTCTGACGCTAATTCAACTGCCGGTAACGCAACCCGTCTGGGCTTCGCAGGTCTGAAATTCGGTGAATACGGTTCATTCGATTACGGCTGTAACTATGGCGTAGTGTACGACGTAGAAGCCTGGACAGATATGCTGCCAGAATTCGGCGGTGATACCTACACCAGCGCTGATAACTTCATGGTTGGCCGTGCTAATGGTGTTGCAACTTACCGTAATACTGATTTCTTCGGCGCAGTAAAAGGCCTGAACTTTGCGGCTCAGTATCAGGGCGCAAATGATGGCAACAACCGTGGTGAAGGTACAAACAATGGTGACCGTGCGGTCCGTAAACAAAACGGCGATGGTTTTGCACTGTCTTCTACATATGATTTCGGCATGGGTATCAGCGCAGGTGCCGCGTATGCCTCTTCTGACCGTACCAACGATCAGACTGCTGACGATCGTGGGGACAAAGCTGACGTCTGGACAATCGGCGCGAAATACGACGCGAACAACGTTTACCTTGCGACCATGTATGCTGAAACCCGCAATATGACTTATTACGGTAACGGCGACGCAGCAAATAAAACTCAGAACTTTGAAGTAACCGCACAATATCAGTTTGACTTCGGCCTGCGTCCGGAAGTTTCTTACCTGCAATCTAAAGGTAAAGATCTTAATAATGGCAATGGCGGCAAAGACAACGATAAAGATCTGGTTAAATACGTTTCTGTCGGTACCAGCTATTACTTCAACAAAAACATGTCCACCTACGTTGATTACAAAATCAACTTACTTGATAACGATGATTCGTTCTACGACAACAACGGTATTTCTACCGATGATATCGTAGCAGTTGGTCTGGTCTACCAGTTCTAATTATTCGGCATTCAATCTGAATATTAAGAACAATGAAACCCATCTTCGGATGGGTTTTTTAACATTTCAATCGAGAGAGATATTTATTATTCCAACCATCGAGCAACACCGCCGTGGCGAGAACACGTTCCGCGACGATGCGCGCTGAAACTGTACGTTCCGTCACGGCATTGAGCCGAAGCACCCTCGGGAACGTTGCCTGATTTACTGTGTGCGGGTTTATGAACACTTTGCCCGTCGGAATTAATATAATCCCCTTGTTCGATAAGTTCGTTGTCCTGGGAATACTGCTGTTTTGCCATTGCAGGCTGAAAAATCAGAAAGCCAGTGATTATTAAACAAGCGAATAATCGCATGATGTGGTTATCATCCGGTGATAAAAAAGTGTGTGCAAAGAGTACTCCCGGCGCACCGCGTTGCAATCCTGATATTTAACCATTAATGATGTGGTTAAATTATGTCCGCAAAATCATTCCTCCCCCTTATTATTCTTAACGTAAAATTTTAGTTAGGATCCGTTTAAAAAGACGGCAAATCCTTGCCTGATCCTACATGAAATTCTCTCAAGCGCTTGAATTTAAAGAGGTGAAAAGCGTTATTATGCAGGGTCATTTATTAAGCGATTTGTGCCCTACATGATTGAAATCTATTGATAAATCGCATGTACAACAGGCAGAGTCTTTGGTATATTATTGACCAGATCACGTACAGGGCTATTTCTCTGTGATACGGTGCTTTACCTAAGACTGGGTTTCTCAGGACAATGACATGTTAGATTATCGCTTTCCGACAGCTATGCAGATGGTGTTTTGTATCGCTCAGTCCCAAAAGGCTGGCCAGCGCTGCACCAGTGCGATTTTAGCAACGGGTCTGGAAGCCAACTCCAGTTTCATCCGCAAGCTGATGGTGCCGCTGACACAGCACGGCATTATTGTCTCCACTCTCGGTCGCACCGGTTCTATTAATCTCGGGCGACCGGCGGAAGAAATCTCACTGCGCGATATCTACTGCGCGGTCATTGAAGATAAGCGTCTCTGGGCCGCGCGGCCCGATGTTCCCGCCCGCTGCGTCGTCAGTGCCAACGCCTGCATGTATTTCAAGAATATCGTCAATGAAGCCGAAGAGGCCTCGCTTCAGGTTTTGGCTCGTCATACTGTGGCGGATGCGCTGGCGGAGTTCGAACGCGGCGGGAAGTACAAGTGCACCAAAGATCTGGCGGCAGAATACACAGAGAATGTTTCCTGCACTAAGTAATCCGCAGAGTCATTTTTTGCTCACATCGTGAATTTCAAACATAAAAAAGCCGGGAGATTTTCCGGCTTTTTGCTATCTCGATTTTATGCAGAGAGATATCAGACTGATTGCGTATCCAACACGACTTTCTTACGCGTCACCAGCTTACGCAGTGCAACATAAAACACCGGCGTCAGGAACAACCCGAACAGCGTCACCCCTAACATGCCGGAGAACACGGTAATTCCGGTTACGCCACGCACTTCCGCACCCGCGCCATGGCCGAGGATTAACGGAATGGTCCCGGCGATAAACGCAATCGACGTCATGACGATAGGTCGCAGACGCAAGCGACATGCTTCCAGCGCCGATTCAATAATGCCTTTACCCTGCATTTCCAGTTCGCGGGCGAACTCGACGATCAGGATGGCGTTCTTACAGGCCAGGCCCATCAACACCACCAGCCCGACCTGCACGAAGACGTTGTTATCACCGCCGGTCAGCCAGACGCCAAACAGCGCGGAGAGCATGGTCATCGGCACAATCAGGATCACCGCCAGCGGCAGCGTCCAGCTTTCATAGAGCGCCGCCAGCACCAGGAATGCCAGCAGAACGGACATCGGGAAGACGATCAGCGCCGCATTTCCTTGTGTGGATTGCTGATAACTCAAATCCGTCCATTCAATATTCATGCCGTTTGGCAGCAGATTTTTCGACATCGCAGTCAGCTCCGTCATGGCCTGCGCCGAGGACAAAATGCGCGGGTCAGCATCACCAATCAGATCCGCCGCCGGATAACCGTTATAACGGATCACCGGGTCTGGCCCGTAGGTTGTGGTGATATTGAGCATACTGCCGATTGGCACCATTTCGCCTTTGTCGTTACGGGTACGCAGATTTCCGATATCTTCCACGCTGTCACGGAACTGGCCATCAGCCTGCGCCATCACTTTCCAGGTACGGCCAAAACGGTTGAAGTCATTGATGTAGGACGACCCCAAATAGACCTGCAACGTACTGAACAAATCATCCAGTGAAACGCCCTGCGCCTTGGCCTTATCACGGTCAATATGCGCATCAAGTTGCGGCACGTTGGCCTGATAAGAGGAAATCGGATAACCCATTCCCGGCGTTTGCATGATGGCACCGGACATCGTGTTGATCGCCGTTTGCAGCGCACCGTAACCCAGCCCTGCGCGATCTTGCACGTACAGGGAATACCCCGAACCCTGGCCTAAACCGAGGATCGGCGGTGGCATAATCGAGAAGGCAAACCCTTCCTGAATCTGCGAGATTTTGGCGTTAATTTCCGCGTTTATCTGCGCCGCTGTACGGGTACGTTCGCTCAGGGGTTTAAGGGCGAAAAATACCGTCCCGGTATTCGGCGTATTGGTAAACTGCAACGCATTAAGGCCGGGGAAGGCCACTGCGTCAATTACGCCGTCCGTGCTCAGCCCCAGCGCGCTGATTTTGCGGATCACCGCGTCGGTGCGTGACAGAGACGAACCTTCCGGCATTTTCACACCGGCAATCAGATACAGTTTGTCCTGGGTTGGAATAAACCCGCCCGGTACCGCTTTAAACATGAACGCGGCCGCACAAAGCAGCAGAACGTAGACGCCAAATACTGCGCCGCGACGGCCCAGCGTTTTCGATACCGCACTCTGATACTTATGCGAGCTGGCGTTGAAGAAGCGGTTGAACGGACGGAAGATCCAGCCAAACAACCTGTCAATCAGCCGCGATGGCATATCCTTGGGCGCGCCGTGCGGTTTCAGCAATATCGCCGCCAGAGCGGGGGAAAGCGTCAAAGAGTTGATGGCTGAAATCACGGTAGAAATCGCAATCGTCACGGCAAACTGTTTGTAGAACTGGCCGGTCACGCCGGAAAGGAATGCCATCGGTACAAACACTGCGCACAGCACCAGCGCAATCGCCACTATCGGGCCGGAGACTTCCCGCATGGCCTGATGCGCAGCGTCGCGTGGGGCTAAGCCTTCCTCGATATTACGTTCAACGTTTTCCACCACCACAATGGCATCGTCGACCACTATCCCTATCGCCAGCACCAGCCCGAACAGACTGAGCGTGTTCAACGAAAAACCGAGCAGATACAGAATACTGAATGTGCCGATCACGGAAATCGGTACCGCCAGCAACGGAATGATCGACGCACGCCAGGTTTGCAGGAACAGAATTACCACCAGCACAACCAGCACCACGGCTTCCAGCAGCGTATGAACCACGGCGCTGATGGAATCACGAACAAACACAGTCGGGTCATACGGCGCGCGCCAGGTCATACCTTCCGGGAAACGCGTCGACAATTCGGTCATTTTGGCGCGCACGGCGTCGGACAAATCAATCGCATTCGCCCCCGGTGACTGGAAGATACCAATGCCGACCGCATCTTTATTATTCAACTGCGAACGCAAGGCGTAGCTGCCGGAGCCCATTTCGATACGGGCGACGTCACGCAGACGGACGATTTCACCATTATCACCACTTTTCAGAATGATCTTGCCGAATTCGTCTTCATCTTTCAGGCGGCCTTGTGCGTTGATAGACAATAAATAATCGCTGTCTTTTGGCATCGGTTCAGCACCCAGCTGACCGGCAGACACCTGCACGTTTTGCTCCTGCATCGCCTTCACGATGTCAGACGCCGTAAGGCCACGCGCCGCGACCTTGTTCGGATCCAGCCAGACACGCATCGCGTATTCACCCGCACCGAAAATCTGAATCTGACCGACACCCGGCAGGCGTGCCAGCTCATCTTTCACTTTCAGCGTGGCGTAGTTACTCAGATACAACGAATCGTATTTACCGTTGGGCGACACCAGATGTACCACCAGCGTTAACGTCGGCGACTGTTTCTGTGTGGTTACGCCCTGACGGCGCACATCTTCCGGTAACCGCGCTTCGGCCTGCGCCACTCGGTTCTGTACCTGGACCTGTGCCTGATCCGGATCTGTGCCCGGACGGAACGTTA
The DNA here is from genome assembly GCF_047784855.1 of Rahnella sp. PCH160. Taxonomy (NCBI): domain Bacteria; kingdom Pseudomonadati; phylum Pseudomonadota; class Gammaproteobacteria; order Enterobacterales; family Yersiniaceae; genus Rahnella; species Rahnella sp. PCH160. Next base: position 98,491 of record NZ_JBLOGT010000002.1, read on the forward strand.
CAGTCGTCACCAGCACGCCGTCGGAACCGGCCACTGATTTCATGTACACCATGTTTTCAACGCCGTTGATGGCTTCTTCCAGCGGCGTGGCAACGGTTTCAGCAATCACTTTCGGGTTAGCGCCCGGATATTCAGCGTGAACCTGCACGCTCGGCGGTACCACGTTCGGGTATTCACTGACCGGCAGCAGGGGGATGGCAATCGCCCCGGTGACCAGAATCAAAATCGACAAAACAGCCGCAAAAATTGGCCGGTCGATGAAAAAGCGGGAAAAGTCCATGAGTCAGGATTCTCTGTTATTGAATTGCGGCAGGAGTTGGCGTCACGCTGTTGGCCGCCATGGCGACAGTTTTAGCGTTGACAGGCATTCCCGGCATAAAGACTTTTTGCACGCCGTCGATAATCACGCGGTCACCGGCTTCGAGGCCTTTCTGAATGATGCGAAGCCCGCCGGACATCCGTCCGGGTTCCACATCGCGACGCTGCGCTTTGCCGTCTTTGTCCACCACGTAGACGTATTTGCGATCCTGATCGGTTAGCACGGCTTTATCGTCAACCAGCATGGCGCTGAACTGCGCGCTGCCCGGCAATTGCACCCGCGCAAACAGACCTGGCGTAAACGTGCGATCACGGTTATCGAGCACGGCGCGCATACGGATAGTGCCGGTGCCAGAATTTAGCTGGTTATCGGTGAAATCGACTACGCCCTGATGGGGATAACCATTTTCGCCAACCAGACCGACGTGAACCGGCAGGCGGTTTTGCGGGTTATCACTGCGCTGGCCGTCACGCGTCATCGCCTGATAACGCAGGAACGTCCCTTCATCCACGTCAAAATAGACATACACGGTATCGAGGGAAACCAGCGTCGTCAGTACGCTCGCGGTGTCACCCGCCGTCACCAGATTACCGGTGGTGATCATGGCGCGGCTGGCACGCCCGTCAATCGGTGCGGTCACACGGGTGAAATCAAGATTGAGCTGCGCCATATCCAGTTGCGCCTGAGCAGCCAGAACATCTGACTGCGCCTGCGACGCGGCAGAGCGACGTTGTTCAGCAATTTCTTTGGAAACCGCCTGCGTGCCGATCAGCGCTTCGGTTCGGCCTGATTCACTCCTGGCCAGACCAGCCTGATTGCGGGCACGCACCAGCTCGGCCTGAGCCTGTTCCTGTGCGGCGCGATAAGTCCGGTCATCAATGGTAAATAAGACCTGACCCTTTCTGACTTCCTGTCCTTCCTGATAATTCACTTTGTCGATGTAACCCGACACGCGCGGACGGAGCTGAACGCTTTGAACCGCTTCGACGCGGCCATTAAAGGCATCCCATTCGCTGATTTGCTTGATTAAAACATCGGCCGCACTCACCTGCGGGGCAGGCGGAGCGGCGTTTTGCGCCACGCTGTTATCACACCCGGCAAGCAGGGCAACCACCAGCGCGATCCCGGAAAGACGCAACGTCAAAGGCATACCGCCGGAACGGCCGCGTGCATTAACCTGTGATTTTTGCAGGTTCATCATTATTTTTATTTCCAGTGAAGTAAGTGCTGCCAGGCAATACACCGGCCTGTCCTCCGGGTAACGTCCTTTGCCTGATCTGACTTTTTTGCGGCTTGTGCCGATCATCAGCACAATTATGTATCAATGTCTGATACAGTTAGTTCGAGGGGATTGTAGGGACGCGGGTACTAAAGTGCAAGGAATACTGTTACACTTTCTGTGCTATTTTACAGAACGTTTACTTCCGGCAGTGGACTATCCCGTAACGAGAAATTAAATGCAATAGTAAAACTTGCATTTAATTAAAAACTGCGTCACTTTATAAACAGACGAGCCGCCCCGGTGGGCGCCAAAATAAAAAATGACAATGACGGAGAGAGTCCATGAGAACCGAGGATTTCATTCACGACCTGATCGAGTGGATCGATCACAACCTGGAAGAGCGTCTGGATATCAAAACCGTCGCTAAACGTGCCGGGTATTCACGCTGGTATTTGCAACGGATGTTCAAAGAGCATACCGGTTTACCGATGGGTGAATATATTCGTGAGAAAAAACTGAAGAAATCTGCCGATATGCTGGCCAGCAGTCGCGAACCTATCGTCAGCGTAGCGATTTCGCTGGGCTTTGACTCACAACAATCGTTTACCCGCAGTTTCAAACGCCAGTTTGGGCAAACTCCGGGTGACTGGCGTCGTGGCCTGAGCCTGGCAACGGAATGTCAGGGCTGCCTGCACTGATTTTCCACTCCGCTTTCTCTCCTCTCTGAGACGGCGTGTACCGCTGGCCCGGCTTCCGTCGGGCAGTGAATCTTCTCCCGAACCCTTCTTTCCAATCCCGTTCAACTCCCAGGCTGATTGATACCGTCCCGGTCCGCGCATTTATTTTTCACCACTACGGCTTTTCCTTTATTCATCCCAATAATCAGCGCAAGCAAAATTGTTGATATGGAAACCCATCCCCAGGCACTGGGTTTTTGATGAATGATGAAAACAGAGCTAAGCATTCCGAATACAGGGATCAGGAGTGACCAGGGAGCCACTCTGGATACCGGATATTCACGCAGCAGAAGGTTCCACCCCCAGTAACAGAAATGGGTAGCTGCATATACCTGGAATGCCAAAGAAAATACTTCCACGATCCGGATACCAGACAATAGCGTTGAAAACGGGGCTGTCCCATGCCACCACCAGGTCAGCATCAGGAGGGGAATCGGTGAAAAAATGCTTGCCCATACAACGAAAGCGAATATCTCTTTGACTTTAGATAGCTTGATGATGATATTTCCGACACTCCAGGCTACTGCACTGATCATCAGCAGAATCAAACCGATCGTTGTGGATTTACCGGGGCTTTCCATCAGGATGCAGACCAGGCCTGTTGCTGCCAAAAACATACCTATCAGTTGTGGCCTGGTCAGGCTTTCACCAAACAACAACACACCCCAGCCAAGAGTAAAGAACGCGCTGAACTGTATTAAAAGAGCTGCGCTGCCAGGTGGCACCCCCATTGAAATACCGAGATTGATCAACGCCCACATGGCTACACCGAAGATCAATCCATAGGCAACCAGCCAGTGCATTGCAACCTGGGGTCGTTTTACAAAAAAGACCAAGGGAAATGCGGTAAATGCGAATCGGATGGCGGTCAAAAGCAACGGATCAATTCTGGCAAGCCCTAACTTGGTTATTGGAAAGTTGACTCCCCATATTGCCGTTACCAATATGGCAAGGATGATGTGTTTTCTATGCATGGATTGGCGGACCTTATTATTGAATTAAAAGAGACTTCCTTTGCTGTCCCATAAAGATGCCACTGACCGGATTGGCCCGCTTTCATTTTAAGGTCAAATATGATTAAAATCAGGCCATGCAAAAAGAACCCTATGATTTATACGAAAATGAAGCTCTTGACCTGGTGGTCACCAGGAGGGACTACGCCGATGGCGAACTATTCCCCAGGCATAGTCATCTCAGGGGACAGTTCGCTTACGCAGCATGCGGTGTCATCACCGTCGAAACCGACTTGGGCAATTGGGCAGTCCCACCACTTAGAGCGATCTGGGTACCCGCGGGTGTCCCCCATGCCATGCACATGCGCGGCCCCGTGACGATGCTGAATACCTATATCCGCCCGCAAGCTTCACAACTATTGGGCTTCCCCGTTGATTGCCAGGTATTTGGGGTATCTCGGTTGGTCCGAGAACTCCTCGAGAACGCTGTCAACGTACCCGCTTGCTTTCCTGCTAAGGAACGCGATAGTTACCTGCTGGGGCTGCTACTCCATGAAATCGCCAAGCTGCCCCCGTTATCGCTTAACGCGCCGATGCCCGACGAACCTCGCCTTGCACGAGCTTGCAATGCGTTTTTGAATGCGCCCTCTTTGGAAATGGGAATCGACGGTATGGCAGAACTTTCCAGCATGAGTCGCCGGACATTCACGCGACAATTCCGCCTGCACACAGGGATAAGTTTTATCGAATGGCGGCAGCAGGCTTGTCTGCTCGCTGCTGTGGTTCAATTGGGAAACGGTGAGTCAATTACGCGCGTTGCAATGGCGCTTGGATTTAGCAGCCCCAGCGCTTTCTCGACGGTATTCAAAAGTGTGTTGGGCGAGAACCCAAGTCGATACTTTTTACAACCTTCTCTCAGCGGAATGTAAAAGTAACCCCGGGAGACAGGGATCAGGCCCATCAAAAGGTCGGACTTCGCCTCTTTTGAAAACAACACCTCCAATTTCTTCTTTCTTCAACCCGCCTAAAGCATGGACTGAAACCATGCGTAACGTTTACGCGTGGCGGAGTAACTCTGCACCAAAAACAGGCTTAACCTGGGATGTTGTCCGTTTTTGCAAGCGCCAGCCATCAGGACGTGATCAACTCAACAAAAAACGACATCAAAGTTCACATAAATTGAAATGATGTTTCAATTTGTTGAGTTGCGCGAATTTACCCGCTAAACTCGCTTCATCACCTCGATGCCGGGCCGCGCCCGACACTCATTTAAGACGTCCTACGGAAACGCGTATTCGCCTCCATTTTATGAAATAAGGAAACATCATGATTCTGGATAATTTCTCCTTGCAGGGAAAAGTGGCTGTTGTCACCGGTTGTGACACCGGATTGGGTCAGGGCATGGCTGTGGGTCTTGCTGAAGCGGGTTGTGACATTGTGGGGATCAACATTGTTGAGCCGACGGAAACCATCGAACGCATTGGCGCAACCGGCCGCCGGTTCCTGAGCCTGACCGCCGATCTGAGCGATACCAAAGTGATCCCGGCGCTGCTGGAACGTGCCGTGGCAGAAATGGGGCATCTGGATATCCTGGTCAACAATGCCGGTATTATCCGCCGCGAAGATGCCATCGAGTTCAGCGAAAAGAACTGGGATGACGTCATGAACCTGAACATCAAATCGGTATTCTTCATGTCTCAGGCGGTCGCTAAGCAATTCATTGCACAAGGCACTGGCGGGAAAATCATTAACATCGCGTCGATGCTTTCCTATCAGGGCGGCATCCGCGTGCCGTCTTACACCGCATCAAAAAGCGCCGTGATGGGGGTAACCCGTCTGCTGGCGAACGAATGGGCAAAGCACAAGATTAACGTCAACGCCATTGCGCCGGGGTATATGGCCACGAACAACACCCAGCAACTGCGTGCTGACGAAGCGCGCAGCGAAGAAATTTTAGGCCGCATTCCGGCCGGACGCTGGGGTTTGCCGTCAGATCTGATGGGGCCGGTTGTTTTCCTGTCATCCCCGGCGTCTGACTATATTAATGGCTACACAATTGCCGTCGATGGCGGCTGGCTGGCGCGTTAATCCCGCCACAATTCAACTTGCGCAGCGGTGAAATCCGCTGCCACAACGAGGAAATCTCATGAAAATTGCATTGATGATGGAAAACAGTCAGGCGGCTAAAAACGCGATCATTCTTAAAGAACTGAACGCCGTAGCGTCTGAAAAAGAGTATCCGGTGTACAACGTCGGGATGTCCGACGAACAGGATCATCACCTGACGTATATCCATCTGGGTATTATGGCCAGTATTCTGCTGAACTCGAAAGCAGTCGATTTCGTGGTTGCAGGCTGTGGCACCGGGCAGGGCGCGCTGATGTCGCTGAACATTCATCCGGGCGTTAACTGCGGTTACTGTATCGATCCTGCGGATGCTTTCCTGTTCGCGCAAATCAACAACGGTAACGCGCTGTCATTGCCCTTCGCCAAAGGTTTTGGCTGGGGCGCAGAGCTGAACGTTCGCTTCATCTTCGAAAAAGCCTTTACCGGCGTGAAAGGTCAGGGCTATCCGGCAGATCGTAAAGAGCCACAGGTTCGCAACGCGGGTATTCTGAATCAGGTCAAAGCCGCCGTCGTGAAAGAAAACTATCTCGATACACTGCGTGCCATTGATCCTGAACTGGTGAAAACCGCTGTTACCGGCGAACGTTTCCTGAAATGCTTCTTCGAAAACTGCCAGAACAAAGAGATCGAAAACTTCGTACGTGAAATCCTCGCGTAATTACAGTTTCTTTCAGGCGATAAAAAACCGGTGCTCAGTGAGTACCGGTTTTTTATTAGCAACAATTTAACCCTAAATATTTTGAGTTGTATCAAGGCGGCAACTGAAGGAATCCCCGGGAGCTTACAAAAGTAAGTGACCGGGGTGAGTGAAGGCAGCTAACGCAGAGACGGCTCAAAAGATGACGGGTTAAAGGAAATCCTGGCGCTGCGGCGTAAAAGTATCGAGCAGTACGCCTTTTTCCAGACACACGCAGCCGTGCATGATGTACGGCTTTTTATACAGCGTATCACCCGCCGAAACTTCGTGCGTTTCCTCGCCGATGGTGAATTTGAAACGCCCCGACAGCACGTATGTCAGTTGTTCATGCACATGATTATGCATCGGGCCGATTGCGCCCGTTTCGAATGAGACTTCCACCGCCATCATCGCGCCGCCATGCGCCAGAACGCGACGGCTCACACCGTCGCCCAGATCCTGAAGTGGAATATCTTTCTTATAAATAAACATCGTCATTTAGTCCTTACGTAATGAACTGAGCAGGCCAGCCGGGATTTCCGCCAGATACAGCGCCGGAAGCCCTTCATGATCGGTGGTAAACAGCACATGACGATCATCGGGCGAGAAAGAGGGGTGCGGATGCGTCACCTGCCGGTCACCGTCCAGCACTCGCCATGAACTGTTATGTGCCGCGAGCGGTGCATACTGGCGGGATTGGGCGTCAAAAACATACAGCCACGGATCGTTATCAATCGTATGGCTGGCAGTATCCTGCACATCCACCGGTGTACCTGAGCCGTCGCCGACCAGCAACGTGCCGTTTTCATTGCTCATCAGATGCGAACAGGCAGGCATGGTCATCAGAGAAACATCTTCACCGGTTTGTGGATCATAACGGCGGATATGGCGGTCGTGCTGGCCTTTCAGATAAGACACGTACATCAGCGCAGAACCGTCCGGCACCCAGAATTCATGTGTGCAGCTTTCGCCCGGCGCATGTTCCTTCACCTTGCGCACATTGCTGCCATCTTCGTTGACCAGCCACATGCGCGCATCGACCAGATCGTGCGGGCCTTCGTGGCAGAATGCGACGGTATTATCGTCAAACGGACGATAAATCGGATGACCAAGCCACTCGTTTCTCTCGTGAATTACGCGGGATTTCCCGCTGAGTAAATCGACGCCCAACAGGCGGCAGTGCGGATTGCTGTGATAAAACGTCTGGAAAATCGTCCAGTCGGTGAGCGGTGTCCAGTCTTCGCGGCTGATTTCGATGCCCACCAGACGCGTACATTCACTGTTTGCCACCCACGTTCCGTAACCGACCCATTCTTCTGGCACCTGATACACCGTCCGCTCACTGAAATCTTTCAGCGTGACGCATTGCAGACTGCGCTCGTTCTTCACGTAGTAAAGCGACTGATCGTCCGGTGAAAGAAAACCACCAAACGTGTTATCGCCGCGACCTTCCGTCAGTTGCACCGCTTTTTGTGTGGTGAGATCCAACAGGTAATAGTTGCGATTACCGTCGAATTCACCGGCAAAAAGCAGCTTATTGCCATCGCGGGTAAAGCATTTTTGGTAAAAGTAATTGCGATGACACAGAACATCGGGAGGCGTTAAACGCGTCACGCGGGCGCCGGTCTGTGGATCCTGAACGGTGTGGAAATTGAATTGAATCTGAGAACCTTTAGCCATGATTCACCCCATCAGTAGCATGAAATTAGCCGTTGTTACGGCTTCCTTTTTCATTAATTAAAATGCAGTTTCATTAAATTGAAAACACATTACCACTTGGCGGGGTGAAACTGGGGCAGGGGAAAACAAAAGTGCAAAGCTGATCACAAAACGGCCACCTTTTGCCTCTGAGGAAAACCATTCTATAATGGTATGGCTTGCTAAAAAATTATTGATACCTGAAATAATTGAAAGGTACGAACAAAAATATCTCACGCTGAAACAGTGGAGTATTTTGGAAAAGGGATGTAAAAGATGAGATTAAGAAAAAAACGTGTTAAACCTATGCAAATCAATGACATTACTATCATTGATGATGCTAAACTGAAGAAAGCCATCACTGCCGCCGCGTTGGGCAACGCGATGGAATGGTTTGATTTCGGTGTTTATGGCTTTGTGGCCTTTGCATTAGGCCAGGTGTTTTTCCCCGGAGCCGATCCCGGTATTCAGATGATCGCCGCACTGGCAACCTTCTCGGTTCCCTTCCTCGTCAGGCCTCTGGGCGGTCTGTTCTTCGGGGCAATGGGCGACAAGTTTGGCCGCCAGAAAGTGCTGTCCGTCACCATTATCATCATGTCCGTCAGTACTTTCTGTATCGGGCTGATCCCGGGCTATGCCACTATCGGCATCTGGGCCCCCATCCTGCTGTTACTGGCAAAACTGGCGCAAGGTTTCTCGGTCGGGGGCGAATACACCGGCGCGGCCATCTTCGTTGCGGAATACTCCCCGGACAGAAAACGCGGCTTCCTCGGCAGCTGGCTTGATTTCGGCTCCATCGCCGGTTTTATTCTCGGCGCGGGCGTCGTGGTGCTGATTTCCAGCATCGTGGGTGACGCGAACTTCCTTGAGTGGGGCTGGCGTATTCCGTTCTTCATCGCCGCGCCGCTTGGCCTGATCGGGATTTACCTGCGTCACGCGCTGGAAGAAACTCCGACATTCCAGCAGCATGTGGATAAAATCGACAGCGATTCACGAAAAGACATCGCAGAGCCGCCGAAAGTTTCGTTCCGCGAGATCCTGACCAAACAATGGAGACCGCTGATTATCTGCGTTGGCATGGTGATCGCCACCAACGTCACCTACTACATGCTGCTGACGTACATGCCAAGCTACCTGTCACACAGCCTGCATTACTCTGAAGATCACGGCGTGCTGATTATCATCGCTATTATGGTCGGTATGCTGTTTGTACAGCCGTTTATGGGGATGCTCAGCGACCGTTTCGGGCGTAAACCCTTCGTCATTATTGGCAGCGTCGGCCTGTTCATTCTGGCCATACCCTGCTTCATTCTGATCAACAGTGATGTAATTGGTCTGATTTTCCTCGGGTTGCTGATCCTGGCGGTTCTGCTGAATTGTTTTATCGGTGTGATGGCCTCGACCTTACCCGCGATGTTCCCGACGCATATTCGTTACAGCGCGCTGGCGATTGCGTTTAACGTTTCGGTACTGATTGCCGGCCTGACCCCCACCATTGTTGCCTGGCTGGTGGAATCAACCAACAACCTGTACATGCCTGCGTATTATCTGATGGTCATCTCCGTGATTGGCCTGGTGACCGGTATCTTCATGAAAGAAACCGCAAACCGTCCACTCAAAGGCGCCACACCCGCCGCCTCTGACCGTGCAGAAGCGCGTGAAATCCTTCAGGAACATCACGACAATATCGAACATAAAATTGAAGATATTGATGCGCAGATTGCTGAACTCGAAGCCAAAAGAAAGAATCTGATCGACCAGCACCCTGAAATCAACTGATTCAGCGGTGACGCCCACACAAGCCGGTCAACTTCATGACCGGCTTTTTTTCGCCCTTTGCCTTACAGTTCTTTATTCCTGCTCCATACTTCACTTCCCGGTCATCTGAATGGAAATCTCCTGTATGCAGAATCCTACGTTGTTTCAGTTCTTCCACTGGTATTACCCGGAGGGTGGCAAATTGTGGCCTGAGGTCGCAGAGAAAGCCGCGTGGCTGGCCGAAATCGGCATCACTGCCGCCTGGCTCCCCCGGCATATAAAGGCGACTCCGGCGGATATTCGGTCGGTTATGACACCTACGATTTATTTGATTTGGGCGAGTTTGACCAAAAAGGCTCACGCGCCACCAAGTACGGCGACAAAGAAGGGTTGCTGGCCGCCATCGCTGCGCTGAAACAGCATCAGCTCGGCGTCATTCTCGATGTGGTGCTCAACCATAAAATGGGCGCAGACGAAAAAGAGCGCGTGCAGGTTAACCGCGTCAATATGGACGACCGTGAGGATATCAGCGACGACATCATTGAAGCCGATGCCTGGACGCGTTTCATCTTTGCCGCCAGAAACGGGCAGTACTCAAAATTCATCTGGGATTATCACTGCTTCAGCGGCGTCGATCATATCGAGAACCCTGATGAAAACGGCATCTTCAAAATTGTTAATGACTACACGGCGGGCGGATGGAACGACCAGGTCGACGAAGAATTTGGCAATTACGATTACCTGATGGGTGCCAACGTCGATTTCCGCAATAATGCGGTCAGCGAAGAGCTCAAATACTGGGGCCGCTGGATCATGGAACAAACCGGCTGCACGGGATTCCGGCTGGACGCGGTGAAGCATATTCCGGCGTGGTTCTATAAAGAATGGATTGACCATATTCAGGCTGAATCCGAACAACCAATGTATCTGGTGGCGGAATACTGGTCATTCGATGTCCCCACGCTGCAAAATTACATCCATCAGGTGGAAGGCAAAACCATGCTGTTCGATGCGCCGTTGCAACTGAACTTCCACCACGCGTCGAAGCAGGGCGCGGATTACGATCTGACCACACTTTTTGACAACACGCTGGTGGCCGCCGACGCCTCACATGCGGTCACGCTGGTCGCTAACCACGACACGCAGCCGTTACAGTCGCTCGAAGCGCCGGTCGAGCCGTGGTTCAAGCCGCTGGCTTACGCATTAATTCTGCTGCGCGAACAGGGCGTGCCGATTGTGTTTTATCCGGATTTGTTCGGGGCAAGTTACCAGGACGAAGGCGGTGATGGCAATACTCACACCATCGAACTGCCAGCGATCCCGCAACTGGAAACCCTGATCAAAGCCCGTCAGACTTACGCTTGGGGTGTGCAGACCGATTATCTGGATCATCCTAACTGCATCGCCTTCAGCCGCAGCGGCACCGAAGAACATCCGGGCTGCGTGGTGGTGATGTCAAACGGTGAAGAAGGCGAGAAAACCATCGAACTCGGCGACGGTTTTGCACATAAAAAATGGCGCGATTTACTGGAACACCGCAAAGACATCATCGAAACCGATGAAAACGGCGCGGCGCAGTTCTTCTGCGAAGCCGGGAGTGTCAGCGTCTGGGTTCTGGCGGAGTGAAAAAACAGGCTGGTGGAATGCCAGCCTGTTATTTTTCAGCGGATCCCCAAAGCAATCAAAAAGGCATACATCGCCAGCGACAAAACAAATGACACAATGCCCACAATCCCTTCTGATTTTTTCATAAGCTGCCACGGGAATACCACCAGAATAATCATGGCGTTAAGCGGAACCTGGTACCATTTCCAGGCCTTCGGAGCCATCATCCAGAGCACACAGAAACCGACAACGCTCATCACGCCGTAATTGGTTAGCAACATTTGAAGATGGCCAGATTCTGGTTTGAAAGCGTCGAAAAAGCCCAACAGCATTTTCACTAAAATCAGAAGGGCGAGCAGCGAAAGTCCGCCTTCCGCAACCTTCAGCCACCAGGGCCGGTAACGCAGAACTCTTTCCAGAAAACTGTAGCCCTGCGTATAAACGCCGATAATCGCGATCAACATGATCCGGTCACGCCACTTGTCCGGGTCTTCGCGGGTCGCAAGCAATGTCAGTAAAAGCCAGAAACCCGTCAGAAACACCGAACCCCAGCTCATCGCTGTTCGTGATTCATCGAGCGCTTTCACCAGCTGAGAGTTTATTTTCGGCAACAGTGAAGGGAAATTCATCCTGATATAACCGAGTTCATCATACAGCGGCTTCAGAAAATCAGGCATCCACCTTGCCCACCACGCAAGCGTGGCGCCTTCGACGGTAAGCAACCTCAACCGCTGCCGATCCAGTGCGGATTTCTGATATTTATTTTGCAACTGAGCCAGGTAATACTTCGCGCCCGTATTTTCAATCTGACGATAAAGCGCGGCCAGACGATGCGCGGGTATACCACCCGGCTGATAATGGTCAATATCCCAGCCCATGATCTCTGAAACGCGGATAAGCAGCGCCGAATATAATCCTTCGCGCTCACTCAGATGCGCAGCCAGTTCCTGGCTGAATAATTCCCGCAGGCGCAGATTCTGCAAAAGCTCACCGGATAGCACGGATTTGAGCAGGTTTATGCCTTCAGTTTCATCTTCCATCATGGCATCGATGATGACAGTCACCGACCTTAACGCCTCTATTTCCTGCTCCAGCGCATCATCGATATCCGCCGTGAGCTCTTTTAACGGCTCAATGTGAACCGGCATCCGTAAAGTGAAAGAGGGGGATTCATTCAGAATTTCCGTGACAACGTCACTCCTTGAGGGACGATCCACGTAACCTTTCGCCTGCTCGAACGCCTCTCTCAGCCGCTGATAGCCTTCCGGATCCTGATCTGGCCGCGTTGTTTTCAGTTTACGGGCGTAAGCGCGCTTGATAACGCTCAGATCGTCGGTGGGTTCGATGTCTAAGACTGACCAGATGCTCATCCGTTTACTCCCATTCCTTGCGAAGATATGCGACCAGTCCCTCGATTTCCTTGCGGGCTTCAGCGATTTTCCGGGCATCCTGCGTGTCCAGCACGCTTTCGAAACGGTAAAGATGATCGGCGATATATTGGCGCTGTTCACCGAGACTTTGTTCGTAAAACGCATTGGCTTCGGCGACCAGCTGGCGGTTAACCAGTTGTTCGCGCGGATGCTGTTTGATGTTTTCCAGCCGCAACAGGCTGGCGGAGATTTGCTCCGGCGTAAGCGAACCGGGGGATTTTTCGATCACCAGTTTTTGCATCTTACCGCTATGATCGATTTTGCATTCCACTTCAAGAATGCCGTCCAGCGTATAGGTAAAACGCACGTCGGCGGTGATTTCACCGGCAGGGCGTGGCGGCACATCCAGCGATAAGGAACCGAGCAGAATATTGTCGGAAACGCGGCGGCCTTCACCCTGATAAATCGAAAATTCAAGCATTTTTTGCTGGTCGGTGATCGTACGGACGGATTCCACGCGGCTCACCGGCACAAAACTATTGCGTTCGATCAGCGGCATAAAATGCCCCGTTTCATAGCCCTCGCCTTTACGGCGCGCAATCTCAATACCGAGCGTGAAGGGCATCACGTCAGTCAGCACGATATCGTCGAGTGCCTGATCCTGCATCGCCAGACCGGCCTGAATCCCGGCACCTAATGCGACGGCTTCATCGGGCTGAAGATCACAGCGCGGGAAACGGCCAAACAAACGCGCCACCGCCTGACGTACCAGTGGCATCCGCGTCGCGCCGCCCACCAGCACAATATGATCCACCTGATCGGCGGAAAACTTCGCATCTCGCAGTGCCTGAATCACCGGTTTTTTCATCCGTTCCAGCGCGCTTTCGCAGCATTGCGCCAGAATTTCCGTCGTGATCGTCCAGCTTAACGTTTCGCCTTCATGCTGATAACTGACAACCGTGCTCTCCTGCGCGGTCAGCTGGCGTTTGGCCCGCTCCGCTAATGTGACGAGCCGCCCGTGTAAACCGGTGTCTTCCTGATCGAGTCGCGGAAATTGCGCCAGCATCCAGCTGACCAGACTGCGGGTAAAATCATCGCCGCCGAGAAACACATCGCCGCTGCTGGCGCGCACTTCAATGACGCCTTCGAACATATCGATGATCGAGACATCAAAAGTGCCGCCACCCAGATCGAACACCAGGAATTTTTGCTCCTGCTGATTCGCCAGTCCGTAAGCCAGCGATGCGGCGGTCGGTTCGTTCAGCAAGCGCTCAACGTGCAAACCCGCCAGCTCACCGGCGGTTTTCACGGCTTTACGCTGAATGTCATTGAAATACGCGGGGACGGTAATGATGGCGCGTTCGACTTTACAACCGCAATGCTGCTCGACGTCAGCTTTCAGGCTGCGTAACAGCAGGGCGGAAAGCTCTTCTGCGCGGAAAGACTGTTGCCCGAGCCGGAAATCATGGTCGGTGCCCATGAAGCGTTTAAAACTGGAGAGGGTTAAACCGGGGTGAGTAAACAGGCGGGCGTGAGCAGGTGCGCCAACCAGAATGTGCCCGTTATCATCGAGCCCGATAACCGAGGGCGTGAGATTGTGCCCGTAGGCGTTCGGTATCAGAACGGCCTGACCGTCCTGCCAGATGGAAACAGCACTGTTTGACGTGCCTAAATCTATCCCTATCAACATCCGTATTGCTCCCGAAAATAAACTGAGAATGGCCGAAAGAAGTGTCTGACGACGAAAAGTCTCTATCGGCCAAATTTACTGAATACTTAAGGGATTTTGTAGTCCGGGTTAAGCGATGGTCACTTTCTTATCCAGATACACATCCTGCACCGCATTGATCAGCGCCACGCCGTCTTTCATGGATTTCTTGAAGGCTTTGCGCCCCAGAATCAGCCCCATGCCGCCCGCGCGTTTGTTAATAACCGCCGTGCGCACTGATTCCTGAATATCGTTTTCGCCTGCCGCACCGCCGGAGTTAATCAAACCGGCACGCCCCATGTAGCAGTTCGCCAGCTGATAACGCACCAGATCGATAGGGTGATCGGTAGTGAGTTTGGAATAGACGCGTGCGTCGGTATAACCAAACTTCACGGCGTTGTAGCCGCCGTTATTTTCGGCCATCTTTTGCTTCACGATATCCGCGCCAATGGTGGCCGCAAGGTGGTTAGCCTGACCGGTCAAATCCGCGCTGGAGTGATAATCCACGCCGTTTTTCACAAATGCCGGATTGCGCAGATACGCCCACAACACCGTGACCATGCCCAGCTCATGCGCCCGTTCGAACGCGGCGGAGATCTCCTCAATCTGACGACGGGATTGTTCCGAACCGAAATAAATGGTTGCGCCGACGGCCTGCGCGCCCAGATCAAACGCCTGATCCACGCTGGCGTACAGCGTCTGATCGTACTGGGTCGGATAACTGAGCGTTTCATTGTGGTTCAGTTTGACCAGGAACGGGATTTTGTGGGCATAGCGGCGGGACACGGAAGCCAGCCCGCCGTAAGTCGAGGCCACACAGTTACAACCGGCTTCCAGTGCCAGTTCGACAATATTCTTCGGGTCAAAATAGAGCGGGTTGGCCGCAAATGATGCGCCAGCGGAATGCTCGACGCCCTGATCGACAGGCAGAATCGACAGATAACCGGTTCCCGACAGACGGCCGGTGTTATACAAATTTTGCATCGCAGTCAGCACGCGCGGCGAGCGGTTATTATCAATCATTACGCGATCGACAAAATCAGCCCCCGGAAGATTAAGCTGCTCAGCAGTAATGGTGGAACAACGATGTTGCAACAGGGAATCGGCTTCTTTACCTAAAACCTTAGAGATATCAGTCATAACGAACTCCGTCTCGGGCTCTGAACAGGGGTTCAGAGCGATGAATGAACCTGCCATACAGTAGACAAAGTAGACTAACGTTTTGATTCCGGCCAACTTGCACATTAGATGCTGAGGGCTGACGCAAGCCCCACATACAAAAAAGTAATAAATGGATTTCGTTTTTCTGGCATGTGCCAAAGAAACGTTTCGCTGAACACGCTATCGTGTGCGCTTCACCGATTGCGGATGTCAGGCATGTACGAGTTCAATTTAGTTTTACTGCTTTTACAACAGATGTGTGTGTTCTTAGTTATCGCCTGGCTGATGAGTAAAACCCGCCTTTTTATCCCGCTGATGCAGGTCACTGTTCGTCTGCCGCACAAACTCTTGTGTTACATCACGTTCTCCGTGTTCTGCATTATGGGCACCTATTTCGGCCTGCACATCGAAGACTCCATTGCCAACACGCGTGCGATTGGCGCGGTGATGGGCGGCCTGTTGGGTGGCCCGGTGGTCGGCGGGTTAGTCGGGCTGACCGGCGGTTTGCATCGTTATTCGATGGGCGGCATGACCGCACTCAGTTGCATGGTGTCCACCATTACCGAAGGACTGCTCGGCGGTTTGCTGCACAGTATTCTGATCCGCCGCGGGCGCACCGATAAACTGTTTAATCCGCTGACCGCTGGCGCAATTACGTTTGTGGCAGAAGCGGTGCAGATGCTGATTATCCTGCTGATTGCCCGGCCGTTCCATGACGCGCTGCATCTGGTCAGCAACATTGCCGCGCCGATGATGGTGACCAACACGCTGGGCGCGGCGATGTTTATGCGCATCCTGCTGGATAAGCGTGCGATGTTTGAAAAATACACGTCGGCGTTTTCCGCCACCGCACTGAGGGTCGCGGCATCGACAGAAGGGATATTGCGGCAGGGCTTTAACGAAGAAAACAGCATGAAAGTGGCGCAGGTTCTGCATCAGGAACTGGATATCAGCGCCGTCGCCATTACCGATTGCGAGAAACTGCTGGCGTTCACCGGCGTGGGCGATGACCACCATTTGCCCGGCAAACCGATATCTTCCGCCTATACCTGGCGGGCGATAGAGAATGACGAAGTGGTTTACGCCGACGGTAACGAACTGCCGTATCGCTGTTCGTTACACCCGAACTGCAAACTGGGTTCCACGCTGGTGATCCCGTTGCGGGGCGAAAATCAGCGCGTCATCGGCACCATCAAATTATACGAAGCGCGCAACCGGCTGTTCAGTTCGATCAACCGCACGCTGGGCGAAGGGATTGCGCAACTGCTGTCGGCGCAAATTCTGGCGGGCAAATACGAGCAACAAAAGGCGCTGCTCGCGCAGTCAGAAATCAAACTGCTGCACGCGCAGGTGAATCCGCATTTCCTGTTTAACGCGCTCAACACGCTGATGGCGGTGATCCGCAACGACAGCGATAAAGCCGGGCAACTGGTGCAATATCTTTCGACCTTCTTTCGCAAAAACCTCAAACGCCCGTCGGAAATCGTCACGCTGGCCAATGAAATCGAGCATGTGAATGCCTATCTGCAAATCGAACTGGCGCGTTTTCCGTCTCAGCTGAGTGTCGAATTACAGGTACCGGATCATCTCTCAGCGCAAAACCTGCCTGCTTTTACCCTGCAACCGATTGTGGAAAACGCCATTAAACACGGTACGTCTCAGTTGCTCGGCAACGGCGTGATTACCATCCGCGCCCGCCGGGACGGGCAAAACGTCATCGTTGAGGTCGAGGACAACGCCGGTTTGTATCAGCAGCCGCTAACCGAAAGTAACGGACTGGGCATGAGCCTGGTGGACAGACGCCTGCGCGCCCGTTTCGGCGATGACTACGGGATCGCCGTCAGCTGCGAACCGGATCTTTTCACCCGCGTCACGTTGCGCCTGCCGATCGAGGAACCCGCATGTTAAGAGTGATGATTGTTGATGATGAACCGCTGGCACGCGAGAACCTGCGGCTCCTGCTTGAGAACGAAAGCGACATCGAGATTATCGGCGAATGTGCCAACGCCATTGAAGCCATCGGCGCGGTGCATAAACTGCGTCCGGACGTGCTGTTTCTGGACATTCAGATGCCGCGTATCAGCGGGTTGGAAATGGCCGGAATGCTCGATCACCGGCACCGTCCGCACATTGTTTTTCTTACCGCGTTTGATGAATATGCGGTGCAGGCGTTTGAAGAATGCGCGTTTGATTACCTGCTGAAACCCATCGAGCCGCCGCGTTTACAGAAAACACTGGCACGGCTGCGGCAGGAACGTCAGGTACAGCAAATCTCGCAGTTGCCGGAATCTCAGCAGTCGCTGAAATTCATTCCGTGCAGCGGACACAGCCGGATCTGGCTGTTGCAGATGGAAGAGGTGGCGTTCGTCAGCAGCCGGATGAGCGGCGTTTATGTCACCAGTCAGGACGGTAAGGAAGGCTTTACCGAACTGACGCTGCGCACGCTGGAAAGCCGCACACCGTTGTTACGTTGTCACCGGCAATATCTGGTGAATATGGATTATCTGAAAGAGATCCGCCTGGAAGATAACAATCAGGCGGAGCTGTTATTGCGCGACGGCCAGACCGTGCCGGTCAGCCGCCGCTATCTGAAATCCCTGAAAGAAGCCGTCGGGCTGTAAGTGGCAAGACAGCTGGCCCGGCGGTTCAGGCTGGCCGCAGCCCGTCAAATGCCTGACGGATTTCGGCTTCCGGTAACGCCACGCCGATAAACACCAGCTGGCTGACCGGTGTTTCTTCCGGTTCCCACGGGCGATCCCAGTCGGCGCTGTACAACCGCTGAACGCCCTGAAACAGCAGGCGGCAAGGCTGCTCTTCAATCCACAACATACCTTTGTAGCGCAGAAGGCTGTCTGCAAAACCGGCAAGCAGGCCTTCCATCACGCCGGACACCGCCTGCAACGCCACCGGATAATCCAGCTCCACCACGATGGATGAAATCGTTTTTTCCTGCTGCGCCACAATGCGGCGGAAAACCGGCTTTGACACCACCACGTTTTCCTCCAGCATAAAACCGCGCGTGTCGAACAACAGCGTCAGATCGATATCGCCGTTCACCACCGGATACACCGGCGCGCGGGCGTTGATGCGCTGCAAACGCGCAATCAGCTCGCCGCTCTCACCGGCCACATCAGTTTTGGTGAGTAAAATCCGGTCGGCATAACCAATTTGTGACTGCGCCAGCGGGAACTGATCGAGCTGTTGCTGTGCATGAACCGCGTCCACCAGCGTGATCACCCCGTCGAGCAGATAGCGTTCGCAGATAATTTCATGGGCGAAAAACGCCTGCAAAATCGGCCCCGGATCCGCCATGCCGGTGCATTCAATCACCAGCCGGTCGAACTGCACGTCGCCTTTATCCAGACCGTCGAGCAAATCCAGCAATGCGTCTTCCAGTTCGCTGGAACGGCTGCAACAGATGCAGCCGTTGGTCAGCGTCGTAATGCGCGTGGCGCGATCGCCGATCAGCTGGCTGTCGATCGCCACTTCGCCAAACTCATTTTCAATGACCGCAATTTTGTAATCGTGCTGCTGATGCAGCATCTGGCGCAGCAGGGTGGTTTTGCCTGCGCCGAGAAAACCGGTTAAAACCGTGACCGCAATGGGTGTCATAACGTTATTCCTGTTAACAACAGCGCATCCCGCCTTTGCCGTCGCCGCCGTAGCGGGCCTGCTGGCGTTCGCGGAAAAATTCTTTGTAAGTCATCATCGGTTTATCGGGATGATTAGTCTGCATATGCAAAACGTAGGTATCGTAATCCGGGATCCCCACCAGCATGCGCGCCGCCTGACCGAGGTACTTCTTTGCCGCGCCTAAATTATCGAACACAAGCCGCTCCTTTAAAGGTACTGGCCGCCATGCTTTATGCAGGACAGCCCCGCGCGTGCGGGGCTGTCACACCACATCATCAGTGGCTGGAGAGTTTGATGCCTTCCTCCGGCACCGGCACATAAGGCGTTTCTTTGTCAGTGCGCTGGTCGGTTTTACGTGCCTGCAACCACGCCTTGAAGCCGTAGAAAATAATACTGTACACCACAATCAGGAACAGAATACTCAGCCCGGCGTTGGTGTAGTTGTTAATCACAATATGGTGCATATTGCTGATTTGCTGTTCCGTCAGATCCGCGCCGCCAGCGGCGATACGGGCTTTATACTGGCTGGCCATGAAGAAGAAGCCTTCCATCTGCGGATTGGTGCTGAACAGTTTCAGGCCCAGCGCCCAGGTGGTGCAAATCAGCAGCCAGACCGCAGGCAGCACGGTGACCCAGATATATTGGGTGCGTTTCATTTTGATCAGCACCACGGTTGCCAGCACCAGCGCGACGGCGGCCAGCATCTGGTTGGAGATCCCGAACAGCGGCCACAGACTTTTCACGCCACCCAGCGGATCAACCACGCCCTGATACAGCAGATATCCCCACAGGCCCACGCAACCGGCAGTCCCGACAATCCCGGCCACCAGCGAATCGGTTTTCTTCAGGAACGGAATAAAGTTGCCGAGTAAATCCTGCAACATAAAGCGCCCGGAACGCGTACCGGCGTCCAGCGCGGTCAGGATGAACAGCGCTTCAAACAAGATCCCGAAGTGATACCAGAAGCCCATATCAGCAAACGGCACAATCTTGTTGAAGACATGCGCGATACCCACCGCCAGCGTCGGTGCGCCACCCGCGCGGTTCAGCACGGAAGGTTCGCCGATGTCTTTCGCGGTTTGCAGAATTTGTTCCGGGGTGATCACAAAGCCCCAGGAACTCACCGTAGCCGCCGCGTGCGCCGTCACATCTTTCAGCTGTGCCAGAATCATCGGCGCATTATCGCCGCCCAGCTCATGCAGGTTTGGCATCACAATGCCCAGACCGGCTGGCGGGGTGTTCATCGCAAAGTACAGACCTGGTTCGATGATGGAAGCCGCAACCAGCGCCATGACGGCCACGAAAGATTCCATCAGCATCGCGCCATAACCGATAAACCGCGCATCCGTTTCGCAGGCCAGCAGTTTCGGCGTGGTGCCGGAAGCAATCAGCGCATGGAAACCGGACACCGCGCCACAGGCAATGGTGATAAACAGGAACGGGAACAGCGCGCCTTTCCACAGCGGACCGGTGCCGTCAATGTACTGCGTAATCGCAGGCATTTTCAGTTCCGGATTCAGGATCACAATACCTATCGCCAGCCCGACGATCACGCCGATTTTCAGGAACGTCGCCAGATAGTCGCGCGGTGCCAGAATCAGCCAGACCGGCAACAGCGCGGAGACAAACGCATAGCCAATCAGGGTAAAGGTGATGGTGGTGTCTTTAAAGGTCAGCGCCGGTCCCCAATACGGGTCTGCTGCAATCACGCCACCAAACCAGATGGACGCGATCAGCAAAATCACGCCAATCACCGAGATTTCACCCACCTGTCCTGGCCGGATAAAGCGCATGTAAATGCCCATAAACAGCGCGATTGGCACCGTCGAACAGACGGTAAACACGCCCCACGGGCTTTCCGCCAGTGCTTTCACCACGATTAAGGCCAGCACCGCCAGAATAATAATCATGATCAGGAAACAGCCAAACAGGGCGATGGTGCCCGGTACCGGCCCCATTTCTTCTTTGATCATCTCACCGAGCGAGGCCCCGTTACGGCGCGAAGAGATAAACAGAACCATGAAGTCCTGTACCGCCCCGGCCAGCACCACGCCCGCCAGCAGCCACAGCACGCCGGGCAGATAGCCCATTTGCGCCGCCAGCACCGGCCCGACCAGCGGCCCTGCGCCGGCAATGGCCGCAAAGTGGTGACCGAACAACACGTTGCGGTGCGTCGGCACGTAGTTCAGCCCGTCGTTATTGAGTACCGCAGGCGTTGAACGCGTCGGGTCCAGCTTCATCACTTTTTGCGCGATGTAGAGGCTGTAATAACGGTAGGCCACCAGATAGACCGAAACCGATGCCACCACAATCCACAGCGCACTGATGTGTTCACCTCTCCGTAAGGCAACCACTGCCAGACAGAAAGCACCGATGATTCCCAGAATCATCCAGGGTATATGCTTGAATATTGATTTTGTATTCATATGAAACCTGGTTGTCAGAATAGCCAACGAATGCCCCTCACAGATTTTGTGAGGCGCTTTTTAAAAGAAAAGGGCATATTTTTTGCCAGACACAGGATGGCGAATTTCACCGCAAAACGGGGGAAAGAGTGGTTAAGCGGTTGTATGGGGAGATAAGCGGTTACTGGAGGCGGTAAGCGGTTTTGATGTCGCGCTAACCCACTGAATTCTGTGATTTAGATCTCACTGCAAACCCGCGTCACAGAGGCGTTTTGCCCCTGTGACGGGTTATTTTCAGGCCGGAACGGTTAATTTACCGAGCAAATGTTCTAACTGTTCGCGTTGCGGCGCAGGAATTTCACCGCCCGCAGCATAACCGGCGTTACGCATGATGCTTTCCTGCAATCCGACCAGCCAGTCGTAAATGTAAAACGCGGTCGAATTGGTTGGCGTCGCGGAGAGCTTGGTCAGCCTGCGGGACGATTTCCAGCTGGCGACGTTTTTCGGCGGCTTGGCGAAAATCTTATTGCCCTTGTTGATACGGCTTTCCGGGCGCTCGGCTTCGCTGAGTTTTTCATAGCCGAGCCACGCGACGAAATCACCGAGCACCGTCAGCGCACGGGAAACCTGACGGTCGGCGTGATGTTCATGCTCGCGTGTACCGGCAGGCAAGGTTCCGCCCAGCGAACGCATCAACGCCTCGCCCATGTTCAGCCGGAAACTGGCAGTGATCAGCTCTTCCATCAGCAGTTCTACCGTCGGTTTCGCCACGCCAAGCAGGGCGATCAGCGGTTCGTTTTCCGGCAGGCCGCGCAGATGGTTAATCCAGTATCGCTGCACCTGACGCGCAAACGCCGCGCCATCATCCTGTTTTTCCTGCCAGGGCTGCACATCCTGTTGCTCGGCAAACAAATCGATATCGATGCCGATACCAAAACTTTCTGCCGCCGTCTGATCCTGCGGGCCGCTCCCGGCGTCCTGCCCGGAAATCTCGTGATAAATGCGGTGCAACTCTTCGCGGCCGGGCAGCAGTTTTTCCAGCAATTCGCCGTGGACGCCGGTGCGCGTCTGCAAGGCTTTAATCACGGTCTGAACGGTGTGCTGTTTTTTCGCCGGATCGGCCACTTCGCCTTTCTGGAACCAGCGTCCCAGCAGGTTATCCGCCAGCTCGCGGTAAAGTTCATCACGCAGTTCTTGCAGACGATTCAGCCGGATTTCCGGGCGAATTTCTGCCACCAGATAATCAGCCATACGTTGCAGGCCGCGTTCGTCCATCGCCAGCAACGCTCCCCAGGCGTCACCCGGATTGCCCACATGACGCTGCACGGCTTCATCGAAATGCACCGATTCGGTCATACGGCGGTCGAACGGCGTCAGCACCCAGACCAGCCCCGGCTTGCGGCGGCCGCGTACCTGCGGATTCTCACCCTGCATTTCTCTCACCCAGTATTCCAGCGTGCGGCCCACGGCAACCACCTCTTCACGCGTGTCTGCGGCGGTACACACCATCAGCATGTTCATTTCGTGACGATCGGTATAACGTTCGGGCAGATAGGCCATTTTGGCGCGGAACAGGGCGTCTTTTTCGTCGTCCGTGCCGTCCTGCGTCAGCGCGCTCTGCGCCGGTAAATCCAGCAGGTCAGTCTGTTCAAACAGCACTTCGCGGGGTGCCGTCAGCAGTGGGATTTGCACTTCGGACGCCAGCAGCGCCAGCTCAGCCAGTGACAACGTCACTTGCGCGCCGGTTTCTTCGCCAAACTGCGGGCACACCGGCACCTGAATATCCCAGGTCGGCGACGGGCTGAAAATCCCGTCCGCTGGCTGCATTGCGTCATCCACCAGAATGCTGAGCGGTGCCAGCAGGCTTTGTGCATTGCCGAGATGTTGCAGCGTATGCGCGTAATGTCGATAAGCGGCGGTTAATGCGGGCGTATTGCCCCACAACAGAGAAAACAGGCGCGCACGGTCATCAACGTTCAGATACGGCGCAAGCTTTACGGCCACCGGCCAGTAATGCGCATTCAGATGGCGGAAACGGCGGGCGTCGAGGCGGATCATGGAATCCCATAATCCCATCATCTGCTCGCTGGTAAAGCCCTCTACCGGCTCCGGCTGGCGGTGCATCATCAGCTTGTTCAGATGCTCGGTGATCTGCTGCGTATCGGGAACGTGATAGCTGGCGTCAGGCTCAAACGCGCGGATCACAATGCGCGCCAGATCAGCTTCGCTGAGCAGCAACATGCGTACCGGAAAAGCGCGGTCTCTCACATCCACCTGACGGGTAAATCGTGTCGCCAGACGGGCGGCGCGGTTCCCCGGATTAATCTGCGTCAGATAATCAAGCGTCACGCCGCCGAGACGGGTCTCGAGACGGCCATAGTTGCCGGCCGCCAGAGAGCAAATCAGATAGGATTTCCCGGCCTGCGAATGCCCGTAAAAACCCAGCGCAGGCGGCAGTTCGCACGCCAGCGCCAGACGCTGCGCTTTGTCGCGGCAACGTTTGAGTTGCAGACGCAAACGGTCGGCTTCCAGATCCAGACGCGGAGCCTGCTCACGGGTGGAATCCACCCATTCCAGTGCGTCGCCCAATGTCGCGGCGGCGGCTTCAAACTGGCGCTGCAACGCGTTAGTGGTCAGCGCCGGTGCCGGCGTTGAAACTGTCATACTTATTGTCATGAGACGAATACGCTCCCACTGTCGATCCAGTAATGGCTTTCGCCCAGTGTGTTCAGCCTGAGCCGCAGGTGATGAGACGGCACTTTGGTGCCGTTATCCAGCACCGCGCTGGCGATGTCGAAAAATTCCGGTGTCGGGTGATCTTCGCCTTTTTTAACCGCCAGTTTCACGCGCAGGACACTGTCGCCCGCCACTTTACGCGCCAGTTCAGGCTCAGCAATCGACAAGGTATACAGCGGCGACGCGGGCCAGCGGTCATTTTCCAGCTGACGGAAACCGAGACAAATCGCGCCACGGATACGGAAACTGGCGGCGCTGTCGAGTTTGTAATCATGCGCATCCAGATCGATATCGCTGTAGCAAACATTGTCGTCGGTCAGAACCTGATTGCCGTCGAGCATACCCAGATAACGCACCGTGGAATACGGCTGGAAATCACCGGCTTTGAAATAGAAGCCCGGCAGCCGTAAGTCCAGCGCCAGCAGGCACAGCATCGCGCCCACGGCCGCCGTCGATTTCGGGTTATCAATGCGCCCCTGTTTATTAAACGGATACCAGCCGCTGGTGTGATACCCGTCCAGCGACAGCATGCGGTTAATCGGCAACGGCTGAAGATGGCGGAACAGCGCCTGAATGCCGGGAAAGCGCGAAGGGCGGCCGGTCAGCAACAGCACATCACAATCGTGCAGCGAAACCACTTCGCACAGCGAACGCAGATTCTGTGTAATGCTCATGCGGTTAGATAAAAATTCGTTGTGCAGTTTGCTGAGTTTGAGCACCAGCGGAGCCTGCAAAATATCAAAAGCGGCGGAACCGGCAGGCAGCACGCGCTGAATTTCGCTGTGCAGATAATCCAGCACTTTTTGTGTCGGATGTTGCCCCAGCAGTTCGCCAAACGGCGCATCGATTTCGGCGTGGGTGTCCAGCGGATCAAAACGTTCGTAGGTTTCCAGCACGGCGTGGGCCAGCGGGATGAAAATTTGCAGCGTACTTTGCTGGCGCAGCGTTGCGTGACCGTCCATGCGGCCTTCGCTGCCAAACAGGCGCGTCATCAGGCTGTCCGGATTCGCCAGCCCGGCTTTTTTCAATGCGGCGTGCAGCGCAGGCAAAATATAAAGCTGAATGACGTCGAGCAAAATATCGTCGCCCGCGACTTTAAACCCTTCGCGGAACAGCAGGCGCGGGGTGATTTTGACGTTATTCCCCATGCCGTCGTCCAGCCAGTATTGGGTAATTGCCAGATCGGTGGTGCCGCCGCCAATATCAATCGACGCGATGCGCAGGGTTTTGCCCACCGGTTCATCGTCGGCCAGTTCCCTGTCCGGGCGCGCCATGCTGGCAAAGAATTCACCAGTGTGTCCGCCGAAATTCACCTGCGTTTCGTTGTACAGATACACCATCTGGCCGCAGGTCGCTTCGTCCCATTCCATCTGCACATCGGGCACCGGCATACGGTTTTTGGCTTTATCCGGCTGGTTTTTGAAACCGTCATCCGACGGATGCCAGCCCATCGATTTCCACACCAGACCAATCGCTTCCTGCATTCTGCGGCGGAAAATTTCACGCTCAGGTTTCGGCATCGCCGACGGCAGCGTCAGAATAATATTGCGGATCTGGCGGGGCGCGGATGAGCGCAGCATACGAATACGCTGTGCCGGGCTGTTGATTTGCATCATCGCCTGCGCCAGCAGTTCGGACAGCATCAGCGTCATCACCGAGCTGCGGCTGTAGTGGGCAGAAAATACCGGCAGGCGATC
Source organism: Rahnella sp. PCH160 (assembly GCF_047784855.1). NCBI lineage: Bacteria > Pseudomonadati > Pseudomonadota > Gammaproteobacteria > Enterobacterales > Yersiniaceae > Rahnella > Rahnella sp. PCH160. The sequence goes on from NZ_JBLOGT010000002.1 coordinate 124,296, forward strand.
TTCCGGCGCCAGTTCGGACAGCGGCTGACCTTCGTCGTTGATCAGGAACGTCAGTGGCATTGCTGCGGCAACCGGCTCCTGCACCGCGCCGTGGCCGCCCTGGCTGAAACGCCAGCCCGGCGTGTAACTGTCTTCATCCCACAAATAACGGCGCGGGCTGGAAATCCCGGTCGATCCTTCCGTGCCTTCGCGCAGCAACGCCAGACGGCTGGCTTCACGCCCTGCACGCAGAATCGACGGCCAGGTAAACGCGTCATCGCGACCGCTTTCAACGGAAAAGTTAGGTTTACCAAAACGCGCATGGGCAAATTCCACACGGCTTTCGAACAGCTCGTTATAGAGAAAATGCGGTTGTGAGAGGTCACGCAGTTGCAGTTCGCTGGTCTGTTTCAGGCCGTCGGTTTCGCCAACATGGTCTTCCACCAGAATGCCGCAGGTATGCGAGTTACCGACGTCGAGGATAAGATCCACGTTGATCGGCGGCTCCTGTAGCGTCGCGCCGTTGATCTTCAGCTCAGGAATACTCATCTGGCTGCCGAGCATTTCCAGCAAATTCAGATAATGCGCCTGATATTCAAACTCACGCAGCGCCACTTTGATATTGCGTGCTTCACGCTCTTCGCGCAGTGCGGACTGCTCGGTAAACACTTCACGCAACCAGCCGTCCACCCAGGTATGGTCAAGGAACTCAGGCAGTTCTTCGTTGTGCCACGCCAGCGCAAAGTTAATGCCGTTTTTCACATCGTCCGCCGTCGGTGCCAGCTGCGCCTGTTCTTCATCGCCTTCGGTCACGCGGGTGTCGAACGCCACCACCACGCGGTGCGTACTGCCGTCGGCTTCCGGCGTATCCAGTGCGCGGATTTGCACGCGCGCCCAGTTATCCGGGCCCGCCATAAAGGTGCGCGGCGGATTAAAACGCAGGAATGGCAACGGCAGCCAGATCTGATCGAACAGTTTGAGCGACTGTTCCAGCGGAAAACTGAATTCAGGACGCACCACTTCCGGCGCGCCGCCGTCCACGCCGGGTAAGAAATGGCGGCCATTTTGCGGGTTAAAATCCAGGCGCAGAAGCGGGCCGTTAGCGCTTTTGCGCACAAATTTGGCCGGCAGCGCGTCATCCCACACCGGCTTGAGCGCGAAGTCGAGAAACTGAATGCCGCTGTCCTGAATCAGGGTCACGGCCTGCTTAAAAATGGTCTGTTTAAAATCTGTAATGGTTGCCAGCATGCTGTTATTTACCTTCGCGCTTCATGGTAATTGGGTAAACCGTGTCACCGTTGTAACGCCCCTGACACACCGCAGCGCCCGTCGCGCCCTGAGTACAGCTGATTTCCGGCATCTGATAACGGGAACTGTCGCTGCATTTCGCTTTATAGCGGCTGTTGATCACCAGCTTGCCGGACTGCATCAGGCCCGCGCTCATTGCCGCATGACAGGCCACGCCTGCGCCGTAGGTGATTTTCACCGTTCCCTGACCTTGTTTAATCTGATAGCGCAGCACCGGCGGTTTGCCGGTTACCGGATCTTTAATGTCGACGATGGCCGTCCAGTTGCCGTTGAGGAATTTAGTGGAACCAATTTTTACCGCGTCCGGTGGCAGCACCAGCGCATTCTTGCTGACCGGAACCGGTGCAGGTTCGGCAACGACCGGGTTTTTCTCGGCTTCTGCCACCGGTTCAGGCGCAGGAACAACCACAGCCGACGGCGCAACCGGCAGGGCAGCAGGAGCCGGTTTTGCGACCTCTGGTTCCGGGGCTTTCACTTCCGTTGCGACCGGAGGAGGCGCGATAGCGACCGGTTCAGCCGCCGGTTTTGGCGCGTCGGTTTTAGCGGTTTCCGCTTTCGGTTCAGGCGCACGCGAATACAACCAGGCGGCAGCAGAACCGGCGAAGACCAGCGCCGCGACCGGTAAGGCCCAGATCAGCGGCGATTTTTTACGGCGCGGCGCGGCGACCGGTTCAGGCGTGGCGTTCTCCTGTTCAGCGGCGCGGGCTTCAATGGTTTTGATCACGCGCGGTGGCGGAGGCAGTTCGACGACCGGTTCCTGCACACGCGGTTTTTCGGCGGCGAGCGAGAGCACCGGCAAGGGTTCTTCCGCTTTCAGCGTATTACGCAAAGCCGCAAACGGGTCGGCGTTATGGGTATTTTCCAGACTGACAAAGCCCCAGAACGTCAGCACCGGCTGACCACCGACCAGATAAACGTGGTTCTGATCCGGAAAGCGAAACGCCTTTTCCAGCAGGGAGCCGAAAAACTGATTCGCGGATTTTTCAGACGCTTTCGCCGCCTTGCTGATTTGTGCCACGGCATCCAGGCAGTTTTCGAGCTGGCGCAGCGCGGAGGCGCGGGCCGAATCAGTTGCCGCCGCCCACGACACCACTTTGCCTTCGCGCGGGGAATACCAGTCGAGCCGGTCACCGGCTTCATTGAGTTGCCCAATAGCCAGACAATCGGCAATTGCAGGTTGTTTACGCAGACGTAAGGTTTCCCGTAATTGCAGGGCTGATGCGTAAACCGGTTGTCCGTTTTCGCCCAGCGCAAGGATGTCGTTGAGACTGCCACTGCGTAAAAATGATTTTGCCACGCCTGAAAAGCCTTTATTGGTTTTGCGCTGCGAAAGAAAACAGGCAGAAAAGGTTCATGATGCTGACATTTTAGGGGATTTAAGCGAAATCAAACGGGGGAATAAGCATCAAAAAGGGTGGCTGTTTATGGCGTGGGAATAAAGAAGGGAAATAACGGCGGGACAAACGCCCGCCATCAAAATCAGGCTTGTAAACCCAGTTGTTCGAGAACGCCCGCCAGACGCTGACGCCCATCGCCGCCCAGAGACTGAAGCGGTAACGGCAGGCAGGGCGCGGAAACAATGCCCAGTAATTCTGCGGCGGCAGCGACAACACGAACGCTGCCGTGCTTTCTGAATAACGCCCATAATGGCTCAAGCTGCGCCGATAAGGCCTGCGCTTGCGCCACATCGCCGCTTTTCGCCGCGCGGGCAATGGCAACCGGGATCTCCGGGAACAGACCGGCAATCACCGAATACCAGACATCACCACCTTGTGTCAGCACCGTCGCCGCCGCCAGATCCCCGGCGGCACCCAGTTTGATATGTGCAGGCAATAAAGCGCGCAGTGCATCCAGACGCTTGCGGGTGGCGACCGGATCCGGCGACAGGTTAGGGATTTTGATGCTGGCAACGTGCGGCAGTTGCGCCACGCGCACATAGAGTTCATCGGAAAACTCAAAGTGTGTCGTATTCGGATTATCGTAAACGCACAACGGCACCGACAGGTTCCGGGACACCGTTTCATACAGCGTAAACACTTCATCTTCGGTAAGTTTCTGGTACGACACCGGTGCCAGCAATACCGATTTCACGCCCGCCTGCTGAGCATCTTCGGCAAGACGCAACACATCCGACGTCCGCACAGAACCGATACTGACCATCACCGGCACATCACCCGCATTTTCAACCGCCAGACGGGCAACGCGGGCGCGCTCTTCGCGGGTCAGATAGGCGTAACTGCCCGTCGACCCCAGCGCACCAATGGAATCCACGCCTGCGCTGACCAGCCGGTCAATCAGTCTGACAAAGGATTTCTCGTCGATGCCGTTTTCCGTGAGCGGCGTAAGAGGAAAAGCGCTTAATCCTGTGAACATCGGTCTCTCCGAAAGAAGTTAAATAGCCTGGTTAATCATAGCGTCATCATTCACTTTTTGCCGGACACCGAGACACCGGCGTCGGGTTTCAATCGCAGTATATCCAGCCAGCCAATGAGTGTCAGGATGGCAATCACCACGAACGCGACTTTAAAGCTCAGGCCGGGAAGGGGATCCCAGTGCATTGCGGCAATCAGCTGTTCGCCGAGCCGCGTACCGAGCGCGCCGACGGTAATGCCCAGCCCGACGGAAAGCTGTAAAACCGTGCTGAACAGGGTATTAGCATCGGCCATTTGCCTGGCCGGAACATCAGAAAACGCCAGCGTGCTGATGCCGGTAAACTGCATCGAACGGCTGAGGCCACCGAGAAACAGCAGCAACATCACCAGCCAGTCGGGGGTTCCCGGCGTCAGGAACGCACAAAACAGCAGCGAGAAAACGCTGAGTAATCCGTTGACCACCAGTACCGGCCTGAACCCGAACCGGCGGATCAGCGGCGTAGTCGCCGGTTTCATCGCCAGATTCCCGGCAAAAACCGCCAGAACCAGCAGCCCGGCATGGAAGGGATCCATCCCGAACCCCACCTGTAACATCAGCGGCAGCAGGAAAGGCACGGCGCTGATTGTCACGCGAAACAGCGACCCGCCACCCATGCTGATGCGAAACGTCGGGATCGCCAGTGAGCCCAGATGCACCATCGGCGCGGGATCTCGTTGCAAATGCCGCAACGCCAGAAGCGACAGCACGACGCCCGCCACCAGCAGCGCAATGGCGGTGCCCCATAAAATGTGGTCCTGACTGATCAGCTCCAGACCGGTCACCAGCGAGAGCATCGCCAGCCCGGTCATCAGAAAGCCCGGTTTATCGAAGTGCTTCGGCTGGTCAGGTTTTTCCTGCGGGAAGAGACGCCAGGCGAACATCATCGCGATAATCCCCAGCGGAACGTTGATGTAAAAAATCCAGTGCCATGAAGCGTAGTGGGTGATAAAACCGCCGAGCGGTGGCCCGAGAATAGGTGCTACCAGTGCAGGCCAGGTGAGGGTGGCAATGGCTTTAATCAGCTGTGGTTTCGGGGTGGTTTTCAGTACCGTCAGACGCCCGACCGGCACCATCAGCGCGCCGCCAATCCCCTGAATAATACGCAGAATGATAAATTCACTGACGTTGGTCGCCAGCGCACAAAACAGGGAAGCCAGCGTGAAAACGCCCAGCGCAAACGTGAACACATTGCGCGCCCCGAAACGCTCCGCCGCCCAGCCACTGGCCGGGATCAGCACCGCCAGCGTCAGCATATACGCGCTCATCCCCGCGTTCAGATCCACCGCCGAAACGCCAAACGACAGCGCCATTTGTGGCAGCGCGGTGGCAATCACCGTCCCGTCGATAAACTCCATGAAGAAAGCGGCTGCAACCAATAAAGCAATAACGGAAATTCCCGAGTTAACCGTGGAATCGCCCTGCGGATGTTCTGACGCATCCGATTTACTCTGGCTCATTTATTCTGTCCCGGACACCACGAAGGCGCTGCAATACGCAGCGAAAGATAGATGATAAGTATTAAACCTATCACACACCTTTGCGCCGGTTATAGATCTGCGAAGGATCAATAAGAGCGGTTTTATACAGGAAGTACGGCAACAAAAGCGTCGTCAGAGAGTTTGCAGGCGGCACCGGAGAGGTCCTCCTGTAAGCACAGTTCGACATCGGCGGCAAATCCACGCCGCTGAAGTTCAAGCGCAGAACCGCAATGCCGCAGTTCCTGCCGGTCCATCGTCTCATAGACGGCGCAGGCAGCACGCGCTTCCACGGATAAATGCCGGTGTTTCAGGCGTGAAATCAGACCTCCCGCTGCCGCCAGATCTTCAATCGCCGGGCGAAGGCTGTTATCAGGCCACTTTTCTCCGGCAGGAACCACCAGAATACGGGAATACTTTTCGCAGGCGCGTGCCGTTGCCGACAGATTACGGAAACAGGCCGTGAAGATATCCGCCTCTGATTTTTTCGCGCTGAACGTCAGCGCAGAACCATTCGGCGAAGGCAGTACCAGCCGGGTACCCGCAAGCATTGCCCGCAAAGAGCAGGGCGAAAGCGTGAATCCCGGCCCGTCAAAACGGCGGTCAAACTGCGCGCACTGCGCATTTTTCTCTGCGGCATAATCCTGAGCACGGGCATCTTTCCACGGATACGGGAAAATAAAACCACCGCGCTCCGCAGCAACACTTACGCAGGTCGAAAACGAGATCACGTCAATAATCACGATGCAATCAACCTCAGCCGCCAGTTGCTCGACAGCCTGAACCCCCCATTCCAGCCGGATGTCATAATGGGTTTGTGAGAAATCATTCATGGGGCGGCCTGTAAGGTAAATTTAACGCAAGAGGTAAAGGTTATTCCGAACAGGGTTGATAAGAAAGATCTGAAGCAGCGGTTATAGAAATGTCAGGGTCGCCGCGCCCATATTTATTTCCTCCTGGTGAGTTATTTCCTCACGATGGTCGTTGACCTGATTGTGGAAATAATAAATTTTGCTGCCGATGCCCGTGCCATACCTTCTGGCAAGCGACTATCTTCGCTATAGATTTCCTACAGCTGGTCTATAGCAACTGAGCACTCGGGATAATTACAGTATATCTAAGCTCACTGAGCTTCCCGAGTGAGCCAAAAACCGACAACAAGCAGTTACTAATTTACACCTTAAATAAACTATTTATCTCGAATGATACAATTAAATTTATCATTAACTATGTACACCCTATTAACATTACCATCGAGCAAGCCTGAGATACAAACCTTATAATTTTTTAGCCCAAGCTCTTTAATATATCCTGTCGTGATCAGCTCTTCTTTTGTTGAGGATTTTCTTAATGTAACATGTGAAAAAAGCCACTTTCTTCGCCTGGTTATATATATATTTGGCGTGATACATTTTATCTCATCAACTGAATCCCATTTGGTTAATGTTACACAACAAAAATAGTCCAGGTAATCAAGACCAAGCTTGTTACACGCAACCTCATCGGCATGTTCCGCCAATGAAATTGCATTAGATATTAATAGCTTATTATTTTCGTCAATGGAGGTGTTTTTTAGGAAATTTATATTCTTCCAGCGAGAGAAAAGGGGAATTTCCTCGAAAGTTTCATATTCCGCATAAAACAAATCATCATTATCAAACCCTTCTTTTAGAATGAGTTTTTTTATTTTCACATCTAATATTTTATTCATAGCCATTCATCCACATTCCAACCATGATCTTTTAACCATTTCCATGTTTTCTTTGAAAATGATGGAGTTCCATCATGCGTTGTACCATCCTGATTCAGCGCTGGATGCCTACCTTTTTCGGGTTTAGTTTGATGAGCATGCCATTGACTACCTGGTACGCTTACTAATTCAGGTTCATCTATGCGTTTAATATCTTTTGGACCTTGCCCTTTATCAACCTTCTTTTGGGCATCTTTTGGGGTACCGCCACACGGTCCTTTTGCAAGCCCTCAAGGATCCACCCACCCCAAGGCATTTGGGGCATACTGGTATAAATTCAACCCACCCAGCAAACCAATCGGATCTTGTTGGGTAAATCGTCCGTTATCGGGGTCGTAATAACGGTATAAATTGTAATGTAACCCCGTTTCTCTGTCGAGATATTGACCCTGCATCCTCAGGTTTTGCGGGCCGCCGGTTGTGATTTCTCGTGGGTGTGTTTCGCCTTTGACTTTGCCCCAGCAGTCAGGCTCGCCTCGCCAGCATTCCTTTCCTTCGCTATACATAGCGCCACTAAAGGGGCGCTCCAGGGGATGAATACTTAGAGAATAAATAATAAACAACCGAATACTTATTCTCTATTGTTTATTATCATTAGATTAACGTGTTCAGATAGCTTATTACATTCGCCCTTGTCACCTCAGGAATAATAACAGCATCTGCATCTTTAAAATAACCACTTCCCGCTATCTCTTCCATCGCGTCTTGTGTAAACCTAGCAAGATTATAAAAATTAAATAAAAAGCGTCTTCCATTAACAATGACATTAAAATTCAAGATACACCCTTTAGACTCACACTCAAATTCAGTTAAGTCATCATACCAGTCTGGTAAAGTTATATTCATAGCTAATGAACCTTTATTTTTGCAAGTTCGGCGACATAGTCGGCAAATGGTATTTGCTGAGAAGGAACAATTTCAAAGTGTTTGAGGTCATTACCTCTCTGAATAATATTAAGTTTATCACTAACAGTACTCATATCTATCTTATGGGGTTCAAAACCCTTGCTTGATACACTCGTTGGATTATCAAAAACAGACACGCCGTGTGTTGTCTTAACATTACCCGTTACAGAATCAATTTTGAATTCATTAGGCTTGGGAACAAAAGAAGGTTTTTCTCCAAGTTTAGAACCTCTATAAAAACAACTCGTTAAACCTAAAGGATCCACCCACCCCAACGCATTCGGTGCATACTGGTATAAATTCAATCCACCCAACAAACCTATCGTATCTTGCTGGGTAAATCGTCCGTTATCGGGGTCGTAATAACGGTATAAATTGTAATGTAACCCTGTTTCTCTGTCGAGATATTGCCCCTGCATCCTCAGGTTTTGCGGGCCGCCGGTTTTGATTTCACGGGGGTGTGTTTCGCCTTTGATTTTGCCCCAACTGTCTGGCTCGCCGCGCCAGCATTCGTTTCCTTCGTTGTCGGTCATCGCCTCCGGCTGGCCGTTGACCTGATTGTGGAAATAATAAATTTTGCTATCAACGCCCGTTCCGTCGATTCTGGCGAGCGGGGCATAACTGTTCTGATCGCTGTAGGCGTAAACCTGCGTACGGCTCCCGCTGAACTCGGCGAGCAGGCGCGGGCCTTCCCATAAAAATTGGGTTTCTGTAGGGTCGTATTTCTCAGGCTCATAGGTGACGAGATCCATCCGCTGGTAGCGTACGCGCTTGCTGATGCGTCTGCCGAGCGGGTCGTAGCTGAAATTCACCACGCATTCAGGCCGCGTGTGGCTGAACGGCTGATGCAACACCTCAATCAGCTGATGGTCACTGTTATAGCGGTACTTCCAGCGTTCACCGTGGGTGGTTTTCTCCGTCGTTCTGCCGTAAATATCGTACCGATAATCGCATTCGTTATGCTGCATAACGCGGTTATGCGGCCACAGTCCGACATTTATCGTTGTATCCAGCGGATTGGATGCCGGGTCATACCGGTAGTACTGCGGTGATGGGGCCGGGCCTTCGCGACCGGTCAGATGGTCGGCGGCATCATAGGTGTAGCGTCGGGCACGAAAATGCGTCGTGCTCTGATGCACCAGAGTCAGGTTATCCCTGAGGTCGTAATGCCAGCTTTCTTTCGACTGCGCCAGAGCGGAATGAGGCGTCCGGCCAGTCCAGCGTTCACTGATCCGCCCATGACGGTCATAACGCAGCCCGGTTTGCAGCACGCCCTGAGTCCGGCCTGTTTCACGGTGCAATGCATCGCGGCTGAACTCAGTGATCAGCTGTGAATCCAGCATTACCTGCAGGGCATGTCCGCTGCCGTAATAGAGCGTTTTCAGCGAACGACCATCCGGTAATGTTACCGCGCTGCGGTTACCCAGCGCGTCATACCGGTAGTTAACGTCTCCGTTGCGCCCCCGTTCTGACAACAACTGGCCTGCGGGATCGTAGGCCAGCAAGAGGCGTTCAGGTTCTCCGCCGTCTTTTGGGGCGAAAAGGGCGTCGGTCAGTTGCCCGAGAAGGTCGTACTGATACTGCGTGATGCCGTCCGGCGTTTGCCGGGTGACAATTTGCCCGAGCAGATTGCGTGTGAAATGGTGGGTCAGCGCCTGATCGGTGCCAGCGGCAAATGTTCTGTTGCTGCTCCGGTCACAGACATCATATCCGTAGCGGGTGACCACGCCGTCGAGGCCGCGCTCTTCGGTCAGTCTGTCGTTTTCACCCCAGTTGAAACCGTAGGCTTCGCCGTTTTCATTCATCAGCCGGATCAGCCGTCCGCGCGGATCGTAAGTACGGGAGACTGTTCCACCGAGTGCATCGCGACTGAAACTCAGCTGACCGGTGACCCGGTCATAGCCATACTCACGCAATGTTCCGTCAGCGGCTTTCAGCCCGACAAGCTGGCCTTTTTCATCCCAAATCGCGTGTTCCGTCCGTTCCTCTGCCGACGTCACCCGCAATATCCGCCCGGCAGCGTCGTACTCGTAATGGCGTGATTCCCCGGTGGCATCTGTCACAGAGACCTGCCGGTAATGCTCATCGTAGGTATAAAGCGTGGTGTGTCCGGAGCAATCCTGCGCCTGCGTCAACTGACCGCGTTCATTCCATAAAAAACGGCTGATGCCGTCCAGCGGATTGATGTAAGCCGTTACCTGCCCAAACTCGTCACGTTCGTAGCGGCTGATGTGCCTGAGTTCGTCTTCTTCGGCAATGACACCGTGGCAGGCGTCATATTGCAGGCTGTAAACGCCATCCTGCGGGTTGATGAACTGACGGGGATTTGACTGCTGCTCAAGCCAAATCGTGTGAGATATGCCACCCGCCGGGTCGATCTCTTTGACGAGGTTGCCGGAGGCATCGTAGAAAAATTGCTGCGTTGCACCGTCCGGCGCGACTGTTTGGGTGAGTTGCTGATTTTCATCCCACGCGTAACACCACGCGTTACCCGCTTCATCAATAAAACGCTCCACCAGATATTCGGCGTTCCAGTGGTGCTCGCGGGTCATGCCGTCGGACTCCTCAACCCGTGTGATCCGCTGCGTCATGTCGTAACTTATCGTGCTGCGTCTTCCCGCACTGGTGACATGTGAAATAACCCGCCAGTCGTCATCAAAAAGCTGCCAGCGGTATTCGCTGCGCAAGCCTGACGGCAGAACGTGCCACGCCATCAGCCCTTCGGCGGTGTAATCAAACTCGCGAAGCACCACGTCAGCGGCATCCGTCACTTTTGCCAGCTGGCCGGTCAGCCCGTAATCATAAGTCATCAGCGTGCGGGGATTATCGCGGCTGGTGTCAGTAATCTGTGTGACACGCTGCGGGTGTGACGCAATCTGATAATGCAGGCTGACGCTGAGGCTATTTTCTGTGTCTTTGATCTCAGCGAGTTTTCCCTGTACGTCATAATGCAACAACAGACCGTTGCCGTATTCATCGCACAATGACGTCAGCCGCAGATTTCCGGCTGATTGAGGATCCGGCAGATACAACCGCCAGACGCTGCCGTCAAGATCGGCAACCAGAATCTGCCCCTCATCTCCGGCGGCCACCAGCAGGCCAGAGTCGGGATAGATTTTACGTTCGCCTGCTGCCAGCGAGGCAAAGCGTAATTCACGCCCGCTTTCGTCATGAAAACAGGTCATTTCGCCTTCAAGGGTAATGCGCGACTCAAAAGAGGTTCGCCATCCGGTGCCAAACATTCCTGCGGCGGTATTGCGACTGCTGTAAATACGTTGCCAGCGAAGAGGGAAACGTGCCGGTAAAACAAAATCCAGATCTTCTTCACCGGCCAGTACTTTTGCGCCTGTCGCCGCATGCACGGGCATAAAGGCCGATTGCACCGAAGCCGCCAGTTTACTGCTCAACATACCTGCGCCCATCATCATTAACATACAGGGCAGTTTGCTGAACATTTTCGAGGGTTTGCCCATTAGCAGCATGCTCGTGGCCACCAACAAATCGAGCCCCGGCACTTTTCCACTGGAGATAGGGCGCACTATCACCGCCGCGCCGCCGATGGTGACATTGGGCGACGTTGAGGTTGAAACGGTGCCACCGCAGGTGGTGCGGTCGTTACCCCGCACGGCGGGCAAATCATTAATGGAGACGGTAGAAGAACCTTCCGCAAGATATTGCGGAGGAGCAGGAGGATGTTTCTCGCACAGAACGATATCCTGATTGGATGGTGCAACCGGCCCCGGAGGCAGCGCAACGGTCGGGCTCATCAGCTCCATCCCGATGGCCTTGATGCCATTGAGCAGCATGGCGACGTAATCTCGTTCGCCTTCAGGTTCTGGCGGTAATCCGGCCTGTTCGGTGGTGCTGAGCAAACGTCCGGCTGCACGCGCGGCTGGAATGTCATTGGTCAATACATCAGTCGCACCGGTGGTGATAACGCCCGCAGGTGATGGCGGGAACATCATGTTCGCCAGTCCCTCACTCTCGCTGATGACCTCATCCATCATCCCCGTGGCCTCAAGAACGAAACCGGCAATCAGCCCGGAACCCAAACAGGTTCCCGCAGCGGCCACGGCAGTTGCCGCTATGCCCCCGACCGCCAACACCGGAGCCGCTACAATGGCGACCCCCATAACGATGGCACCAGCGGCAGCAACCGCAATTCCCTGAATCGCAACCGCAGCAATATCGGCCATTACGCTGGTATGAATAATGGCATCACCCAGACGGGCAGCATGTTCATCAGCCATGATGTGCTCCCCGGTCAGGATTGAGTCAGACACAATGACTGGCAAAGTTTTTGCCAGTAAAGGTTCTGCTCATCAGTGAAAGGTTGTAGTGCTGTGCAGGTAAAAATCAGCATGTCCCGCCGCTCAGCGCGATAAATGGCCAGTTGGCGCTGATAATGGCGATGAGCTCCCCGCCTGAAGTGACAATCTGTTTCCAGCGCGTGCAGACCGGGTGACATAGGCAGAAGGCGGGGAGACGCGGCTCTGAGTGCAGAACTTCCACGCTACCGAGCAGGAGTGACCACTGATAATCCAGTTCTTCTTCAAAAGTCCGTTCTTTGGGGATAACGCCCCGGCTGACAATCAGAGAAGAATTATCCTGAGTATTCCGGAAAATATTGAGGCTGCAGTCCAGCCAGTTGTTGCCGTCAGGCAGCGGGAAGGTGCATTCGTCCGTGCGGTAGAGATTCATGATCACTCACTTTCCTTGTTGAAAATTCCATCGATGCTGTTTTGAATGGATTGTTTGTAGCTTTCACCCGGCGCGCTTGCCGGGGATCCCGGAGAGGAAGGGTTCAGACCCAGCACGCCGCCGAGGGTATTAATAACGCCGTTGCCCTCAATGGTGACATTCAGGCTTTTGCCTTTGAGGTTGATGGCTCCGCTGGCATGTAACTCGAGCGCACTTTCGCCACATTCAAGGCGGATAAGTTCCCCGGAGCCTATCGTGACGATCTTGACGGCCAGACTGGTGTGCGTTCCTCCCGTTAACTGAGCGACATCCCCTTGCACAGCGGCTGACTGCCCGACTTTCACCGTCGAGCCCTGAAATCCTTCTACGGCGTTTGTTTCATTACCCGTAACAATTTTTGTGCGATAGCCCTCAATGGTGTTGATCTCATTACCTTTGATGGTTTTTACCCGATGCCGGTCTACCGTGAGCGCCTGATCGTTCAGCACTTTGGTCTTCATGTCCTTCTGCGCCTGCATCGACAACAATTGATTACCGGTCGCATCTTCGAACATCAGTTCGTTATAGCCGTCGCCTTTGTAGGTTTGCGAACGGATCGCCATCTGGGTTTTAGTGCCGGGCAGGCCGCCGGGGGCGCGGTTTGTGGCGTGATAGGTGCGTCCGGTGATGATCGGCTGGTCGGGGTCGCCGTTAAGAAAATCGACGATCACTTCCTGTCCGACACGCGGCACCGCAATATTGCCAAAACCGGTGCCTGCCCAGGCCTGCGATACGCGGATCCAGCATGAGCTGTAGTTGTCGGCCTTGTTATAACGGTCCCAGGCAAACTTCACCCGCACGCGCCCGTGTTCGTCACAAAAGATCTCTTCCCCCGGAGGCCCGGTGACAATTGCGGTCTGCGGGCCGTCTGCGCGCGGTTTCGGGTGCGGCATCGACCGCCATGTTTGGGTAGAAGGAATCACTTCAAATTCGTTAACCAGCGTCGTTCCCTGACCTTCGTTGCCGATCCACGCCTGTGGCTGATCACCGCTCATCTCGCTTGAGACGACCTGCCAGTTCACGTTCAGATCTTCACGCGGATGGTTTGTTAACGCAAAGCAGACGCCCGGAGAGAGTTCGGGGTATTACTTCTGCCAGCCACGACATCGGCGTTATTGCGCCAGCCTTCTATCTGATATTTGGCGAAGTCCGCGCCGTGTTGCTCGTCTTTAAAACGCCCCGGATAGTCGAAAATCTTGTACAGGTCATGCTGATATTTCATTTTTGACGGTTGCTCCTGGTACTGAGCCTGCCAGTTGGGAGCGGTGAAGGTGTAATCCTGAGTGACAACTTCGGAAGGCCGGATGCGCGCGCTGCGACGGAAGTTGTTGATACAGTAAGTGTCGGCTTCAGAGGCCGCATTAGGGTTGTAAGGCAGGGAGCCGATGCCGGTTAATGCGGAGCAGTTATCTGCAAACGTCAGCTTCTGGTCGCTGGCTTCCAGATATTCCTGCTCATAAAAGAAGATCCCTTCTTCAGCAGATAAGCGGGAAATATAGTCGTAATCCGTTTCCATAAACTGCACGCAAAACTCGCGCACGCCGTGGGGGCTCGAAACAGGGTGTCATATTTAACCACTTCCATTTCACTCAGCAGCGGCTGGAAAATACTGCGGATATCGAGGTTCTGAAAACTGCGGCAGTTCGTTCTCAGGGAACTGCGCCAGAAATTAGGCCGGATGGTCATCCTGTAGAGTGTCTGATGTTTGCCGCTATCACCTTGCTCACAAAACGTCACGATGCCGCGGACCCGCCGTTTAATCTCTTCCCCTTGCCAGATAGTCAGTGTCGCGTTTTCGTCCAGTACCTTTTCAAACCCAATCGCCGGGTCACTGCTGGCTAAAGTAAGATTCAACGTAAAGAGTTCGGAGTAACGTTGTGAAAGGTGAAAATTTACGACGGCGAAGGTGTCTTTTGCCGTGCTACCTGCTGTGAAAGTAAAGCGCGTTCCATTAATCGCCATGCTGTTATTCCTTTATCATCCGTGGTCATTCATTAATCAGAAAGTAATTATTTAGACAATGCATCACTGAAATAAATACAATAAATTCAAATAGATAAACTCAATCAGGACAAAGAAACTAAACTGACTCAGAAGGTTTATCCATGACTCGGATCACACGAATAATACTGCATCAAAATTAAGGAAGTACATTTCTGAGGAGAGTTAAATGAATGCAGTACTTATAAAAGTAAATCATAATATATATATATGCTTTAAATTTAATTATAAAAAAATTACATTTTACTTTTTTTAAAAAAAAGATAATCATGATGTTGATATGTTTACCCATTAAATAACTTATAGATATACTCAAACTCTAAATCAAGGAAATTCAATTATGGCCAATATGATTTACTTAACAATAACAGGTAAAAAACAAGGTTTGATTTCAGCGGGGTGTTCAACGGCAGACTCCATTGGCAATAAATATCAACTTGGTCATCGCGATCAAATTATGGTTGTTTCATTTGAACATGCGTTAACACGGTCTCAAAATGTAAATCATGGCCCTATATCGTTCATTAAGTTCATCGATAAGTCATCCCCATTATTTGGCATGGCAATATCGAACAATGAAGAGCTTGAGTTGAAATTTGATTTCTACAGGACATCATCGTCGGGTGGTTATGAGATATTCTATACAGTAACCGTTAGAAAAGCATTTCTGCACGGAGTTAGTGTTATTTACCCGCATACTATTGATCACTCAGGAAACCAACCAGAAGAAATGATTTCCGTGAACTATCAAAATATCACATGGGAGCATCATATAGCTGGGACTGCGGGATATAGTATCTGGGATGAGCGTATTTTTTGAACATGGAAAGAGACAATTTGGATAGGCTTAAAGGGTCAAAGATGATGCGTAATAAAAATTCATACTGCAAACCCGAAGGCAATAACTTTCGCCGTTGGGATTTAATAGATTATACTATTTCAAAATGGAATGAAAATGGAGATGACAGTTATTGGGGGCAAGGATATCTTTTTCTTTACAAAGATGTTTATATAAAAACCCACAAAGAAACAATAATTAAGCATGCGCGCGAAGCGAAAATACCTTCATGGCTTCTTGCAGATGTTGCATGGCAGGAGGCTGGGGGGAAACCAGATGATTTAAAACCTCAGGTACTTTTGTTTCGGCAACTCATAGATTCTTTCAGAAAAAATAATGATTACTCTAATAAAGTTTCGATTGGCATAGTCGCCATTCAGATACGTGTAGTCGCTGAGATATTAGGGATAGCTCCGGAAAAAATCACATCACGGCAGCAATTACAAATTAGCCGATGTTTGCAGACCGATGACTTCAATCTAAAAATGGTTTCCCTCCATTTAAGAGATCTAATAAAATATGATTACCCTGATATCGACACGGAAAAACTGACTGACGAAAATATTATTTTAGTGGGTGCGCGATATAATCGTGGAATTCAGAGAACAAAAGGAGATTTTGTCCGGGCCATTTCACTTCCTGAAGGAAATGCTGATCGCGACTATATTTCCTATGGCCTCGCCATTATCAAAAGAAGAGCGCGAGTCAAAAACCTAATGGACATACATGAATGAACAACTTAAAACCAATATCAGTTTCAAAGCTATTGGAACCTTTTATTTACTTCTATTTTATTCTTTGTGCTATATCAGTTTTTATTTTCTCAACCATTGACGTCACGCATAGTTCAGGAGGCATTCATAATTGGTGCGACAACGTTAACGGTGTAGATACGGACAGCACGAGAGATTTCTCAGCCTTTGTAAACGCTCTTCTTATACTCCCTCTGCTAATTTCGCTCCCTGTAGCCATTAAAAATAAAAAGTACGTTCGCTCAGGCTTTATCATATTTCTCATTATTTACTGGTGGTGGGAGTTTTTTGGGCGATTTCTACAATGTTAATTTACTCATGTAAGAAAATCGCCGCGTCTGAAACTGACTGACTCAGACGCAGCGCAGCATTACCCGAGATACTCGATGATGGATAATCCCCCGTTGTAGTCGGTGCTGTAGATGATGCCCTGCGCATCGACAAACACATCGCAGGACTGAATCACCTGCGGTCTGCCGGGACGGGTATCCATCATCCTGTCGGGTGCCGCCGGAACCAGCGCGCCGGTTTCTTTCGGCTGATACGGATTACTGATGTCGTACGCGCGCACACCGGCATTCTGGTAAGTGGCGAAAATCAGCGTCGAGCTGATAAAGCTGCCTGCCCGGTTTTCATGCAGATTATGCGGGCCGAAATGCGCGCCTTTGCTGACATAATCCCGCTCATCCGGCTGCGGGAACGTCGAAATACTCACCGGATTGGACGGCTCGCGCACGTCGAATACCCAGATCAGCTTCTCGCCGTCTTCCTGATTATCCAGCACGGCTTCATCGAGCACGATCAGCAAATCCCGGTCCGGCAACGGCAGCGCGGTGTGCGTACCGCCGCCAAACGGCGGGCTCCAGTTACGGTGCGAAATCAGCTGCGGCGCGGTCCGGTCTTTGATGTCCAGCAGCGTCAGGCCGCCGTCGCGCCAGCTGGCATACGCCGTATCCCCGCTGATGATCGCGTGATGCAACGCGTAGCGTTTGCCTTCCGGCCAGCTCTGCGTTTCACCGCCAGCGGTATGCATCCCCGGCAACCACCAGCGCCCGGCGACCTGCGGGTTACGCGGGTCAGCCAGATCAATGGTCAGGAAGATGTAATCGCTGTAACCGTCAATCAGCGCCGACACGTAAGCCCAACGCCCGCCGACATACCAGATGCGGTGAACGCCGATGCCTTCCAGCCCGAGGAAACTGATTTCTTTTGGCTGATCGGGCGTCGAAATATCAAAAATCCTGACACCCGCACTCCAGCCACGCTGTTGCGTGCCTTTGACCGTCTCGCTGACCGAGCGGGTGTAATACACTTTCTCATCGGCGAACCGCGCGTCAGCAAACAAATCGCGCGCGTTAATCACCAGCAGCAAATCGTCATGCGCCTGCAAATGTACATTCCAGGTGCCGGGCGGTGCGGCGACGAAACCGGCAGGGCGCGGATTTTTCGGGTCGCGGACATCCACGATGGAAAAGCCCTGCGACACCATATGGCCGATATACGCATAGCCGCGGTGAACCATTACCTGCACGCCATCAGGTTTTCCGCCCTGATCGCTGTGCCCGATCAGCCGCATGTTGCGGCTGTATTCCGGTTGCGGAAGAGATTGAGTTGTCATGTTCCGGCCTTATTTCTTATTTTTTGCTTCGAGGGTAGTAAACCACGGGGCGATGAAATCATCCGATTTGCCCCACCCCGGAATGACTTTCGCCAGCGACGCGACGTTTACGGCATCGGGATTGCGGGTCAGCAACGCCTGAGGAATGGCGGCGGCTTTGAAATCATACGTTGCAGGCGTTTTCTCACCGGCAATTTTGTAGGCCACCAGACGCAGGTTAATTGCGCCGATCAGTTTCGGATCCACCGCAGCACTCAGTTTCCACGGGCTGTTCGCCTCGCGCATCAGACCGATATCCTGATTGGAAATATCGATACTGTAGAGTTTGATTTCAGTGCGGCCATTTTCCTGCAAGGCTTTATACGCGCCCTGACTGAACGCATCCCACGTCCCCCAGATGGCGTCAATTTTGCCTTTCGGATATTTCGCCAGAATCGCGCCAATTTTGTTGGCCGTATCGCCTTGTACGTCAGATGACACCGCGCCGACGGATTCCAGTTCATGGATCCCCGGCTGGTCTTTCAGCAGTTTTTTATACGCATCCTGACGGCGTTCCATTGGCGGGAAACCGGCCACCCACAGTTTGACGATATTGGCTTTGCCGTTGAAATCCTTCACCAGCTGGCCCACGGACAGCTCGGTTAAAGACGCATCATCTTGCCGGGTAACGGTGACACCGGGAATATCACCGTTAACGGCGGTATCAAAGACCGATACGGCAATTCCACTGGCGGTAATGCGTTTGAGCAATTCAGTGGAGTAGGGGTCACGCCCCTGAGACAAAATAATGCCGTCGTATTTCTGGCTGATGGCCTGATTGACGAAATCCTGGAATTTGGCGTCGTCGCCGTTACTCAGAAACGTGCTGACCTGAAAGCCTAATTTGCGGCCTTCCTGAATGACACCGGAAACAAATTGCGTGGTGTTATCGTCCGAGCCCAGGTTACGGATCACCGCAATACGGATCGGGCCGTGGTGACCGGCAATGGATTTTGGTATCGCTGCGGTGTCTGCCGCAAAAGAAGGAAAGACCGACAACAAACTTAACGCCAGCAATGAAGAGGAGAACAGTTTCATTTCATTTACCCTGTGTGGTTAATCATCATTCGAACGGGAGGACAATTCATGCGAGCCTTTAGGGAGGCTTTTAGAATGCGTTAATGAATTGATTGTCCGAGTTTTGATGACGGGGTAATGATTGGCAACGAACTAAAAGGCATAAGTTAATGCCAAAGATTATTAGCCATCCGGATGTCCGGGAGTAGGATGTTAACAGATTATAATGTAAGGATTTTCCCATGAGCGATACTGATATCCGCGTGGTCACCGGCCCCGCAAACTACTTTTCTTTCCCCGGCGCGATTGATCGCCTGACGCAGTTTTACTCAACCGAACAACTGGATAACGCGCTGTGGATTTATGGCGAACGCGCGCTGGCGGCGGCTCAGGATTATCTGCCGGAAGCCTTCAGCGCATCACAGGCGAAGCGCGTGCTGTTCAACGCGCATTGCAGCGAAACCGAAGTGCAGCGGATTGCGACTATCGGCGGGAAAGATCGTCAGGTCGTGATTGGGATCGGTGGCGGCGCGGTGCTGGATACCGCAAAAGTTGTGGCACGCCGTCTCGGATTACCGGTCGTTGCCATTCCCACTATCGCCGCTACCTGTGCCGCCTGGACGCCGCTTTCCGTGTGGTACAACGATGAAGGGCAGGCGTTGCGGTATGAAATATTCAACGACGCCAACCATCTGGTACTGGTGGAACCGCGCATTATTCTGCGTGCGCCGAAAGAATATCTGCTGGCCGGTATCGGCGATACGCTGGCGAAATGGTACGAAGCGGTGGTACTCAGCCCGCAACCGGAGATTCTGCCGTTAACGGTGCAGCTCGGTTTGAACACGGCGTTGACGATCCGCGATGTTCTGCTCAACGAAAGTGAAGCGGCGTTGCAGGCGCAGAACGACGGTCAGCTTACGCAATCTTTCCTCAACGTACTGGACGCGATCATTGCCGGTGGCGGGCTTGTCGGCGGCCTGGGCGATCGTTATACCCGCATTGCGGCCGCGCACTCGGTGCATAACGGCCTGACGGCGCTGCCACAAACCGACGCCTTCCTGCACGGCACCAAAGTGGCATACGGTATTCTGGTGCAGAGCGCACTGCTGAACCAGCCGCAAGTGGTACAGCAACTGACGGCGCTGTACCGCGTGCTGGATTTGCCGGTCAGCCTGTCGCAGTTGCAGGTGGATATTCATGATGAAGCACAGGTTTCACGGCTGATTGAACGCACTTTGCAGGCAGGCGAGTCGATTCATCTGCTGCCCGGAAATGTAAACGCAGAGCAGCTGCGTCTGGCGTTGGAATTTGTCGAGAATAAATAAACTCGCTGCGCTTTTAATTTCCCACGAAATAAAAAACCCGGTATTTTCCGGGTTTACTTTAAGACGTTCACGAAAAAGACTGAAGGTAATCAATATATCCTTTTGCGCTTTTGTCTAATTCTTCTTGCGAATTTTCATCTTCTGCGCCGTAAAAAGCATAGAAGGGAAGGTAATTTGCCTCCACATATTTGGCTGTCATTTCGAAAGGCAAAAGTATTTCTTTTAACGAATGCGGGTAACGTCCATCAGGCCTAAAATCCTCTTCTTTAATCCCGGCGCTCACGGCGAGAGCAAACTGACGATTTCTGAGCTTGTGGCCGCTGGTGGAGCCGTATGCCCAGCCATAGGTGAAGACTTCGTCGAACCATTTTTTCAGTAGCGGCGGGCAATTAAACCAGTACAACGGAAATTGCAAAACAATGCTGTCGTGTTGCTCAATTAACTGCTGCTCTTTCTGTACATCAATAACCCCGTCAGGATACGCCTGATAAAGATTATGGACTGTATATAAATCGGGGTGTTGAGCTAATTCACCAATCCACCGTTTACTGATGACAGATTCATTCAGGTTTGGATGAATAACCACAATGAGCGTTTTCAAATAATATCTCCCTTTATCCGATGAAGTAATTCTGTGTCTGTTTGATGTTTGCATCATAGGGAGCGTTAATTTAAAGTACAATACTGTCATTTATGATATGTACTATACAAAAGGATAGTGTAAATGCGTGAAGAGACAATGGATATTCCCTGTGAACTCAGGGGGGAAACGGGGTTCGCGTATACGCTTTCGCTGGTCAGCGGAAAATATAAAATGATCCTCCTCTATTCGCTGACGGGCGCAACGCCTGTAGTGCGATTCAATGAGCTAAAACGCCGCCTGGGAAAAATTTCATTCAGAACGCTGAGCCTCACACTGAAAGAGCTTGAGAGTGACGGTCTGATCATCAGGAAGGAGTACCCGCAAATTCCGCCAAAAGTGGAATACAGTCTTTCTGAAAGAGGCCAGTCTCTGATTCCGGTTTTAGACATGATGTGCGGGTGGGGAAACGTCCACAGCAATGACAAACTGAAATGAACTGTTGAAAACGACGGGTAGGGAACCTGATGAATGTGCAGAAAAATCGGGCTTCTGTGTAAAGAAAACGTAAAGTAAACAGCAACTCAACAACTCGTATTTATCCCCACAACCTGAGTGTTCTTTAAATTCACGTTGTAAAGATGTTTAAAAATCGGGTGATACCGTGATTATTTCAGGCACTGGAAATCAATCATGGAACACTCACCCCTTAACGAAACCGAATCCCTCAGCGGAAGTTATACTGCTGCAAAAAACATCAAAAAAGCCAGTGGATTCACTCTGTTTATGGATCTGCTGAGTGGCACGCGTACCCCGGATGCCTTGTGGAAAAACCGCATGTTCCGTGTGAAATACGCTGTCCGAACCTTGTTGCATCCGCTCGATACCCTGAAGGTGCTCGACAAAATGGCCAGTGAACCGGTCTGGCAGGAAGCGCTGAGCGTGCAGACCAAGCTGCCAAACAAAATCCACAAGCCGTATTTGTATCTCGGTTTACCTTCCGCCGGACGCGCCAATGCGCTGGTCGAACACTACGAGTTTGTGAAAAACCTCACCAATGCTTCGCTGAAAAACGCTTTACTCAGCGCGGGCGGTTACACCGTCACGCAGTTTATGGGGAAAGAGGGCGAAAGCTTCCGCGTGGTACTCGGCTCAATCGGTAAATCCGAGCGTGAAGGCGAAGCCAACATGTTTCTGTACATGGATGAAACCCGTCTTGCCGCGCTGACGTTCAGCGTCGTGCAGCGACCGGAAGGGGCGACGATCGTTGTCGGCGGTTTCCAGGGCGCACACCGCTCAACGCCACATGAAGTGATTAAACAGGCGACAAAATCCTGCTACGGGCTGTTTCCCAAACGCCTGTTACTGGAAAGCCTGCAACGCATCGCGGAGCAAACCGGCGTGAAACACATTCTGGCTGTCAGCGATACCGGGCACGTCTTCCGCAGCCTTCGTTACCGTCACCGTAAGAAAAATGTGTTTGTCGCCAGCTATAACGAATTCTGGGACTCCATCAGCGCAACGGTGTATTCACCAGCGTTATATGACGTTCCGCTGGAATTACCCCGCAAAACCATGGAAGAGATCCCGAGCAAAAAGCGTTCAGAGTACCGCAAACGCTACACCTTGCTCGATGAACTCAGTGAAAGCACAGCGTCACTGCTGAAAGCCTGATTTTACAGGCGCTTTGATATCAGAATGACCCGCTGTAGCAGGCAACATGGCCAGGGACTGGCCTTATTCGCCTCCCTTTCTGCACGACTTTTCATCAGTAGTCCGCTATAACCCCCCCTGTGTTACGTCATGATTTTCAGAGGAATAGTTAGCAAATTATTCGATTCAAAACTAATGCAATTTGAACGTTCTCGCCAATTGTGGATTTTTGATGGATGAGAATGTTACACGTATCGCAAAATTCTCGGACAAATTGCCTCCAGCTCATTCAAATGTGAACTGATTCACAGCTATTCATTCATTCCGCCTATATAAAACGCTATCTCTATAAAAACAAAACAGCGGTTCATATTTATAAACTCTCTGGCGGAACGAAACATGAAGACAGAAAAACCGATTTTATTTAAACATCAGCTGGCCTATGGCGGCGGAAATTTACTGGGCAGCGGGGCGCTGGCGATAGCCGGGATCTGGCTGCTTTACTTCTACACCACGTTTTGCGGCCTGACGCTGCTTCAGGCATCAGCCATCTTCTCGGTTGCCAGCATTATCGACGCGATCAGTAATCCGCTGATGGGTTACCTCTCTGATAACTTTGGTAAAACGCGCCTCGGCAAACGATTTGGCCGCCGTCGCTTCTTTATATTACTCGGCGTACCGCTGATGATGTTCTACCCGCTGCTGTGGGTTGAAGGCTTCGGATTCTGGTATTACCTGTCCACCTACGTCGTCTTTGAACTGATTTACACCTCTGTCATGGTGCCGTATGAAACGCTCGCCACCGAAATGACCACCGACTTCTCAGCCCGTTCTAAACTGACCGGCTACAAAGCGATTTTCGGTAAAGTGGCGAACTTCCTGGCTGCTTTCATTCCCGGCCAGTTCATCCTGATCTACGGCAAAGACTCCGCGCAGCCGTTCTTCTTCACGGCGCTGACCTACGGGGTGATCCTGTGCGTCGCGATCGGCCTGCTGTATTTATCTTCCTGGGAACGTCCGGTGGAAGAAACGACGCCGGTTGACGAGACTAAAATGAGCCTCGGCAAAACCATGCTGACGCTGGTGCGCGACATGAAATCGACGTTCCACCTGCGCGTATTTCGCAAACATCTGGGCATGTATCTGTGCGGCTTTGGGGCGGAATGGCTGTTCGCGTCGGTCTTTACCTACTTCATCATTTTCGTTCTGCAATATGACCCGACCATGGTGGCGGGGCTGAGCAGCCTGAACTCCATTCTGCAACTGTTCTCCACCGCAATTTTCATCGGTATCTGCGTGAAACACGGCTTCAGCAAGCCTTATATTCTGGCGCTGAGTATCGTGGTGTTCTCCGTATTTTGCTACAGCCTGCTGCATTTCCTGCACCTGCCGCAGCAGTACGCCACCGTGGCGATGCTGACCATTACCGTAATTTTCGGAATCGGCACCGGCGGCGTTTACTACATTCCATGGACGGTCTACACCTTCCTGGCCGATGTGGATGAAGCCTTTACCGGCCGCCGTCGCGAAGGGATCTACGCCGGCGCGATGACCTTCTCCGGCAAGCTGATGCGCTCCGTGATCGTGTTTGTGATGGGATCCATTCTGAGCTTCTACGGGTTCCAGTCAAAATCACATACCCAGCCGGAAAGCGCGGTCATGGCGATTGCGCTGGTGTTCTGTATCGGTGTAATCGGCCTGGCACTGATGGCGATGCTGTTCAGTAACCAGATGAAACTTAACCGCAAAACGCATCTGGTGGTACTGGGTGAAGTAGCCCGTATCAAAGCAGGTGGCGCCATCGGCCATATCAAGCCGGACGCCCGCGCGGTGATGGAAGAGCTGATCGGACACCCTTATGAGGAATGCTGGGGAAACAGCGCGGTGTGCCGCAAAATCTTCAACACGCCTGCCGTGAATGTGGACGTCCCGAAACCGCTGACCGGCACCACGCAACAGCCGTAATCTCAAAAAACGCTGTATTTTGACCTCACCGACTGGCCGGGAAACACCGGCCAGCGACCCCGTATTTTTTAAAGATGAGAAAAACTATGTGGGAACACAAACTGGCGATTGTCGCGCTGTCCCTGGGAATAAGCGCGCAAAGCCTCGCCGCCGCCTTGCCTGAACCCGGAAATTTGCGCTGGCACAGCATCACCTTTGGTCAGTCCACCGACGTCAATTTTGCCACTAACGTATTGCCTGAAAAAATCGGCATGAATGAAGTCCGCACGGCGGATGACAAACCCATCCCGGCCGAAGGAATTGCGCTGACTACGCCGTTCACGCTGGAAAGCCGGGGTGGAAAAGTGGGGAACAGCCACGACGGCCTGACTTATTTCTACACGCGTCTCCCTGCGGAGACGAATTTCGAGCTGGAAGCCGACATCACGCTCGATCAGTTTGGCCCGGAAAACGGCGCTAAACCTGCCGGGCAGGAAGGTGCGGGGCTGCTGGTACGCGACATTCTCGGCGCGCCGCGTGAACCCGTGACCAAACCGGGCATTGAAGAATTACCGGCGGCGTCAAATATGGTAATGAACAGCGTCATGGCGGTGGGCGATAAGCCGCCGGTCGTTGCGCTGATTGCGCGGCAGGGCGTGAAACAGCCGTGGGGCAATACCGGAATCGGTATCGTGCGTGAGGAATACCATCCGCTGACCACGCCTGCGCATTTCTCGTTGCGGCTGACGCGGACGGACACCGGTTTTGATGTCGCGTATGCGTCACAGGGCAGCGATCAATGGACGGTGAAATCCGTCGAGGGCGCAGATCGTGTCACGCAACTGGATAAAGCCGGGTATTACGTCGGTTTCTTTGCGTCGCGTAATGCCAAAATCACGGTCAGCCACGCGAAACTAACGCTCAGCGAAGCGCATTCTTTGCCTTCCGCGCCTTACGTGACACCGTCACTCAAACCGCGTATCGAAATCATGTCTTCGCCGGTCGTTACGCGACGCGACAGCGTTTTCCAGCTGCGTACCAACGGCGACGGCAAGTTGCAGATTGAGGACGGCAATAAATCCCTGCTGCGGCAGAAAACCGTTCAGGGCGGCGAAGTGGTTGCCGTGCCGTTCCACGCCGGTCAGCCCGCGACCACGCTGAGCGTGATATTTACGCCGGAAAACGGAAAGCCGCTGACGCAGGAATTTGCAGTTCGTATGGCGCTGGTCAGCAACCCTGATGCGCTGTATGTCTCGCCGCAGGGAACGGCTGAAAACGACGGCTCGCAGGCGCATCCGCTGGATTTCGCCAGCGCGGTCAATCTGTTAGCGCCCGGCGGAACCCTGTGGCTGGCGGACGGTGACTATCCGGCCAGTGTGATCCCGGCAACCGCCAGTGGCACAAAAGCCAAAATGAAAACGCTGCGTGCGCAGGGCGAAAACGGGGTGTTTAACGGGTTAACACTCGATGCCAGTTTCTGGAATGTGCAGGGCATTACCGTTACGCAGAAAAGCTTCCATATTGCCGGCAGTGATAATCATATCGATCGCATTAAAGCCCATCACGCCGATGATACCGGCATCTGGGTGGCCTCACCGGACGGGATTGGCCGCGCCTTGTGGGCCAGCCGTAATCTGATCAGTAATTCTGAATCCTGGGGAAATCAGGATCCGGGGCGCAAAAATGCCGACGGTTTTGCGGTGAAAATGCGCGTGGGCGAGGGCAACCGGCTGGTGAATTGTTATTCGCATGACAACGTGGATGACGGATTCGACCTGTTCAACAAAATCGAAGACGGCCCGAACGGCAGTGTCACGATCGAAAAAAGTTTATCGGTTCACAACGGCAGCAACGGATTCAAGCTCGGCGGAGAAGGCCTGCCGGTCGCGCACCGCGTGCTGAACAGCGTGGCGGTGGAAAACGGCATGGACGGTTTCACCGATAACTTCAACCCCGGCGCACTCTGCGTAGAAGGTAACCGTGCGGTGGATAACAAACGCTTCAACTTCCTGTTCCGCCCGTCGCCGTACACCACCGCCGATAAACAGGGCGTGTTCAAAGGCAACGTGTCGCTGCGCACCGCGCCAGGTAAATATGACGATGCTGTCAGCGGCAATGTCGATGCCTCTGATTATTTTTATACCAAAAACAAAAGCGTGAATACGCTGAATAAAGAAATTATGCCGGAAGATTTTATTTCTTTCCGGTTACCCGATCCGGTAACCCGTTTTTCTGACGGCGGATTTAATTACGCTGACTTTTTTAAACAAAAATAAAGCAACGTAATGAATTTCAGGCATGAACGCTGAAATATTCTTTACAAAAAATAATATTACTCAATATCTCTGGGACTTAAAAAATGAAAAATAACAGACTTCTCATCTGCGGTCTGCTGCTGGCCAGCGCCAGCAGTCAGGCTGTGACGATTGACCTTCGCCATGAATGGCTTGATGACAGTAAGCAGAATAAAGACAGGGCGTTAATCTCACACCGCTTCGACAATGGGTTTGGTTTCTCACTGGAAGCCAAATGGAAATCCGGGGGTGATAATGAAAACAAACCCTTTAATAATCTGGTGGATAACGGAACTGAAAGCACCATCAGCTATCAGTACAAAGTGACACCGGCGTTTTTCCTGCAACCGGGTTTTACGCTGGAATCCAGTTCTGACAACAGCATTTACAAACCGTTTTTAACCGCCGGATATACCTTCGACAGCGGCATTTACTTTAATGCCCGCTACCGTTATGAATATACCCGTTATACCAAAGAGAATACTGAAGACCGTAAAACCAATCGCGGCGAAATCTGGCTGGGCTATCGTCTTGCGGACTGGCGGTTTGAATATAACTATATTTATAAGCACAGCGATCAGGTTTTATATGATAATGACAAATGGGATTATGAGCAGGATCTGAAGGTCGCTTATAATATCAATAAAAACTGGACGCCTTATGTTCAGGTCGGTGATGTCTCTGTCAGAAAAACCACCGACGAACGTCAGACACGTTTCCGCGTAGGGGTACAATATTCGTTCTGATACCGTGAAATAAACAACGCGTAAGTTGATAAGCACTCCGTAATAAACTCCTGCCTGAAAATTCCGGCGGGAGTTTCACTTTTATGACAATCTCGTTGATGTTTGTTTAGGTTATAACATCCGGAGGAAATAATTCCGCCGTTGTTTCCTCACTCAAACATAAACGACATGGTTTAATTATGAGTTTACGGGTTGACAATAATATACCGCATGCGTAAATTGCACCTGCCGGAAGTTGCGGCCTTTCCTTACTTAACATAAGAGACTAATGGACACTGTATCTAGTAGCTTCCCGAATGACGCTGAACCGGCGCTTCGGAATATTAAACATGAAATCGACTGTGATCATTTCATCGTTTGGGTGCGCCTCGCCAGAGCCTGATGCTCTTGTGTTATCTCACCTCAACCTGAGTGTTTACGGTCCCGGGGTGTGTTATGAACTTCAAATCAATCCTTTATCCCGATGTCAAAAGCCTGACATCACTTCTGCGTGTCCGTCCGTCCCGAGACAGGGTGCTGGCTGCGCGCGGCAAAGACTCGCATTCAATTTTTTCCTCTAAAATCAATAGAATGAATCTTCGCGTAACCAACTGGCGCGTCAGTCCTGTGACCGGCCAGCTTGAGCAGCGTTGCATCATGTCTGACAGCGAAGAACCTCAAAGTCGGTTTTCCCCCGCATGATTCAGCCCGTGGTTTAACGCCGCGCTGAATCTCGTCCTTATTGCTGCCTGACCGTTTCCGGCAGGTTATTGCTGATTTAATTCCGTTGAACTGTTTCAACTGTGTTATTTCAGAGAATAATTCCGGCCAGCGAAACCTGAAGCAGAAATAAAAGACACACAATAAGGCTTGTTCTGTTTATCTATAAATAAACAGCGAATAGCCCTGCATAAAATAAATGAAAACACCGATCGCTCAGACGATACGGGCAATATCTTGCAGCCTGAAAAAAGGCTTACGGATATTACGGCCGTATTGTTGCGCGACAGGAGCACCACCATGACTGTACAAAACAACACCACGCACGATAAAAAGAAACAACAGACTCTCTCCATGCGTGCCGCGCAGGAAGCAAAAAACGGCGTCGCGGTTACGCTGATTAACGTTAACGCCACCCGCGACGGCCTGACGGAAGCCAGCGCCGCCACACGTCTGGAGAAAGAAGGTTACAACGACGTCGCGCACGACAAGCCGCCTCACCCGCTGATCCAGATGGTGAAAGCCTTTAACAACCCGTTCATCTATGTGTTAGCGGTGCTGGCTGTCATCAGCTTCTTCACGGATTACTGGTTCCCGCTGCGGGCCGGAGAAGAAACGGATCTGACCGGGGTTTACATCATCGGCACGATGGTGGGCCTGAGCGGGCTGGTTCGTTTCTGGCAGGAATATCGCTCGGCGAAATCGGCCGAAGCGCTGAAAGCGATGGTCAGAACCACGGCCACGGTGTTACGCCGCGACCGTGCAGGGAAGGCCGGTTCGCTGCGTGAAATACCGATGCGCGAACTGGTGGTCGGCGACATCGTGCAGCTTTATGCGGGCGATATGATCCCGGCGGATGTCCGTCTGATTGAATCGCGTGATCTGTTCATCAGCCAGGCCGTGCTGACCGGTGAAGCGTTGCCGGTTGAAAAGTACGACACGCTGGGCGATGTGGCGCAAAAATCCGCCAGCGACGTGAGTGCTGAAAATGAAAATCTGCTGGATATTCCCAACATTTGTTTCATGGGCACCAACGTGGTCAGCGGCACAGCGCAGGCGGTGGTGGTGGCGACCGGAGCCAGAACCTACTTTGGCTCGCTGGCGAAAGCCATTGTCGGCACCCGTGTACAGACGGCGTTTGATCGCGGCGTGAACAGCGTCAGCGGATTACTGATCCGCTTCATGCTGGTGATGGTGCCGGTGGTCTTCCTGATCAACGGCATCATGAAAGGCGAATGGTGGGATGCACTGCTGTTTGCCGTGGCGGTCGCCGTCGGGCTGACGCCGGAAATGCTGCCAATGATCGTCAGCGCCAATCTGGCGAAAGGCGCGATGGCGATGGCGAAACGCAAAGTGGTGGTTAAACGCCTGAACGCCATTCAGAACCTCGGCGCGATGGACATTCTGTGTACCGATAAAACCGGCACCCTGACGCAGGACAAAATCATTCTTGAGCACCACCTCGATACACAAGGTGCAAAAAATGAGTCCGTACTGGCGTTGGCGTGGCTGAACAGTTATCACCAGAGCGGCATCAAAAACCTGATGGATCAGGCGGTGCTGCACTTCTCCGAGAATGGCGTTTCTACGTTCACCCGTCCGCAGGGCTACAGCAAAGTCGATGAAATGCCGTTCGATTTCTTACGCCGCCGTCTGTCGATTGTGGTGAAAGACGCAAAGGAAAATCATCTGCTGGTCTGCAAAGGCGCGGTGGAAGAGATGCTGAGTATTTCCACGCATATGCAGGAAAACGGCACGGTGGTGGAACTGACCCCGGCACGCCGCGAGACACTGCTGGCGCTGGCGAATGACTACAACCAGGAAGGGTTCCGCGTGCTGGTGGTGGCGACCCGCGACATCCGTAAAAGTGAGGCGAAAAAACAGTATGGCACAACCGATGAGCACGACCTGATCCTGCAAGGGTTCCTGACCTTCCTCGATCCGCCGAAAGAATCTGCCGGTCCGGCCATTGCGGCGCTGCGTGATATCGGCGTGGGCGTGAAAGTGCTGACCGGCGATAACGCTGTCGTCACCAGCCGCATCTGTCATCAGGTGGGATTAGCACCGGGCGAACCGCTGCTCGGGCCGCAGATTGAACGCCTTGACGACGCCACGCTGCGTGAGCTGGTGGAAGAGCGCACGGTCTTTGCCAAACTGACGCCGCTGCAAAAATCGCGGGTGCTGAAAGCCTTGCAGGCCAACGGCCACACGGTCGGATTCCTCGGCGACGGCATCAACGATGCACCGGCACTGCGCGACGCAGACGTCGGGATTTCCGTCGACAGCGGCACGGATATCGCCAAAGAGTCTGCCGATATCATCCTGCTGGAAAAAAGCCTGATGGTGCTGGAAGAGGGCGTGCTGAAAGGGCGCGAAACGTTCGGGAACATCGTGAAGTACCTGAACATGACCGCCAGTTCAAATTTTGGCAACGTGTTTTCCGTCCTGGTTGCCAGTGCGTTTATCCCGTTCCTGCCGATGCTGGCAATTCAGCTGTTACTGCAAAACCTGATGTATGACATTTCCCAGCTGGCGCTGCCGTGGGACAAAATTGATAAGGAGTTCCTGAAAAAACCGCGTAAATGGGATGCCAAAAACATTGGCCGTTTCATGGTGTGGATTGGTCCGACGTCGTCCATTTTCGATATGACGACGTTTGCCCTGATGTGGTACGTGTTCAGCGCCAACAGTGAACATATGCAGACGCTGTTCCAGTCCGGCTGGTTTGTGGAAGGGCTGCTTTCCCAGACGCTGGTGGTGCATATGCTGCGTACCCAGAAAATCCCGTTCATCCAGAGCACGGCGGCGTGGCCGGTGATGCTGATGACCGGGCTGGTGATGGCGGTCGGTATTTACGTACCGTTCTCTCCGCTGGGGCCGATCGTCGGGCTGCAGGCGCTGCCGTGGCAATACTTCCCGTGGCTGGCCGGTACGCTGCTGGCGTACTGCTGCGTCGCACAGGGAATGAAAACCTTCTACATCCGTCGTTTTAAACAGTGGTTCTGATGTCCTGATTTTTCATTAAAACCTGACCGGTGCCGCAGCGCTTTGCGGCACCGTTTTAAGACTGAAAATAGCGCCACGCTTCACAATGACAACCCTGAAAAAGGGGAGCGATTATGTTTGCAACAACCCAATCTGGCACCACCTTACTGATCAACCTGGCAGGCGCGATTGCCCTGCTGCTGTGGGGTTCCCACATGATTTCTTCCGCGCTGCAACGCGGATTCGGGACACCGTTACGCCACTGGATGGGGCGTCATCTTAAACATCGCGGGATGGCGTTGCTGTCCGGCGTGGGCATTACCTGCCTTTTGCAAAGCAGCACCGCCGTCAGCCTGATGGCAACGTCATTTACCGCCGCCGGTACGCTGAGCCTCGCCCCCGCGCTGGCCGTGATGCTCGGTGCCAACATCGGCTCCACGCTGGTGGTTCAGCTGATGAGTTTCAACACCGCGATTGCGGTGCCGCTGCTGATGCTGAGCGGATTTATCGTTTTTAAAATGCGAGACCATACCGGCTTTGAAAGCGCCGGTTGCGCGTTGATTGGCCTCGGGCTGATGTTGCTGGCGCTGAGCCTGCTGGGCGCAACGCTGGAACACATCGAATCCACACCGGTGTTCCGTGCTGTGATGTCCGGTTTGCAGGGCGATACGCTGATCGCGCTGTCCGTGGCGGTGATCCTCACGCTGGTTTGCCATTCAAGCGTGGCGGTGATTTTACTGATCGCCTCGCTGGCGGCGACAGGCGTGATGACGCCGGTGACCGCGATGGTACTGGTGCTCGGCGCGAACATGGGCGGCGCGCTGCCGCCGGTGCTGAATGCCGGAACAGCCGTCGCCCGCCGTCTGCCCGTGGGCAATCTGCTGATCCGCTGCGCCGGTTGCGGGGTGGCGCTGGCCTTTATGCCTTTGCTGGCCCGTTTTTCTGACAGCCTGGCGTTGAGCACACCGCAACTGGTGGTGTGGTTTCATACGGCGTTCAGCGCCGTGCTGGCGCTGGTGTTTATTGGCCTGACGGGGCCGGTCGCCCGCCTGCTTGAGCGGCTTTTCCCTGAAGAAGCGCGTGCCGGTGATCCGGGTACGCCGGTGTACCTCGACGAGACCGGGCTGGATATCGCCTACATCGGTTTATCCAATTCAGTGCGTGAATCCCTGCGCGCGGCGGATATGCTCAGCATTATGCTCGACCGGCTGCAGGTACTGTTTCAGACGCCGGAAAAAGGCAGCCGCACGGAGATCCGACAGCTCGATCAGTCACTGGATATGCTGAGTGCGGCGATACGTGCGTATCTGGCCGATCTGGCACACGACGGACTAAGCGACGCCGATGCCGACCGCGCTCAGGAAATCCTGATGTTTGTCATAAACGTCGAACATGCCGGTGACATTCTTTCCAGCAGTCTGGCGGAGCTGGCCGCACGCAGGACGCGGCGGGGCGAGACGTTCAGTGATTTCGAGCGGAACAATATTGCGCTGCTCCACGCGGAAATTCTCACCAGTCAGCGTCTGGCCGTGACGACGTTTCTGGGCGAAGACCTCGACGCCGCGCATCAGCTGGTGGTGCGCAAGGAAGTGATTCGCCAGATTGAAGCCAACGCCAGCCGTGAGCATTTTAAAAAGCTGCGCGATGATGAAAATGCGTGGGCGGAATCCGGCGATATTTTCCAGCGTGTTTTACGCGATTACCGCCGCGTACATCATCATATTGCCGCCGTGGCGTATCCCGTTATTGACCGGTGCGGTGATGAATTGCGGGCGATGGTTGAAAATAACGCAGACGTATAAATCCCATAATAAAAACAACAGGAAAACTTCATGAGAGTGCTTATTTGTTCTGGCCGCTTTTATGCCGGTATCAGTACGTTAACGCGGGTGCTGGATTTATATTCGCAATCAGAAAACATCCGCGTGCTGATCCACGGCGGACACCCGTCTTCCGGCGGTGCCATTGAGCACTGGGCGCGGGATGCCAACGTTCACATCGTGCGGTATCCCGCCAACTGGGCAGCGCACGGCAAATATGCAGAAATTCGCCGTAATATTTTCATGCTTGAAGACAGCCGCCCGGATATTATCCTGGCATTTTCGGGCGGAGAGGATACCGCGGATTGCATCGGGCTGGCGAAAAGCAAAGGAATTAAAGTGATTGAAATTGATGATTATCTTTAGCCACAAAAAAACCGGTTACGCTTTTTATTTTGAGACATTTTTCAGGGAACCAGTTTCTGGATTAATCTGATAGTCCCGGCAAAGGCTTTATAAGAGGGTATATTTATTCATTGGCAGAGCGGTTGCACCGCGTTATTTCTGATTATAGAAAGATTTCTGTTTATAGAAAGTACAGCAACCGGCTACGTACACAGGAGAATAAAATTGACCACAGAACTGAAGGATAACACCACAGAAACGCCCCCGATCCCCGCCCTCAGTGGCGGGAAAACTGCTTTCTTCTTTGATGTTGACGGCACGCTCGCCGACATCTGCGCCGAACCTGACGCCGTCACTCTTCCCGTTTCCGTTCGCGATAACCTGAAAGCACTGGCTGCGGCCACCTCGGGCGCTGTTGCGCTGGTTTCAGGGCGTCCGGTTGATCAGCTTGATCAGCTTGCCGCGCCGCTGAAATTGCCGGCGGCAGGCGTTCATGGTGCTGAGTTGCGCGACTTTGCAGGCAATCTGCACCGCGTGACGTTGCCTGAGAAGCTCGCGCGTGCCCTGCAACTTCAGCTCGAACAGGGAATGGCCGCGATGCCGGGCACGATGCTGGAAGCCAAAGGCATGGCGTTTGCGTTGCACTACCGTCAGGCACCGGCTTTTCAGCAGCAGGTTCTGCAACTGGCCGAATCGGTGGTGGCCGCGTACCCGGAGCTGATGCTTCAGCGCGGCAAATGCGTGGCCGAAATCAAGCCGCGCGGCAATGACAAAGGCTCCGCCATAACAACCTTTATGCAGCAGGCACCCTTCGCGGGGCGCATTCCGGTGTTTATCGGCGATGATCTGACCGATGAGAAAGGCTTTCAGGTCGTCAATGCCCTGCAAGGGATCTCCGTGAAAGTCGGAGGAGGTTTCAGCCATGCGCGCTACCGTCTGGCACAGGTCAGCGATGTGCATCAGTGGCTGGAATCGTTACAACGTCACTTAACAACGATCAATAAGGAGACAAAACGATGAGCCGCCTGGTTGTCGTATCTAACCGTATTGCTATTCCTGACGGGTCAAAATCCGCAGGTGGACTTGCTGTCGGTATTATGGATGCGTTGAAAAACACGTCCGGGCTCTGGTTTGGCTGGAACGGAGAAATCAGTGAAATCTCCGGCGAAGAGGAAGATGATCTGAGCCTGGTGGAAGAAGACGGCATCACCTACGCTTCGGTTCCGCTCAATCAAAACGATTACGATCTCTATTATTGCCAGTTTTCCAATGCCGTACTCTGGCCAGCGCTTCATTACCGCATTGATCTGGTGGATTACCAGCGTGAAGCCTGGGAAGGTTACTGCCGCGTCAATGATCTGCTGGCGAAACGATTGCAGCCACTGATAAAGCCCGACGATATTTTGTGGATCCATGACTACCATTTGCTGCCTTTTGCCGCCGCGCTGCGCAAACTTGGCGTGAAGAACCGCATCGGCTTTTTCCTGCATATTCCGTTTCCGACACCCGAAATTTTTAACGCCGTACCGCCGCATAATGAGCTGCTTGAAATGATGTCGCACTACGATTTACTGGGCTTCCAGACCGAAAGCGACCGGCAGGCATTTCTGGATAATCTGGGCGAACTGACCACGTTGCAGCCTGCCAATACCAGCCTGCATCAGGCGTTCGGCAATACCTTCCAGACCGGCGTTTATCCGATCAGCATCGCACCCGAAAATATCAGAAAGATGGCGGAAGGGCCGCTGCCGCCGAAAATGGCCGCCATGGAACCCGAACTGCGCGAAGCGAAAAATATCATTTCCTGCGAGCGTCTGGATTACACCAAAGGGCTGCCGGAGCGTTTTCTGGCGTTTGAAGCGCTGCTGGAGAAATTCCCGCAACATCGTGGCAAAGTGCGGTATTCCCAGATTGCGCCGACGTCGCGTGGCGATGTTCAGGCCTATCAGGAACTGCGCCATCAGCTCGAAACTGAAGTCGGGCGCATCAACGGGAAATACGGCAGTTTTAACCAGACGCCGCTGTTTTATCTCAATCAGCATTTTCAGCGCAGCCTGCTGATGAAACTGTTCCGCCTGACCGACGTCGGGCTGGTCACGCCGCTGCGCGATGGCATGAATCTGGTGGCGAAAGAGTATGTCGCGGCGCAGGATCCGCAAGATCCGGGCGTACTGGTGTTGTCGCAGTTTGCCGGTGCCGCCAATGAACTGACGGCGGCGCTGATCGTCAACCCGTATGACCGCGATGACGTGGCCGCAGCACTCGATAAAGCACTGACCATGCCACTTGAAGAGCGTCGTGAACGCTACAACGCCATGATGGCCGTGCTGCGTGAAAACGATATCGCCCACTGGGGGGAAACCTATTTGCACGATTTGCAGGCGATTTCGCCCCACGACCTCGCGCATCACGCCGTCGCCTGAATACTTTTCTAAACACAGCCCTTAACGCGGGCTGTATCATTTTTTAACGCAATGCAGAGGCTTATCGCATATGCAAAACGCTAAATTACAGCGTCAGGGATTCCCTGAACTGGAACCTATTGAGCTGATTCTCGACCGGATGATGGACGCCGAGCCGGAACCGGAAATGATCGAAGGGCTGCCGCCTTCCGATGCTTTAACGCCCGCTGACCGTTACATGGAACTGTTCACCGCCGTACAGTCTTCGCGCCTGTTTGAAGACAGCAAAACGTTCCCTGACTGCTCACCGAAAATGGATCCGCTGGATATTCTCCTGCGCTACCGCCGGATAAAAAATCATCCCGGTTTCAACCTGCAACGCTTTGTCGATGCGCATTTTTCGTTACCGGCACATTACGGCGATGAATACGTCAGCGATCCGGGCGATTCGCTGAAAGAGCACATCGATAAGCTCTGGCCGGTGCTGACGCGCCAGCCGGAAGACCATGTGCCGTGGTCGTCATTACTGCCGTTGCCGCAGGCGTATATCGTGCCAGGCGGGCGTTTCAGCGAAACGTATTACTGGGATTCCTACTTCACCATGCTGGGGCTGGCGGAAAGCGGCCGTAACGATTTGCTGCGTACCATGGCGGACAACTTCGCCTGGATGATTGAGATGTACGGGCATATTCCCAACGGCAACCGCACGTATTATCTCAGTCGTTCGCAGCCACCGGTGTTTGCCCTGATGGTTGAACTGTTTGAAGAGGATGGCGTACGCGGGGCGCGGCGGTATCTGGATCATCTGCTGAAAGAGTACGAATTCTGGATGGATGGCGCGGGCTCACTGATGCCCAATCAGGCGTACCGTCACGTTGTTTGCCTGCCAGACGGCACGCTGCTGAATCGTTACTGGGATGACAGGGATACCCCGCGTGACGAATCCTGGCGCGAGGACGTGGAAACGGCGAAGCTTTCCAGCCGACCGGCCAATGAGGTTTACCGTGATCTGCGCGCCGGTGCGGCCTCAGGCTGGGATTATTCTTCGCGCTGGCTGCGGGATCCTGATCGTCTGGCCAGTATCCGCACCACGCAGTTTATTCCGGTCGACCTGAACGCGTTTTTGTACAAACTGGAAAGCGCCATTTCAAATATCGCCGGTCTGAAAGGCAACCGCGAAACGCAGGCGCTGTTCCGGCATAAAGCCACGGTTCGTCGCGACGCCATTACCCGCTATCTGTGGGACGACGAAGAAGGGTGTTTCCGCGATTACGACTGGCACCGTCAGCAGCGGGCGCGATTTTCCGCCGCCTGCGTGGTGCCGCTGTTTGTCGGCCTCGCCACGCACGGGCAGGCCGAAAGCGTCGCCGCCGTGGTGCGCGAACGCCTTCTGACGTCCGGCGGTTTACTGGCAACCGACATTGAAACCCGCGAGCAATGGGACAAACCGAACGGCTGGGCACCGCTGCAATGGATGGCGATTCAGGGCTTCAAACTGTATGGCAACGACGTGCTGGGGATGAAATCGCCCACAGCTGGCTGAGAACGGTGAATCAGTTTTATCAGAAGCATCACAAGCTGATTGAGAAATACCATATCTCCGGCAGCGCCGCGCGCGAAGGTGGCGGCGGCGAATATCCGCTTCAGGACGGCTTCGGCTGGACCAACGGCGTTGTCCGCCGCCTGATCGGGCTTTACGGTGAAAATTACGATTAAGTCTCAGCAACACGCTGATCGCGGGAGTGATGATCGGCAAAAGATCTGTGATCAAAATACCGGAGAAAACTTTTCGTCGTTTCGTTGACGGGATGTTAATGCTGGCCGGGTTGTCACTGCTTTGGGATGCGGTGAATTAGCGATAGAGTAAAAGCCCGCCGTGAAACGTTTTCACCGAAACAAGAGAACAGATACGATGCAACCTGTTAAAAAATTTCGTTTTTATCGCCCGCTGAAAGGCCATAGCCATACTTTTGGTGAACAATGGTTTGCCCTGAAGGCAGAAGCGTTTGCCCGGTTCTTCGGCACACCGACGTTCCTGATCGCGCAGACGCTGATCGTCGCAGTCTGGATCTACCTGAATATTTCCGGGCTGTCCAAATTTGACCCGTATCCGTTTATTCTTCTGAATCTGGCTTTCAGTTTACAGGCCGCTTACGCCGCACCGCTGATTCTGCTGGCGCAAACCCGTCAGGCCGAGCGCGACCTGGCGCATGCACTGACGGATGCCCAACACAGAGAAGATCTGGACGATGCGATGGCCAAGCGCCAGACCATCGCCGAGGAAAATTCCGTGCAGTTGCTGGTTTTAGTCCAGCAGAACATTGCGTTAACCTCGCTGACCAAAGACCTGGCCGAACGTATCGAAACCCTGACAACGCAGTTAGCCAGCCGTTAAAGAAAAGCTACACCTCGTTCTTCAAATCATCCTTTTTCAAATAGATATCAGGCCGGGTTATCGCCCACGCATAATCCGGCCGGTTGACCGGCTCGTAGCCGAATTTTTCATACAGCCACGGCGCGGTGGTAGTGAACAGCATCATGCGGCGCAACCGCGCAGACACCGGATGCGACTGGCAGCATTCCACCAGCCAGAAGCCGAGGTTTTTACCCTGATATTCTTCAAGCACGTAGACGTCGCACAGGTAGGCAAAGGTGGCGTAATCGGTAATAAGGCGGGCAAAACCGATTTGCTTGTCGCCTTCGAATAACCCGAAATTCAGGCTATTTTCGACAGAATCGCGCACGGTTTGCTCGTCAATTCCGGCCGCCCACGTTGAGCGGGTCAGGTAACGATGGATCGCCGGAATATCCTGCGCGGCTTTATCCGTGGTGATATGAAATGTGCCTTTTGTCCAATGGCATATGTCGGTTGCTGTCACGTTGTTCTCCGCGAGTTTCGGTTGTTTTAATGATCACCGTACGAATGTAGCGCAGGCCGGTAGAGATTTCATACAGTCGGGCTGTAAAAAGCTGGCTGAATGATGTATCCTGCACTCATCATTAATATGCTGTATATAATTACAGTATAAGGAGCGAGTCATGGCTGTTGAAACAAAATTTGTTGTCGTCAGAAAAGGTGAAGAGAAAATGACATT
Organism: Rahnella sp. PCH160; assembly: GCF_047784855.1. Taxonomy (NCBI): domain Bacteria; kingdom Pseudomonadati; phylum Pseudomonadota; class Gammaproteobacteria; order Enterobacterales; family Yersiniaceae; genus Rahnella; species Rahnella sp. PCH160. The sequence goes on from NZ_JBLOGT010000002.1 coordinate 163,019, forward strand.
TGCCAATAAAAAAGATGCGGACGCTTACGACAAGATGCTCGATATGGCAGATACCTTCACCGAATGGCTGTCGCAGAGCGGGCTTGAGATTGACGAAGCGCTGGCGGAAAACATCGCGCTGCACCTCGCCGAACAGAAAGACGCCGTTCAGCATATTCTGCGCACCAGTAAATTACCGGAAGCCGTAGCGGTCGTCGTTGAAGAAACAGCAGAAGAAACCGCAGAACCTGAAACGGCGGAACACGCCGAACCTACAGCAGAAGAAACGCCAGCACCGAAGAAACCGCGTGCAGTGAAAGCCGCCTGACTTCTCTGCCCTAAAAAACGCCAGAAAGGGACACGCACCGGCAATAACCGGTGTGTTCCTTTATCAATACCCTTCCACAACGCCTTCATTTCTGAGTCCCGAACGACTTAGCCTCATATTTATTTCGGCTCGTAACGAATATATCCCGCCACACCCCCTTTACCGCCATCTTTCGGATGATTAATGCCGTCGCTGACGCTGACTACCGGAAAATCAAACGGTGAAACGCCTTCAATGCAGGCGACGTTAACGCCGTAAAATTCAGGATTTGAGCGGCGCTGATGGAAAGTGTAAATCCCGCAAACCGAACAGAAGAAATGGGCGGCTTCACCGGTGTTAAACCGGTATTTGGTAAGTTTGTCCTTGCCCTTGATCACTTCCACTTCCTGAGCCGGGACGACGACCGCGCCGCGCATACGGCAGAACGAACAGTTACAGCGAAGCACGTTGTTATAGCCATCGGTAAGCTCGGCGCTGAAGACAACCGAACCGCAATGACACTGGGCTGACACTTTATCTGACATGGAAATCTCCTGAGATCGTCCGGTGAATGAGCGGGTTAGCCGGTTCACCGTGTTGAATGTTTTCATCGAAGCTGACAGGCGTTCGGATACGTTAGCCGCTTTTTTATCCTCGCTCAAGGGCATGACAGGACGTCAGGTTGGGGGTATGTTACTGGCAATTTATTTTAGCGGAGTGGGTAATGGACATTATCGGGATCATTCTCTCGGCGGGTAAAGCGTCAGTTAACGTGGCGCTTTACACGCTGATCCCAATCATGGTGGTCATGCTGATCATCATGAAGTACCTGGAAGTGCGTGGCGTTCTCGACGGGATTGTACGGCTGGTGACACCGGTTTTACGCCCCTTTGGCGTCACCGGCATGGCGGTGTTTGCGCTCATCCAACTGAATTTCGTGAGTTTCGCCGCACCGCTGGCGTCGCTGGCACTGATGGAAAAAAGAGGAACATCGGACCGTCATCTTGCCGCCACGCTGGCGATGCTTTTCGCCATGGGGCAGGGCAATGTGTTTTATCCGCTGATCCCTTACGGCCTGCACTGGGGGGCGGCGATTATTATTTCAATTGCCGGTGGCCTTGGCGCAGCGAGTGCGACGTATTATATTTTTGGGCGACGCCTGTCGGCCACCGCGCTGGAGCGGGAAAGTAATCCGCTGGAAGATAAAACCAACAAGGGCCTGATCGCCATTATCAACAGCGCCGGTTCCGACGCCATTCGTCTGGCTTTGGGCTCCGTGCCGATGCTGATCCTTTCGCTGACCGTCGTCGGTATCTTAAAAGAAGCCGGGGCGATTGAGTTTCTGACCCGTCTGCTCGGGCCGGTGTTAGGCTTTTTCAGTATTTCGGACGTGTACGTTTTGCCCGCGCTGACCAAAATGCTTGCCGGCGGCACGGCGTATTACGGCGTGGTGTCCGATCTGATTCATCGCGGGCTGTTTTCCCCGCAGCAGGTGAATGCTTCGAGCGGTTTCCTGATTCAGACGCTCGATTTACCCGGTATCGGTATTTTTCTGGGGATCGCCAGCCGTTTTGTCCGGCTGTTCCGTTATGCACTGCCGGGTGCACTGATCGGGATCCTCATTCGCAGCATTGTTCACGCACTGGTATTTTGACTGTTCAAGGGAGTTTTTAAATGAAAGAGAAGTTTCCGCAAGGCTTTATGTGGGGCGGCGCAACGGCGGCAAACCAGGTTGAAGGGGCATACGATCAGGACGGGAAAGGGTTGTCAATTGTCGATGCTATCCCCGGTGGCAAAGACCGCTTAAGCATTGTTTCTTCGCCGGAATTTGATTTCACGCTGGATACCGCAAAGCACACGTATCCGAACCACAAGGGCATCGATCACTATCATCGTTTTGAAGAAGATATCGCCCTGTTTGCGGAAATGGGCTTCAAATGTTACCGCTTTTCCATCGCCTGGACGCGCATCTATCCGAACGGTATCGAGCAACAGCCGAACGAAGCCGGTCTGGCGCACTATGACAAAGTGATCGACGCTTGTATCGCGCACGGCATCGAACCGGTTATCACCCTTTCGCATTACGAAATGCCGCTGCATCTGGCGACCGTGTTTGGCGGCTGGAAAAACCGTGAACTGATCGGCCACTTCGAGCGCTTTGCCCGCACGGTACTGGTGCGTTTTGGTCATAAAGTGAAGTACTGGATGACTTTCAACGAAATCAACAGTGCGGCGCATTTCCCGATCATGAGCCAGGGTCTGACGGTCAAAACCGGCGCGCTGGAGGCTCAGGCCAAATTCCAGGCATGGCATAACCAGTTTGTGGCCAGCAGCCTGGCGGTCAAAATTGCCCACGAGACAAACGCCCAGATTAAGATCGGCTGCATGATCCTGTTCGCCACGAATTACGCTTACGACTGCAATCCGGTGAACCAGCTCGAAACCCTGAAAGAGACGCAGGCGTTTAACTTCTACTGCGCGGACGTGCAGGCAGGCGGGAAATATCCGTACTACGCTAAACGTTTGTGGGCATCGCAGGGCGTTGCGCTGGATATTCAGCCGGGCGATCTGGAGCTGATTAAACAGCACACGGTGGATTACATTGGCTTTAGCTATTACATGTCTTCAACCATCAACAAAACCAATCCCGACGCGGTATCTGCGCAAGGCAACCTGCTGGGCGGCGCACGCAATCCGTTCCTCGACGCCAGTGACTGGGGTTGGGAAATCGACCCGGTTGGCCTGCGTATCGCGCTGAATCAGCTTTACGACCGCTACGAAAAGCCGCTGTTCATTGTTGAGAATGGTTTAGGTGCCGTCGATAAACCGGATGAAAACCACGTTATCGCCGATGATTACCGCATCAACTATCTGCGCCAGCATATCGCTGCGATGGCAGAAGCCATTGAAGACGGCGTGGATCTGATGGGTTACACGCCGTGGGGCTGCATCGATCTGGTGAGTATGTCCACCGGTGAGATGAGCAAACGCTACGGCCTGATTTATGTCGATCTCGACGATAAAATCTCCGGCACCGGCAACCGTTACAAGAAGAAGTCTTTCCACTGGTATCAGAAAGTGATCGCCACTAACGGCGCGGATATCAGCTAAAACGGTGATGTGAAAAATGGTGGAAAAATTCGGGCGGAGAGATCCGTCTGAATTTTTTTAACAAGAAGTTTTAACAACGAATTCAGGCCTCACACTCCACGCTGGCGAAAATAAACCCACTGAAATCCGGTAAACAGGCTAGTATGAAAAGGATTGCCCGCAGAGGGTAATAAGCCGTTTCGCCTCCCTGACCTTTACCCTTTCTTCTTTTTACGTGAACTCTTATCGCAGCTCAGGCAACTGCCTTCTCGGGTCCCCGTAAGGTATGTTCATGTGAAAAAGACTGTCATTAACTGGTTCAAAAGCAAACGGGCACCGCCTGTTATCTCCATTACGCGCCGTCAGCGCGCCAGCGCTCGGGAACAGACAGTGCCGATCCGCACGGAGCTTTTCTCAGCGGATCAGATGGAACGCTACGGTGGAAAGCTGGCCCTCTCGCACAAACTCTCCGGCAAAAAACTCCCGTACTACCTGCTTAAACGCCTTGATGATAATGAAAAAGTCCTGACCCGAAGTTGCCTGATTTTAAGCAACGGGGAGAAAGCGAGTATTACGCCCGCCGGTGAATGGCTGCTCGATAACTTTTATCTGATTGAAGAACAAATCCGCCTGGTGCGTCAGTTGCTGCCGAAAAACTTTGGTAAAGGCCTTCCGCCGCTCGGTTCCCCGCATTTCTGCCCGCGTATTTATGATATCGCCACCGAGGTCGTCAGCCACAGCGACGGACTTCTGGACATCACCACGCTCACCCGATTTTTCACCACTTACCAGAGCGTTAAACCGCTGACGCTCGGCGAACTGTGGGCGTTCCCCGGTATGCTGCGCCTTGCACTAATCGAGAATCTGCGCCGCGTCAGCATTGAAGTGGCGAATGCCCAGCAGGAACGCAATCTGGCGGATTACTGGGTCAATAAATTGCAGGACAGCGCCGAAAACGATCCGTCCGGCCAGATCATTATTATCGCCGATATGGCGCGCACCAATCCGCCGCGGACCAGCGCGTTTGTCGCCGAACTGGTGCGCCGCCTGCAAGGACATGGCTCGATGCTGGCGCTGCCGCTGACCTGGGTGGAACAGCGCCTGAGCGAAGTCGGGCTGACGCAACGTGAAGTGATCGACAAATTTAACCAGCAACTGGCCGCCAATCAGCTTTCCGTCAGTAACAGTATTATGGGATTACGTCAGCTGACGGAAATGGACTGGGCAGACTTTGCCGAAAATCTCAGCGTGGTCGAGCAAACGTTGCAGGGCGATCCTGCCGGTATTTATCCGCTGATGCATTTTGATACCCGCGACAATTACCGCCATCAGATTGAACGTCTTTCACGTAATTCACGCCATGACGAAGCCTTCGTCGCCGCCCGTGCTGTGGCTTTAGCGCAGGGAGCCACCGGTTCCTATCAGCAACAACACGTCGGGTATTACCTGATTGACGCAGGCCGTAAAACACTGGAAAAAGACCTCAGCGCCCGGTTTTCCCTGATCACCCGGATACGCGCCAGACTGAGCCAGACACCGCTGCTTTCGTGGCTCGGCAGTCTTTTGCTCCTGACCACCGCCGTGACCGCTCATGCGCTTTACCGTTCGGAAAATCCGCCACTGCACTGGGTGTGGTGGGCGCTTCTGGTTCCGGTTGTGCTGGTCGCCAGCCAGTTCGCCCTCAATCTGCTCAGTGAAATTACCACCCGCAGCCGCACGCCACAGCCGTTACCGCGTCTGGAATTTGCCGGTGGGATCCCGGAAACCGCCAGCACGCTGGTGGTGATCCCTTGTTTGCTGGGCAGTAAAAAAAATATCGACGCGCTGATTAACAGCCTGGAAGTGTGTTATCTCGGCAATGTGTCGGCACATCTTAATTTCGCGCTGCTGAGTGATTTTCACGACAGCGACCAGCGCGACAACGCTCAAAATGACGATCTGCTGACCCACGCCACCCGGCAGATCCAATCGCTGAACCGGCGTTATCCCGCCACAGAAGGCGCGCGGTTTACGCTTTTGCATCGCGACAGTGAAATGAATCCGCAACAAGGCGTGTGGATGGGCTACGAGCGCAAACGCGGCAAGCTGAACGCGCTGAACCGCTGGCTGCGTCAGCAGGCTCAGCCGTTCTCGCTGATTGAAGGCAGTACGCAGGAATATCTGCGGCAGGTGAAATACGTGATTACGCTCGACAGCGACACCGTTTTGCCGCGCGCGACGGCGCATCAGCTGGTGGCCGCCATGGCACATCCGCTGAATCATCCGGTGTATAACGAAAAGCTTCAGCGGGTGATTTCCGGTTACGCCATTCTCCAGCCACGGCTGGCGGAAGAAATCCCGGAGAACGGGCAGGGACGCTACGCCGCGTTATGCAGCAGCGTGCCAGGTAATGATCCGTATTCGTCTATGTCGTCCGATATCTATCAGGATTTATTCGGCGAAGGCTCGTTTGTCGGGAAGGGCATTTACGACGTTGATGTCTTTATGCAGGCCACAGAAAACACCTGCCCGGAAAATCTGGTACTCAGCCACGACTTGCTGGAGGGCTGTTATGCCCGTTCCGGGATGCTCAGCGATGTGGTGCTGTACGAGCAATATCCTGACCATTATCTGGCGGATGTGGCGCGTAAAACCCGCTGGATACGCGGTGACTGGCAATTGCTGAACTGGCTCGGTTTGCGGGTGACGCAGGAAGACGGCCAGCGTGCCCGTAATCCGCTGACATTGCTTTCCCGCTGGAAACTGTTTGATAACCTGCGCCGCAGTCTGGTCGCGCCCGCCCTGTTGATCCTCATTTTCAGCACGCTGATTCTGGTGCCCAACAAGCTTTACTGGTTCGGATTGATCAGTTTTATGCTGTTGTTCCCCGCGCTGGTCGCGCTGGTGCTGGATCTGCTGAATAAAGGCCCGCGACGTGCGCTCATCCCGCATCTGAAAAGCGTATTTTCGGCCACCGTCAGCCGGATTTCACGTATTTTCCTGCACCTGATGACGCTGCCGCACGAAGCCGTTTACTCCGTACAGGCGATTTTGCTGACGCTGTGGCGGCTGAATGTCAGCCATCGCAAATTGCACGAATGGGCCAGTGTGAGTATTAGCGCGCAAAACCGGGCACACGCACCGGAATATTTTTATCGCCGGATGTGGGCCAATCCGCTGGCCGGTGTGGCGGTGATCATGGTGGCTGCATATTCCCATCCGCCGCTTCTGGGGTTCGCGCTGCCGCTGGGCATTCTGTGGTTTCTCGCGCCACGCATTCTGTGCTGGCTCAGTCAGCCCGCAAAACGCGAAGTGCCGGATTTCAATATTCTGCAATACAACTTCCTGCGCCAGACAGCGCGCCAGACCTGGTCTTTCTTTGAAGATTTCGTCAATGAAACCGAAAACTGGCTGCCGCCGGATAACTTCCAGGAAATCCCGCAGCCGACGATTGCCCACCGCACATCGCCTACTAATATCGGCCTGTCCTTACTGGCCAATATTACCGCGTGGGATTTTGGCTATCTCACGCAAAGAGAGGTCCTCGAACGCACCAGCCTGACGCTCGATACGCTGGACAAACTCGAACATTATCGCGGCCATCTTTATAACTGGTACGACACGCGCACGCTGGAACCGCTCAATCCGCGCTACATCTCCAGCGTTGACAGCGGCAATCTGGCCGGGCACCTGCTGACGCTGAGCACCGGTTTACGGCTCTGGCGCACGCAACCCGCGACGGACATCGGGCGCTGGCTGAACGGGCTGGACGATACCCTGCAAATGGCCGAAAAACAGACGTCATCACCGGTGCTGCTCAGACTCCGCCACCTTATGCCGCAAACGGCAGACATACAGGCACTGGATCCTGTAAGGGAAATGCGCGCGCTGATTACGCATGCCGATACCGTCTGGTTGCAACGTCTGGCCACGCAGATAGATGCAGGGCTGGAAGAGTGGACGGATTTTTATGGCGCGCTGACACCAGCGGCACAAAGCGCTCCGCTGCCTTCGTTGCAATGGCTGGCGCAGCAGGATACGCGAACCGAGCCGGATTTATCCCGCGCGATCGGGCTGGCGCGTCAGCGTCTGGACATTATCAGTGAGCTGGAAAAACGCCTTAACGACCACGCGCACATGGATTTCCAGTTCCTGTATGACAAAAGTACACATCTGCTGACCGTCGGCTACAACTGTGACGCACATAAAATGGACAGCGGAAAATATGACCTGCTGCCGTCGGAAATCCGTCTGACCAACTACGTCACCATCGCCACCAACCAGTTGCCGCAAAAAAGCTGGTTCGCGCTGGGCCGCTTATTCACCGTCATCGACAAGCAACCGTCGCTGATGTCATGGAGCGGTTCGATGTTTGAGTACCTGATGCCGCAACTGGTCATGCCCGCCTATCCGGACACGCTGCTGGTGCAAATGTGCCAGACCGCCGTTGACCGGCAGATTGCCTGGGGCAGGGAAAACAAGGTGCCGTGGGGTATTTCCGAATCCGCATATGCCGCGTTTGATCTCAACCAGAATTATCAATATCACGCCTTTGGTGTGCCCGGCCTCGGGCTGAAGCGCGGTCTTGCCGAGGATATGGTGGTTGCGCCTTACGCCACCCTGATGGCGCTGATGATCCGGCCGCAGGAAGCCTGTCTCAATCTGGCCGAGCTGGAAAATCGCGGTGCCCGCGGGGAGTACGGTTTTTATGATGCACTCGATTACACACCGTCGCGTCTGATCCGCGGGCAGATTTACATCGTGGTGCGCTCCTACATGGCGCACCACCAGGGCATGGGGTTTCTGGCGCTGGCGAATGTGTTGCTCGATGCGCCAATGAACGCACGCTTTGCGGCGAATGCGGCATTCCAGTCTGCCCGCCTTCTGTTGCAGGAACGCGTGCCCGATGCCGTGGAGCTTTACAGCCCGCGCCGTCACTTTGAATCGCACGACAGTACACTGCAAAAAGTGAATATCGAGCTGCGGGAATTCAGCAATGCCGACAGCCCGGCACCGGAAGTTCTGCTGCTTTCCAACACAAATTATCACCTGATGGTGACGCAGGCCGGCGGCAGCGTCAGCCGCTGGAAAGACCTGACGCTGACGCGCTGGCGCGAAGATGCAACGCGCGATAACCGGGGTATTTTCTGTTATCTGAGTGATCCTGAATCAGGCACCGTCACCAGCAATACGTGGCAGCCGCTCGGCAAGCAAAAGGGGACTTATCACGCCGTGCTGACCGATGCCGGAGCCGAATTCCGACGGACTCACGGCTCGCTGACCACGCAAACGCATATCGTGGTATCACCGGAGGATGATGTGGAAATCCGCCGGATGACGGTCACGCATCATGGCCGCCATGCCCGCGAGCTGGAAATCACCACCTACGCCGAAGTGGTGCTGGCTCCTGCCGCCAATGACGCGGCGCATCCGGCGTTCAGCAACCTGTTTGTACAAACCGAACTGATGCCCGCGCAGGAAGGGATTTTATGTCATCGCCGCCCGCGTGAGCATGAAGAACAGTGCCCGTGGATGTTCCATATGATGGCGATCCACGGTGCCGTGGAACGGGAAACATCGTTCGAAACCGATCGTGCACAATTTATCGGGCGCGGTAATACGGCTTCAAATCCGCAGGCATTACGCCGGGCGGGGGCGCTCAGTAACAGCGCCGGTGCCGTGCTGGATCCGGTGATGGCGATCCGCCAGCGCATTCGCCTCAAACCCGGCGTGCCGGTCATCATCGATATGGTTTACGGCATTGCTGACACCCGTCTGCAAAGTCTGGCGTTAATGGAAAAATACCGCGATCACCATATTGCTGACCGGGTATTTGAAATCACCTGGTCGCACAGTCAGGTGGTGCTGCGCCAGCTGAATGCCACCGAGGAAGATGCCGGGCTGTTTAACCGGCTGGCCGGTGCCATTATTTTTGCCAGTCAGGAAATGCGCGGCGATGCGCAGGCGGTGAGCGCGAACCGTCGCGGGCAATCCGGATTGTGGGGGCAATCGCTCTCCGGCGACCTGCCAATCGTTCTGCTGACGATGACCAGCAATGAAAATATCGGACTGGTGACATTGCTGATCCGTGCGCATCATTACTGGCGGCTGAAAGGGCTGAAAGTCGATCTGGTCATTCTGTGTAATGATTCGGGTGGCTATCAGCAGGCGCTGCAAAATCAGATCCTCAGTCTGGTAGCGTCCGGCGCGGGTTCCAGCCTGACCGATATCCCGGGCGGCATTTTTGTCCGTAATGGCGAACAAATGACGCAGGATGACCGCACACTGCTGATGAGCGTTGCCCGCGTAGTGATCGACGACCGGCGCGGAACGCTGGCGGATCAGCTGAATCAGCGGATGCAGCCACCGCATATCTCTCTGCCCGCGTTGTTGCCGGTGCGCACGCTCAAGGACAGCCAGCCCGTCGTCGCCTCGGCGCGCGACCTGACGTATTTCAACGGGCTGGGTGGATTCTCGCCTGATGGCCGTGAATATCAGATTGTGCTCAACGACGGTGAAAACACGCCCGCGCCGTGGTCGAACGTACTCGCCAATGCAGATTTTGGTTCGGTGATTTCGGAAAGCGGTCAGGCATATACCTGGTATGAGAATGCGCATGAATACCGTCTGACGCCGTGGGAAAACGACCCGGTCAGCGACAGTTCCGGCGAAGCATTTTATCTGCGCGATGAAGAGACCGGCAGCGTCTGGTCTCCGGCACCGCTGCCGGTACGTGGCCCCGGCGGTTATGTCACGCGGCACGGTTTTGGTTACAGCGTGTTCGAGCATACCGAACGTGGGATCAGCAGCGAAATGACGGTATTGATCGCGGAACATGCGCCGGTCAAACTGATTATGCTGACGCTGACGAACGTGTCAGGCAGGCCGCGCAGGCTGTCGGTGACCGGTTATGTCGAGTGGGTGATGGCCGATTTGCGGGTGAAATCCGCCATGCATATTGTCACCTCGCAGGCTCACGTCGTGCAGGGCTGCGGCGTGCTGGCGACCAATCATTACACCAGCAACGGCTCACCGCGTACCGCGTTTTTTGCCGTCACCGGTGCGCATTGCTCCGTGAGCGGCGATCGCCGAGAATTCCTCGGAAGAACGGGTTCCACAGCAGCGCCCGCTGCAATGAAAAATCAGCGGCTTTCAGATAAAACCGGTGCGATGTTTGACCCTTGCGGCGCGGTGCAGTCTGCCACTACGCTGATTGACGGTGACCAGCGCACCTTTATTTTCGCACTCGGGCTGGGGCAAAACGCGGGAGACGCGGAAGCGTTGATCCATCAGTTCTTCCAGGAAGGTGCTGCGCAGGCAGAACTGGAGCGTGTTCATCATCACTGGCATCAGGTTCTGGATAAAATTCAGATCACCACGCCGAATAAGTCCGTCGATTTGCTGACCAACGGCTGGCTGATTTATCAAACCCTCGCCAGTCGGATCCTCGCGCGCAGCGGGTATTATCAGTCCGGCGGCGCATTTGGTTTCCGCGATCAGTTGCAGGATACACTGGCGCTGACTCACGCCGCGCCGCAGCGGATGCGCGAGCAGATCCTGATGTGCGCCTCGCGACAATTCATTGAAGGTGACGTTCAGCACTGGTGGCATCCGCCGACCGGCAATGGCGTCCGCACGCGCTGCTCCGACGATTATCTGTGGCTGCCGCTGGCGATAAGCCATTACATTGCGGTGACCGACGATCACGCCATTGCGCAAGAATCCGTGCCGTACCTCGAAGCGCGTTTGCTGGCGCCCGGCGAAGAATCTTTCTACGAACAACCGGTGGTCAGCACCACGCAGGAAACCCTGTGGCAGCACGGCGTGCGTGCGCTTAAATACGGGCTGAAAATGGGCGAGCACGGCCTGCCGCTGATGGGCGCCGGTGACTGGAATGACGGCATGAATCTGGTCGGGCTGGGCGGCCGCGGGGAAAGTGTCTGGCTGGGCTTCTTCTTATATGACGTGCTGCAACGTTATGGTGCGCTGGCGCAAGAACGTCAGGACGCCGACGTCGCCACACTGTGTCGTGAACAATCTGCGCTGCTCAGACAAAATCTCAACGATCACGCGTGGGACGGTGAATGGTATTTGCGCGGGTATTTCGACGACGGAGAAACGCTGGGTTCCCACGTCAACAAGGAATGTCAGATCGACGCCATCGCCCAAAGCTGGTCGGTACTTTCCGGGGCGGGCACACCGGAACGCACCGCCAGCGCCATGCAATCGGTGGATAAGTACCTTGTCGATAACGACGCCGGTTTGATCAAACTTCTCACGCCTCCTTTCGACGGCAACGGCCCAAATCCCGGTTACATTCGCGGTTATCTGCCGGGGGTTCGCGAGAACGGCGGGCAGTACACGCACGGCGCAATCTGGGCGGTGATGGCCTTTGCAAAACAAGGCAATATTGCGCGCGCGTGGGAACTGATGGCGATGATTAACCCGATCAATCACAGCCTGAGCGCAGACGCGGTGGAACGATACAAAGCCGAACCGTACGTCATTTCAGCCGATATCTATTCGGTCGCGCCACACAGCGGACGCGGTGGCTGGAGCTGGTATACCGGTTCCGCCGGGTGGACGTATCGTCTGATCACCGAATCGCTACTGGGCATCACGCGCCGGGGCGATACGATATCCGTTCATAGCCAGCTTCCCGAAAACTGGCCGGAAATCAGCGTTACTTACCAGCAAGGCTCCAGCCGCTATCTGATGACCGTCCGTAAAAGCACGGGGAATATCGTGTAACGCTGGACGGAAATTTACTGGCCAATGATGAGATCCCACTTAACGATGACGGGCAGGAGCATCATGTTGACGTAGAGCTGGGGAGGACGGCTAAAAACGAATGAATTGCCTGTGTGAATAAATTCCCGGCACAGGCACACGGCCTGTTGCCGGGATAACAACGTGGCATTTTTGTACATACTTCGGTGTAGAAACCGGGATCATCATTCCGTCAGTGTTTGTCGTGAGCGTGCAGTGGAGTTTCAGGTAGGAAATCGGGCCGGATTACCGGCTGGCGGGTCAGAACACCAGGCTATCGTGAAGTCACGTTTACCGAAGTCGGGAAAAGGGCGCTGTTACGTATTTTTCGGATTGATGTGAACTGATGGATTCAGGCGCATTCCTCCGGTAAAAACAGATTCCTGCGCACAAGGTGAAACTCAGCTGATGACATCCAATGAATCAGGATGCCGCCAGTGTAATTTGGGGGCTAAGTAGCTTTGAATCTGCTCAGTCGGCTGTTCATTGATCAGACTGATGATCAGGTCAAAACAATGTATGGCCAGTTCCTTGCAATCCTGTGCCACGGTATCAATTTTCACCGTGAGCGAATCATAAAGATAATGGTCATCAAAACTGCATAAGTGGATATCGCTCTCTAGCAGTTTGTGCTGGCTCATGTAGCGCAATACCCCTTCCATCAGCCCGCAGGACGCGACGTACAGCGCTTTGGGCGGACGTCCCAACCGGGCACAGAGATTGGCAAACATTTCATAACCTGAGCTGGGATGATAATTGCCGTACATAATCCATTCAGGATCCGGGCTGACGCCCGCACGTTCAAGACCGAGCTGATAACCGGCAAGACGGTCACGCGTCGGGGAAATGCGGGGCTGACCGCCGAGAAAATAAAATTCATCCGGGTGCTTTTTCGCCACCCGCGCGACCAGCTCGGCGGAAGACTCGATGGCTTCACACACCACCAGCGGCAATTGCGTTTCCTGTAAATAACGGTCAAACAGAATCACCGGTAACTGCTGGCTGATTTTCACGTATTCCGCATCGCTGAGCATACTCGACGCCACAATCAGCCCGTCAACCTGGCGCTGGATGAGGTTGTTTACCACCATGGTTTCCTGGCTGGTGTTCTCATCCGTGCAGGCAATCAGCAACTGCATACCGTTCTCGCGGCAGAGGGTTTCGAGTTCGTTTGAGCAGGCGGCAAAACCGTAGTTGGTCATTTCCGGGACAACCAGCCCCAGCGTGAAGCTGCGCGATACGTTGAGTGAACGGGCGTGAATACTCGGCTGATAATGTTGCTCAGCAGCGACGGCAAGCACGCGGTCACGGGTGGTATCGGAGATGCGAAACTTCTTACTGTGCCCGTTGAGAACCTGACTGGCAGTCGATTTGGACACGCCAGCCAGCTCTGCTATGCCACTGATAGTGATGCGTTTGGTCTTTTTCACTGCGCCATATTCTGTTGTCCGGAAAGGTTTTTTATTCTAACACGCAATCAGCGAACAACCAGTGGCGCAGCGTAATCTGCTGATCACCGCCAAAGTTTACTAATGCCGGTAATACAGGGAAATAACGTGACGTCATCACCGCTTCGCCGTCGTTAATGAAGATTTCGAGGCTTGAACTGTCACACAGTACGTTCAGTTTGCGTAACTGGCCATGCCAGACGCGGACTTCAGGCAATCCGGTGCGCCGGTTTTTGCGGGTCAGATGCAGACATTCACCGTCCCAGCGGAGAAGCAGATCGCCCCCGAAACCGGCGCTGAAAGGCTGCGCGGTTTCAATTTCCATTTCCGCGCGGGTGACATCCCATACCGGCGCATCGTTCGTCAGACCCTGCCATTCCTGCACGTGGCCGCGAAGCTGTTGCAGTTCACGGGCAGGGCGCTGGATGATTTTACCGGCTTCCAGCGTCAGTTCTCGCGGGCAGGTCAGGGTATGCAGCCAGCCGTTTTCCACCGTGGGCTGATAAAACTCATCGCCGTCAGGGATACCCATCCAGCCGATGAGCAGCCTGCGGCCGTCATCAGTTTGGGTGGTTTGTGGCGCGTAGAACTCAAAGCCCAGATCCAGCTCGGTGAAATCCCCGTGCGGGAATTTCGCCTTTTCGGCATCAAGCTGACCGACAAAATAGCCCGACTGGAAGGTATTCAGATAACGGTCTTTTTCCGCGGGCAGACCCTGCGGACAGCAAATCAGGACGTCGTGGTCGGCCAGCCTGAACATATCCGGGCATTCCCACATGTAGCCGAATTCGCCCAATCCATTGAGATTCGACCCGGCAATCTCGCCCAGAAAATCCCAGCTGAGCAGATCGGCTGAGCGCAGTAACAGCACTTTTCCCTGAAGGCTGAGATCCTGCGCACCGAGCACCATGTACCAGTGATACCCTTTCGCCAGACTTTCGGATCGCGCACATGGCCGGTGTAGCCTTCCGGCAAATCCAGCACGGGGCCGGTTTTGTCGAATTCGCCGTATGCATTTTCACGCGCCAGACACTGGAACGCCGTGCGGCTGCCATTGGCATATTTCACATTACCGGTGTAAATCAGCGTTAAGTGACCGTGATCGGTCACCGCAGAACCGGAATAACAGCCGTGCGATTCGTAAGCTTCTGACGGTGCCAGCGCCAGCGGCTCATGCCGCCAGCTCAGTAAATCCGCCGAACTCCAGTGCCCCAGAATTTCGCGCCATGCGCACAGGCCAGCGGATTCCACTGGTAGAACACATGATAACGGCCTTTATGCCGGATGAATCCATTCGGGTCGTTGAGCAATCCTACCGGCGGTGCAAGGTGCCAGCCGGGGCGGTAAGGATCCGCCGCCGCTTTAACCTGCCCGGAAACCACGCTGCGAAGAGCCTGTTTCAGCAAACTCGTTTCCGTCATCATTCACTCTCCGTTTTGTATTTCAGCAGCAAAGACAACAGGAATGCGCTGCCAAAGGCAATCACCAGACCAATCAGATAGCTGAGGATCGAACTGGCTTGTACGATTGCCAGCCCCGGAATGCCGGTCAGGCCGACGGCGGTCATGTTAACGTGCATCGCCACAACCCAGGCGCCACCCAGTGCGCCCCCGCCAGCGCGGCCAGGAACGGTTTCATGAAGCGCAGGTTGATACCAAAAATCGCCGCTTCGGTAATGCCCAGCATGGCCGAGAAAGCTGAAGGCACTGCAATGGCTTTGATTTTGGCATCCTTCGTTTTGAAATAGACCGCCAGACAGGCACCGCCTTGTGCCACGTTAGCCATCGACCAGATCGGCAGCAGGAAGTTAACGCCAATATTCGGATTGCCCAGCAACCCGGCTTCAATCGCATGGAAGCTGTGGTGAATCCCGGTGATCACAATGACGGAATACAACCCGCCAAACACCAGTCCCGCGACCCAACCGGCGTGCGTGATCAGCGTGCTGAGCACAAAGGAGATGCCGTCGCCCAGTGCACGGCCGGCAGGGCCGATAATCAGGAAAGCAATGAACCCGGAAATAATCACCGTCAGGAAAGGCGTCAGGATCAAATCCAGCGCATCAGGAATGACTTTGCGCAGACGTTTTTCAAGGAAGCTCATGAACCAGACGGCCAGCAACACCGGGAATACCGTGCCCTGATAGCCGATCATCGCAATGTCGATACCAAAGAAATTCATGGTATGGAAACCACCGGCCACGCCCCAGGCATTGGTCAGTGCAGGGTGGGTCAGAATGCCTCCCAGCGTCGCACCGAGGAACGGGTTACCGCCAAATTCACGCGCAGCCGTGAAACCAATCAGGATCGGCAGAATGATAAATGCCGCGGAACTGAACATATCGAGCATGATAAAAATCGCGCTCTCCGGGTTAGCCCAGCCATAGGTTTTCACCATGCCGAGCAACCCCATCAGGAGACCGGAGGCCACAATCGCCGGGATAATTGGCACGAAGATGTTCGATAACACACGGGCAATACGCTGGAACGGATTCAATTTTTGCGCCGCGATATTGGCCGCTTCGGACTTGCTCGATTCGCTGATGCCCGCCACTTTAATGAACTCGGCATACACTTTATTCACCAGGCCGGTACCAAAAATAATCTGTATCTGGCCCGCATTGCTGAAGCACCCTTTGACGCCTTCGACTTTCTCGATGGCGCTTTTATTGATCAGGCTGTCATCGGCCAGCACCAGTCGCAGGCGCGTTGCGCAGTGCGCCGCGCTGGCAATATTGTCTTTGCCGCCGAGTAATGGCAGCAACTCCGTCGCTATGGCATTGATATTCATCTTGTCCCTTACTGTTTTTATTATCGACAGCGCCCGGTTCACCCGGACGCGTCATATTGGGTCATACCCTGTTTTTTAGAACCAGGTTTCCATCTGGATACCGAAGTTCCACTGTCCGCCTGCCGTAAATCCATCCGTACCGAACGAATCGCTGGAAGAATAACGGTCGAGATCTTTGCTCCAGTCCATATAACTGGCGAAGAAGCGAATTTCCGGGCGGCTCAGCATGTCGCTGATATCGCCCACTTTGAAGGTTGGCGCAAAGGTCAGTTTGTAGAATCCGCCTTTCACTTTGTTGTAATCGTTGTAACCCTGTGGATCGAGATCCATGTACTGATAACTGCCTTCATAAGCCAGCTCGAAGTTTTCAGTGATCTTCTGAATCAGGCGGGTGTTGAACGTCACCCATTTGTAATCGTCGCCGGAGATATAGCGGTCTTTGCTCTGCTGTGCCAGAACGGCAGGCGCGATACTCCAGTTTTTGCTTAACGGGGTAATCCCGTAAGTCGCCAGACGCAGCGTATTGGCCTCATCCGTCAGATGACCGTCCGAACCCAGCGCCTTAACTTCTGCCCCAGACCGTGACCATAGAGCAGCGCAGTGGTGGATGTCCCGTCACGCAGGCCATAGAAGCTGTCCCGTGGTAGGCCAGCATGGTATGGAAGCCGGTATCCGCAGCATTCGTGATGCCCTGAGAACCCGTGTTTTCGCGATCCTGATTGTTTTTAGCACGCAGGCCACTGAGCATCCACTGGAAAGGCCCGGCATAGTTGTTGGCCGTAACAATGTAGTTTTCAATCCGCGTGTCGTCATTATTCTCATTTTCGAGATCGTCAAAGTTGCGCCCGTAAAGTGAGAAGTTACTTTTCAGGTTGTCTCCCCATTTGACGTCGTAGATCCCGCCACCGGTTCCCGCAAGGAAGATAATGTCGGAGTCGAGGAAGTGAATGTCGAAATTATCGCGGTCAAATCGTTTACCGGCCCACAGTGTCGAATCTTTCCACGGCCCGGTGAACGTCGGCAAAGAACCTAATTCCACAAACGCCTGACGAATATTCAGATCGCTGGTTGCGCCGGTCCAGTCGTTGTAGCTGCGTTGTCCGTCCGCCAGCATCACTTTGTAGCGTGAGGTCGCGCCGCTGGCCATGGTCTGGTTATGTTCCAGATTTAATTCGACGTAAGTGTTGTTTTCGTTACCCAGACGTCCGACCGCGCCACCGGTTTGCCCGGCTGGCGTGACGTAAGGCCCGCTTTCTGTCGATGTGCCGGAATCATTCATGATCACGCCGGAACGCGCATAACCTGAAAATTTGAACCCCTGAGGCGCACTGCTGGTTTTATTATTAATGCTGGCTAACGATTCCGTCCGCTCCGCCACTTCAGCCGTTTTTTTCTGATTAATTTCGGCATTCCTGGCGACCAGACGCGTTTGCTGTTCATTGCTGGCGGTTCGTGTTTCCAGCGTTTTCACCTGTGTTTCTGCTTCCGTGGCGCGGGCTTCCGCTTTGGCGGCGCGGTTCTCAGCGAGTTGCAGTCTTTTCTCCAGAGCATTCAGCCGGGCCTCGATGGCACTGGCCGAGGTGTCCGCTCCCTGGGCGGCGCTCGAAAGAATTAATCCAATAGCAACAGCAAGATAGCGAGGTTTCATCATCATTTTTATCCCTCAAGGTAAGTGTAATTATTATGGGGAAAACCATTTTTGCTAAATTGCTAAACTGGTTTTCCTGAGCACAATAATCATCCACACCGGGTTTAATCAATGATGTTTTACCGCCATGTCTTGTATTTGTGATCCTGTTTGCAAAATATGACTAAACTCTGACAATTCATTTGTGCTTGATTAGCTAAACCGGTTCTTCTATTTTACATGACCATGTGGCCAGACAGGAATTGAATACAGGGAATGAAAATGAAAAACCGAATTTGGGTGTTGGGTGATGCTGTTGTCGATCTGATCCCGGAAGATGATGGCCGTTTATTGAAATGCCCCGGAGGCGCACCGGCGAACGTTGCCGTGGGGATCAGCCGTCTCGGCGGCGAAAGTGCGTTTATCGGGCGGGTAGGGGATGATCCGTTTGGGAGGTTCCTGATGAAAACGCTGAGCGATGAAGGCGTAGACACGGAACATATGCTTCCCGATGCCAGCCATCGTACGTCAACGGTGGTGGTCGAAAACGACGCCGACGGGGAACGCTCCTTTACATTTATGGTGCGTCCGGGCGCAGATTTATTCCTGCAATCCACCGATATTCCGGCCTTCAAAGCCGGGCAATTTCTGCATCTGTGCTCCATTGCGTTATCCGCAGAGCCCAGCCGGTCTTCTGCCGTTCTGGCCATGGCGCAGATGAAAGCCGCAGGTGGCGTGGTGTGTTTTGATCCGAATATCCGCCACGATTTATGGCCGGATGAAAATCAACTGCGTGACTGCCTGAATCAGGCGCTGTCTCTGGCCGATATCATCAAAGTGTCGGAAGATGAGCTGGAATACCTGACCGGCGAAGTATTGCTGTCCGAGGGGATTTTGCGTCTTTGCGACCGTCATGATCCTGAACTTTTGCTGGTCACGCAGGGCAAAAAGGGTGTGTCGGTTTACCGGAAAAAAGATGCGTCGTTGATGCAATATCCGGCTCCGGAAGTGAAAGCACTGGATACGACCGGCGCGGGCGATGCGTTTGTCGCCGGATTGCTGGCCGGGCTGGCGCAGCACTGGCCGCTGAGTTCAGAAAACGCCTGGAATCAAACGATCCGTCAGGCACTGGCTTGCGGTGCGCTGGCAACGACGGCCAGAGGGGCCATGACGGCATTGCCGGATCGCGCAAAATTAGAAGAGTTTTACAGGGTGGCCTGTTCCTGAAAGGCAATCGATCGCCTCGATTTCTAGTTCAAATCACGCAAACTTGTCCTTCAGAAGAGACGCGCGGTGACGGCGTCTTTTCTATATTTTCCTTAAAATTCCAGGCAGCCATCGCAATAGGATTATTCTATAAATCATAGGGTTATTTTCTTAATACGTCAGATTTCCTCGCCAAATTTCCGCCAATACCCCCATTCTCAAAGCCGACTTTAAATCTGTAAAAGTAGACAACTGTCGACTTTTCATCTTAAAGTCCCCCGGTTGGCGCTAGACATAACTAGACTCCAGTGACCCGATAATAATAGCTGAATGTTGAAGAGCGGCCGTCCAGAGGCCGCCGGACATTTCGGTATTCACAAGCACGACTTAAGACTTTCTCTGGAGAATTTATGCAATCCTCTGTTAACAAAAACGAGAGCCGAACCTTCTTCGGCCATCCGTACCCGCTGGGCTCACTGTTCTTCACAGAAATGTGGGAGCGTTTTTCATTTTACGGGATCCGTCCCTTACTGATCCTGTTCATGGCTGCGACCGTTTACGATGGCGGCATGGGCATGGCGCGTGAAAATGCTTCGGCTATCGTCGGTATCTTTGCAGGCTGTATGTATCTCGCCGCGTTACCGGGCGGCTGGCTGGCAGATAACTGGCTTGGACAGCAAAAAGCGGTCTGGTACGGTTCGATTCTGATCGCACTCGGCCACCTGGCGATTGCCTTATCTGCGTGGTTCGGCAACAACTTGTTCTTTATCGGCCTGATGTTTATCGTTCTGGGTTCCGGCCTGTTTAAGACGTGCATCTCCGTCATGGTGGGGACGCTGTATAAGAAAGGGGATACGCGCCGCGACGGCGGTTTCTCACTGTTTTATATGGGCATTAACATGGGCTCATTTATCGCGCCGCTGATTTCCGGCTGGCTGATTAAAAGCCACGGCTGGCACTGGGGTTTCGGTATCGGGGGTATCGGGATGCTGGTGGCGCTGATTATCTTCCGCCTCTATGCCGTTCCGGCCATGAAGCGTTATGACAGCGAAGTGGGTCTGGATTCCACCTGGAACAGCCCGGTGGCGAAGAAGAAAGGCGTTGGCGGCGGGTTGCTGGTGCTGGCGGCCGGTGTGGCGGTTGTCGTAACGCTGATCGCACAGGGCATTATCGTCATTAATCCTGTGGCACTTGCCAGCATGCTGGTGTACGTCATTGCGGCCTCGGTCGTGCTCTATTTCATTTATCTTTTCGTGTTCGCCGGTCTGAATCGCAAAGAACGCGCCAGACTGCTGGTGTGCTTCATTCTGCTGGTTTCAGCGGCCTTCTTCTGGTCTGCGTTTGAGCAAAAACCCACGTCGTTCAACCTGTTTGCGAACGACTATACCAACCGTATGATCGGCGATTTTGAAATCCCTGCCGTATGGTTCCAGTCCGTCAATGCGCTGTTTATCATTTTGCTCGCACCGGTATTTAGCTGGGCATGGCCGAAACTGGCACAGAATAATGTGCGTCCGAGCAGCATCACTAAATTCATCATCGGCATTTTATGCGCCGCGGCAGGTTTTGGGATCATGATGATGGCGGCACAGAATGTGTTGAGCAACGGCGGAGCAGGGGTATCGCCGCTGTGGCTGGTCGGCAGTATTCTGATGCTGACGCTCGGCGAGCTGTGCCTGAGCCCGATTGGGCTGGCGACCATGACGTTGCTGGCACCGGAAAGAATGCGCGGCCAGATGATGGGGCTGTGGTTCTGCGCCAGTGCGCTGGGTAACCTGGCGGCGGGCCTGATTGGTGGCCACGTGAAAGCCGATCAGCTGGATGTGCTGCCTGATCTGTTCGCGCGTTGTTCTATTTCGCTGCTGATCTGCGCGGCGGTGCTGTTCGTCCTGATCATTCCGGTACGCAAAATGCTGGAAAATTCACAGGCGAAACCCGCCACCAATGCGTGATAAGGCATAACGCGATTCTCAACAAATAGCGGAACAACAGGGTAAAGATGAAAGAGGCGGATCTGACGATCGGCCTCTTTTTTTACATCGAAAGTGAAATTCTTTAAATCAACCTCTAGACGACTGGTCTAATCCCTGATAACTTACCGCCATGACGACGACAACTCAGCACCATAACAATGATGTCCGCGAACACATTCTCGAGACTGGCCAGCGCATTATGGCCGGTAAGGGGTTTTCGGCTGTCGGACTGAATGAAATCCTCAAGGACGCGGGTGTGCCTAAAGGATCTTTCTACCACTATTTTGGGTCGAAAGAAGCTTTTGGCGTGGCGATGCTTGAGCGCTATTTTGAGGATTATCTGGCTCAGATCGACAGCACACTGAGCCAGCCGGGCCTGAATATGTCGCAGCGCCTGATGAATTACTGGCAGCAATGGCAGGAATCGCAGTCATTCTTCGACTGCCAGGGGAAATGCCTCGCCGTAAAACTTGGCGCAGAAGTCGCCGATCTTTCCGACAGCATGCGTTTAACCTTGCAGGCAGGGACGTCGGGGATAATATCGCGCCTGACGCAGGCATTAGAAACAGGCGTCGCAGAAGGGTCGCTGACCGTTGACGATGAACCCGCTCGCGTGGCCGAGAGCGTTTATCAGCTCTGGGTCGGTGCCAGCATTATGGTCAAGATTGTCCGTCATACCGGCCCGTTTGATTCGGCCATGAGCATGACGCAGCATATTATTCATACCGCCCCCTGATGGGGGTATACCACAAACGGTTAGGCGTTTTTTTATTTACACAATAACTAGACGACTGGTCTACTCGGTCGTTATTACTCAACATACCGGAGATTTACGATGAAAATTCTGATGGTTTTAACCTCACACGACAAGCTGGGCGATACCGGACGTACAACAGGTTTCTGGCTTGAAGAGCTGGCTGCGCCTTACTACGCGTTCAAGGATGCCGGTGCTGAAATCACGCTGACATCACCGAAAGGCGGCAATCCGCCGTTAGACCCAAAAAGCAACGAGCCTGATTTCCAGACCGAGCAGACTCATCGTTTCGAAGCGGATGCAGAAGCAATGGCACAACTGGCCTCAACGGTTCGCCTCGACAGCGTTTCACCAGCAGATTACGACGCCGTTTTTTATCCGGGCGGCCACGGTCCGCTGTGGGATCTGGCAGAAGATATAAACTCCATCGCACTGATCGAGGCATTTCTGGCAGCCAGCAAACAGGTTGCGCTGGTCTGCCATGCGCCCGGCGTGCTGCGTCACGTAAAAACACCGGAAGGGAACCCGCTGGTTGAAGGCAAAAAAGTCACTGGCTTTACCAATACGGAAGAAGAAGTGGTAGGCCTGACCGACGTGGTGCCTTTCCTGGTGGAAGATGAGCTCATTGCGAAGGGCGGTCTCTATTCCAAAGGCGCCGACTGGAGTTCATATGTCGTCACTGACGGCCTGCTGATCACCGGGCAAAACCCGACGTCTTCGGCAGCGACGGCTGAAGCGCTGATTAAACAACTGACGGCATAACCGAAAATGATGTGAAGGTGACAGGGCGCTCCTGTCACCTGTTTTCCTGACCCGCACTCCGGTCATCCCTCATTAAGTTTAAATGAGATAATTCCTAGTTATAAATTTGATAAGACGATGTAGCGATGTTGTCTGGCAAATAATCTGGCAGTTATTCATTCTAAAAATCATCAAAAAATTAACATTATCTGAATTATTCCATCGCTTACAGTGGTTTTTTAGCCATCATTAACCTAATCTTAAAATTAACTCCCACATCAAAAACATGAATTTCAGTTGATAAAATAAAACGAGGATATTATCAATGTAAGGAATACAAATGGCCTGGAAGAGAAGAGAAAAAGTAGCAATCATGGAACCCCTGTCGATGGTCAGCGATGTTATGTCGCAGATTTTAAGAGAGGAAGGGGACATTATTATTGAAGGCGTAATTTCTAATTTCACGTCACTGAGATCCGTACTGGAATTAAGAAAAGTAGATGTGGTTTTCAGCGAAGTCTATGACGCCAGAACATCGATCATAGAAGGTCTGGATTTTTTAAGGAAGCTTAAAGCTCAGTTCAGCGACATTGACATTATCATCCACACTGAAATTGAGATCCCTGCGTTGCTTATTCAGAGCAATGCGGACGCAATCTATATGAAACAAATAGGTCTGGAAGGTTGCCGCGCATCGGCATCACAAATACTGAATGCCGAAAGTATGGTCAGCGTATTATTTTACGAGGACAGAAAAGCAAATTATAACTTTATGATGTTGAGTGACTTTGAATGGCAAGTTTTAATCATGTTTAGCCAGCAGATGAGCATCGCACATATTGCCAAAGAAACGGCAAGGAGTTATCAAAGAATTAGCCGTATCAAACACGACATCATGGACAAACTGAAAGTGAGTAACAATGTCGCATTCAGCCAGTTAATGGTGCTGGCAGGCAGTAAGTTCGGCGACTACCCTCCGGTCTCACTCTAACAGCGCGATCTTCAGTAGCGTTCATTCAGGTATAACATGAAGACAGTCAAACCTTTCAGCCCACTTTTATTTTTCTGGATCAGTACAATTATGGTGGCTGCCATTCTGTTAATCAGCGTACATCTGGTCGTGTCAGCCTATGACCGCGACGATCTGACTTCCTATGCGCGCCATATCCTGGCGAGGGGGGTGGAAGTTGCTGATGAATCGCAAAATATCGTCAGTAAAGTCAACAATATAAAGCCCGAATCCTGCAGTAACGGATTTCTGGATGAAATCCGTTACCTTGCGTTTACGTCTGTGTTTGTCTCTGACATCGGTTACACCCAGGAACATGCTCTGAAATGTACGGCAATGCGCGGTCGTCTTCCTGAGCCGGTAGCCATGTCCGCGCCGGATTCTGTTACACGTTACGGGCAGCGCATCTGGACGTTATTTAGTGGAATTGTTGATCCCCGTATTAGCGCTGACATGATGGAATCAGAAAACGTCTTAATCTTTCCCACACCCGCTGCATTTCGCGATATTTATGTGCCCTATGACGGATTTGGTGCGGTACTTTCAAACCACCGGCGGGATCATATATTCAGGGTCTTTGGCGAAACGGATGGGTTGGTGAAAGATGTGACTAACGTTACTGATATCAAATGGTTGCATCAGGCCAGGTTTTCAGAGTGCAGCAATAAGTATGATATTTGCGTGATGGCAAGGAATACAAAAATAGGGATCTTATCTCTGTCTGAGACTGCCATTTCATTCGTTATCCTCATGAGTCTCATCGCCGGTGGCGTATTCTCTTTTTCGGTTGCGCAATTTATAAGCAACAACCGGTCATTACAGAACAAGCTTAAAATTGCCATCAGACGTGATGATATAAAGGTCAATTTTCAGCCTTTCGTCGACATATCAACGGGCAAGGTGGTGGGTTACGAAGCATTGGCCCGCTGGAAACAAAATAATGGTGATTTCATTTCGCCTGATGTTTTCATCAAACTTGCTGAATCAACTCACCAGATCAAGAACCTGACACGGTCTGTTGTTGCCAGAACCCTGAGGGAAATGGCACCGGTACTGAGAGGAAATAAATCTTTGTTCGTGAGTATCAACGTCACGACATCAGATGTGATTGATCCCGAATTCAAAATTCTTCTCGAAGAAGAAGTCGATAAAGGGGGCATTGGCCGGGAGCAGGTCGTTCTGGAAATCACCGAACGTTCTACGGCAGATCACGAGATGCTCAAAAATTCGCTTGTCCGGTTAAGGGAGTACGGATACAGGGTCGCATTAGATGATTTCGGAACCGGCTATTCTAATCTTGATTATCTGAGCAAGTTATCCTTCGACTTTATTAAAGTTGATAAAATATTCACTGATTCTATTGGCACGCAATCTGTCAGTTTTAGCATGTTAAAAATGATGTTAGAGATGCTGGATCAAACCCGTGCAGCGGTTATCGTTGAAGGAATAGAACAACAGCATCAGGCTGACTTTTTGCTGAATTCGTGTTCGACAATAATTGGTCAGGGCTGGTTATACGGAAAGCCCATGGAGAGTAAAAAAATCATTATCCAGCATTAAAAGTGCAGGGGTAAATGCCCCTGCACACCTTTCTTTCAGCCCCAGTCAGTTTGTTATTCCCTCCTTATAGTTACGTCAAAAATTACGCTACCACCATCACGCCTGATGATTACGCCTGCCCGGTAACGTTCCTTCACGAGAGAATTTTTCCAACACATCACTTATCAGGCCGGATTACTGTCTGCGTCAGACAGTAAATTAAAAAATATAAAGTAATATTTTATAATTAGTTTCTAAGAAAAAACCAATGAATAACATTTTTTACAAACACTACACCGCATGCCACAATCGACTAAACCATCATGCATTTAATTAAAGTAAGAATAATCCTAGCCAGAAACCTCGTGTAACTAAAGTTATAATTTATTATGTATAAAAATTGCAAAATATTTCACTAAATATCTGCTTCACCTGAATTGAACATAGTGAAATCAACAACCCGCCACATCCAAGTGCAGAATAAAACCCTGTTTTATCTCTATTTCTCGGTGTTGTTTGCCAATTTATGACACTTATTTAATATTACTAACTCTGACGAAGCCAGTCTGGTGACTCGTTTTAATCAGTGAGAAGGAAATTAATCTAATGGAGAAAAAACGCATGAATAAGAAAATCTTAGTGGCTTGTGGTTTGCTGGTAGCAGGTTATTCAATGATGGCATCTGCTGTGTCTGATAATACCATTTCGTTCCAGGGTGAAGTAACGGATGAGACTTGTTCATTAACCGTCAATGGTAATGAAACCTCGCCAATTATCTTATTACCCACAGTCTCTACTTCTGATTTGGCCACTTCAGGGAGTTTTGCAGGAGCCACGACATTTGAAATGGGTGTCAGCGGTTGCACTGGCACCAGCGGAGATGATGCTGCTGAAACAGCAATCAGTACTGTATTTTCCGGTAATCTGGTTGAAACGGTAAATGGCACTTTGGGTAATACCGGGACAGCTGAAAACGTAACGGTTCAAATTTTGGATACAGCAGGTACTGCGATCAATTTGAGTTCAACCTACACGGCCGAAGGCGATCTGACTTTGGCTGCTGGTGACACTGCTTCGACCGCGACATATACCGCACAATATTATGCCACTGATGTTGCGGCAGCCGGTACCGTTGCGGCTTCAATGCAATATGCAATTTCTTATCAGTAATACTTAAAGTATCGGAAGATGGCAGTTAACTGCCATCTTGTTTTCATCGGGGCGGGCGTCCACAGATATCTCACAAACTTATAAGTCTACTATTTAAATGTTTAATAAATTTACTTTAATTACCAAGATATCGGGTCTGATTATTTTGTTGATATCATGTTTGTTTCCCGCGATGGCATTTTCCAGTGTCACGATGATTGGCAACAGAATTATTTACCCGTCAGAAAACACCTCTGTAAATGTTGAATTCCGTAATAAGGATATGATCCCTTATGCGGTGCAAACCTGGCTGGATGATGGCGATACCGAGTCAACACCCGCGACAGGTAAAGCGCCATTTATTTCTTCTCCTGCTCTTTTTCGGATTTTGGCTAACGGCGGGCAGGTTCTCCGCATCGCATTTAATGGCACACGTCATCTACCCCAGGATCGGGAATCTATTTTTTACTTTAATTTCTTACAAATACCGCCAGTCAATGCGGGTGACGAAGGCGATCAAAAAAAGAATAAAATGCTCATCATGCTAAAAAACCGCGTAAAGGTTTTTTACAGACCTGCAGCTATCGCCTCCGGCAGTAAAAATTTATTTGAGAAAATTAACGTTACCCCTTCTAAGGCGAATGGCAGCACGACCATTAATATCGAAAACAATTCTCCATTTTATGCCTCTCTGATTAATGTAAAAATTAAACAGGGGAATCAGGTCTATAAACAGAAAGCCGATATGATCGCTCCTTTCTCAAAGGGAAGCGTTGTATTCAAAAAGATCCAAGATCTGAAAAATGCGACAGTTATTGTTGATTATCTCAATGATCAGGGTGCAAGGATGAGCCACGAGTATGAAATCAATCACTAATAAAAAAGCACAGACACTTTCGTTATTAACTGTCTGCATTATCGCCAATTACAGTCCGTTTGCTGTCGCAGAGGATTATTATTTTGATCCCGGCTTACTGCAGGGATCTGGCGTATCGGTGAATCTGGAGAAACTTAACGAAAAAGTTGTCAGCGCGGATGCCGGAACCTATCGGGTAGACCTCTATGTCAATAACAAACTGGTTAAAGAAAATACAGAAATCACGTTTAGCCGCAAATCTGAAGGGGATAATGTCACGGTTCAGCCTTGCCTGAAAGCCGGAGACATAAAACTGATTCAGCTGAAACCTGATACGGTGACGTTAATTCCTGTTGATGATAAATGTGTCTGGTTTTCCGATCTCTCAAAAGCATCTTCATGGGAGCTGGAACAGTCTACGCAAAAACTAAAACTGCTGATCCCGCAAAGTTTACTCTATCGCCAGCCACGGGGTTATATTCCGGTGTCCCAGTGGGATAGCGGCGGCCTGGGCTTATTTATTAAGCACAACACTAACTATTATGAAACCCGTAACACCGGTGGCTATAAAACTAAAAACCTGTGGAGCGGGCTTAACAGCGGAACCAACATTGGCCTTTGGCAATTAAGAAATCAGTCAAATTATCGCTATACCGATAATAATGGGCGGACCAGCCATAAATGGACCAGCGTACGGACGAATGCACAGCGACCTTTGGCGTCGATTAATTCTTTGGTCACCTTCGGTGACAGCTATACCAACAGCAGCCTGTTTGGCAGCCTGTCGTTCAATGGTGTAAAACTCGCCAGCGATACCAGAATGATGCCTCAGGGTAAACGTGGTTATGCGCCGGAAGTGCGTGGTGTTGCCAGTACCACTGCGCGTGTTGTGGTCAGCCAGCTCGGTAAGACGATTTACGAAACCGTGGTTTCACCAGGCCCGTTTGTTATCGACGATTTGTCCAACACCAAAGGTCAGGGCGATCTTCAGGTCACGATCATTGAAGCTAACGGGCAAACGTCATCCTTTACCGTTCCCTATTCCGCAGTGCCGGATTCTGTTCGCCCTGGCTTGTGGAACTATGAGCTCGCACTTGGCAAGGTGCGCAAATATTACAGCGTCGATAACGAATTTGTGGAAGGTGTACTGCAGCGCGGGATCAGTAACCGGTTTACCGGCAATGCCGGTGTGCGTCTGGCGAAAGACTATGAGGCGTATTTGCTAGGCGGCGTAATGGCCACGCAATTTGGGGCCATTGGTGTCAATACCACCTATTCACATGCGCTCGCAGAAAACAACCAACGTCAGTCGGGTTGGCGCGCCGAGGCCAGTTACAGCAAAACCTTTACGACCGGCACTAATCTGACACTGGCTGCCTATCGTTATTCCACCAAAGGTTTCCGCGATCTGCAGGATGTTCTGGGCGTGAGACGGGCGGCTGAAAATACCAGTACCTATTATTCGGATACGCTGAATCAGAAGAATCAGTTCAGCATGACCATTGCCCAGGGCTTCGATACGTTCGGTTCACTTTCTCTGAATGCCAGTACCTCAGACTATTACAGCAATAGTTCACGCATTACTCAGATGCAGCTGGGTTATAGCAATAGTTATAAAAAGATCAGCTACAACATCAACGTTGGCAGACAACGAACCAGCTACAGCAACCGAAGCAACTATTACAGTAATACCGATGACAGCGACAATAATAAGAAGTATACGGAGAACACTATTTCCGTCGGTTTCTCCATGCCGCTCGACTGGACAGATTCGCGGTCAAACGTTTCGTTCAATTTGGCGAAAAACAAAACGTCAGAATCAGCCACGACCAGCCTTTCCGGCTCTGTGGGTGAAAAGAGTAACTTATCCTATTCATTATACAGCGGCGTAGAAAACTATCAGAGCACGGGGAATGAAATGACCTGGGGCGGTTCATTGCAACAAAACACCTCCAAAGGAGCATTCCGTGGGTCTTATTCACAGGGCAGCGGTTATAAACAGTTTGGGATGGGAACGTCGGGGACCTTACTTGTCCATCCGGGAGGCGTGACCTACGGGCCGTATGTCAGCGATACTTTTGCACTGGTAAAAGCTAAGGGAGCCAAAGGGGCAGAAATCAAGAACGGGCAGGGCGCGAAAATCGATAGTTTTGGTTACGCCATTATGCCGTCGTTATCTCCGTATCGTTATGACACCGTGAGCCTGGATCCAAAGGGATTAAACTCAAAAGTGGATATTCAGGGCGGCAGTCAGCAGGTTGTGCCTTATTCAGGTGCGATCGTCCAGGTTAATTTTGAAACAATATCCGGACAACAGGTGTTAATTAATACCACGCTCCACGATAAACAAATGATCCCGATGGGCGCTGACGTTACCGACAAAGACGGTAAAAGTTTGGGCATGGTCGGGCAGGCGGGGCAGATCTACGCACGCATTAATGATCGCTCCGGTGTGTTATTTATTTCATGGGGTAAAGGCGATGCGGAACAATGCAAAATTAATTATCAGTTACCTGCAGAAGATTATAATGAATTTGTACAGTTAACGTTGTCATGTGAAATTTAGTGGTGGATGAAAATAATGTTTGAAATAAAAATTCCTTTGATTTTTCTGATGCTGACCGTACCTATTGCATCCCATGCCAACTGTACAAAGGTGACAAGTACATCTTCACTATCTAGTGAACTCATTGCTGACGGATATACTGCTGGATCCTGGACTGGCGCTTGCAATAGCTGTGGGGGGAGCTCTAACATCAATCATGTTGTGTCTATCAGTTCGTCGAGTAGCATAATGCCATCTGGTACACTCTTGGCAACCTCTACAGCAACAACACTTGAATCGGGGAGGTCTGCAGGCTATGAAGCAAATCAGATTTTATACCGCTGTGCATTAGCAGATGCAGATTCTTTATATGAAATGTATTCACTACGTGGGTATGGTTATGATTACCTTGGATACCAGATTACCGATGAAATTGAAGATGGATATTATTCTTATGTTAAAAACGTCGCTTTCAGGTTAACAAATACGTTAACTGGGGAATACTATAGCCGTTATTGGAAGTCTAGAAAGCTAACTTCCGATTCCTGGGTGCAAGATAGTAGCTATATTTATATACCCGCTAGCGCATTTAGCGACGTTGTCTGGGAACTATTCAAAATAGACACGGCAAGTAGTTATTCTCCTAATTCTGCAACACGTTATGTATATAACGTTGGAGTTACTATTGGGAGAACGGCGTTTAAAGGTCCGGGACTAAATACCGCAAATTTGAATGCTGGTGATGATTCACGGAGTATTTATCTAGGATATTTTGCGAATTGGCCTTCAGCCTGGGATATCTCCGGTGTTGTTTTTGTCCGTGGCTCCACCTGCTTAATTAAAGATTATCCATCTGTTGTTCTATTGCCGAAGATTTCCACCGATTCTCTTAATAATGGAGAAACGAGCCAAAGCACTTTTGATATTAGTTTAAGTTGTGAAGACGCTGCTGTATCCAGCGTAAGTCAATCAACAAGTTCATCAGCAAATGTCGCGATGGGTTTCTTAGTTAATCAGTCAACAGCGGTCACCGCCGCGACAACTCTGGGTCTAACCTCAACCAGTGGTTTAACGCATTTACTGGACACCAATTACGGCAGTTCAGGTGTCGCGTCAGGCGTAGGAATTCGTATCTATGATGAAAGTGGTAATGCATTAAACCTGCTTTCAAGTAAAACGGCGACGACCGGAAATGCGGGCGGCTGGTATGCCTATAAAGATCTGACCATCAGTCAGGATGATTCAACGGACGGTGTCACAACGTACACCGGTAATTTTACAGCATCTCTGGAGGCCATCAGTGGCGAAACAGTTACAGCGGGAACGGTCAATGCGCAGTTACAAGTGGTGGTCAGTTTTCAATAAGATGGCCTGATTAAAAATTAAATAATAACGCATATTATATTTAAGGATGAAAATATTGTTCAAAATTATAAAAATAATAGTGGGAGCCTCCTTGTTCACTTTCCCATTATTATCTCATGCAACCTGCACAAAAGTGACAAGTACTTCATCTTTAACCAGTGATTTAATTTCAGCTGGTTATACTGCAACTAGTTTGATTTTGACGTAATCAACGACAACGGGACGCATTGGACAAATAAATCAAACATTTTATGATTTAGGAATTAAATTACTATATCCCTGGGTCACCCGTAAAATTATAAGAGGCCAGCTTTGTAAATCGGCCTTATATTCATTAGGATCCACACATAATGAAAAAAATATTTTATTCAATGGCCGTGCTCTGGTATTTATTCCCCGGTATTTCCGAGGCAACCTGTGAGCGGGTTACCGGGACGGCTTATCTGACAACTGCCCTTATTGAAGAAGGCTACACAGCAAAAAGCTGGGAGGGTTCATGTGATACATGCAATGGAAATTTGGGGCTTCCCTCTGTTGTACAAATCAGTACAAGTTCGAGTTTTATGCCTTCTGGGACATTACTCGCAAGCTCAACGGCAAGCTTTATTCAGGGTTCGGCAAGGGTCGCTTACACCCAGAATCAAATCCTTTACCGTTGTCTCCTTAGCGATGCTGATTCTATTTATGAAATGTATGCGACAAATGGCGATAATGCTTACACGGGGCAATTTACTGCCGACGAGGTGGAGGGGGCATATTATAGTGTAGCAAAGAATGTCGCCTACAGATTAACCAACACGACCACAGGTGAGTTTTACTCAAGATATTGGAAATCGAGAAAATTAACATTGGAGGACTGGATACAAGATAGTACCTATATATACGTACCTGCCAGTGCGTTCAGCGGCGTAACAATGGAATTGTTCAAAATAGATTCTACATCTTATTATGTCTATAGCGGAACCTCAGATTTAGTAGGGTATTCTCAGCCAAACGGTTATATCGCTTTCAAAGGAACGGGAGTTTCAAATAATGTCACAGAGGGTGCAGACTCACTAAGTTATTATGAGGGCGTTGGTACCTACTGGCCCGGAGCCTATGGCATGTATAACAATGTCCGATTTGTTCGCGGAGCCGTATGTTTAGTCAAAGATTATCCCTCAGTCGTGTCATTACCCACTATCACTGTGGCGTCACTTAATAATGACGAATACAGCCAAAATACCTTTTCTGTTAGCCTTGAATGTGAAGATGCTGCTGTTTCCAGTGTCAGTTCGTCATCCACTACCGCGACTGCCAATGTTGCAATGGGTTTTCTGGTTAATCAGTCCACAGCCATTACAGCGGCAACCAATCTGGGCCTGACTTCAACTAATGGTCTGACCCACTTGCTCGATACAAATTATGGCAACTCCGGTGTCGCGTCCGGCGTAGGGATACGCATTTATGATGAAAGCGGAAATGCACTGAATCTGTTATCGAGCACAACAACAGCAACTGGTAACACTGGCGGTTGGTACGCTTATAAAGCTTTAACTACCAGTCAGGATGATTCAACGGACGGTGTCACAACGTACACAGGTAATTTTACAGCATCTCTGGAGGCCATCAGTGGCGAAACAGTTACAGCGGGAACGGTCAATGCGCAGTTACAAGTGGTGGTCAGTTTTCAATAAAATCACCGTTGCGGCGGGGATTATGCTCTGTAGCACAACGTTTCACGCCGGTGCGGTGGTTAATGCGGAAAAAACCCGCGTGGTGTTCAGCTCAGGCAGCATCGCGGAATCACTTTCATTAGTCAATTCTGAGAAAGAACCCGTGGTGGTTCAGGTCTGGACAGATAATGGCGATCCGACCGTGAATCCTGATCAGGTACATACGCCCATTGTGATCAATCCGCCCGTTTTCAAAATGAAACCAGGCGAGATCCGGAATATTCGTTTGTTGCTGGTTTCTGCAGGAAGCCTGCCTCAGGATAGAGAAAGCGTGTATTGGCTGAATATTTACCAAATTCCGCCTAATACAGAAACGCAGCATAAAGGGGAGAAAAGGGTGGTTCTGCCCTTAAAGATCCGCATGAAAGTGTTCGTCAGGCCTGAAAAGGTAGGGGAACTCAAAGAGAGTGATGCGCAGAAATTACAATTTACTGTGCAACAGACAGCGACCGGTAAAACGCTGGTGATGAAAAATCCCACGCCGTGGCATCTGACAATATCCTCACTGAAGTCCGGGCAGACGGCGTTCCCAAATCTGATGCTGGAACCGTTTTCCAGCCAGTCAGTGGATGTGCCTAAGGATAAAGTAATGTCTCATGACATTGATTTTGAAGTGATCACCGATAATGGGACGCGCTGGACAAATAAATCAAACATTTTATGATTGAGGAATTAAATTTGAGGTGTTGTTGATTTTTTGTAAAAAATAATCTGGCTTATTGAGTCTAATTAACACAAATAAAACATAACCAAAATTTATGCCGTCTTGTTACATCGGCGTTTGAGGAATGTGTAGGAGGATAGACCACCTCGTTAACATGAAGTGTTTTTAGAAATGAAACTCCAGGGAATTTATAATGAAAATATCAGCATCAGCAAAGCAATTCGCCTTGGGCAGCATGGTCATATCGGCCGTCCTGTGCATATCCGCCTGTTCAAGTAACTACGTTATTTCAACGGATGACGGACACATGATCGCCACGCACGGCAAGCCGGTAAAGGATAAAGATACCGGCCTAATCTCGTACAAAGACACAGATGGAAATACGCATCAGCTTAAGCAGCAGGATGTCAAAGAAATCGTTGAGAAATAAAGGGGGTCAGGTCACCTGCT
The DNA here is from genome assembly GCF_047784855.1 of Rahnella sp. PCH160. Taxonomy (NCBI): domain Bacteria; kingdom Pseudomonadati; phylum Pseudomonadota; class Gammaproteobacteria; order Enterobacterales; family Yersiniaceae; genus Rahnella; species Rahnella sp. PCH160. The sequence continues at coordinate 196,974 of NZ_JBLOGT010000002.1, forward strand.
CGACACCACGTCGGGCGGGCATTTTCCCTTACGTTCCAGCGGTTCATCCCACAGAATGTGCTCACTGGAAATACATACCCTCTGATGGCTTCATACTCGGTTCCTTCAGCTAAAGTGGTAACATCAGTTCACCACTACCAATTTGCCAAGATATCAGCGTCGTCTGATATGGCAAAACGAAGTGGAAAAAAGCGGCTGAAGGGCTCCGGATAAAATCCATTTTTATTAAAAAACCGTCTCGAAAGGAGTCATTCATTATGAAGAATCTGCTGCTGGTTCTTATGATTCTAACATCATCCGGATGCGTTGATCTTGGACGCGTCGGAATGCACCCCGAATTAAAAACAGCTTACTTTGATGGCCGTCAGCATGAGGTTACAAACTGCCTATACTCTGCAGCGCTAATTCAACACTTATCATTGATGAGAGGCGATCCATATCCAGATGGGTCAGAAAGATACAACTTACAGGATGCAAATTACGAGGATGTAGCATGGATTGACGTTTCTGCTTTTAATAATAAGCAAACAAGTGTGAACTTCTTCTATGCACCTCATGCACCTGATGTCACCGCCGCCTTATCAGCAATGGTTTCGCAATGCAAAAAATCTTTGTATTAGGCTGCGTTTATTAAAGCGCTCATCCGCTTGTCTCACACCTTCCTGAAGAGCACACCTGGGCTCTCGTTCGAGAGAGTAACAATACGCATCGATATAATTAACCATTAAATGAAGTCATTTTTAAGAAAAATGGAGCAATATATTTGAAATTCAAAAAATTAGTCATCATCAGTTTTACAATTGTCATCCTATTTTTCATCGTCTTCATTCCGAGTATTTTCTCCCACCTGAAAAATACTCCACAGATTAACTACTATATAAATCATCCCGATTTAACGTATAAGACATTTAGTCAATGTAAGCTTCGCGTTGACGATGTAAATGAATGTTATTCTGCCTACAGCGCAGCTGTTTCTCTCGCCGATTCAGATGATTGTAGCCTAACGGGCATAGCTTCAAAACGGCGATTTAAAAAATTAGTTGAAGACAGTAAGGAAAAAGTCATTGATGATGAAATCGTTAATGACTGCATCCCAAATAACAACAAAACACTTATAGGAGAAAAAAACTAAGTGCGCATAATCATGATTATGTTAAATGCAATCTACCGTAACGCATCTGCCATAAATCCACCTTCTCTTATGTCCCCCATCTGCACTTTTCTCTTCCTCCACGTAGACGCTCTTCCCGATTTTCAGAGATCAAAACCATTAAACCTGTTCCGACTTCCTGCTGACGTATCGAATGTTCCGCTGATGTAAGTTCCGTCCCTGAAAATGACCACGTCATCCACTCTCACAGGATGCGCGCAGACAGCACACTGTATAGCATCCACAACGTCGGCAAACGGCGTAGTCGCTGTGGCATTAAAGCGATCGGAACCGCATTGTTCGCAAATTATCCGGATATCCGGCATGTGATAAACCTGACATAAGTAAAAAAATAACTTATATAAATATAACACATAGGATAATTCTTATTGTGATTATTTCTTTTTATGGAAGCAAAATCCTCTAACGCATAAAGCGCTCTGTTTCATTTGCATTTAGACACAATAAATCGTCCCGTCCTCCTGTGATTTTCTCGCTATTATTCTGTTCTACAAAAAAGCACAGGTTTCGGCTTTACTGCTCACACAATGGATTGGTGGCATATTACCGGGACAGGCATTACGTTGATGATTTTAAACGGGATAATCTATGCGTCATTCAAAAATTGTTATGTTATCGGCTCTGGTTGTTTCTTCCTTATTACCTCTGGCCAATACCGCGTTCGCAGCGTCAAGCTCTCATGAAATCAAATCGTTCTACGATGATTCCAAACTTTACTCGATTGGCGACCAGGTTCCGGCGCTGTACCGCACCAAACCTTATGAGATCATCGGCTGGCAGGAACGTCACCTACCGGCACCGGATGCAGGCACACACTGGACGTACATCGGTGGCAGTTACGCGCTGATCACCGATACTGACGGTAAGATCACCAAAGCCGAAAACGGCGATATTTACTTCCAGTAAGACGTTTAAGATCGTGTCTGTAAGGCCTGAAGAGATTCAGGCCTTTTTTCTTTCCTGCGACGGTGTAATGCCAAACACCTGTTTGTAGGAAGTGGTGAAGTGATTACTGTTTGAAAAACCACACATGAATGCGATATCCGTAATAGAGGTTTCCGTGTTTTTGATCTTCACGCGTGCCGACACCAGACGCAGTTTTTTCAGGTAGTTTTCCGGTGTCATCCCGGTAGTTTCTTTTATGCGGCGAAACAGCGTGCGCTGCGTCAGCAAAAATTCTTCAGCGACGTCCACCCAGTTAATCTCTGTAAAACAATGCTCCTGCAAATACCCCAGCATGCGATGAAGTTTGTACTGAGTATGGTTGCGATCCCCGGTTTCCCGCTGGTTCACCAGACTCATTATTAGCTGGAAAAATAATCCTTCCTGCTGAACCGCCCGCACGTTCCTGTCGCAGTCATCCGCACGGGTAAACATCTGCCCGACTAAATCCCGGCAATGGTTTTTCACCTCAGGCAATAACCAGCCGTAACGGCTACCTTCACTGGCAGAAAAGAGAGAAAGCAGGCGTTCGGTATTCATCAGATAATTAAATTCAGTCTGCGGGTTGATCAGCACATTGATCAGTTTTAGCGTGCCGAGTTCATCATAAAAATGATAGTCATTATCGCGGACGAAAAAGACGTCGCCTTCCTGAATAAAAACCGGTTTGCCGTTGATAACGTGCAATCCGTGGCCGCTATCAACGATCACCAGTTCGTCAAAATCGTGGCAATGCTCACAGTTGTTATCTTCCGGGTCGCTGGAGTAAACCGACAGTTTTTCTTCTGCAGAAGAAAAATAGGCTTCGACTTTGAGTTTATCCATCAGGTGATATGTCCCGTTTTGTTCTTTTATCCTGGCAGGAAGTCACCATAATTTATTCGCCACTGACCCGCGAATATGATTTCAGAATTTGTGATCATCCCCTTTCATACCCCACTCTGGCTGCCAGTTCCTGCACAAAGCTGGCAATCACAGAATAGCTGACGTTCTGAGCCTGGCGCACACTCGACTCCACACATCATTGAACAGGAAATGGGAATGTCTCAGGGAATTCAGAAAAACAGCAGCCTTACTTTTCACCGGAACAACCATTTTTTATCAGTCGCCGCCAGTTTGTTACCGGCGTTGCAACAAACTCGTTTGCAGCCGACAGCGTTGGTGGAAGTGGTTGCCGACGCATCTGAAGTTTCAGGCTGGAAAACAGAAAAGTGTGCCCTTCCTGCCAGCCTGATGCAGCGGGAACTGGCTGCGGGTGATGAACTTATTATCGATTTCGGTACGCACTGCGTGGGATATTTTGGGCTGCGGTGCGCACCGGCAGGCAGTCCGCCGGACGCGCCAGCCCATCTGCAATTTATCTTCGGCGAGACGCCGGCGGAAATGGCCGAACCGTTCAGCGAATATAACGGCTGGCTGAGCAGCAGCTGGTTGCAGCAGGCGGACGTCTATCTGGATGTACTGCCGGAGCTTGTACGCCTGCCGCGTCGCTACTGCTGTCGTTTCGTGAAAATTAAAGTTATCTCTGCGTCAGCGAAATTTAACCTGAAGTTGAGTGACATTCATCTGAACACAGTGACATCTGCGGATACCACATCACTCAAACCACGACATCATCCGGATGCCTTGCTGGACCAGATCGACCAGGTCAGCGTCCTGACGTTGCGAAACTGTATGCAGGAAGTGTTCGAGGACGGGCCCAAACGTGACCGTCGTCTGTGGCTGGGTGATCTGCGTTTACAGGCGCTGGTGAATTACCAGACGTTTGAACAAAACGATCTGGTGAAACGTTGCCTGTATTTATTCGCGGGTGTGACACGCGAAGACGGCATGGTGTCTTCGAATCTGTTTATGAAACCTGACGTCATCGCTGACGATACGTTTTTATTTGATTACGCGCTGTTTTTTGTCGCCACGCTTGCCGATTACATCGCCGCGACAAATGATCAGCAAACGCTGGAAGATCTCTGGGCGGTCGCGTGGCGGCAGGTGGAGCTGTCGCTGGAACGCGTTGGCCCAAACGGAATATTGCAGGACAGCGCTGACTGGTGGGCATTCATTGACTGGCACGAATCACTGAATAAACAGGCTCCGTCGCAGGGCGTACTGATTTATTGCCTGATGAAAGCCAGGGAGCTGGCCCGCAAAATCGACAGCGAAAAAGTCACATTGCTGACCGCCAAAATCGATGAACTCAAAAGCGCGGTAATGGAACAATTGTGGGATGAAAATAAAGGGTTTTTCGTCAGCGGTGCGGAACAGCAGGTTTCCTGTGCTTCGCAGATATGGCTGGTTCTGGCAGAAGTCGGCGATAACGATTTTCGATCACGGCTGATCGGCCGCTTACTGGCAGATCCACCAGAAATTGGCATGAACACGCCTTACATGATGCACCACTTTATTGATGCGCTGATCAGCGTCGGTAACACCGGATGTGCTGTGCAGGAAATTAAAAAATACTGGGGCGGAATGGTTCGGGCCGGAGCCGACACGTTCTGGGAATTGTATGACCCGAAACGCCCTGAATTTTCCCCGTATGGCAGCAAACTCATTAACAGCTATTGCCATGCCTGGAGTTGTACTCCTGCCTATTTCATCCGCAAGTATGGCTTATAACAGACTCAAAAATAACAATAACCCTGAAGAGAAACCACCATGCAGAATACAACTTTTTCCCTGTGGCGTCAGCGCCTGGGATATGGGATCGCCGACCTCTCATGCAATCTGGTCTGGCAGATGATTTCGCTGTACCTCATGTTCTTCTATACCGACATTATGGGACTTCCCGCCTACTACGCCGGGCTGATGTTTTTAGTCACGCGCCTGGTCGATGGTGTTGCGGATGTCCTGATGGGACTACTCATCGACAATACCAATACCCGCTGGGGCCGCTGCCGCCCTTACCTGCTGCTTGGCGCGGTGCCGTTTGGTCTGTTATGCGTGATGGCCTTTTATGTGCCGGATTTCGGTCTGACAGGTAAACTTTGGTACGCCTTTCTGACGTATTTGTGCCTCTCATTTCTCTATACGCTCGTCAATATTCCGTTTTGCGCGATGTTGCCGTTTATCACCAATGATTCCAAAGAGCGCACCATACTCTCGGCGGTGCGCATTGTGATGGGCTCGCTCGGCTCGACGATTGTGGCCGTCGCTACGCTGCCGCTGGTTCATTCTCTGGGCAACGGGAATCAGCAATCGGGATTTTTCTATACCGCGATGATTTTTGGCGGGATCGCAGTGTTCTTCCTGCTGCTGAGTTTTGCGAACGTCAAAGAGAGCGTGACAGTCCGGAGTGAAAAAATGACGCTCAGTCGCGCGTGGACTGGCCTGCGGCACAACCGTCCGTGGTTTGTCTTCGCAGTGAATATATTTCTGATGTGGGGCGCCTTCTTTTTCCAGACTGGCGCGCTGGTCTATTTCTTCAACTATTACGTGGGCGACCCGACGATGACGGCCATTGCTGCAGGTATTTCGACCTTTGTACCTTTGCTGGGAACACTCACGGTTCCGTTTATGGCGGCGCGAATGAAAAAACGCCACGTCTACTTATTCTCCTGCGCAATCAACTTAGCCGGCATGCTGGTAATGATATTCTCTGGAAATGCCATTATCGGCTTATTAACCGGTGCTACGATCTTATCTGTGGGTGCGGGTCAGCGCACAGCGATCTATTTCTCAATGCAGGCAGATCCTGTCGATTACGGTGAATGGAAAACCGGGATTAACACTGCCGGTATCCTGACGTCTGTTAACGGTTTCCTGGGGAAAGTTGCCATGGCCGGTGCCGGGGCTATCAGCGGGATCCTGCTGTCTGCCGGAGGATATCTCGCCAATCAGGCACAAAGTCCGCAGGCGCTGCTGGCCATAAAAGCCTGTTACCTGTATATCCCTGCGGCACTGATTCTGTGTTCGATGTACTGGATGGGTCGTTATTATCGCCTTGATGATAACTATGAAGAGATCAAAGCAGAGCTGGATGAAAGGAAATCCAGCAACGTTGGAAGGCACGCCGCAAAACTCACTTTAGAAAGTATTAAATAGCGGTAAGATCAATCGAATAGACTTATCATTATGGCTGAACAGGGTTAGTTCATCGTACAGCCAGGGTCGGTGCATCGGCGCAGGACGTTTAACGCGAACTATTCATCATCATTCATGAGCATTTTGCTCTTTTCTCTTTGGGGCTCCCATGAGCGACTCGCTGCAACGTCATTCAGTGCGCAAGCACCCCATGAAACTCAGTACTTCCGTCATTCTGATGATCAGCGCCGTGATTGCTTCCGTGCTGCTGGTGGTTCATCTGCTTTATTTTGTCCAGGTCAGTGATACCACGCGCGATGGCGTCAAAGATAAAGCGCTGGCCGTGGCGAGAACGCTGGCGGATTCTCCCGAAGTGAAACACGCGCTCTCCCTGCCTTCTGACAGCGGGATTATCCAGCCTGTTGCGAGCGCAGTGCAAAAACGCAACGACCTGCTGTTTGTCGTCGTCACCAACATGGACGGGATCCGCTTCTCGCATCCAAATACGGATGTGATCAGTCATCATTTTATCGGCGATGACATCAATCCTGCGCTGCTCGGCAACGAAAATGTCTCTATTAACAAAGGGACGCTGGATAAAGCGTTACGTGTATTTACACCGGTGTATGACGATCACCATAAGCAAATCGGGGTTGTCGCCATCGGGATTTCGCTGGAAAAAGTCACCGAGCAAATCAATAAAAGTCGCTGGAGCATTCTCTGGACGGTGCTTTTCGGCATGATGGTCGGCGCGCTGGGCACCTACTTTTTGGTCAAAATGCTGAAACGCATTCTGTTCGGGCTGGAGCCTTATGAGATTTCGACGCTGTTCGAACAGCGTCAGGCGATGTTGCAATCCATCAAAGAAGGCGTGATCGCCGTGGATGAAGACGCGCACGTCACGCTCATTAACCAGACCGCCCGCCAGATATTTCAGGAAACAGCCACTGACGTGGTCCCGAATGCCGATTCCCTGCCACTCATCGCCAACCTGCGCGATGTACTCAACACCGGCGTTCCACGTCGTGACGAAGAGATTAACTACAAAGGGCGTTTACTGCTGAGTAATACTGTGCCGGTGCGCAATAACGGCATCATTATTGGCGCGATTTGTACCTTCAGGGATAAGACGGAGGTCAGCCAGTTGATGCAGCGCCTGAGCGGCATGGTAAACTATGCAGATTCGTTGCGGGAACGCTCGCATGAGTTCATGAATAAACTCCATGTGATACTGGGTTTACTGCACATGAAAAGTTATACGCAGCTGGAAGATTATATTCTCAAAACAGCCAATAACTATCAGGCTGAAATCGGATCCCTGCTGTTGAAAATCAAGTCTCCGGTCATCGCCGGGTTCCTCTTGAGCAAGATTAACCGCGCCTCGGATACCCGGCATCTGCTGACGCTCAGTGATGACAGCCTGTTGCCCGATAACAGCAATGAAAATCAGGTCGCGGCGCTGATCACCGTGCTGGGTAATCTGATTGAAAATGCTCTGGATGCGCTTGGAGACCAGCCGGACGGCGAAGTCAGCGTGCTGTTGCATTATCAAAATGGTTCGCTGGCCTGCGTCGTCAGTGACGACGGACCGGGGATTGCGCCGGAAAACATCGAGGCGATATTTGAGAAAGGTATTTCTTCCAAGGGTGATCAGCGAGGTATGGGGTTGTTCCTTGCGAAACAGCAAGTTGAAAGTCTGGGCGGAACTATTAACGTAGAATCCGAACCCGATGTTTATACCCAATTTTTTGTACAACTTCCCTGGGATGGAGAGAGGACAAGTTCTTGATCAATGTGCTGATAGTTGATGATGATGCTATGGTAGCCGAGCTGAACCGCTGCTACGTGGGCCAGATTGAAGGCTTCGCGTGCTGCGGCACTGCATCGACGTTGCAACAGGCGAAAGATCTGGTTTTGAATTCAGAACTGTCTATCGACCTGATTTTACTTGACGTGTACATGCAGCAGGACAATGGTCTGGATTTACTTCCTGAGCTGCGCGATGCCCGCCGCCCTATCGACGTGATTGTCATTTCTTCCGCCGCCGATGCGGACACCATCAAAAAATCGCTGAATTACGGCGTCGTGGATTACCTGATCAAACCGTTCCAGTTTTCCCGTTTTGAGGAGGCACTGACGGGCTGGCAGCAGAAAAAAACGCTGATGGATAACCAGCAATATTATGAGCAGTCGGACGTTGACCGGTTAATTCATGGCAATAACCCGGCGGCGGCAGAATCTAAAAAGCTGCCAAAAGGTCTGACGCCACAAACGCTGCGCACGCTGTGCCAGTGGATTGACGCGCATCCGACGATGGAATTCTCCACCGACGAACTTGCCAGTTCAGTGAATATTTCGCGGGTGTCTTGTCGTAAATACCTGATATGGCTGGCACAGATGAACATCCTCTTCACCAGCATTCATTATGGCGTAACGGGCAGGCCGGTTTACCGCTATCGCTTACAGGCCGATCATTACTCGCTGCTTAAGCAATACTGCCAGTAATGTGATAGTCCGGGTCCAGCGGCGTGAACGTAAACTGCCGCGGCGACGAGAAGATAATCTGCTGGTCTTTCGTGACAAAAACAGCCTCAATGTGCGGGAAATTCTGCAAGTACCTGAGGCTTTTTTCCACGCCCATGCCGTAAAGCAGCGTGGTGTAGATATCACCGTCAATCGAATCATCCGAAATAATCGTCACGCTGAGAAGTTCGTTATCCAGCGGATAACCGGTTTTCGGATCGAGAATATGATGGTAACGCTGGCCATTTAGCGCGAAGTACCGCTCGTAAACGCCCGATGTTACTACCGATTTATTTGTAACGTTTATCACCCCGATCAGCGATTCCGGGTCAGAAAACGGTTTTTTCAGGCCAATCGCCCACGCCCCTTCTGCCCCCGCACCCAGCGTTTGCACATTCCCGCCCAGATTGATCAGCGCCTGCGTGACCTGCTGTTCACGAAGAAAATCCCTTACCACGTCCGCGATATACCCTTTGGCAATCGCACCCAGATCGATTTCCATTCCCGCTTTATGCAGAAAAACGGACTGCGATTCTTCATCGAGGATCACGTCATGGGGATCGGTAATTTTCAATAACGTCTGTAAGTCACCCGCCGCAGGTACGCTGTTGCCGTTAAAACCGATTTTCCAGCGTTTTACCAGCGGACCGATGGTGAAATTAAAACTGCTGTTTTCCAGCACACTCACGGCTTTGGCGCGACTGATCAAATCGAACACCGGTTTGCTGACAGTAACCGCATGATCCCCTGCCGCATGGTTCACTGACATCACTTCGGACTGCGGGCGGTTAACCGTCAGTTTTGTTTCCTGAAGTTTGATAAGGCGAAAAACGTTGGAGGCCAGCGTTTGATTATGTTCAAACAGCTTGAGAAGAATGGGCGAACCCATCAAAACGGCGGAATAAGCATAAACACGATCGTCTGGCGTCATCAGATTTACCCAAAAGCAGGCCTCAAAACAGACCTTAAAGAAGAAAAGTGAAAAGCCCGCCCCACAGCGATGCGGGACAGGCTTTACGTTTAACTGAAACCTTAACCTTCCGGGTTACAGGCGCTGACTTAGCGTTGCCAGACTCCGTGCAACCGGAAGGAAAACGGTTCTTTATTGCATCGCGTATTTCGCTGCATTCTGTCCAGCAAGAATACCGAAGATAATGATATCTGCAACGGCATTCCCGCCGATACGGTTACCACCGTGGATCCCGCCGACCACTTCACCCGCGGCGAATGCGCCGCTGAGCACCTGTTTATGAGCATCCAGTACGCAGGTGTCGGTGTTAATGGTCACGCCGCCCATGGTGTGGTGAACCCCCGGTGCGATACGGATAGCGTAGAATGGCCCCTGATTGATCGGATGGCGCATCGCTGTTTTACGGCCAAACGCTGCGTCGTCCTGTTTATCCACCGCGACGTTGTAGTTTTCGAGCGTGGCGAGAAACGCATCGGAATCCATTTCCAGCTTAGCGGCCAGTTCACGCGGTGTAGATCCGCTGATAACAAAACCACGTGCAATGTACTCATCTGCCGCCTTGTTGTTAAGCCGCACTTGTTCGTCGAAGACCACGTAGGCAAACATCTCCGGCAGGCCGATGATTTTTGCAGAAACTTTGTCGCGCGTTTCCATCTCGTTGAAGAAGCGATGACCCGCCTGGCTGACCAGAATCGCGCCGCCGCCACGGATGGCTTCGGAAATCAGATAAGACGTTGTCTGTTCCACGGTCGGGTGAATCTGAATTTCGCCCATATCGACGGTACCGGCACCGATTTTTTCGAGAATGGCAATACCGCCGCCGGTCGCGCCTTTGTGGTTAGTGGTCACAAAACCGTCCAGTTCAGGGCGATATTTCACGACCATATCACGGTTGGCGCTGAAACCACCGGTCGCGACAATCACGCTTTTAGCATTCACCGTCAGCACTTCGTTTTCATCGTTGAGCAGTTCGACGCCCTGCACCGCGCCGTTGGTGTAACGGATTTCGGTCACAGACGTATCCAGCATCACGTCGATATTACGTTTGTTGAGGTTTTTCACCAGACCGCTTATCAGGAAGCCACCGACTGCACTGCGGTCGGCCGGACGGTGCGTACGGTCGATGCTCATCCCGCCGGTGATGGTGATATCGCTCAGTTCAATATTGTGTGCAGCCAGCCATTCGACGGCCTGCGGAGCCCGTTCGATGAATTCGTTCAGCAGCACGGTGTTATTTTTGAACTGGCCGCCTTTCAGGGTTTCCTGATAGAACAGCTCTTTACTGTCTTCGATGCCTTTCAGTTTCTGATAACGGGTTTCAGCGGCGTTCATGCCCACAGAGGCTTTGATGGTGTTGCCGCCGATGGTAGACATTTTCTCGACGATCAGCACTTTCGCGCCTTCATCACAGGCCTGAATCGCAGCCGCCAGACCCGCACCGCCGCTGCCGACTACAACCACATCGTAGCTTTGCGGTTCGGACAGGCTGCCGCCCTCTTCCAGCAACTGCGCTTTACACGATTTTGCGATGGCTTTGGACACCGCTTTTTTCACCGCTTCGCTCTGTTCAGTGGCGCCCGTGACGGCGTCAACGTGCGGGCTGTTCGCATCCAGAATACGGGTACGGATGATATCGAAGCTGGTGGTGAATTCCACATCCAGATCCGCACTGGCTTCCAGCACGATGTCCGTAATGCGGTCGGTTTCCAGGCTGACGTTCACTGCCACTTCATGCGCGTTGTCCTGCACTTTTTCCTGGAACACACCGGCTTTGAATTTTTTCGACGACATGCTCATGTCGCGGATCATCGCGTCAACCAGCGAGAAGCGCCACAGCGGCTCAGGAATGGTCAGGGCTTCGCGCTGCGTGCTGTCAATGAACAGATCGAGTTTCTGGTCATTGGCGATACGGTCAGTCCAGTCAGGGTAAGCGATGCAGGCTTTACCAATGGCAATCATATCGTAGCCATGTTCCAGCGCCAGCTCCGCATCGGCTTTGTTCACAATACCGCCCACGCCCATCACTGGTATAGCCGCCAGCGTTTCAGAACGCATCGCGACATACTTGTCGATAAGCGGCGTCGGATCTGTGGTGTCGTTGATGGAAGGCCGCAAGGAGTAACCGAGGGAGAAATGCAGATAATCCAGACCCCGCGCGGCCAGTTGCTCGAGCAGATACATTGTGTCTGCAAAGCGAATGCCCGGCTCTTCGAGTTCTTCCGGTGAGAAACGGTAACCAATAATGAAAGTAGAATCGGCGTATTTCTTCGCCATTTCATGGGTGATATCCAGCACAGCCAGCGGGAAACGGGCGCGGTTTTCGCGGCTACCGCCCCATTTGTCGTCGCGCTGGTTGGAGTTCGGTGAGAAGAACTGCTGGATAAGGTAAGTATTCGCGCCGTGAATTTCCACACCGTCGAAACCGGCTTCAATCGCGCGGCGGGTGGCTTCACCAAATTTGGCGATCATGCCGTCCACTTCTTCTGCGGTTAACGCCACCGGAGTTGCTGCGCCGTCACGCGGTGCAGCCAGCGCACTTGGCGCAACCGGCTGCTGACCGCCGATCAGTTTTGGCTCGCTCATGCGGCCGCCGTGATAAATCTGCAACAGTGCTTTGGAACCCTGAGATTTCACCGCTTCGGCAATTTTCGCCAGACCGGCAATTTTACTGTCGTTATCGATGCCGATAGCGCCCGGGAATGCGAGGCCTTTGTCATCAACAAAACAGCATTCCACGATGACGGTGCCGATACTGCCAGCGCGGGCGCGATAATATTCGACCAGCTCGCTGGTGACGGTGCCATCATAAAAACCGGTGCAGGTGGTCATTGGCGCCATCAGGATACGGTTTTTCAGTACGGTGCCATTTGGCAGAGTGAACGGACTCAATAGCGGTGCGTTGGTGCTCATAATTGTAACTCCAAATTTTAAGTATTAATTTTCTGAATTCTTTACCGGCCGCTATTTGACGAAATATCTGATTATTATTTGTGTGTTTTATTTCGTTGCCGGTCTAATGCTTATTAATATAGTTTTATTTTTAGTTTCAAAACCGCTTACATTAGTTTATTAACTATTTATCTATTAACTTAATGCCTGTTATATTAAAAATATGTTAACACTAAAAATAAATAATCACATTCGTGTAAACTACGATCTTATTTGTATTTATATGATCAGATAACTATTACATCTTCAGCCCGTTCTTACCAAGAAAATCAGAGGTTTTACCCGCCCGCAAGGCCACCGGCATCAGGACGGGAAAGCCTCAACGATGTGAATGACTCTCATTCGGCATACTCCGCTTCTCATGCATCTCCACCCCATAAAGGGGCATTAATCGCAATTTATTCCCAGCCTGATGACAATGTGCGTTAAACATGTTCAAAACACGTTACGGGCATCTCATTTATTGTTTTAAAAAATAAACCATCACCGTATTTTGTTGATCAAGATCAACAGTAATAAATAGGGAAAACGCATTATATAAACATTTACTCCCTCTTATGGGGAATGACATCTACCAAACACAAATAACAATAATGGGGGAGGATTTCATAAAAACTTGCTCGCCATTAAATAACTAAAAAAAGCAAAGTAACTAAAAAAACACAAGAGACATTTTACCTAAGCATCATCACAATATTCCTAACTACCTAAGATAAATATTATGAGCGAAATAACAAAAACTGCGGTGAAAGAGCCAGCGAAAAAAGCCGAGTCCGGCAAGAAAAATCGCTGGATCTTTATGTTACTTCCGGTGCTGGTAGCGGTGTTGCTGCTACTGGTTCCCACTCCCGATGGCCTTGAACCTTATGCATGGCACTTCTTCGCCATTTTTGTCGGCGTCATCGTGGGTTTGATCTTCGAGCCACTGCCAGGTGCCGTTATCGGCCTGACCGGCGTCGTGGTCATTGCCCTCTTCAGCCAGTGGTTGCTGTTCAGCCCGGCTGAGCTGGCCGATCCGAAATTCAAAATGGCGGCACAGTCTTTCAAATGGGCCGTCAGTGGTTTCGGTAACTCAACGGTCTGGCTAATCTTCGGCGCGTTCATGTTTGCCGCCGGCTACGATAAAACCCAGTTCGGCCGCCGTCTGGCGCTGATTCTGGTGAAATATCTTGGCCGCCGCAGCCTGACGCTCGGTTATGCCATCACCTTTGCAGACTTACTGCTGGCACCGTTCACACCGTCCAATACCGCGCGCAGTGGCGGCACGATCTACCCGATCATTGCTAACCTGCCACCGTTGTACGGCTCTAAACCTAACGACCCGAGCGCCCGCAAAATTGGTTCTTACCTGATGTGGGTCGCCATCACCGCAGCGTGTATCACCAGCTCCATGTTCCTGTCTGCACTGGCTCCCAACCTGCTGGCGCTGGGCATCGTGAACAGCGTCACCGGGATCAACATCTCCTGGGGCACCTGGTTCATGGCGTTCCTGCCGGTCGGCTTACTGTTGCTGCTGACCATGCCGCTGCTGGCGTACTGGTTCTACCCGCCTGAAGTTAAAATCAACGACGAAGTGCCAAAATGGGCAACGTCTGAGCTGGCGAAACTCGGCAGAATGTCCCGTCACGAAATCTTGCTGCTGGTCTTCGTATGCTGTGCGCTGGCAATGTGGATTTTCGCTGCCAGCTTCATTGAGCCTGCAATGGCTGCGCTGCTGGTTGTGGTTCTGATGTTGTGGACCGGCGTTCTGAACTGGAACGATATCACCAGCAACAAACCGGCCTGGAACACCTTTGCCTGGTTTGCCACGCTGGTTGCACTGGCTGACGGCCTGTCACGCACGGGCTTTATCGCCTGGCTGGGTAAAGAAGGCGCTGCGCTGATGGGCGGTATTTCTCCGGGCGCGGCGACCATCGCCCTGCTGCTGGCGTTCTACCTGCTGCACTATCTGTTTGCCAGCACCACCGCACACACCACCGCGCTTTTACCGGCTATGCTGACTATTGGTGCTGCGATTCCGGGCATCAATATGCAGGTGTTCTGTCTGCTGATGGTGACGTCTCTGGGGATCATGGGGATCATCACACCGTACGGTACTGGCCCGAGTCCGATTTATTACGGGAGTGGTTATCTGCCGACGAAAGATTACTGGCGACTGGGCACCATCTTCGGTGCCATCTTCCTGGTCGCATTGCTGGTCATTGGCTACCCGTGGATGGTGATGATGTTCTGAGGGTGTGCATAAAACCATCCGCAAGGCATTAACAAAACATTTACTAAAAGAAAACAGTTAAACCACGTTGCCAGCCTGTGTATTTGGCTGGCAACATACGGAACGAATAGAAACGTCGCCGTGATTTTCCCGTACTCTTCCTGAAAATCGTTGTACCCGTGGCGGCCATAACGGATTAAGTGAGAAAACAATGTCGAATAAACCTTTCTACTATCAGAATCCCTTCCCCGTTTCCAAAGACGATACTGAATACTATTTGCTGACCAAAGAGCACGTCTCTGTCAGACAGTTTGACGGTGAAGACGTCTTAAAAGTCGCGCCCGAAGCGCTTACCCTGCTGGCTCAGCACGCATTCCACGATGCTTCTTTCATGCTGCGCCCTGCGCATCAGCAACAAGTTGCCGCCATCCTGGATGACCCGGAAGCCAGCGAAAACGACAAATACGTTGCATTGCAGTTCCTGAGAAACTCAGAGATCGCCGCGAAAGGCATTCTGCCAACCTGCCAGGACACCGGCACCGCGATCATTATGGGCAAAAAAGGCCAGCGCGTCTGGACCGGCGGAAACGACGAAGCCAGCCTGTCTCAGGGCGTATATAACACTTTCATCGAAGACAACCTGCGCTATTCCCAGAATGCCGCGCTGGATATGTACAAAGAGGTGAACACCGGCACCAACCTGCCGGCACAAATCGACCTCTACAGCGTCGATGGCGACGAGTACAAATTCCTGTGCATCGCCAAAGGCGGTGGTTCTGCAAACAAAACGTATCTTTATCAGGAAACCAAAGCGCTGATCACCCCGGCGAAGCTGAAAGGCTATCTGGTTGAGAAAATGCGCACGCTGGGTACCGCGGCTTGCCCTCCTTACCATATCGCGTTTGTTATCGGCGGCACTTCGGCCGAAGCGACCTTGAAAACAGTAAAACTGGCGTCCACGCATTACTACGATGGTCTGCCAACGGAAGGTAACGAACACGGTCAGGCTTTCCGCGATGTGCAACTCGAACAGGAACTGCTGATCGAAGCGAACAATCTCGGCCTCGGCGCGCAGTTCGGCGGTAAATACTTTGCTCACGACATCCGGGTAGTCCGTCTGCCACGTCACGGCGCTTCCTGCCCGGTGGGCATGGGTGTTTCCTGCTCCGCTGACCGAAATATCCGCGCGAAAATCAACAAAGACGGTATCTGGATCGAGAAACTGGAAAACAATCCGGGCAAATATATCCCTGAATCACTGCGTCATGCCGGTGAAGGCGAAGCCGTTAAGGTTGACCTGAACCGCCCGATGAAAGAAATCCTTGCACAGCTTTCAGAATATCCGGTATCAACGCGCCTTTCCCTGAACGGTACTATTATCGTAGGTCGTGACATTGCGCACGCCAAACTGAAAGACCGTCTGGATAACGGCGAAGGCTTGCCACAGTACGTTAAAGATCACCCGATTTACTACGCTGGCCCGGCGAAAACACCAGAAGGTTATGCCTCCGGTTCCCTCGGCCCGACCACCGCAGGCCGCATGGATTCCTACGTGGATCTTCTGCAATCTAACGGCGGCAGCATGATCATGCTGGCAAAAGGCAACCGCAGCCAGCAAGTTACCGATGCCTGCCACAAACACGGTGGCTTCTATCTGGGCAGCATCGGCGGCCCGGCAGCGGTTCTTGCACAACAAAGCATCAAAAGCCTCGAATGTGTTGAATATCCTGAATTAGGGATGGAAGCAATATGGAAAATTGAAGTGGAAAACTTCCCGGCGTTCATCCTGGTGGATGACAAAGGCAACGACTTCTTCCAGCAGATCCAGCAAAACCAATGTGCGAAATGCGTGAAGTAATCGCACCGCGCTAAAACAAAAGGCTCGCCGGAAATGGCGGGCCTTTTTTATCGGTTCAGATCACAGCACGTCCCTGCTTTACGACATCATATAAATCACGATCCCTTCCGTCACAATCCCGAGCGCTGTCCCGATCAGAATGGAAGATGAGGCGGATTCCACGTACGTATCACTGCGCACTGCAAACATCCCGGCAGCAATCGCCGACGGCGTGGCACCGATAATCACCACCTGCTGCATCAGCGTATGACTCAGACCAAATGCTATTCCGGCGGCCGCCATGATGGCAGGTTGGATTAAATTCTTGATGCCGATATTGGTAAACGTATGGATATTCAGCGTCGGGCGTTCGCCGAAGAACAATAATCCCAGCGCGAACAACGAAATACCCCCTGCCGTTTTCCCCATCATTTCAACCGAAGACGACAGCAGTTCCGGGATTTTGATCCCCGCAAGACTCATGATGACGCCGAGAACGGGGATCCACACAATCGGGTTGCGCACCGCTTTGAACAGGTTTGTCAGGATCATTTTGCTCAGACTGCCCTGATCGGCCAGTTCACTGTTTTCATCCCCCATGCGGATCAGAACAATGGTCAGCGGGATCATCAGCACGCTGGTGATCAGGTTACCCACCAGCACACCCAGAAAACCTTCCGGCCCGATGAGTACGGCCAGAACCGGCGCGCCGAAGTACGCCATATCCGGGAAGGCGCACACCAGTGACTGAATGGCGCTGGTTTTTATATCGTGACGAAACAGAAAACGCGAGATGCACAGTGTCAGAAGATAAGACCCCATCAGGCCGATCACCAGCACAGCCATAAAGGATAAATTCTGTATTTTAGAAGGGTCGGTGTGTAATGCGCCGATAAAAAGATGTAATGGCAAAGCAAAACGAATCACTACGGTGGCTAACACCGTTGCGTCGTCCCGTTTCATATAACCGAGTTTCCCGCTCAGCCAGCCTAAAACCATAACAAAAACCAAAGGGAATAAAGAGGATAAGAGTAACGTTGGCATAATCAGACCTTTATCTTTTTTATTGTTAATTGAATGAAGAAAAATAAAACTGCGAGTCTTTATATTATTTTCGCTTAAAGGTAATTGTGACAATGCTCACATCTGTTTATTTGATAAGAATAACAATAATTACTTAACCATCAAAAACAGTAAAATCAATCAATTACACTAAACTGAGTTATTTAGCTTAAGTGAGTATTTATTTTATTACTTACATTGAATTACTCTGAAATATCCAACAACATGCTGTCGTTTCTTATCACTAAGTAAGTATTAAAATGCTTTTGTAATTTATGTAACCAGAACCCCTGCCTCACGCGTGATATAAAAAACAGACAATAATAAAGACTATTTCCGGCTGCTGTGCGCCACCTGCTTTATTTTTAATTCACTCTGATTCGATTGTTTATAGGATTTTACTGCGAGGGATCCCGCGCGAAGAAATAACGCCGAGGGAAATCACTGAGTACAAACTCTCTAAGGCTTAATGATGTTAAAAAAACGCCCACTCTACACGCATTACACCGGTTCACTGTTACTCGAAAATCCGCTGCTGAACAAAGGCTCGGCCTTCAGCCGCGATGAGCGTCTGGCGCTTAATCTGAACGGATTGCTGCCAAATCAGGTCGAAACCATCAGCGAACAGACCGACCGTGCTTACACCCAATTCTCTGAATTCAAACGTGATATCTCAAAACACGTTTATCTGCGCAATATCCAGGACACTAACGAAACGCTTTTCTATAACCTGGTGAATTCGCATCTGGAAGAAATGCTGCCGATCATCTACACCCCGACCGTCGGCGAGGCCTGTGAGCATTTCTCTGATATCTACCGCCGCGCCAGAGGGTTGTTTATCTCCTACCCGGACCGCGACCATATCGATGAAATGCTGCAAAACTTCTCCAAAAACGACATCCGGGTGATCGTCGTCACCGACGGCGAGCGCATTCTGGGATTGGGCGATCAGGGCATCGGCGGGATGGGTATTCCTATCGGCAAACTGTCTCTGTATACCTCTTGTGGCGGGATTAACCCGGCCAATACGTTGCCGATCATGCTCGACGTTGGCACCAATAATGCGCAGCGCCTCGATGATCCGCTGTATATGGGCTGGCGCCACCCGCGCATTACCGACGGTGAATACAATGAATTTATGGATATGTTCATTCAGGCGGTCAAAACGCGCTGGCCGGACGTATTGCTTCAGTTCGAAGATTTCGCGCAAACCAACGCGATGCCGCTGCTGGAACGTTATCGTGAAGAGCTGTGCTGCTTTAATGACGATATTCAGGGCACCGCCGCTGTCACGTTAGGCTGCCTGATTGCTGCCAGCCATGCTGCCGGAACGCAGTTGCGCGACCAGCGCGTGACTTTCCTCGGCGCGGGTTCTGCGGGCTGTGGTATCGCGGAAAAAATTATTGCGCAGATGATCGCCGAAGGCGCGACGGAAGACGAAGCGCGCGGTCAGGTGTTTATGGTGGATCGTTTTGGTTTGCTGACCGATGACATGCCAAACGTGCTGGGTTTCCAGCGCAAACTGGTCACACGCAAAGCCAGTATCGCTCACTGGAAAGTCGATGCACAAAACATCTCGTTGCAGGATGTCGTACACCATTCCAAACCGACGATTCTGATTGGCGTTTCCGGGCAGCCGGGGCTGTTCACCGAAGAAATCATCCGCGAAATGCACCACAACTGCCACCATCCGATCATCATGCCGTTGTCGAATCCGACGTCCCGTGCCGAAGCCCGCCCGCAAGATGTGATTGCGTGGACCGAAGGCGCGGCACTGATGGCAACCGGCAGCCCGTTTGCGCCGGTGCATTATCAGGACCGCACTTACGCGATCCCGCAATGCAACAATGCGTATATCTTCCCCGGTTTAGGCTTGGGGATTCTGGCCGCCAAAGCGCGTCGCGTTACTGATGGTATGTTGCTCGCCGCAAGTCAGGCGCTGGCCAGCCTTTCTCCGCTGGCAACTACCGGCAAAGGCTCGCTGTTACCGGCTATCGCCGATATTCAGCATGTATCGAAAGTGATTGCCGCCGAAGTCGCCCGTGTAGCGCAGCACGAAGGTGTGGCGCCGGAAATGTCGCAAGAGACGCTGCAAAACCGTCTTGATACTGAATTCTGGAAGCCAGAATACCGGTCTTACAAGCATTCATCGTTCTGATCATTTGTCTGGCCGGAGAGATACCGGCCATTTTAAATTCTGAAGTACATCTTAGTAATAAACGCTAAAGCTCGGCATTTTGCGGATTATCAAAACCGACGCGACCGACAAACGGTAAACGCAGTGCCGGATTTTTGAAATCAACTCCCAGATTTAGCCCTAACACATTCACTTCAACGCCCTCTTCAACGCCGAGCGTAACGCCCAAAAGCCCCAGCACTGAAACCTGCACGCCACGACCGGAAGGTGGCAAACCGATCGGATTTGTGATGCCCCGATAATCTTTGCCGATGGCGTTAGACGGCATATCGAGTTGCAGATCCGGCACTTCACGGCCAATGTGCGCCATAAATGTGTTGCTGTTGGGGCCAGGCCACGCGTGATAGGTATGCGGATACGGATAACTTTTTATCGCCGCGACAATATTGGGGATCATCGCTTCAGCCTGGGCACCGCGATGATCGACCAGTAATTTGGGCTTAGACCCAAACCAGTAACCGTCAGGGATAGCATAATTGCGGCGAACAACGTTCGTGCTGCCCCAGCTGATGACGTCATAACGTGTAAACGCCGTTTCGCCTTCGCGTTTAAAAATAATCCACGGATGTACCGCCACCAGCCCGCGCCAGCCATACGTCGGCGCGGCATATATCTGGACAATCGCGGTACTGCGCAGTTTGACCGGATCCGGCGCAATACCCGCAGAATCACGACGCGCCGTCGACCAGTTCTGGCTGGCAGGCTCCGTTTTAGTGTGTGCCGCCCTGGCATAGCTGTAACCGAATGACAGCAACAAAACCCCTACAAAACAGAGAATTATCCATTTCACGGCCATTTTTTTCACTCACTCTTGTCAGCCATTTCGAATGAACAACAGTACGCATTCATTACAAGGCTGGCAACGTGAAAGTCTGGTGCGCATCACAAATTTTCTAGCAAATGGCCGCTGAAAAAGGACAATTATTTCATTATCTCAACTTGTCGTAAGGCACTATCGTCTTACATAAAGCAGGGTGAATAACATAATAACTGCCGAGTTTATCTTCGTTGCAGGAAGTGTAGGATGAAAACATAAATATGAATGGGATGATAAAGGACATAACAAACCCTAAGCAGCAGGAGGCTATACTAATTCCTAACCAAATATTTCCGATTACAGTAGCTTTTTTTAATGGTTTCATCCCTTTACGTAATAATATTCTCAATGAAAAAAAGAACATCCAGATGAATAAAGGAACCCCTCCAATAGATATTATCACTTTCCCATTATACTGTATAATATCTCCGCGCAAAAAAAACGAGTAAACACCAAATAAATCCACTTAAATGGAAATCACGTAAATAGTTACCACGCAGATAGCCATCATTAAAAAAGCTGAGAGTTTATAAAACACCAATTTTTGTAAATCATTATCTTTCATTTATCTCTCCAGCGATGCGTAACTATTGTCTTACATAAATCAGGGTGAATGACATAATAATTGCTGGTTGTATCTGTATTGCAGGAGGTATAGGATGAAAAAATAAATATGAAAGGGAGAATAAACGAGGCGATAAAACCCAAGCATACTGATGCAAGGCTAACCCCTCCCCAAACATTCCCAATCCACGTGGCTTTTTTCAAGGGTTTCATCCCTTTATGCAATAAAACCCTTAACGAAAAGAAAAAACCCCAAATAAACAGAGGAATACCTGAGACAGAAATAACCACCTTCCCGTTATACTCAATGATATCTCCAAAAGCAAATATCGAATAATTACCAAGCACACCAGGCAAGCTAATCACCAGGTAAGTGAACCCTGCAAAAAAGACTATCAGAAAAATAGCTGAAAGCTTATAGATAATTAGTTTTCTAAAATCATTCATTTCCATTTCAATATCCAAATCCTACAGGTGCATTTAAAAATAAACCGGAATTTTTAAAATTCCATTCATTGATTTTTTGATATTCTTCCCATCCCTCCCTCAACTTGATTTTAAGGCTAGAAGAGAAGCCAATTTTGTCATCTAACTTATTCAACGTGATATTTAATACAATGCCAGCGACTACAATTACAAATATAGTAAAAGCGACAGGGGCACCAAGTACAGTCAAAACACCCGCAGCAACACCGATAACAATACTAGTAACAATGGTTTTTACCGCATCCACCGAAACATCAACAAGAAAATCGGCAAGGTGATAATCAGATTTAAATACTAATTCGAGGGCGCGCCAGGCCAGGGAGGCGACAATACAAAATCTCGTTCCTTTAACAAGTGCTTTACCAATACCCCGGTAGCCAATGCCCATTTCCAGCATCTGAGGATGATTCACAGCATAACGGGTGCCCTTGAGAATTTGGCGCAATCCGGCGTACCCGGTTATTTTGATGTAAGATTTACCTTCGAATGTGTATTCAATCGCCCGGACACCGAGCGATTTGAAATGAAACACCAGATCACCGGCTGAATTCTTATAGGTCATTAATTTGCTGATATTCCCAGTGCCTTCCAGAATATCTTTAATGTTACCCGGCGCCAGTTTGTAGGAGAAAATTTTATCCGTGCCGCCCATCAGGGTATCGACAATTTCTTGCGCCTCTTCCATCGTCAGCAACATGATATGGCGAGTTTCGGTAATAAATGTACCGTTCGCGAAAGCAATATCGCGCTGCACAGGATTCATGCTGGGGAAAGAGTTGAATGAGTCCTCGCCCATTAATATTTTTTTGCCGGCATTGACCCGTCGCCAGTAAGCCGCATCCGTGAGATCTGACATTTTTTTCCCTTTCTTAATAAACGCGTTCATTCCATAAACTGTACGCGCTTGTGCCCGCTATGCAGTGTTCCCATGTGATGGTTTCGTAGCTGAAACTGACTCTTTCCTGCGCTTCGGCTTCGCTCTCAAGAATGCTGTGGGGCACAATAAAATCGATATTTGTGATCCGGGCACCGGTTAATTTCACTTTGTAATAACACTCTCCCATGCCGACTTTATTTGTACGGTAGAGTTCCAGATCACAGGTTAATATTTCATTATCAGTTATAGCCTTCCCAAGAAGCGGCGAAGATTTATCTATCGGCTTAAGAATAGTCACTTCATGATGGTTTACGTTTTGATCGCGGGACAGCGTATGTTTCATACTGTAAACCATGATCTTGTCAATATTTCCGATTTGCGCTTTATTACCAATGGAATCCAGTGAAGAACATCCCGCAGAGATCAGCCCCTGAGTTTGCCCGTTCAACGTCAGATATGTTAAGTTTGCCATATTAGTCCCTTAAAAATCATTTGAATGAGTGATACTTTCCATTTCGAAATTACGTCAACTTCGACGATAATTCATTCTTGTTACTGATTTAATTAACAGAAATCCGTCAATCAGATAATCAACTTAATGTATTACTATTAATGCAGTCTGTAAAAGTTAAATCTGAGAGTGATTTTGTTCCTGAGTATTTTAAAAAACAAGATATTTATGCATGAATTAAAGCTTAAAATATTATTATTCATGCCACCAATGAATTCATTGGAAATATATGAACACCGACAAACAACAGGCGATATAAATCAAGCCTGCCGGCGCTAGCAGGTTGCCACGCCGACAGTCAGTGCCGGGAAACTCATGCATCCGGAAAATCGGACTCCAGCCCATTGTTGCCAGCGGCGGGTTGTCCCATACTGAAACTCAAGCTAAAGCGGTTTTACAGGTTTAATGAAAACAACAAATTAATTTTAACGCATTGAATAAAAGGATGAATATGACTGACTCTAAGAAAGCATTGATCATCGGCGCTTCACGCGGCATCGGCCTGGGTGTGGTGGATGTACTGGCAAAACGTGGCTGGCAGGTAACTGCGACTACGCGTGCTGCCGTTCCGGCGAAAAGCCCTGCTTCGGCTGAATGGGTAAAATTAGATATCAATAAATCCGAAGCCCGCGAAGCGGTGAAAGACGCACTTTCCGAAAGCCGTTTTGACCTGATTTTCGTGAATGCGGGCGTATTTGGTCCCGACCATCAGGACATTCATCAGGCCACCGATGAAGAGATTATTCAGCTGTTCCTGACCAATGCCATTTCCCCTGTCCGCACTGCCGCTGAATTCCTTCCCCTGCTGAATCACCGTACCGGCGTGCTGGCGCTGATGACCTCAGAACTGTCCAGCCTCAACGAGAATGAAGTCGCCACCTATCCGCTGTATTCCGCCAGTAAGGCCGCGCTGAATATGCTGACCCGCGGGTTGCAGGAAGCCACTGAAAAGCAGGAACTGACGCTGTTATCCGTCCATCCGGGTTGGGTAAAAACTGATATGGGCGGCGAAGATGCCACCCTGACCGTTGAAGAAAGCGCCACCGGGATTGCTGATCAGTTCGACGCATTCCGCGGCAAAGGCGGCCACCACTTTGTGGAATATTCCGGCCGTAAATTACGCTGGTAAATTTGCAGTTCCCCCGCTCGCCACGGCCTCACTTGAGGCCGTTTTTATTTCTGAAGAAAAACCGGAAGATCATGCGCAAGAACTCCGTTCCTTCTTCACAATGTGAAGGCAAACTCCGTTTAATGAAGATGTGCTGAATTTTTTGTGATGGTTCTTTTTTATGGTAAAAATAGCCCGGTAGATTGATTGTTAATAATTTGTACCCCTAATAATTGCCGGGCTAACTTATGACACAATAAGGCTCAGACGCGGCGTATAAACTTTCTTCTTTCAGGAATTTGTCATGCCTCCTTCTTCCGCAGTGAATTCAGATTCGCTGTTACAACATCGTTCGTTTGTTGCGTTCTGGATAGCCCGCGCCGCGTCCAGCTTTGGTTTCCAGATGCTTTCAATTGTGGTGAGCTGGCAAATCTATTCGATTACTGGTCGGGCATTTGATCTCGGGCTGATCGGGCTGGTGCAGTTTTTCCCCTCCGTCGCGCTGGCGCTGGTCGCCGGGCACGTAGCCGACCAGTTTGATCGTCGCCGCGTGGTGTTGCTCGGGCAGATGGTAGAGTGGCTGGCGATTGCCGCACTGGCCTGGTTGTCGCTGACCCATCACGTCAATGAAGTGATCATACTCGGGCTGATTTTCATTATTTCGACCGCCAAAGCGATGGAGGCGCCGTCGTTGCAGTCGATGCTTCCGGCGCTGGTTCCGCCGCATTTGCTGGCGCGCGCAATGGCGGCAAACAGCGTGTCCGGCCAGGCGGCAGCGATGGTCGGCCCGGCGCTGGGCGGTTTTCTGTATGTCGCCGGTGCGGGCGTGGCCTATTCGGTTTGCGCCGTGCTGTATCTGCTGTCGATCCTGATGGTCAGCCGTTTACGATACGAACAGGCGCCTCCACGCCGTATTCCGGCCACGTTCAAAACGTTGTTTGCGGGCATCAGCTTTATCCGTAACCGGCCGGACGTTCTGGGCGTCATTTCA
Source organism: Rahnella sp. PCH160 (assembly GCF_047784855.1). NCBI lineage: Bacteria > Pseudomonadati > Pseudomonadota > Gammaproteobacteria > Enterobacterales > Yersiniaceae > Rahnella > Rahnella sp. PCH160. The sequence continues at coordinate 222,211 of NZ_JBLOGT010000002.1, forward strand.
CTCGATTTATTTGCCGTGCTGCTGGGAGGCGCGACGGCCTTGTTGCCGATTTTTGCGCACGATATTCTGCATACCGGCCCGTGGGGATTGGGTTTACTACGCGGTGCGCCTGCGGTTGGTGGCTTAATCGTCGGCTTCTGGCTGAGCCATCGCGCGCTGAAACGCAATGTCGGGATGACCATGTTTACGGCGGTAGCCGGTTTTGGCGTCGCCACCTTGGTCTTCGCCTTCTCAACCTCGTTGTGGCTTTCCATACTGGCCCTGTTTGCCCTCGGCGGTTTCGATATGATCAGCATGGTTATCCGTGGCGCGCTGGTTCAGCTGGACACGCCTGACGATATGCGTGGCCGCGTCAGCGCTGTGAATTCCATTTTCATCAACACGTCCAATCAGCTCGGCGAGTTTGAATCCGGTTTGCTGGCGGCCTGGGTGGGCGCAGTTCCGGCCGCGGCGATTGGCGGCGTCGGTACATTGATCGTGGTGGGATTATGGATGACATGGTTCCCGGCCTTGCGTAAACGGCAGAAGCTTGAAAACGATGTGGTGACACCGTAACGTTCTCGTGAGGATTTTCGACACTGGAACAATTCGGAAATCCCCAATATAATCAGCTCATTCATTCACCAACAGAATACATAAGGAGGATTGCCATGCTGACCCGTGAAGTTTTTTTAGTTTCACTCGTCCTTAGCGATCGTCACTGCTCAGGCGTTACCGGTATCGTGCTGCGATAACCTGCTTGAGCGAAGCTAACTGACAATCTGAGAACTTCCCTCCGGCTTACCGGTTATCGTCGGCTTTATTGACGACAGGCATTTGTTTGCCTGTAAAACCTGAGTAAGCACCATGACATTATTATCTGCACAATCCATATCCTTCGATAATGCCTTCGGCCCGTTGCTGAAGGAGATTTCTTTCGGCCTGAAAAAAGGCGACCGCATCGGGCTTATCGGCCATAACGGCTGCGGAAAAAGTACCCTTCTGAAAGTCCTGAACGGCGAACTGGCGGCCACTTCCGGTACGGTTACACTGTCGAATCAATGCATTATGGCGACGGTAGAACAGCATCTTCCCGTTGCATTGCAGGACGCAACGCTGATCGACGCGGTGCAAAACCATTTGCCCGGCAGCCTGCATCAACCGGAACGCTGGCAGGCAGAAGTGCTGCTTGCGACGCTGGGCTTCGGGGAAAAAAACTGGAACCTGGCCGCCGGAACGCTCAGCGGCGGGCAACATACGCGGCTGATGCTGGCGCGTGCGCTTATCCGTCAGCCGGATTTACTGCTGCTGGATGAACCGAGTAACCATCTGGATCTGCCCACGCTGCTGTGGCTCGAGCAGTTTCTGCAAAACTGGGGCGGCAGTTTTGTGCTGGTTTCCCACGATCGCAGCCTGCTGGACAACGTCACCAACAGCACCTGGATCCTGCGCGACAAAACGCTGCAGTTCATCCGCCTGCCCTGCTCGTAGGCAGATTATTCACTTGTAACGCAATGAAAAAAAACAATTAATGTATGATTCCTGCCAAGATTAATCGAAAAAAACTTGTTCTCTAACTCATTGGTTTCAATAAGAACAAAAAACGTTTTGCAGAAGACTTCCGAATAAAAAATCAGATAAATTCAATTTTCTCCCCCTTTCCTTTTCGTATCAGTTCAGCCGCGTCCCGATAGACGCCCTCCCGATCCCAACCTCGATATACGACATCAAAACCTAAATCCCAACTGCTCATGTTTCAACCATCAAATACTGAATATAAAACCATTGCAGGCATGATTTGCAAGCCAATAAAAAACCCGCCGAAGCGGGTGTATACATTTTGACGGCGCATTAAATTTTCTAACCGTTGTTAATCATCAGATAGCTCAGCAATCCCTCGCCTGACGCTTTCTTTGCAGGTTCATTGCTTGCTGTGAGATAAAATGACGTTGCCACATCATACGGCGCTTTGTCTGCCGGCTGGATGGTAAAGGTTAAAGTTGAAGGCGTTAATAAAGAACTGCACGCCATTTCCCACTGAGAGTCTCCATTGAGAGCCGCCTTGCACTTGCTCACGCCATAGCTATAAGACATTTTGTTGCTAACAGCGCTTAAGGCATCTCGCACGTATACAGGGTTATTCCCACCGCTATAACTTGCAAATGCTATCCCGCCAATCAATAGCAGGGGCAGACCATATAAAGCCCCATTCCTTATTTTCATCCTGAATACTCCTTCGCATCATTAACATGCACTAAGAATACTCTCAAAGAAAATGCAAAGAAATGTCAGTGACATGATATTTTCACATTTTCATCTGAGCAATATTAATCAAAAATGCGGACATTTCTTTGCGGTAAGGTGCAGGCTTTCTGGCTAAGAGCTTGGTTGTGCTGGAAGAATAGCTGTGCCGTCCCCTGTCGCAATATACGCCCTCAGCGCTTTACGGTAGGTCACCAAAGTCGATTTTTCCACTGCGACGGCTGCAACTGTATCCGTCCCCGAATAATCTTCATCGTCAATTTGTTGCTGTAAGGCTGTGATTTTATCTGAAGCGCGGGTGTATTCTGATTGGGCTGTTTCTAAGTTGCCCTCGGCACTCGCAGCTGATTTGAGTTCTGCACTCTCAGCGGTGATTGTCCAGGCCAGTGTCTCGGTAGAAAACGTATAATCATAGCCATCACGCGGCTTGGCATAGAGAGCATTATTAACGTAAGCATCCCCAATAGATGCATTAAAATCGTCTGTGATTTCAACGGGTGTAACATCAAAAAAAATGTCCCCATCGCCATCCCAGACAACAGTGTTCACCACAAACCCGTCTTTTATAATTGCGTAGTTACTTTCCATTATGCGTACTCCCAAACGATTGCAATACCAGAACCGCCTGCGCCACCGGCTGCGGCAGCACCATTGTTAACGCCAATAGCTCCAGCACCTCCAGCGCCATGATTTGCCGTGCCGCTGCTACCTGCATTTATTCCAGTTCCTGAGAGTGATCCGTATGGGGTCATTGAGGCAAAGAAAGAATCCCCACCAGCACCTCCGAGAGAGAAACTTGACCCGATAATTCCTACACCGCCACCGCCGCCAACCCTGAAAGTATCAGCCAGGGCAACAGCACCACCAGCACCAGCAACACCTGAAGGCGCAACGACCGTGGTTGTAGTCCCTCCAAGGGTGCCACCCGTGCCCCCCCCAGCCGTAAGAAGTGACCCGAATGTCGTATTCCCGCCGGCAATCCCGGCAGCCCCAGTGACTCCGCCACCGCCTGCGCCGATAGTAATTGCCACACCACTGAATCCACTAGTGATACGACGACGGCCATACCCTCCACCACCGCCACCAGCTCCAGCAGTTGATGAACCAGCACCTGTAATCGGAACTCCACCACCGCCAGCTCCAGCACCCTGAGCCTCAACGATAACGAATGCTGTTCCTAATGAGGAGGTGTAAGTCCCAGATGATGTGAAAACCCTCATGCCGATCAAACGACCTGTCCCTGCCGCCAAAAGAGCCGCTTTGAGATTCGTCAGAATTGTTGCTGTTACGCCATTATCAAGAACATCTACGCCCAATGTGTCGCTAATGAACTGTGCGAGAACGCTCGACATGACGGTCCCTTGTCGTAACGCTTTATTTATTTGAGCTGAAGAGGCTTTACCTGACTGAAACCCCGTCAATAAAGCGGCCAGTGCTTCATAGGCGGTTTGATCCGTTACGTTCGCACCAGACCCGATCCCGAACGGTTTAAAATTATTTGTCGACATTATTTTTATCCTATATTTATAGGTTTATTAGCAGATATGTTAGTTGGAAACTACTCAGCATGGGTGAGATAATAAATGTGATTATTAAACTTAATATTTAAATGCTAATTGAAACCATTTTATCAAATATGAATAATTTCTTACCAACCCGGTTATAATGATTCATTTACTTTCTCGCCTCGAACAACAAGATACTCTACAGAACCGCCGTCGGTAATTTCATTGGAGGACTTTATATAAATAGTTACCATTTCAATTTATACTTAATGCTAATTTAGAGTTATTTCCCCTTCTCCATGTTAATTATTAAACCAAAGATATAATATCCTAGGCCGTTATTGATATGAAATTTTAAGAGACACCACCATAGGATTCTATGACGATAATATTACAGTTAGTGGTTACAATATTACTTATATCATAAACATGACTTCTTATGTAAATGGCTATAGCTGCTATAGCTATAATGTCGCTTGAAATAACAAATTAAGTTAAATAATCACGGTTGGGGTGGGGGTGAATTTGACAATTAAGACTAAGAGATCTCCCAGTCATCTGACATCTGATCTGATAGTGATGGCCTCCACCCGACAAGATCCCCATCAGGGGAGAATAAAGTAATCGAAGTAGCGTCTTCATCTGACTCAATTGAGGCGGCAACATATTCGTTAGCTCCCAGCCGAGCGGAAATTATTTTTGAACCGGCCGCGATCGCGGCTTGCGCATCTTTCCAGATCATAATTACCCCTTAGTAAGTTCTTGTTACAGCGGCAGTACCAATACCAGCAGTTTTGACGATATCCCCACGCTTTGCGTCTGTCGGAGTGATCAACTCAAACTCTTGTCTTACATCGAAATACGTAGTGGCGTACGACACATTATCAGTAAGAGCATTAGGCCAAGCAATTCCGAGATTGGTCTTTCCTTTCACGGTGCCTTTTGGCATGAGTGTGGCTGAATTTATGAGTTCCGTAGTCCAAGTTTTATTGAAGAAAGTAAAGTCTCTTGCGCTGAATCTGAGACCAATACCTGCATTCTGACCACCATTAACAAAGCCAATATCATTGACAATTCCAGCGCTGAGGGTTCCGCCGCCAGACACATCTACTGATGAGGTATTATTGTACCCAACATGCAGGAACCAGTTTGCATAAGATGGAGATGGGAATGTGGCAGATGTTGCAAACCAGTTGTCTTTTGCCACAGACTTTGCTGCTGGCACAGCACCACTTGCGGTCGATCCGCCACTATGGAACCCCCCCACAGCCAGCATCGCGTAGATGCCGTAGTCGTTGAAATTCGTGTACGGAACAGTGTCGTAATAGAAGTTGTTATCGGACACATTTATAAAACCGTTATTATTCGCAACGAGCCAAAGGATGCAGTTGATAAACTTATTCCCTCGGATGATAAGGTTGTTAGCAGCCCCCATCTGTACGATGGCGGAAACAATGCCTATGCCTCTCCATCTACAGTTCGTGATATAGATCCCATCTGCTTTGGTATTTTGAGCGGCATTGTAGAAGCGGGCAAAGCGCGAATTAGTGTTATCGACCACTATTTCACAGTTATCGAACGACACCTGGTTATTGAAGAAGAATGTCGCGACGCCACCGTTGGCCCAGTTTTTCGCGTAGCAGGAATATGCGCGGCAGTTAGTGCAGCCCTCGAAATCAATACCAACATCGCAATGGCTTGGATCTAACGACTCCACGCGGCAGCTGCTAATCTCAATATTATCGCCCATTGAACCCCAGATACCCGCCCAAACGACATTAGCCCTGATATTTTGGAAGGTCAAATTCTTACATTTTCTCTCATTGCCTACAGCACCGTTGATGTTGTAATTTGAATCTCCACCCCAGAACATCGCTGCGTAGTAGTACCCATCGACAGTCACATTCTCGCAAATCCCACCCTCGGTGTAGCGGTATTGAATCAGGGCCGAGGTGGTAGAGCGAGTGACCGTAGTAGCTTTTACGAAGCTGGAGTTGATATTTTTTGGTCGGGATGCTGAGGTCGTTACAGCATAATCATTTGCCCCATCCATTACATCGATCAGTCGTGGCCCTCGTAATTCCGTATGTTCGATAGAGCAGTCATGCGAACCACTTTGCACCGCCAAAACTACCATCGTGTCATCTGGGTGCTCATGTATGCCACCGGCGATAACTACGTCCCCGACATTCTGAACCATAAAGCCCCAAGCTTGCTGACTACCACCGCTGCTGCCAGTGTTATTCACCCAAGTAATTACAGCCCCGGATTCAAGATAAATCCTCGCTCCAGCGGGAACGTTAATCGTGTTACATTCCAAGGTGTACCACCCGGCAGGGAGTACAACATCGAGTCCGGTCGCCAGGCAGGAAATTAATGATGCCGTGTCATAATCAGTGCCATTGATTTTAGCGCCAGCCATAGCCAGCGTGACCGCCCCCTGCTTGACTACTCGCTTCCAGCGAGCACTATTACCAGTAACAATGCACACAACTCCATCATCGGCGGTTGTAGAGTCGTTCGCGTCATAAACGAAGTAGCCACCTCCAGTATGCGTATTGGGGTTGTAGCCGACAACATCGATCTTCTGCCTTGCTGCTGAAGGCTCAATTGTCCTCAGCGTGGCAATGTCTGGGCACCTACCTATATATTTAAGCCCATCATAACTTGCATATTGTGTGGTGAATTCTTCAGTAACTAACTGAGCGCTTTCCGCTGCAGTTTGAGCTGCACCCATGGCAGCCTGTGAGTTTTGGCTACTTAATTCGGCAGCACTTGCAGATTGTAACGCCTGGTCGGCACTTTCTATTGCTTGTTGTCCGGCGATAGTTATTTCATTAATTCTTTCATTCACCTGAACTTGAAGAACAGAAAATTCCTTACCTTTTCTGTTAAAGGTTTTCCCAGAGGGGTTATTAACGAATTCATCAATTGCACTTAGATTATCACTTAAATCCGTGAGAGCATTTGATGGTATTGGATTATCTGTGTTATATCTCTGTGACATTTTCATTCCTTACTAATAACTTTCATAATTTAATTAGCGGAACTGGTTACAAATTTCGCTCCCATGACCCATTATCAAAACCGGAAACATATTCGTTATCCACATCGAAACCAAAGAATTGATAACCATCTGATGGAGTAATAATTTCTCCAGAGAAAACTCCAGCAGCCTTGACCGTTAAATAACCCTGTTTTATAACTGCTATTATTTCAGCCGATGTGGAGTTCATTGATAATGATGTGTAATCTGTTGCCACATAACCGTCTGGCAACGTCACAAACCCGTCCCCGTTTAAACTGTTATCCAGAATAAGCCGGTCAGTATCGCTGAGGGTTTGAGACTCGGATAAAACCCAGATTGATATAGTCATGTCCTGATTATCGACTATCACCATTCTGACGCCGGAACCCGACAAAGCTGTATTCAGGATTTCAGGTAAGGTTTCGTTTGTGCCATCCCAATGGTTAATGGCAATTTTTGCCTTGAGCACAATCCGGTAAACTTCATCGCTAAGGCTGGTGAATCCCTCATCCGGGTCATACGGCCCTTGCCACGAACCCTGGTCGTATCCCAGATTATCGGTATCAAAAGAGAAATAGACGCCAGATATCGGCTGACTTACAACCCGTGATCTGCCAATCCATTTACCCAAAATATCTAACTGGGTGCCTTCTGCAGCATCAATATCAAACTTTGTAATTAAACCTGATATCGAACCAATAGCATCGGTGAAAGGTCGGGTAATCAGGTCAATGTGATCGACAAAGAGAGGTTTTTGCCGATGATAGTTGGTGATGAGTTCAGTATATTTACTCATGACGAAACCGTTATGTTGATATTTGCAACATCACAGGTTGCTGACTCATCAAAAACAATGGTGATATTGCTGGCCGATAATGAACCGGTACTTTTCCCTATTAACAGGCTGGTAATGTCGTAGTAGCGACTTTCCCCACCACTTACCACGCCGAGGTTTGCCGGGGAGTAGACCCGGCTTAAAAGCACATCTGCGCCAATGCTCAGGGAATTAATGTAAGCGGCAATCGCTGTTTTGATATCAGCGCCGACCTGAGACGTATAACCCGCAAAAGCCTGAATGGTTATATCGACATATACGGGTACCGGAACGGGACGATTAAACCCAATGGCGTGAGGGTTTCCGTAGGTGTCCAGAATGATAATGACCGTGCTGCCATTCGGTGTGACGCCCTGGCCTTTTTTCAAACGGATAACCGTTGCAATTTCCGTGGCGTCACCACCATCAACGACAGCGGTAATTGAATGGGGTGGCAGTCCGTTACTGTCAACGGTGCCCGTATCGTTCTCATAAAGTACGTGGCGAGTAACGCCGGAAACGTTAGCGATAGCCCCGTCAAGCGCATCAAATGGCGTTATTGAGGATAAGGCCACGCTCTGAGTTTGCCGCGTGCGCAGCGCCGCGTCTGTCTCGGCTGCCGTCCCGACGGTGGCCGCACTCGGGTTTGTGACCGATACCCAGCCGCGTGTCGGCGTATTGATGCCGGTGACCGTGCCAGCCAGTGCCGCGACTGCGCCGGCGGTGGCGCACGTTGCCGTAACCAGCACCGTGCCATCGGTGCCTATCACAACTGATGTAGGCAGCGTCCAGATAATGTTGTTCGAATCTTTTGCAGAGCCGTTGGCGATTATCAGCCCAATGGTGCCGGTAATCAGCAAATCTACGGTCGAGTTATTTGCCACGCCGCGCGAAATACCGTTTATCTTCACATTGCTGGACAGGCCCACCCCGATCCCCGTCGCCGGTGAAAATGCGTTATAGGTGGCAATTGCAGTATTGTTCGCGTCGTGAATGCCCAGCGCGTACAGCGCCACCATTTGCCCGTCCTTACTGTCCGGGTCTAAGTAGGCATCAGAGCCGTAAATTTGCTGAAAGTAGCCGGTTAATGTGGTGAGGATGGTCTGGTAATCAGGCGCGCTGATCCCCTGAGCTGTTACCGTTGCCGATAACCCCAGTGTGTCAAGATTGATAGCCATTATGCCCCGCTTGTTACTGTGGCAGTCCCGTAAATGGTGTCTATGGTCGCCGTGAAAGAAACGCGCCGTGTAGCGCTGTCAACGGACGTATCAAAGGAGGTAATTGAACTCACGCCCTGGGTTTGCAGGATGTGCTGGCGAATAGCCAGGTTATAAACATCGGGGCTTTGCTTCCCGAGCACTGACTGGATGTAAGGCGTTCCGGCCGTCGTGTCGAGAAACCATTGACCGCGCCAGAGCAGGAAGCGCGTTTTTACCGCCTGCGCCACCGTCTCCGGCGAATTTATCAGAAACGTGTTATCACCCTTTCCGAACGTGTAATCGCCGTCAGCGTCTTCGCGTCGATATCTCATATCAGTTCACCTTGTCGGTATTCCCGCTGCCCGTCTGAACGCCGCCATGCGTATGCTGGTCGCTGATGTCTTTGCTGTTGGAAGTCAGCGTGCCGATAAATCTGATGGCACCGGTAATCGTTGCCGCTGTGCCGGATGCAATGCTGCCGACCATGCCGCCCATCCACGTTAAAAGGCCATGAATAGTCACGGCCGCCGAGAACGTGGATTGCGGCGCTGTGACGTTGAATCCGCCAGGGGCGACGATATTGATCGTCTGTGTGGCTGGATTAAGTTCGAAATACGTTGAACCGTCGTCACTGCGCATCTGTGCCGTATTGGCGCTGATGCCGCTGATTTTCCGCGCCTGAGACTGTGGGCCGACAATAGCGAAAGCATCAGATAAATCATGCTGCCGAGGATCCACCGGTTCCTGAACGCCGCCGCTCTGCCACCAGAAGTCGATGCAGCTATCGGAAAACATTATCAGGCACTCATCGCCGGGCTCGACCGGGAACGTCATAGTGACCCCGCCGCCGCGCTGGAAAATCACCGGGACGTCGGTCAGCAGAGAAAGCGGGGCAGACTGCTCATTGCCCGCGTCATCAGTTTTAATGCCCATGATTGCGGGTTGGACGACACAGGTAACGGTTTCCGGGTCGAATGACTGGATGATCCCCGGCATATACACCCGCAATCCCGCTGAAATGGCTTTGGACAGTGCGGCATCGAGTTGCTCACGGTTACCGACTTGTGACCCAAGGGATACTGACATGCAATTCTCCAGGCAATAAAAAACCCGCACTTGGCGGGTTTCATTTAAATTTGGTGGCGGTTAAATATCAGTTTTCAATACAATCTCGCAGTCATCAGGCGTCAGTCCTAACACCTCTGCAGCCTCAGGATATTTGCATGAATTCTTGACCCTGCGAAAACCCAAAATGGCAAACTGATCACCCTTAATTTTCATCAACTCATCCTCATCGCCACCTTCGCGGCGAGCAAAGCCAGCAGCCTCAAAATTGGATGTTTTAGATATTGCTGTGTGGATTGCTATATTATTATCTAATTCTGGATGAAGCTTAAAGAAATCACGAATATTTCCAGCCTGCACTATTGCTGGAAATATAATCATTGCAAAAATCAATTTCTTCATCAATTCACCTTTACACAATCATATGTCCAGAACTCGCGTGGTTCGTCCATGTTTACGCGGACAACCTCTACGTTGAGAATGGCTTTTTTGTTACGCTTAACGTAGTCGAAGCCTAACCAGCGGCCAACGTTAGGATCAGGCAGCATCCATTGCATCATGACGTTATCAAAATCATCTTTTTGTTTGAGGAACGTCATTTTTTGTGTCTCAGGGGCTTGACCATTAATATGCATCAGGCCATCACTCTCACCTTTCAAAAAGAAAGGACCACACTGTGTTGCTGAATGTGCGGAGTAAGAAAGCAATGAAGCGAATGCCAATATTAATGTTTTAGTCTTCACTATCCCACCTTATTGATTGTACTAAGTGTCTGCAGTTCTTTCGCATCTTTAGCCAAACACAGCAAATCCATATACCATGCCTGCCCGCGAGTATCGCCAGTATAGTTGATGCTACCCACTTTGTAATCACCATCCATATTGATTGAAGCTAACTGTGAGTCGCCAGGGATACCGTTTACATAGAGGTTCCCATTATCTGCAGTTTCGCCCAGAACGCCAGGCGCAGTCCCAATCTGCTCATTCGACAGGCTGGCGCGGTATACCGATGCCTGATCCAAGCGAATAAGGCCACCCAGCTTGATGTTGGGATTGATTAGGCATTTCACGTTAACGCCCGCCCCCATGGTCTGCTGTGGCATGCCAATGAGACCGGTGTTTGCGTTGAGAACAACGATGGAATCGAGATATTTCGTTTCCGGAAGGATATGAACCTGGTTGTTTTCATACCACCAGTTAGCGCCGCATTTTTCAGCGATTTCGTTTATCACATCGGAGGTGTTTTTAACGATGACTTTTCCGCGAGGGAAAACGGTTTTAGGCATCTCAGGGATTGACCCCGCAGTGATGCCGAATGGCGCATACGTCTTCATCGCCTCATTGAAAAGCGTGTCGTACGACCAGCCCGCAGCAATCGTGGTCCGCATCCCCGCATACATGTGCCCATTCCAGCTATCAACAGACTGAATCAGTATCCATGTGTCGGTGATGTTATCTTTACCCGCCACGGTAAACCGGATTTCACCGTTAAAAATCATACCAATGTTCTGATCGGGGTAATTCCCTGTATCGTCCATATCGCCATCGTATCCGGCGATAACGCGAACGCGCCCGAATTCTTTATTTTGTATCCTGTTTTGCGTTTCCTGCGACAGGTTATAAATTTTGAAATTGCCGACAAAACCGTTAAAGATGGTGGCTGGCATTTTTTGAATATCGAACGTCACTTTTAAGTCAGAAAGCACGATCCCGTTGCCGGAATCATCCAAAAGCTGAACTTCAAAATGGCGCATCCAGTTCTTAGACATTATGACTCCGTAATCGCATAGAGGTGGCTCGTTGTCCCGAGTCCAGTTTGAGTGGGGTATTCGACCCCAGGCTCATCGCACGCGACGGCCAAGCTGAACCCGAGACCGAGATAGGCATACTGCGCCAGCAGGTCAGTGCCAGTCACCAGTGGGATACCGGCAATAAGGTCTTCATCGCTGCTATTTTGCAGATCCATAACCCACCCCATTGAATCGCGCCAGACGATCTGCACCGTCAATACGTTACCGTTTAGCGTGATGCTGAAAGTCTGGTTATCTGCCGTCAGCGGAATTTCTGTAACGACCATTTATCCCCCGAAAAGGCTGCTGAGAATGGACTGGTTTACTGTCTTTGGCGTTTTTACACCGGTGTTCTGCGTAGCGCTTGTGTTAACCCCCTGAGTCATATTTGCTTTGCCAGCGCTGGTGATCACCTGCGTTTGCGTAGTGATCACCTCCCTGAGGGTAAGTGTTGCCATCAGCACGTTCTCACTGGTCCGGTCAGTCGTAACATCCAGAACGCGGATCAGCATATTGGTGTACATCCGCTTACCCGTCACGACATCAAAGGGTTTGCGAGAACGCTGCAGCGCGAGAATAGCCTCATACATTTCCTTCGGGCTTTTCCCAAGCGTCAGGCCGAGCCCGGATGTGTCAGCGAAATCCAGTACCGAACCGCCACCGGAAAAACCTGTTTCCATTACCACTTCTGATGGTCTGCGGAATGCATGTTCGGCGATGAATCCAGCGCCGTCAGCGCTCGCGCCACCCGTTGTGGATGTCGGAACCTCCACAGGATGCTCTGTGATTTCCAGCGCATCGCTGTGTTTTTCCGTAATGACCACATCCGGAATGATTATCCCTATCTGGCGCGAGCGCTGGGAAAAAAGAACAGAGAGAAAATCCATCAGCCGTTAACCCTCTTGAGTTGTTGCGTGTTTCTGGAATTTACGGAATTTTGCTTATCAGCAATAATATTCCCAGCCTCACGCGGATCGCTTACGCCCGAGATGTAAATATTGGTTTCGTTTTGCTGGCTCATGCCATTATTTGGCATATTACTGCGAACCTTTGGAATATAATTTCGCGTCTCTGCTGGCAGTAAACTCATGCCATATTTACGGACGTTACCGATCCCAAAATTGTAGGAGGCTAAAGCCTTATCCAGATCACCACCGTTGAGTTTGAGCAGTTGCGCCAGATATTTAGCGGCTGCCTGTGCTGATTTGACTGGGTCAAAGGCATCATTACCGCGCAGCCCTAAATCTTTGGCCGTTCCGGGCATCAGTTGGAACAACCCCTGCGCTTGCCCGTATTTAGTTTGGGGGCCGACGGCATTGGGATTACCGCTGGATTCGGTGATGGCCACGCTTTTCAGCAACCCCTCAGGCAAATGATAAAGGGATTCCAGCTTATCCAGGGTTGGGTTTAACCAACCAAGCAATGCCGCTCCGCTTTTGGTGGGTTGGGGTTTTTTGACTGTCCCATAAGCATCATAAGACCCGGCCCCGCCGTCAGCGCCCGGAGTAAAGAAGCGATTCACGGCATCATTCGCCTGGAGATATTTATCCAGCAACCAGTTTCTATTTTGGGTCGCTACCGCTGTTACGCCGGGCAGCGCATCCGGCTGATCGCCGCCCTGACTCATCAGCTGTTTGGCGAGGCTTGCCGCGTCTGACCACCGGCCTTCGTTGATGGCATTAAGCAATGCACTGATGGTGTTAAGCATTTTGCTGAGTTCGCCAAACTGTTTAGTGAGGCTGCCAAACTCAAACTTGATGGACCACGTTTTAGGATCGATACCGAAGAGGTCAAGGATTTCATTCTTCAGACGATTAATGCCAGTCCATAATTTGTCTATACCATCCAGTGCAGAGTCTATATCGGGCTTCCATTTACCCCAGTCAATCAGGCTTTTACCGCCTTCCTCCCATGTTTTGTAATCGTCATACAACCCAATGATTGCTAAGCCGAGAGCTGTAATCAGACCGATTGGCGACATAAGAAAAGCACTATTAAGAATACGCCACGCAAGAACTAAGGCACCGAACACTTCAATGAGCTGCTGAGTTCCCTTATCGAGTTTATTCCACCACTCCCGGATATCACCTGCTGCCTGAATTAGCCGGAACACGACTCGTCCGATGGTGTCCGCCAGCCATAGCAGCCCGCGCACGCCGCGTGTAATGGTGTCTTCAATTTTCGGGAAATTATCGAGGATTTGTTTTCGCAGGTTATCGATAGAGCCCGCCAGTCCGTTAGCGAGATTAGAGCCGATTTTATCCCGCGCCATGCCCGCCATTTCCCCCAGCGAACGTAACGAGGTCATAAACCGGTTGGATGCAGCAGCAGCCTGGTCAGGATTAAACCCGATGGCACTTTTCATGGCGTTGTACTGGCCCATGTACTCGCCGATGCCTCGGCGCATTGCCATCAGTGTGTTTTCATCAATGCCCAGCATCTGCGCATATTGGTTTGCGCGCGGATAAGACATTTTGCTGAGCTGCTGGCCAACGCCGGTAAACACGGCTGACATGTCCCGCATATTGCCGCTGGCGTCCCGCGTCTGCACGCCCAGCCGGTTAAGAAAGCCCTCTGCACCAGGATTGTTACGAACAAACCGGGACAGGCTTTCCAGCGAGGAGCGTGCTCCGTCAACGCTCCCGCCCATCTGTGACGCGGCATAACCCAGCGCCCTTATCCCTGCGACGCTGGCGCCAGTGCGCTGCGATGCCCAGTAAAGATCATCCAGACCGGCGGCAATCTTGGTGGTAAACAGCAGTATGGTGCCAGCGGCAGCCTCAACGACAGCACCCATTTTCAGCACGTTGGCCGTTACGCCAGCGACAACCGAATCGAATTTTTTCGCCCCAGCATCATCGACATCGAAGCCCAGGGAGATCAGGAAATCCTTCAATGTTTCAGCGTTCATTATCTGCTCTCCACCTGGCTATCCGCGCCTCGTTATCGTTTTCCATCTGCAGGAAGTCATTCATCATTGCGATATCGCACAGATCAACCGCGCCCGATTTCAGGTCTTTCATATCGAGATGAAAAACCTTAGCCGGGCGCAGAATGTAATCCAGATTTTCAGGCAATGAACTGAGCGTTATTCCTCCGCCTCCTCTGGCGTCGGCGTTGTAGGGAGTCCTCGCAAAAAATTTCCCAACGAGTCGCCTACCACACGACCGACGATTTGGAGCATGTCCATCATATCCATATCATCGAACGCCAGAACATCACCCTGCATCACCGGCGCCCAACTTTTCATGTGCTTTCGCGCGGCCACTGCCAGACAGGGGAAGATCACCGCATTGGCGTCTTCATCACTCAAATCTGAAAGAGACTGAGCAATTTTCGGCAGCACCCTTTCCATGATGCTGGCCGAATCTTTTTTGGCTGCCAGCGCCTTAATAGCCTGAAAATCGGAAAGCATCCCGGAGAGAACCGGCAGCAGCTTGCGGGAGACTTTGAACTGATCGAACACGCTCAGTTTGGCGATACGGTAGGTTTCGCCTTTAATTTCAAATTCCATCGGTTAAAACTCCCCGAGAACTTCATCGATTTTGCCGCAGTCGAATACCCACGTAACGGTATTGCCGACTTTAGCGTTTGAGTGGTCTGGTTGCTTCTGGAACGCCACTGAACGTGCCGTACCCAAATCACCGGACGCTTTGTTACGGACAACAATCACGTTATTGCCCCACGCGGCTGACGACAGGCTTTGAGCGTTGTACACCAACGACAGTTTTTTATTTACTGGAGATGTTTTCAGCAGGACGACGCTGATCGTGCCGCTTTTTCCTGCGTGAAGGCTGTGCATCACTTCGCCATCGGCACCCACCGTCATGGTGTTTTTCGCTTCACCCATCGTGATAGTGATACCTTCATCAGCGTTCGCAGAGCCGTAACCCAGATCCACAATGCCGGTCACGCCGGACAAGGACGCCGAAACGTCCATAAAAGAATAAGTAGACATGCTCTCTCCTTAGCGGACCACAGTGATGGCGACAGATGAGTAATGAACGGCGCCAGCTAACTTGCCCGCCACCTGAATTGGCATAGCCTGGCGTTTTTCACGATCCGCCTGCAGCTGGTTATCAACGCTGTCGGCGTACAGGTAGTACCCCTTGGTCAGATAGTCATTGGTACTGATCTGACCGATCGGACCGCCTGTCCATTTGCCCGGAGCAAAGAGGCCGTTATTCACTGCCTGAGAAAGCGCCAGTTCAATGGCTGCCATGCGGGTGGTGGTACCAGCATCGATTTGAGGGATTTTGGTCGGCGAGGTGTACAGAGTGTTGTAGTCCGCCGTCTGTACGGTGTTTTGCAGCCAGTCGAGGCCATGGCGTTCGTCAAAGAAGTCGCCGTTTGCCATCACACCCTGTTCGAGGATTGCCGTGTCGTTGTCGTATAGAACAAACACATTGCAGTTCTTCGCTTCCAGCGCATCCGCCTGTGACGCCGTGAGCGTTTCATAGGTGATACCGGGCTCCTGTTTAAACTTCAGGGTAATGGTGGTGTTATTACCGGTGAAATCGACAGTGAACGCGCGCCCAAACGCTGACAAAGCGGCGAAACGGCTTGAGGATGAATACTGGACGTATGTACGCCCGTAGCTTGCAGCCTTCAGCAGATAGGCAATATCGGTCGTTGACGCGGCGTCCATAACCTCGGCATCTTGCGTGGTATACGCCAGAATGCGGGAAACGGTCGCAGCCTGCAGCGCCGACGCCACGCTGACCATATCAGCAGTTGCCGGGTCAACAGAGTCAGCCAGATGCAGCCCATACCACGAGTTATAATTCAGCAGCGCATTCACGGCCTGCAACAATGTTTCGACCGTGCCGGACTCGCCAGTTTCGAGAGTTTTCACCCAGCGGCCGACGTAGACCTGAGTCGGTTGCGGTGACTGAGAGAACCAGACCACGGCGGCTTTGTATTCTTCACTGGTAACGCCAAAATCAGTGCCAATATCATCAGCGCTTTCGTACACGCGAAGACGCTCAGAGATTGGAATGACGGTGGAGGTGCCGAGGATCAGCATGGAGCCAAAATTGCGCCCCTGCGCTGCCTTGGCGGATAGGGTCACGGTCACATTTGAAATGCGACTGACGGATAATCCAGGCATGAGAGTTAATCTCCGGTGGTGATTGGGTTGTCTGTTTCGATAACGGTTTTGATGTCGTACGTGCGGATAACTTTTCGGCGTAGCTGCACGCTGAGGTCATACCGGCGTACCCACTGGTTATTAATGAGTTCGGGGAGATTCAGCACGCGGCCACACTGCATAAAGCTCATGCCTGCCCGGTTTAGTTCGTCGTTATTCTGTGAAACGAAAATGCCAGACCTGAACTGTTTTGCGGTCGCCATGCCCTGAGGGCCATAAAAACACGTTAGAATATCAACGGTTTCGTGTGACCACTGTTCAGCGCCGGCATCGGTTTGGACGTAAGCAGGGTTATCATCTTCCGGTATGGTTGTGATACCGAACGCGCACCAGGTTGTTCCGTTTTTTGGTATCTGGATTTGCGGGTCAGTCCAGCGCGGATAGACCAGATTTTTATCCAGCCCGGTCAAACCACGGATCCAACGGCTGATTTCACGTTCAAGCTCTTGGTCGTAAGCCGGCACGTCGCCAACCGGCGTCAGGTATCCCGCAGTAGTGGAGTCGTTACTCAACTGGCGTCCCTCCGTCAAAGTCCATCAGCTCGCAGTGGGCCTGAACAAATCCGGCGCCGTACGCGGTATAGGGATCAACAAATGTCACCCGATATTCACGCCCGCGATAAGTCACGCCATCAGCATCTAAACCAGGTTGCCCCTGCGTTAGCCTGAACTGAGTAATGATGAGAATGGCACCGTTGATATTCTGCCCGGCGGCCATACGTTTGGCTTCGAGAGAGCGGTCAACGGTGACGACCCCAATAAATGGAATATCAGTGGGTGTGTTTATCGGGAAATTATCTTCGTCAGTCGTCTGGGTATTGCGATGACATACCAGCGTGTCATCAGCAAAGTCCGGATCCATGAGCAGTTCAGACACATCAAGATTGGGCATTTTTATCCCTCACGATATAAGTGATGGAACGGAGCAGTTCTCCGGTGTCGTAAAGCGGCTTTTCACCAACGCGCCCGCGCGCGCGCCGATTCCTTTTGGTGGCTTCCGACAGTGGGGTAAGTTTATCGCCGGCCTGAATGATGCCTTTCGCCCCATCAGCCGCAATGATGCCTGCGCGGTTAAGGGAAACATCAGCCGCGTGCGGATCCCCGGAAAGTATTGCGGACGCAGCCTGTTTAAACTGGCTGACAATCTCATTACGCTTTTCATCAATCCCCAAATCCAGAAACGGCCGGGGCGGCAACGTGACCGCGTGCGCCTTGACGGTATGGATAGTGGAAAAATTACTTTTCTTTGCCTTAACAAATTGGCCGTTATTTGCGAATGAGCCATCAGGGTTTACCTTTCGGTTGATCGTGACGCTGTGCTCAGGGATTTCTATCGTGCCGCCGTAAGAATGCAGATAACCCAACTCGGCATTGTTGATGCTTTCGCCGTCGCCTCGCGATGCCCGATCAGATGGAATCCCCACCAGCACATCCTTGTTGCCGATGGTCTTAAGCGCGTCGAGTACTGATTGCGCGTTATCTATTCTGATGGTTAATCCGCTTTTCATCATGGTGCCCCTAACTGAACACCGCCTGCGCCGAACAGCATTAAATACTCCCAAAATTCCGAACCATACCGACTGTTATTCCAGAACCCAGCGTTCGGATCCATGGTCATGCTGGCGTCATAGCTCATGGACACTTTGTCTACTGATTTGGAAGTCAATGCGCCGCTATTGGCACCACCGGCACCGCCAAAAGCCGCAGAACGGTTATCAATGGCATCCAGATATAAATAATGCGCAACGAACAGACCGCAGAAATATGGGAATAAATCTGTGCCAGTTACGTTTTCATTAAGCAATCTGTCTGCTATTGCAAGCCGGGCTGAAATGCGGAGATCGGGGTATTTAGTCGCGTCAGCGAATTGTGGGAAAAGCGTACGGAAATCACTTGGCGTCGGAAGACTTTGATTTACCGCCATTGTTATCACCACCCGATAATGAAGCAACCTGCGCCGCAAGCGTAGCTAACTGACCTTCCAGCTCGGTGATTTTGGTATCACGCTCAGCTAACTGACCTTCCAGCTCGGTGATGCGCGAATCGGTTTGCGTCGCTGGCGCCTTACCGTCTGGAGAAAGGTGCGCTTTTACGAACCAGTGTTCAGCGACATCATCTTCGACTTCATGAAAACCCGGATCAAAAGTCACCGGCTTCCCGGAACCGTCATTGAAAATAAACGTTTTCAAAACATAAATTGTCTTCATCACTGCCTCACAAAGAGCCCCGCGAAGGGGCTTTTAATTAAACGTCAAAACTCACACGTCAAACCCTAAATGCCGTCCATATAAGCAAGAGTTTCGGTGTATACCGGTTCAACAGCACCCAGCTTCCCGTAGTAGGTCACCAGCTGATACAGGCCACGGTATTGAACCGGAACGCTCATCAGTGGAACCATCGGGAAGCGAACGAATTTTTTATCATTCGTATAGGCAACCATGCGATCGGTGCCGCCGGTGCCAATGCCTTTCGCCCATTTTACAGGGCGGATATTCAGCGGACGGCCGTTCTGGTGATATGCGATGGTGTTGGTTTCGAGGTAGGTCAGCAGTGACTGATTACCCGCGGTTGAAACGATGGTGCTCGCCAGCAGCCCATACTGTTCCGGCGGGATCAGCAGGTCAGTCGGAACCATCGAATACGCAGAGTTTGCCCACGCCAGACTTAATACGGTGTTGATTGCTGCGCGCATTTCGTCAGGCGTTGAGGTGGCAAAGGTTTTCGCCGCGTTCGTCGGGGTGATCTGCGTCAGATTGAGCAGCCCTTTGATATTCAGACCGGAATCACCGATATAAACCTGCTCATCAGTGTCCATGTTCCACTTGAGCTGCATGCCCTCGTATTTCTGAGAGTCAATCGGACGGCCAACCTGTGCGGCTGCCTGTAGTTCTGGCAGAGTCCAGCCGAGTTCCATACCCCAGAGCGTCAGCGGGAAGCCCTGTTTGGAGATATCGACGTTTACACCGGCAATCGCGGTTGCCGTTTTGCTCAGCCAGTTTTTACCGTTGGATGCCGGCGAGCCGGACGCGGAGAAACCAGACTGGGTGAATGAACTGATTTCGTCAGCGATTGAAACGTCTTCACGCAACTGAACGTCTCGGCCCCACGTATAGGAGACCAGCGGCATATTCAGCG
This sequence comes from Rahnella sp. PCH160, assembly GCF_047784855.1. Classification (NCBI taxonomy): domain Bacteria; kingdom Pseudomonadati; phylum Pseudomonadota; class Gammaproteobacteria; order Enterobacterales; family Yersiniaceae; genus Rahnella; species Rahnella sp. PCH160. The sequence continues at coordinate 242,135 of NZ_JBLOGT010000002.1, forward strand.
TTTGATCAAGGCGCTCAAGTTCGTGGATTAAAAAGGTGCCAGTACCGTCTACTGTCGCCTGATCGAAGGTTTGCATTACCATGTCCGCTTTTCCTTAAAGGTTGAAGGCGATTTCGATGTTGCCGCTGGTGTCGCCAGCGCCGGTGAAGTAGGCATTGCTGATCAGCACAGTGTTAGTGCTGTCGGCCGCCGCCACGAAAGTACCGATTGCAGACGTAGCAACACGCATATACACAGCGCCACCCAGAGTAACGCTGCTGGCATCCCCGCCAATATTGACGTTGACATAGCCGCGCTTGAGGTTGTCACCAGTGAAGTTCTTACCGGAGCCAATCTGCTGCACCACATCAGGCTGAGATGCTGTAGGGAACGGGCGAACAAAAATACCCGCCAGCACCGCCGCCGTATCGCCGGAAGCAATTGGGACAAATTTTCCGCCGGAGTATTTACCGCCTACGCCGTAAGCAGCGAAAAGGTTGGTTGAATCCAGAATGACGGGTTCAATCGTGAGATCCTGAGGGCGTGAGATAGCCCCGGCAATGCCCGCAGGCATCCGTTTTAAATATGAAGTCATTGGGGTTTAACCTCGTTTAGCCCAGAAATCCTGGTTGGCTTGGTTCAGGCCAGCGATGGTGGAGCGCGTTGCATCACCCATTGCGCGGGCGCTGTCGTTGGTTTTGGTATTACGGGTTTTGGCAATTTCAGAAACTGCATTGAACGCCATATCCACGGTGCGTTTTGGCAACTTCGAAATATCAGCATCGCCCACAACAGCACGTACGATTTTCTGGTCTGCAGCAGCCAGAACGGTACGTTTGAACGGGGTGATTTTGGCCTTTTCGGGCAACTGAATACCAGGCTGGATGAGGTCGGCACGATAAGCGGCATCGCCGGTGATTTTTTCTTCCTTTTCTTCTTTTTCTTCCTTGTCCTCATCACCCGTTTTTTCTGCAGGGCCAGTCCCTTCCAGCTTATCCAGACGTGCCATGAGTGCTTTCGCCCAGGCTGGCATATCTTCGCCTTCATCAGCAGTAGAGCCAGGTAATTGCGGGCCCGGTAATGGTTGTTGCGGTGCGAGGTGGATATTCACTACCCCGCCCGGAGTGGTTGTATTGGTAACATCGTCATCACCCGTCATGGTGTCTGGCGGGTTGTCGATGAGTTCTGCCATAGTGGCCGCATCATTGGTTTTCTTGGCTTTAACAAGCCGTTCAAACCAGCTTTTCTTTGTAGTTGGCATACTATCTCCGAGTGCACAACGGGATCCGGCCCGCCCGTTAGGGACGAGTGCCAGGTGATTACCGGTGATGTCAAACTGACTGGCAACACCGGGGGAAATTTGCTTATAGTCGGCATCGTAGCCACAACTGACCTCGTCAGAGCCCCGCTGAATTGCTTCAATGCCGGTTTTGTCTTTAACGATGACATCGGCGATCAGAAGGTCGCTTTTATCACCATCGCCGCGCCGGACGTTTTGCAAATGCCCGACCGACAAGGCGCGCCAGTTATCCGGAGAGACGAAAAGGATGTTTCCTGCGAAATCCATCGGGTGACCGATCGTCACTGCCATACCTTCAAACGAAGCAATAGTCTTTTCGCTAAAAACCTCTTCCGGCGTCCGGTGAACGGTGATCAGCCCATCGGTTCCCGCCTCAAGTTCCGGTAACTCTTCGGCGCCATAAACCTGCGTACCGATACGTGCTATGGGGACGTCTTTGCAAAGCAGTGACCCATCGGAAAGCATGAATCGCGTGTTGCCTAAGCGCGTTTTGAAGAAATATTTCATTTTTCACCTGCTGGATCGCGGGCATAAAAAAAGCCGCATAAGCGACTTGTTAATTTTCAGGTATCACGACTTCGGCATAACATCGGCAATTCGGCAGTGCACCGGCATGCCCGGTCATACCGTCGAGCGTTGGCGGTGCATCCCATCGGACGAATTTACCCTCCATCATCTGATGTGAGTGCCTTACGTCGCCATCATCTGCTGTACGCCAGATATACCCATCTGACCCGACATATTGCGCTCTGGCCTGCGTAAGCGCGGAGTTTGCTCGCCCCACTTCCGTTCGTGCGATTAATTTAGCTCGGGATTCAGCGACATCACCGCTACGCATGATTTCCGCCGCCAGTTCGGTAGAACGTCCACCACTGGAAACAAGCTCAATAGCCTTGTTCTGTATGTCGTAAACCCGGTCAGCGGCCTCAAGCGGCAGGCTCTTGATGTACTGGACTTGCTCCCTGACCAGAGACTGCATGACGTGGCCGGTTGGGGTGTTGTTGATGACGTTCCGAAGCTCCTGACTGATGAGCTGGCTACGCTGGCGCCACACCTTCTCATCCTGCCAATTCACCGCCGTCACCATATTGGTGGCAACAGTTTCAGCCCAGCCGTCAATTATCTCGCTGTACTGATCGAGCCGGTCCATGATTTCCAGAACGGAATCATTTGAACCATCGTAACCATCGTGGATTATCTTTCCCACTTCGCGCGCTATCGCCCGTAGGCTTGTCTGGTACCGTCTCTCTATCGTCTTCGGATGCGCCGCCAGTTCCGATGTCTTTTGCTGTTGGCGGCGGGGCGTCTTCGGCATTTTTAATATCCTCATCAGTGATAGAAGCGCCAATGCCTGTCACATCTGCTAGCTCACGGATATCGTTCATCGCAGCTTTTACCGACAATAAATTGCGGTCATTAAGTGTCGCGATGGCCGTCGCCATGTTGGTGGCCACAGTAGACCGGTCAACGTCGCTCATCTGCCACAGCGGGTTGAACTCGAATGTGAAGTCATCAGGAAGTGGCTTACCGAATTGTGAACGGTGGATGATGTCGAACAGCATGCGTACCGGCTGCCGCATTCGGCGCTCCTGCTGAGTTCCGACCGAATCATAATAATTCGATAGTGAGGAATCCCCGTTTGAAAATCCCTTCGGCGATTGCCCGAAGAGTCGCTCTAACGGAATACCAGTTGCCCCTGAGATTTCCTCCTTGAACTCAGACAGCAGATCGGCCAGGCCTGCAAACGAGTACGAATGGGTTTCGAATTCATCTTCACCATCAATCAGCGTCAGTCCCTCATTGGTCTGAAACTGCCGCACCATCTCCATATTTTTGGTGAGAGCTTCAAATGGCTTGCCGCCCATCGCAATGATTTCGCGTAGCTTTTTGATTTTCATTGTGCGCAAATGGGCTTTATACGCTAACTGGGCAGCGCCTACGCTGGTGCTGTCGTAGGAGGTAAGACGGTCAAAAATGCGTTCAACGATGGACATTCCCCAGCCGTTTTCTGTCATCGCCTGCTGATATGGCAGCGTCACGCCATCGAATCTAATCAGGCGACTGTGGTGTACTGTCCACGCAGGTAGACCTTGAGCCGTGGTGACGATGTCGTAAAACTCAGGCTTACCCAAATCGGGGCCGAGTACTTTGATGCGGCGGCCGAAATTTGGGTTGAGCATCCAGCGGTCGAGGACGAGAAGGCCTTTGAAGCTATCCTTCCCGACCTTCTCCATGTTCAGTGGGGTCAATGGAGCCTGTCCGTCAATCAGGATGAGTGCCACCGCGCCGCCGTAGAGCCGCGACCATTTCAGTGTGTCGTTCAGGGAATCCCAGATTCGCAACTCTTCGAATTCAGCCTCGAGTATTCCCCGGTGTTTCGGGTCAATCTCAGACGTAATGCGCACGCCTTTTTTTGTCATATCGTCGGCTATTGCATCCACTGCTGCGCCGATGATCCATGATGAGCGATAAGCCCATTCAATCAGAAGGCGGTTGCGACTGGTAAAGTTGGCGCGGTAAGTTGACGCCGAATGCTGGTTCTGCTGCTGCATCCCCACTTTGGCGATGAAATTGTCATACGAGTCTGCTGTTGCGACCCGTGGTATTTTTTTCGCCACGGTTAACCCCCGAGTTTTTCCCAGACATCCATGGCGGTGTCAGTAGGTGCGAACGCCATAATGAATGCGTCAGCGATGTTTGGTGATGGCACGTCACGCTTGGCTAAGTCTTTTTTGCTCTCCACCTTCACGCGACCGTTGTTGTCGAAGTCACGCTTCGGGGTAGAAAGCTCATATTTAAGCTTGTCCAGAAAAGGGCATTCGCTGTCTATGCTAAGCAACTGGTCAACAGGGTGTTTTTCGCCATTCTTCACGGCGTTATAAGTATTACGAAGCCTGTCAGCCACCAGCCACCATGACTGAGCCTTCAAGTCAGCAAAGAAGTCTTTATTGGTGATGCCTGGCTGATAATCCTCATCAGGCTCATGTACACCGGCACCCGCATTGAATTTCGTGTAGGAGACGGTTTGAGCGTTATGCGGGTTCTCTTTCTGCCTCTCCTCGTTGATCTCGGCAAACTTAGAACCAGATGAAGCACCAACGCCGATTGAGTCGTAAACCACCTCTGCACCACGTTCAATCGCAGCCTGATAGGTGCGTTTACAGCTCTTCATCAACTCGTCTTCTTTTGCTTTCCATTCTTCAGCCCAGAAAGCTACAGAGCCATAACGGTAAACGTTGGCGCACTTATCCGCCCCGCTATCTGCCACATCGAAACCAATGCGTTTTCGTCCGCTTGGGTCGAACCCCAGCTTCTTATGCGCATCAATCGCAGCTTCAACCCATGAGAGCTTAATGATCGCCTGATCATCATCGGTGCGCGGAACGCCAAGATATACGTGCTCGAAAACTTCCGGATCACGCTGTTTCGCCACGGCAATGACGGTTTTCATGGTATTGCTCAGGAATGGGTTTTCTTCGAAATTAATCTTCCTGACGATGGTGTTTTCTGGTGGATTAACGACAAAATTCCGCCAAACAAAGTCCGTAACGAGCGTTGGGTTGAATATGAACCAGCATTCCGATCCTTCTTTACGAATTGTCGGCTCAAGGATTTCCCACTGCGCCTCGGTAATGCTGTGCGCCTCTTCATTCCAGAGCACGTCAATGCTCTCCAGTGACTTAATTTCACTGACGTGTCGCCACAGTCCGTAAAACATGAATTCACTGCCAGTAAAGCGGTTAATAATTTTGTTATCGAGAATGCGGAAGCGATGGCGAAGGCCAAAACGTTCAATCTGTATTTTCAGCAGGGCATAAACAGACTCATCGATTTTATTCTGGATCTGACGAGTGCAGAGGAAACGCAGCCTGTACTTATCTGCGAGATAAATTGCGAATCCGGCGGCATCCCACGACTTACTGGAGGCGCGTCCACCGTAAAGAACCTTATTCCTCGCCTTGGTTGTCCAGAACGGCCTGAGTGCCGGATTCAGGGACGGGCGTTGGGTTGTCAGCATAGAAATCATCCAGACCGCCAGAGGCGTCATTATTCGGATCACCGAGTTCAAGTTTGAGGCGATCGACTTCGAGTCCTACTTTCTCCGCCGCGATGACACGATAATTTGTATCGGCAAATACTTTTTTGATTGTTGCGGTGGTGCCCTCTATCGATTCAATTCTAACGGTATTGCGCATCATGGCTTTGTCAGCTGAGCTGATTTTTTCCAGCAACCCTTTTATCTTGTCGGGCTCCGCGTCTTCCAGCTGAGTTTTCCAGCGTCCGATATTCTCCGCAGCGACCAAGTTGCTGGCGCGCAGGCGAAAGAGTTCGTCGTTGAGTGTCAGCGCCTTTGCATCCTCGGTCACTTCATCGCTCAGCAATAGGCGGCGGGCGTAGCCACCATGCTTTAGCGCGACAGTGTTGCTCTCAGTGAATTGATTAAGTGGCGACGGATTTCCACTCCGGCTGTTCCGTTTCGTATTTTCAAGAGACTGACTTTTCCCCGCTGCGTTCTTTTGCGAGTCGTCAGAAGTGGCGCGCTTTTCCGTGGTACGCACACTTTTTTTTTGCGTACCGTTTTTGCGTACCTGCGTACCTTTTTGCGTACCGTTTTTTTCGCTGCGTACCCATCCGTGTTTTTTGGCGCGCTTTCTTATCGCACCCTCAGTGATGCCGTAAATAGCAGCCAAATCACGAAGGGAAAGTTGTCCGGCGCAGAAATCACGTTCAAGGCCGCTTTCCTCGGGATTTGTCATACCCCCTCCGGAGTTTATTTAACGAACGTCACTTTAGTGGTTATCAGCCGGCGAATAAGTCTCGCAGCATCACGCTCCATATCAGCGATGGTTTCTGACGTTGCCACCTTGCCGCGATATTTGCGCTCAATTTCTGCCAGAACAGCGTTTACGTCAGCGTTGCGGGGTTCAATGATTTGTACGTTGAGACGTGCCATTTAGAATATCCTGCTGGTTGTTTAACTATGATCCCCGGCAAACTCGATAATGCAGGCTGTGGATTCATTACGTTTATTCTGTCAAAGGCACTCAGTGAATGCCTTTTGCAGAATTTTATAAAAGGAATTTATTTTTCAGAGCAACCAGATCGGCTTCTGCGTCTTTACCCAGCACTTCGATACCGTGCTCGATGAATGCAACCACTTTGTCGAAATCAGCCTTCATGGTGGCCAGTGGAGATAGTGCTGATTCATCGGCACTGTCTTGAGGTGAAATTAAAGCGCTGGTGTTCGTCCCAACTGAGGATTGTGCTGCATCAAGAATGGCTGTTGTCGTTGTGAGAACTGCGACAAAATAAACCTGAATGCTTTCCGTGGTGCCGTCGGCTGCCGTTGCTGTCAGTGTTGCTGGACCAACAGTTGAACTGACCAGACTTACTGTGATCTGACCGTTCGCGTCAGTCAGTGCGCTGGTGGGGGTGACGGTGGCGCCATTATCCGCCGTGAAATTCACCACTGCACTCGGCAAGATAGCGCCAGTAGCATCGGTGAGGGTTGCCTGAACTTTATTTGCATATACGCCATTTGCCAGCGCGCTGGTGATGATAGAAACGAGTGCTAATTTCACGGTGTTTTCCTTCGGTTGGGATTCAGTCGCTACGACTGGTGTGTAGAAAAAGGCTTTAATGCTTGCCCATAGGCGCTTAATCATTTCTGTCGAGCCTCTTCGAGGTTACTTTTCATCTGGATTGAATATGCCTCTTCCATAGTCGCGTCTCGCCAGATGTTTAACTCCCTATCGACTGCCGGGCAGCCGGTCGATGGTCGCCGCCAGTGTCGCTGAACGACCTGTACCTGCAATATCGCGACGCCCGTTAATGGCTGCCGTCGGAATTTAAATTTTCCGGAAAGGCTTATTTCATCTATATGCATTGGCATCGGATGTATCATTTCTGCCGGGTCCCCTCAGTCTGTTTAATACCGTCGAGCTGATTATTTAGCTGGTCAATCGCCGTAAGCAAAGGGTCAATCCAGTAAACAGCCTGCCCGTACGTCAATCTGCAGCCGGTGGAAGTGGCGGCGCTACTTTTTGCAGCAGGCTGGCCGGTATCGGTGTGCATTGCGCTGGCACGTAGACTGTTCGTGTACTCGAGCAGGCGGTCAGCAACAGCAGAATCAACACACTTGCCGCTGGCCGGATCACGCTTGATAATTGTTCGGTATTCAATTTCTCTCTCCTGGCTCTTCCCGACGATTTGCACCGCATACAGCTGCGCGGCGCCGGCAATCTGATTTGCACGCTGGAAATTAAGCGCCTGGGTTGAAATGGTTTCAGACTGGAGCGCGTTATCAGACTGAAGCTGACTCACCTGCCCTTTTGCCTCTACGGATTTTCCGTAAAAATGAAATGCCAAAAATATCATCAGCGAGATAAAACCGGCTGCGAATGCAGTCAAGGCAACTCGGAGCCAGTTCATTGTCCGATCCCCCAGCATGTCAGTTCGCTTTCCTGATCACGCCTAATGACCTGACCCGCACAGTTATTCGAGCGAATTCGGCAGTCTTTCCCGCCGTCCCAGATCCAGCGTTTAATCTCTGCACACGCACCGAGGCGATCACCGGCATTAATTTTGCGGTAGAACATCGAGGGGAAGCATTTAGCCGGCCCGATGTTCCATGGGCAGAATGACGCTATACCGACTTTCTGGGGTGTGGTCAGCGGGATATGAATATTTTTCTCAACCCACGCCAGCGCTTTGGCCTGCTCGGCTGTGTCGATGGCATCGCACTGTGCCCGCGTCAATTTCATGCCTTGGAGTACAGGCTTGCCGTTCACGTACGTCACGCCGCCACAGATTGTCCAGACACCGCCCCGATCCTGGTAAGCAATCAGGCTGGTTCCCTCTTTTTCTTTCTGGAACTGAGCCATCATCACCGGAGCTGAGGCGCCAGCGGTAATCAGCGCCAGCACGGCAGCACTGAGTTTTGTTTTCAGGTTTGCCATACTCAGTCCTCGTCGCGACGCACCATGTTGTGTTTTCGATCCCAGATTTTGAATCCGACATTAACCAGACACGTGATTAGGGCGAAGAATAACCCTCCCAATACGCCTATAGCCGTCCACTGCTCGGGGCTGAATGAATTCAACAGGCTATACAACCAGAAGCCTGTATTGGAACCAGCCGCCCCGTAGGCAATTCCGGTCGTGATTTTATCCATTCTCATAGTCTCCACCTCCGGTCGTCCGGTTGGGTGCGTAGTCGTAGAAAATAAAAAAAGGCCACGCAAATGCGCAGCCCTAAAATTTTTGCCACTTTTCGCAGTGGCCGCGCTCATGCCCTTGAGTCACGCATCTGGCTGTAACCGTTTTGCGATTGGCTCTCGCAAGCTCTAACGGTGCCTCTTTTTTATTTACCCTGACCAGGTGCAAAGCTGGCCCCATTATTGGTCTCGGGGCAGCATCATTACTGCTGCATTGGCTTACGCCTGCGGTCTAACCGTTTACTGGTGCATTTTACTACCCTCCAGAAACGACAAAACCCGCACATAGGCGGGTTCATACAATTTTGACAAAATATCAAATTAGCCTTAAATATCGCTCAATTTGTTCGGTTTTGCAAGAACTACTCTATAACTTCTTCGAAAATGCTTCTTTCTTTAATGCTTATTACTTGAATTAATGAATCGTTATCCAACTCCGAAACAGCCATTTTAAGCACTTTCCAGTGCGGGCTATAGACCTCACACCATGTTGAGCGGGAGATCTCCATCAGAGTTGCCAGCGCCGCGCCAGCGTACTCTTTATAAGACTCGTTTTTATTCTTTGCTGCCACATCCTGAACCGCCAGCCAGACGAGGGAGATCAGGCGTTTCTTTGTCTTATCCAGCAGCCCGACGGGCAGGTTTTTCTGATACGAGAGCCACACGGCCTCGCAGATATTTTTCTGGTGATCGAATTTCAGGTCAAACCCATAGCAATAGCGGATCCATGAGTTCTGATGAACAGGTAGAGTGTTGACAGCGCGGCGCCAGGCGCATGAGGCAAATTCAAATTCCTTCATTGGCGGCGATGGCCGGATGCGGCTGCGAGTTTCGAGGATGTACGTCGGCCCGCGCTCTGAGCGAACCTGCTTATTCCCTTCCAGTTGCACTTTATGGATATGCTGGCGAGGGTAGTGATTTTTATCGGCCGGTGGGTGTTCACTGAATGCCTCGAGCTGCCCTTTTGTTCCTCCGGAGAGATCCATTAATGCCGTGGTCAGTTCGATTCGCGCATATTGCAGCAGCTGCGTATTCATTTAATGATCCCCTCATCTCTCAAAATCTGCTGTGTACGCATTACGCCCTCGGCGTGCCAGAGCCGCAAAGTATCGTAATCCCACTCTGATTTTTTTCGCCCGTCGCAGATGTCGTGGCATGCACTGCACGCCCACGCGGCCTGTTCATCGTGTGGCTTGCAGCCCGTACCGCATGTTCCCGCCAGACGGTAATGCGCCAGCACCGTGGTTTCGGAGTTTCCGTTACATACGCCAACAATCCGGATTTGGCATTCGCGCCCGCGCGCTGCTTTGGTTAATTTGCTCATGCGGCATAGCTCATTAGCTGGCTTGCAGCATTCTCGGCGGCTTCAGGGGTGCTGAAGGTTTTATTGAGGATCCACGTCCAGAGGGTATTTAGCGTGGCTTTGTACAGTTCTGCGAATTCAGTCTCATCCATTTTTGCGAATGAAATGGATACGGGCTCTTTCGCAATAACGCCGTTTGGCATGACCAGTTCGGTGTAGAAACCCGATTCAATCGTGGTCCAGCGGCGGAACGCGTCGAACGACTTGATCAACGTCACCCGGTCTGCACGCTGAGCACGCACTTTGTTGAGGTATCCGATCGCCAGCGAATTGAGCGTTTCGCCATGCCCGGCGAATTCAGCCAGATGATTAACGTAGCCTCGAATGAGGAATTTTTCTTCCGGCGATATCGCGCCGCCTGTCGGTGTCCAGTATTCAAAACCCAGATTTAGGAGGGAGAAGTAAAGGCGGTGGAATTTCGGGTTACGTGATTTTTTAAACTCAGACGTGATCACATCGCCGAGCTTGATTTTTGAATGCACGAAATCTCTGGTATCCGGGTCGGCGGGTATCAGAGTGTCGTTGGGTGCTTTGATAAATGCTAATTGCGCCATTTCTCACCTCTTCGCGAGTAATGGCACAGCAGAAAACGGGGTGTCAGTTGTTCAGGCTGACCATAGAATTATACCGTGACTTATTGATTTTGGTTAATCATTTTCAGGAGGAATTACCTTGTATCCTGCAAACTCGGCAATCTCTAAAAATGCCTGGAGGGATTGGACGTGCTGGTCATCTCTGAGTATTTCTGCGTCTGCTATGTCACCACCGGTCATCTGAAGAAGCACTCGCCCACTTTCGGGGAGCGTAAATTTAACCCCATTGATTATTAAGTGATTTATCATTGCTACCTCTTTTTAAGACATTTCGGATCCCGAGGTAGCCATATCTGCGCAGGATGTAACCAACACGGATCGGCTTTCTGAGTGTCAGGGCCAGTAATCGGTACTGTATATAAACACAGTAATTTTTAAGGGCGGTTTTTTCAAGTTCAATTTGGGTTTTGTTACAAACGGAGTGGCAAAAATAAGAAAAAGGCCACCTAATTGATGGCCTTAAAATGGTTGCTTACTGCTGATTAGAGTGATGCGGATAAGGCTGCTCGGCTTTGCGCTCTGCTGCGGATTTAGCCATTGTTCACCTCAGCCTTAATTTTGTAGTAGGCCTGTTCGAATCCTCTCCAGTATTTCCAGTACTGGAACCGCTGCTGTAGCCAGTTCGGGGCCATATCACGCACCATCCTTCACGATGCCGCCAGAGGCCTCGATTGCTGCGTTCCATCCGGCTGCATATGCACCATAGGCACCTTTTAATCCTAGCCTTTCAACTTGCGCAGAAATCTCCGCTACTTCTGGTGCATCGGATTGGGTAATCTTATTTAGCAACACGACCGGCTTTTGCGGGGCGGTGAATAGCTCCGTTCCTGCCGGTAGGTGTTGTATTTTTTCAAGGTAGTAATCGATAACCTTGCGACCTACGTCCGGCCAGTTCTTCGATATCACTATCTGGGCCACCGGCACCTGATCGCCTTTCAGCTCACGAATGGAGATTAGCTCGTCGAGTGCTTCTGCCATTGCGTGATTTTCTACGTTTTCCTGTAAATCACGCATCAGTTTCAGTTCTTCAATGCTCAGTTTGTTCATGGTTTTACCTCTGCGTATTTTTCGAACCAGAAAACTATCGGTGATGCAGTCAGCTGTACTTGCCCAAACCTTTCTGCTGTGCGGAAATTGACGCTATACAAACGCGCTCTTTCTGCCTGCTGAGCGATCTGCTCCCTGAAGCATTCGAGGTCGAACGATGCTTTAAATAGATTGCATGGGGCGCATGCAGGGAATAGATTTTCATGCGTGTCATTTTCAGGCCTAAAGTGCTCGCCGGTGGCTACAATTTTCCGCATTCCATTTGGCTGCCTACCGCTAAATTCCAGTTTTCTGATGACAGCCTGAACATGGTCGGCGTGCCAGCCCCTCTCCGGTAATTCACATCCGCAATATGCGCATTTTCCACCGAACTTTTCCCGCAACTGAGCACGCTGTTTTTTGGTCAAGGCCATCACTCCCCCTTAACCGTAAATCCGGAATTTTGGATTTTCACACTGAGTTCAAGGCGTGCAGTGTTGTAAATTGCAGCCAGATCCGCATTGGTAAATTCTTCGTCAACGTAGTAACTGGCATTTTTACGCGGCGGCAGCACCACTGGATTAGCCAGCTTGGCTTTCAGCGCTGCGAGTTCTGCCTCCGCTGTGACCGCCCGCAGTTTCCATTCTCGCCATGATTCCGCAGTTTCGATGTGTGCATCACATTCAAACTGCATATCAGTCTGAGCCTTATCAGCCCGCTGGCGTTCTGCTTCGAGCACCCCGATCACGGTGAGAATGTTCGTAGGTGTGCAAAGCTTCTCAAACTCAAGGTAGTAATTTGGGTCTGGGTGGCACGACGCCTCACCGGCGTAAAACTTCAAATTGCCAAGCAGCGCCTTGATATCTGTTGTATCAGTCATACAGCCTCCTTGTTGCGCTGGTTGCTTGATTTTGCAAGAGCCTCGGCAGTCCACGTGCGCTCTACATCTTCCTGTCTAGCCTGACATTCAACGTTGCAATATACTTGAGAGCCAGTATCGTTCCAGACTCTATCCGGTTCATCATTGGATACACGGCGGCAGCAATATGGGCATTCTTGAGACCAATCATGCTCTTCGACCAAAACCTTCCACGGCACGCCACCTTTTATGCCTGCATATTTATCAAGCGCTGGTACGCGGCGGCAGGATTCGATCATGCTGAATTCTGTATCCAGCTCATTCGCACCTTGGCGGCGAGCAACAATTCCAGACTTAGCGAAAACAATGCAGCCGTACTCGTCAGCCTGAACGGAAAACGCTTTTAACTCTTGTTTGGTTGTATCAGTCATGAGGTTGCTCCTTCATAGCCAAGTGCTTTTTCTTCACTTCCCCGATCAGCGCTTTAATTCTCTTCTCACCGTGGAAAACGCTTCTGTACAAACTTTTGCGCATATCATCGAACTTGATTACTTTTTCGTAATCCCAGTACGGATAAATGCAGCCTTCGTATGTGTCTCTTAAAGCCTGGAATTCTGATTTGCTAACGGATGCAGAGCTGAAGACGTAGCATTTCTTCAGTGAGTCAACGTCACCAACGGCGATGTCGATCTGGTCTTTCTTCGTTCCGTGCCACCAATGGTCTTTGATTTTTTGCACCGAGCCATCCTTCATGTTCAGTGTCAACTCGCTACCAGCGAAGGCCTTGAAATATCCACCTGCTCTTTCGAAGTAAAGGTAATTGGTGAGGGGGCCATCAGTACCGACGTAATCTTTCCCGGCAAGCTCATACGTGAAGCTAACCGGACGGTTGAAAACCAGAGCCTCTTCTTTGTTGAATTGCACGACCGCAACCACTTTGAGCTCTTGCAGTAGCCTGCTCATCCCTTCCTCCCAGCGCGCAGATGTTCGAATTCGATCACCCAGACCCACGGGTTGATGAACCAGTTTTTTTCCCCATAAATTGATTGCCAAAGCGCAGCGAAAGATTCTGTCGCATCAGGCTTAGGAGAAGAGCAAACGCATGGTTCTGGCTCGCCGCAATTTAGGCATCCACCATCGATGATCCCTTCAGCTCTCGCGTCCTGCTCGCTAATATCATTAAGACGCTCAACGCGAACGCCGGTGATCAGCAGGTCAATACGTGATGCCGCGCGAGGCATGTGGATAGATGGCCGCCAGCGCGCACCGGTATCGTTATCGTCCCAACCGGGATCCGTAGCACGGTAAAAATAACCCACATCTGATTCGCCAAAATCAGCGCCTGAGGCGAATGCCTCACGCACCCAAAGCTGATCGCCAGGCTGACCAAGTGGGCATTTTGCATGCCATTCACCACCTGAACTTTTGCTATATGCGAGTAACCCGTCAATCTCATCACCGAGATCAGCACGACCTGACACGATTTCAATCTGATGGTCATGGCGATACTGGCTTCTATCGAATGGCTGATCACGAATTACGCGACGAGTCTGCGTCTTGCGACCGCTGAGAATGGCCTTAACCATTTCAGCGTTGAATAAAATTGGACGTTCTTTCATAAATTACCGCCGTAAATCAATTTGATATTCTGAGCAGAAATCCAGTACGAACTGGCATTCTGCTGGGCTCTCTGTTTCGTTCACAACGTCGCAGCCGCCGGAGTGCAGGCAGGTGCAGTTCTGGCACCCGAGGCGGTTATCGAAACAGGTTTTCGCCATGTGGTAGCCGTTGCACCGGCCACCGCTGAACCGGTGCGGAAATTCATAAGCTGGGCAACGGCAGGTAACCTGCCGACCATCCCAGTACTCTTTTCCGCTGGCCATTACTAACTGGCCTTAACGGAAATAGTTAACGGCACCACGTTTTCAACGGACAGTTGGATCACATCGTTTTGTCTGAGTGGGTGGAGTTTTTCGGCTTCGCGTTGCAGATGCAGGGTTGTGCTGTCTCCGTGGCGGGTGATGTACCGGACACGGAAATAGTCATTACCGACAGGTACGACGTCATTCAGGGAAACGTCTTTGAAAGGCTTCTGAATAGTGTCAGGTACCGCGTTTGGGTGTAGTTCCCTAATTCCCTCGGCCACATCGAAAAGGATGCTTGAATACTCCCTGTCTGCGTCATTGCTGAATTCAAAAGAGCCGGTGTCGGGATCGAATTGCCCGCTCTCGCACTCAAACGCTTCCCGCGACTGATCAACCCAATTTGCGGCGGCAATTATCCCGTCACGGTAGAAAGAAACTGTCTGTACCGGTGGTGTGCTGTATAGATAAAAAGGCCAGCACCCAATCCAATGCATAACTTTTTGAACTTGAACTTCACGGTTATCAAAAAAGCAAATAGCCGAACCGTCTTCGCACATTGCACCGAGCGGCTTTGCCGCCAAGACCATTACCGCCAGTTCCATCGCCTGCAGGTAGTTTTCCTGCGACATCGTTATGTCGCCGTCAGCGGCTTTACCTTTCAAGAATTCGAGTAGTTCCTGTGCTTTTTCGAGGGTTAGATTTTTCATGCTTTGCTCTCCGCCGCCAGGTGACGCATGATTTCTGATTCGGTCGGCAAAGGCGCGGCTGCGCACTTCATGTAGAGAGATTTACGGGCCGGTGTTCCGCGCTTGAGCAGGTGGTTTACTGAATCCTCTGACATGCAAAGTGCCCGAGCAATTTCCCTGTCCGTTTTTCCTGACAGGTGGAGCTGATAGATCCCCATCGTGACGCGCTTGCCGTATGAAATTCGGTTGCCAATTTTCACAACCACGCCACTTGCCTTTGCGGCTTCGGTCACCGGCATTGGTTTTACTGCCGGTGTTGCCGGTACACGGCTGCGTGCCCTCGCTGCGCTGTTCCAGCCATCGATGAAGGTTGCTGTGTAATCACAACCGTCATCCTGCAGGGGCCGAACCTCACGGATATAATTATTTGTTTCAGGAGTGGTTCTCATTGGTCATTCCTCGCTATTTAACATTTTTGACTTCGCTAACATCTGGCGCCCGGCTGGCGTTTGCAGCAGTTGGCATTCCAGGTCTTCATCCAGCTCGACTGGCCGTGAGGCGTCATCGTCTGGTTCGTACTCATTCGACATAGCGTTTCCCCGCCGCCATCTGCATGGCCGGTGTCGGGCCCGCTGGCGTTTTCGGTGCGGCAATTTGTCGGCGAATTGGTGGTACCGAAAATCCTGAGGCTAATTTTTTCTCCCAGCGCGCCAGCTTCACCGCGGCTAGTTTGTCCATTTCAGGCTGAGTCAGTCGGCGTTCTACGCCTTCGCGGCGCATTTCGACGCAGATGTGATACAAAACAGGGTGGCGCCAAGGGAATTGCTCGGATGTGCCATATCGCCATGATTCGGATTTCCAGCGCTTGTACTCGGCGATAACATCGCGAACCGTAAGCCCGACCAGTCCGCCGCCTACCTCAGCGACCAGCGCGATAAACTCAGCGAAGTCTGGGGGCCACGTACTGCCAGCTTCACAGCGCTCAATGCAGGCGTTACAGACTCGAGTGATCTGGTCACTCTTCATAGCCCCGATCTGTTTCTCCCAGAGATCCGAGGGACGATTGCCATTCTTCGCTATCCATCGGGTACTGTAGATTTTGATCATCAGCTCCCACAGGCGCCACGCCGGTGAGTCCACGCTCTCTGGCCCATTGTTCGCGACCAGATCGTAATTGCCGCTCGGCAATTGATTCGCCGCTGTTGCCGATGGTGCTTGCGATGTTTTTTGCATGATTCAATCCCCCGGTGTTTACCTGCCAGTCGTTTTCAAAGGCACGCTCTTTGCCGTAAAACCGCTGTGCCTGCATCACGTATTCGGTACCGGCCTGACCGCGCATTTCGCAGTACTGCCGATATCGCTGCGTCCCTTCGAGCATTGCCTCCTCGCTCACCCCTTCCAGCTTTCGGGCTTTCCAGCAGGAGTGGGCTTTGTTTTTCGGATTTGCACCTTCGCGTTTCGGGTATTCGCCCCAGAGGGTTTCAAATTCTTCAGGGTAAGAACCCGCCGCGTTTTTCTTCGTAGGGGGCTGGTCTTTTCCAGCACCCGACAAAAGGGTTTTATCTTTTAGTTCTTTATCTGTATCTGTATCTGTATCTGTATCTGTATCTATATTCGTTGAACGGTCGCTGGAATCCCGTTGAACGGTCGTTGAACGGTCGTTAAATTCACTTTGATTTTTAAGTGATTTTTTTGCAGCCCTAACCTCTGCCGATTTTTTCCCTGCCGTGCTTCTTTGTGATTGAGCGCCTTTTACAGCCTGCAAATCGCGCTCAATTCGCTCATGAACCCACTCAGAACCGGTATCCAAAAAGAACTCGTTCAACGTCCGTTCAACGTCCGTCCAACGCTCGTTACTTAACTTGGCAATACCCGCCAGCCGAGATTTTGGTAATGGCCTCCCCGTCTGCCAGTAGTTGAACATTAGGAGCAGGTAAGCACCGTGCTCCTCAGTAGTCAGATGCGGCGTGTCAGCAAGGTAATCAGCGACATAAAGCTGCATGTACGGGAGTGCAGCCATATCTACCAACCCAGCTGTTTAGCAACTATTCCAAAGGCTTTACTCAGGCGCTCAGACTGTATTTCTTCGCGTTCTTTTGCGATTTGACGCACCAGCACCCGCATGAATGGCTTAGTGACCGGCATCGCTCCGTAATGAAACCGCTTATTCGCGTACGATAATTTTTTCATCGGCGCGCCCTCCCCTGATTACGTTTGATATCCGGCGCGCCTTTGATCCGCTTGGTGGACTTCAGGAACGTTTTTGCATGCGCGATGCTGCTGACTACTGTCGCGTTCGCTGAATCGCAATAGTGATCAGCGCCACGCATTGCCAGCGTCATGGCAACACCCTTCTCGACACCCTCACGAACGAAATGCGCGTTAATCTGCTGCTGGATCTGTTCTCTTGAAAATTTGGCCATTGGTCATACCTCGTCTTTAATGCAATAAACCGCGTACGCTCTGTTGCAGCGACGCATACGCCCTCTCCCAGGCATCACAATCCGAATCAAAATCAGAAAGCGGAGCCCGCAGCAGAACCGAACTGATCAGCTTCTGGTTGGCTTTCATGGCCTGCGTAGCCAGATACTCGACTGAGTTACCGGCAATGAGGCTTGCACGCAGCTCAGCAGGCAGCGCGACAAGGATCGCCGCTAGTAGCTGCTGAATGTTCTGAACTGCGCGCGGGCGGTCGCTATCAAGCCAACGGAAGATCTGCTGCTTGTTGTTGTGGAGTGCGGCGTAATCGACGGTGCCGTCGTCGTGTTCGACGAGCTGTAATGCAGGTGAATGCAGACCGAGATCGAAATACGCTTTCGTTATTTTTATTGCTACCTGGCTTTGCGAGACTTCACTTGCCCAGTTGCGAAGCGCGTCTCTGATGTGGTTGTGTTTGATTTCCATAAATCAGATACCCTCCTGTTTTAATGGAATAATCACCCCTTCTGGAATCCCACTTAATGGCGTTGGGTGAAGATCGGGGCGAAGCTCAAACGGTGTGATTTCCCAATTGAGCAATGTACAAAATGGAATTACTCGTTCGGCGGGGATTCTGCCATTCAGCCAACGGGAAACGTTCTGCTGCTTGGTTTTCATCTGGCTAGCAATTTCCTTCTGAGAAAGGCGATTTGCTATTTTCTTTTTAACGTTCTTGTTCATAGAAACCTCTTAAGTTGACGCCCTCAGTATACACATTTTCCGTGTTTGTAAAACTCATTTTTCGTGTGGAGAAAGTTACAACTATTTTGGGTAAAATGTTCACTATGAAAATGAAAACCCTTGAAGTGACCGCGTATAGAATTAAAAAACTCCTGGGTGATACCGGGTGGGGTCAGGCTGAGCTGGGGAGAAGATTGGGCGTTTCACAGCAAACCGTTCAACGCTGGGCGAGTGGTAAGGTGAGCCCAAACCCCGATAATTTAGACAAACTATCTGAAATTACAGGGCATCCTATTTACTGGTTTATGCTCCCACCAGAGGATAACGATCAAATCATAACGCCAGAAACAATGAAGATAAGCCCTAAGCAGCTGGATCTAATCAAGGTCTTTAGTGCTTTTCCTGAGGAAGATCAGGAGATAATGCTTAAGGAAATGAAGGACAAGAAAGAAACGATGGATAAGACAGTTGCACGTTGGTTAGAAGCCCAGAAAGGGCATAAAGCCTGATAGACTTTGAGGGAATTGATAGTGGATTCTGAAAATGTTAAAGGCCGGAGGGTGGTAATCCTCCGGCCTTAGGTACGTCATTGATTTATTTTAAATACAAACCAATCAATCGCATCACTGCGACGATGAAGTCTAATATCACAATTAAAGCTGATAAAAGATTAATCATCCGTTTGCCTCCCCAGAAGGAAGCGTGATATCAGCGCATTGCCTTTGAATTACCTATCCGCAACCGATCTCCAGCGTTAAGGGAAGTAAATCACGCCTCGAGCCAAGGCACTGAAGGTACCAGCCTCAGCTAGGATTTTAAGTGCCGCGAGGAATGACCAATGTTCCCAATATTTAAGTTGTTAACTAAATATTAAGCACTCAGGCTGATTTGTGACTTTTACTTCTTCCTTAACGCGCGTGATTATTATGCAAATTAAAAAAATATTCAATAAAACAATTTGACTTTTCCCTATTGTAAAATTTGCCCCCTTGAGTAACATGAGAAACGTTAAGGGAAGTAAATCACATTGAGTAACGCCAAGGCGAGACCACCAATCAAGCCAGAGGTGTGCAGCACTAAAAGGCCCGTACATTTTTGCGGGTTTTTTTATGTCAAAATTTACACATTTAACGTGTTGACTTACACTTTTAGTGAGTTTATAGTCATTCCATCGACGGCACAGCAGCCTCGGGGTAAAAGTTCTGACGGCGGGAAAGAACGCGAGGTATGACCGATGGCAGTTTCAAAAACCAGAGAAGAGGTAGCAATGACAATCACTGAAATGCTGGATAAGAAGAGAAGCCTGATCGAAGTGTGTAAGAAAGTTGAGCGCGTAATGGAAGAGGCGGATGCGGGCCGGGCGCTTTATATCTATGAATACGATCGCACGGAAATTCGAATTCAACTCCCTCGAGACAAATTGTATCCGTTGCTTCAGGAAGAATTTGAAAGGCTTCAAGCTCAGTTGAAAATCATCATTGATGCAGAACAAACGGCTGAGCGCGTTATTGCTGGTCTGCTTCCAAAGTAACTGCCGCGTGCCCTGCGAATCAGGGCACAACATGCAAGAGCATTGTTGTTGAACGGACGATGTGCGCGGAGTAACTCGCGTAGATCTTAAAGTCGCAGTGCTCTTTCAGTTGTGGTGGCAAGTGGTTGGATGGGTTTGCCTCGTGAAAAGAACGGTCGTAAAAACGACGCCGGAGCGTAACCGGCTAAAAGCCACCACAACAATTAATCACACCGGAGGATATATGAGCTATCGCGGAAAGGTATTAATTTTGGTTGTTGCGGCCTGTGTTTTATTCTGGGTGGGGGTGTTCTATTCAGCATCCCTTATTTAAGGCTTTAATTACTTAGGTTTTAAATATGCAAATAAAAGTAATCCTAACCCGCTCTGAATTGCAAGAATCCGAACTCGATGAGGATGATTTAAAAGAAGCCATTAAAGACTTAATAGATTCTGGTATTTATTTCAGTGAAATTAACGTTGATTTGGAAATGTCAGGAATCAGACACATTTAACGCGTCTGTTCTAGATGGATTTAGGCAAGTAAAAAACATTTATAAACTATGCGAGGAATGACCAATGATTATCGAAGCACATATTACAGCCACGGAAATTTTCAACGGGATTAGAGTCCTGTCTACTAAAGAAAAAGTTATCGGGTATTTAGTCGAGGCTTTTTCTAAAGAATATGCACCATCTATCGTGACAGCTGATGGCAAAACTCTTGGTGAATATTGCTGTGAGGAACATGCGGTAAAGGCGGCATTTGCGCATGCCCATGGTTTGCCTGAAGAGCCGGTATTTGACCGCAGCACAAGAATCTCAATTGCTGATTTATTGCTGGCATCACTTTTGCGCAGTATGGCTCGGCGCTGATAGCTGGCCTTATTGCGATGCGCCTTGCCTTCGTGGCGTTGGTAGGGCTCATCTCAATAACTGGGGCTCGTGAGGTCTGAAGTAGTGGCCCGCCATCCGGCGATAAGGGCAGTCTCCAGACGTAAAAAAGCCCGCACGTGGCGGGCAGTTCTACCAGCTTTACACCCTGGAGGTGGCGAGTTCGGCGACCAAACCGAACTCAGCGAGGTATGACCAATGGCTTCCACCACTGGACGCCGCAATTATAGAGCTTAATGGGGCTTTTATGCAAACCAAACTGCCGCTAATGGCTACGCGGACGATCTTTATCATGGCTTATAAAGAAGAATGGAATGATGAATATTCAATTTTGTTCTCGGGTTCTGATTTATCGTCAATAGGCAGTGAATATACGTTAGTTGGTACAAAGGAAGTCACTCTAGACATCCCACAAATTGATTTAGAAAATGGAGAGGTGGCAGAACTTAGTAAAACGAAAAGCAAAATCCTTTCCGATGCTAATTTAAAAGTTAAAGGCATCGAAGAGAAAATGAAATCATTAATTTATACCGAAAATAAGTAAGCGAGGTTAGACCAATGCCATTCTATGTATGTGCCTTTTATCCAAAAAAATCAGCTGCCGCAAATGGCGCTGTTCCTATTGCAACTTGCATTGATGTTAAAAATGCAAAGATTGCAGAAATGAAAGCTACCATGTTGCTTGAAGAATCATTCCCCGACGGCAGTGATAGTTTTTTCAAACCCAAAATATGCGAGCTGACCGACGACATCACCGGGCGCCCTTCTGCCGATGAGTTTGATAATACCTGGCTCGAGTCCAACATCTGGAACGATGAAACCAAGACTTTCGGTCACGTTCCAACAGCGCCTAAAGACGATCTATCAGATCCGCTGGCCGGCGCGCGGGTTATTTTCGACCTGCCAATCCGCGAGCGCATTGCCTATGTGCTGATGTACGGCGCGGCGCCCGCAGAGCTGGACTCGGAGCAGCTCTCTAACGCGGTAGATATTTTAGCGGATGATGAAGCGCCAGAAGAAACCCGCGCCATCATTGATGGCCTGGCCGTGGTTACGGCCATAAAGGCAATGTATCCCGAAAAAGTAGCCCTCCTGATTGATACAATCCGCGCCAAAATGCCCCCATTTGAATTTGCAGAGGACGTTGAGAAATTTGCTGAGAAATGGGTAGCTAAACCTGACGAGCGCGAACCGGTTAAAACGGGTGCTGACCTGCCACGCACCTATGACACATTGAATTTGGAAGTTGCCCTGCATGTGATGGGTGTCAATCCTGATGAAGCAAAAGCCGCTGACATTCGGAGCGCCAAAGAAATCCAACAAACCCGTGATCCAGCGTGGCGTGGCTGGGCAACATCATTACGTGTTGTGCCGGGTATCCTCGATATTCCCCGTGGCGAACTGTGGGCGTTAATGGCTGATGGCCACAAAGATTTGAAACTCATTCAGGATGCCGATGCGCGCCGGGATTACGTGAGCAGTAAGCTCCATGGTCACCCGTTGTTACCTGACTACCAGCCGGAAGCCGCAAGGGTTCAAAACCTTGGTGGTGGCAAGTTCTCCATTGAAAATCTGGCCGGCGGCGGCACCTCAAATGAAGTCGAAAAAACGGAAGTCGTCGAAGAACAGCTTACCGAGCTGCAGGCCCATATTCAGGATCTGGTGACAGGGAAAACCAACGTCGTTTCTCCAGATGAAATGGCGAAACTGCTGACCGAAAAAGGACTGGGTGCACGGTTGCTGGTGAACAAGTTGGCTAAGGATTACGAATTTTCCGGTAATGCCTTCGGCTTTCTTAAGGTAGATGAGATTCATCACCTGACGCTTGATGTCGTTGAGTCTTGGATCCCTGACCAGACCGACCGCATCGCCTTTATTACTGAGCGTGTGAAATTTTATATTGATGACCGCACCAACAAAGGCACAGTTGAAAAACCTGTGACTGAAACAAAACCGGCCGAAACCGCAACAATCGCCCCGAAAACTGAAACAGTTCAGGAAAAAACTGCATCAGAAACGGCAAAACCTGCATTGCCTGAAAATACTGTGGCCGCTGCTCAGGATGATTTCAAACAGCGTGCTGCTGCATTAGAAAAAGGTCTGTCGGAGAAGTCAGAAGAAGAGCTGGAAAACCTGCATATCTGGAAACAGGTTCAAAGTACCGATCCGCGTTACACCAAGCCGCTTGAAGGTGCTGGTTTCACAGGCACCAGTATTAATGCTGAATACATGTTCATGCGCGCAACAGAGATATTCGGGCCCGTCGGTACCGGATGGGGTTATGAGATTGTTGAAGATCGCATGATTAACGGCGCACCTCTTTCCGATGCCATTTACGAGAACAACAAATTCGTCAGGAGCGTTCTGCTGCGTGATGCCGACGGCACACTCCTTTTTGAGCAGAACCACGTTTTACGTATCAAGTTCTGGTACACGATTGAGTGTGACGTCCGCGGCGAGCTGGAAGCTTACGGATCCACGCCTTACTTGTACAAGACAAACAACAAAGGGATTAAGACTGACGGAGAGGCACATAAAAAGAGCCTGACAGATGCCATTAAAAAAGCACTGTCTATGCTCGGTTTCTCTGCTGATGTTTGGCTGGGCTGGCACGACATGCCTGAATACCTGGCTGATAACGCGATTGAGTACAGCATCAAAAATGCCAGCGATAAAGCTGAGGATACGGTCCGCGTGCGTAAAGAACTGGATGATAAATTTACTGCCAACACCGAAACAATGCGAACGGCCGTCACAGCCAACGAAGTGACCAAAATCGCCTCGTCCCTCACGCGAACAATTGGCGTTCACATCAAAAGCGCCAAAGGGATTAACGATACTGAATATGTCCGTTATCTCGAAAGCCGCTTGAAACGTCTGGAAGAAATCAAAACCGAGTGCTTGAACAAATTCATTGATAAAGGGGAAGCAGCATGAGCACACGCACCATCGATTTAGCCATCGAAATGAAAAAGCTTCAGGCACTGGCTGAAGACGGCGAGCTGACTCCGGAAATGATCGCCGATACCCTTGAAGGACTCGAGGGTATGCTGGGTGACAAGCTTGATGCGACCATGGCCGTTGTTCGTGACTTCCTCGGGAACGTTGAAAAATGCGACTCCGAGGCCAAGCGGCTGGCTGAACGTAAAAAGATGTGGACCAACCAGGCGGGGCTACTCAAGAAATACATTTTTGATTGCATGGTAACTGCTGGGGGCAAAAGCGTAAAAACGGCTACCAATACGTTCAGTGTCCGCAAAGGCTCACAGCAGCTCATTATTGATGATGAAGAGCAGTTGCCAGACGAATACGTTGAATCCTACACAGAGATCGTGAACAAAGTGAAGAGCGATGAACTGAAAAAAGCCCTGATCGCAGGTACCGAAGAAATTAAAGGAGCCCACTTGGAAACGGGCCCCAGCTCTCTTGCCGTCCGCTGATTATTGATTTCTAAAAATCAAAACCGCACCGGTCAGCATGCCAATATGTTGACCGGTCAACCTAATGAGGTATGACCGATGGCAAGAACAATGTTGATTATGGACTGGGCACGCGAAGAACTATCAGAACCGATCCCATGCCAGGCCACAATCATTAAAGACGCAAAATGCGGCCTAATTTCCCCCCCTCCGTTCAAATCCGGCAGGCGCTGGCGCATCGATCCTGCGGCGCGCTACATCGGAGAAAGAGAAAAACCGATCATTAAAAGCGACGACAACCCGCGCTTGAAGAGGATTTTAGAAGATGGGACGCCCCCGTAAATACAACATCACGGTCCCAGGATTGTCTTGCTACACGGACGCGCGGACTAAAAAAGTGTATTGGCGGTACAAACACCCTTCAACCGGAAAGTTTCACGGACTCGGGGACGATGCGGAGGAAGCACGAACCATCGCCATCGATGCCAATATGCGACTGGCAGAACAGCAGATGGTGAACCTGATTAAGATCCGCAATTCAATCAGCCGTGAGGTTAACCAGGGAATGACGGCGAACGCATGGATTGAGAAATACCGCGAGATTTTGTTGAGCAGGGTAAAGTCCGGGGAGCTAAAACTAAACACAATAAAAGACAGGGAGCCCGCATTGCGCGCTTTTGTCAGCCAATGCGGGATCCGCCCGCTGCCGGACGTCGGTGCGCGTGACATTGCCAGCATCATTGATGTTTATATCCAAAAAGGCCAGACCACAATGGCCCAATCTGTCCGCTCAACGCTGAGTGATGTGTTCAAGGAGGCGCAGCACGCCGGGGAGGTGCCGGTAGGATATAACCCTGCTTTAGCGACGAAGAAACCAAAAACGAAAGTGGCAAGGCTCCGCCTCTCGTCAAGCGAGTGGCAAACCATTTATTCAACGGCTGCTGTGCTACCTGCTGTTGCGCAGCGTTCTATGCTTCTTGCGATAGTCACCGGCCAACGAGTGGGCGATTTATCTTCCCTTAAATTTTCGGACGTTTGGGATGACAAGCTTCACATTGTTCAGGAAAAGACAGGGGCTAAAATCGCGATCCCACTTTCGCTACGTTGCAACGCATTGAACATATCACTACGGGAGGTCATTGCCGAATGCCGCGATACTATTTTGAGTAAGTGGATCCTGCACCACCACCGTTCACGAAGAAATTGTGAGAGAGGGGGTCAGGTGATGAAGGACACTCTTTCCCGATATTTTGCGGATGCGCGGGATAAATCAGGGCTGCAGTGGAATGGTGCATCCCCGCCGACGTTTCACGAACAGCGGTCTTTATCGGAAAGGTTGTATAGAGAACAGGGTGTTGATACCCAGGTGTTGCTCGGCCACAAGAGCAGCCAGATGACAGATAAGTATCATGACGATCGAGGGAAAGAATGGAAAGAGGTTGCTGTTTAATTCCCGTACAGTTTTGCAGAAGAATTTTGCAGGAGTTTTGCAGAAGATTTTTTTTCTTCACAATAACAGTCAATTAAGACCTGACGCGCCTGCCCTGCTCTCAGGCGCGTCAGGCGCTGGCCGAAAAAGATGCGGCGGACACATTGCGCAGAAGATCAGAACAAAAGGAAATCGACCGGGTCACCAAAAGTGCAAAAAGGCTGGCGGTCTGGGGCAGCGTTTACGACAACGAAGGGCTGGCGCGTAAGGCCAAGCAAATGGAAAAACAGGTCGACCGGATGAAGGAAGAGCAAACCGACGTGACCGCGGGTAATCAGTGGCAGTTGCGCCTGCGCGGCGAAGCTTTACCGGCGGATCGCGTGCTGGCGCTTTCTGCTTTGCAAGTCCGCCCCGCAACGGACGCGCCGGTATTATTTCAACTGGACGAACTGCGGGTGAAAAGCGGTGATCGTATCGCGCTGGTCGGTCATAACGGCTGCGGGAAATCATCGCTGCTGCACCATTTGTGGCTGGCTTACAGTCAGCCACAAATCCTCGCCGAAGGCGTGATGTTTCATCCCAAAGTTCGCACAGGGTATTACGACCAGAGCCTGCGACAGTTACAGGACGAGGATTCACTGTCGGATGCGCTGGCAGACTTTGCACCGCTGACGGAAGAACAACGGAAAATGGCGCTGATCGGTGCCGGTTTTCCGTATCTCCGCCATCAGCAAAAAGTCTGCACGCTAAGTGGCGGCGAACGTTCGAGGCTGCTGTTTATCGGGCTGACGCTGGCGAATTACTCGCTGTTACTGCTCGATGAGCCGACCAACCATCTGGACATAGAAGGTAAAGAAGAACTGGCGCAAACGCTGAAAACCTTCAGCGGCGCGGTGTTGCTGGTTTCTCATGACCGTATGCTGATTGAACAAAGCTGTAACCGCTTCTGGCTTATCCATCAGCAACGGCTGGAAGAATGGCACAGTCTCGCGCCGGTTTACGCGAAACTGGCAGATGTTACGGTGCCAGACTCCCCGGCGTCGGCAAAACCACAGACGGGCACCTCTGCGATTTCCGATAATGAAGAGGAGCACTGGCTGGCAGCCCTGCTGGAACTGGAAAGTAAACTGGAAGAAGATTTGGCGCGTAAGCCGGGGCATCAAAAACCGGAATTACAGCGCCAGTGGCAGCATAAAATCGCCGAACTCAATGCATTGCTGGGTCTGACGTAGCCCCCCTAACCCCCTCAAGGCCGCAGAAATGCGGCCTTTTTTCGTGCCAGACTGTCGCTTTTACCCGCGTCAGTTATGCTTAAAAAGCAGAAACACGTTTCCGGGGAACGCTGGATGAAAACCCGTATTAAAAAAAATCGGTATCCGCTACACGTTCAGATTACCGTACTGTTTACGCTTTTAATTGTCTCGATCGGCTGCATTATTATTCTTTTCAGCCACAGCCTATGCTCGAAAATCTGCCGTTCCCGCGCACCATTTCGAATGTGCCTGTGATTGCGGGCGGGCATCATGAGCGTGTCGACGGCAAAGGATATCCGTATCAGCTTAATGACACGCAGATGAGTATTCAGGTCAGGATGATGGCTATTGCTGATGTTTTCGAGGCGCTGACCGCCGCAGACCGGCCTTACAAACCGGGGAAACTGCTTTCGGAAGCCCTGAGTATCATTGTCAGCATGGTCAATGAACATAATCTGGATCGGGATTTGTTCATCCTGTTCCTGCAATCGGCGATCTGGTGCGAGTATGCCAGAACCTATTTAGAGCCGGAAAAAACCGACAGCGTTGATATCGCCGCCCTGCTGGCAAAAATCGGCCCGCAGCATATCGAGGATCTTCTTTGCGTGGAAAACCCGGCATGATTAACAAAAAGATCACGCCCGCTCCGCCGCCTTGGTAGACTGGCCAGAGCCCCAAAATTAGCTGCCGGAGAAAACATGTTTAACGTATTACGTGCTGAACCTAAAACGACTTTCGAATATGGCCCGTTCCGGATCCGCCGTATGCGCCCCGGGCAAATCTTGCCAGAGCGTGGTGACGATGCCTTCGGCCCGCTGAGTGTCATCGATCACGCGAATCTCGAACAGGGTACACAGGTGAAAATGCATGAGCATAATAACGACGAGATCCTCAGCTATCTGTGGCGCGGATCGATGGTACATGAAGATTCCACCGGTCACCGCGTTTCCCTGTCGCCAAAAAAACTGATGATGATGAATGCCGGGGAAAGCTTCTGGCATGAAGAATCCACGCCGCTGGTTTCGGCTGAAATGCTGCAAATTTTTATTCGCCCGCGCAAAGCGAATCTTGAAGGCCGTGTGCAGTTCATGGACAGACCGGATGGCGTGAAGGAAAACCAATGGACGCTGATTGCTGCGCCGGAAGGCATTGAGTCTCCGCTGGAAATCTGCCAGGCAATCTACATTTACGATACCCGCCTGGATGCGAACGCGACCGTTGAGATCCCTTCGCACAACGATTTTGCACAATGGTTGTATGTCATGGACGGCGAAATCACCCTCGGCGGTCACACACTGGCCAAAGGTGATGCTATCAGCGATGAAGTCAGCGCGCTGACCCCAGCAACGGCCACGAAAGACACCACGCTGGTCTGTTTTTTGGTGTATCTGGACGCGGAAGCGGTTCTGGAAGGTACCATCAGCGGTAAGTTTGGTAACGTGAAATAAGACTGCGGGTTAGCACTACGAATAATCCGAGTTATTACAGCCGGATAAATGAAAAAGCCCCAGCAAGTTATTGCCGGGCTTTTAAGGTACTATCAAGTTAGTATTTAACATTCATCAACTTAATTACAGATACTTACTTCTAAAGATGTACATCGTTTCACAGGATATATTTATGAAGCTGGTTAACGCTATCCTCCTATAATTTTATGGAATAACACCGTTATCCTGTTCATTTCATTCCCCTGATTTTTCAGGTCAGGATAAATGAGTACATCACCCTCGCGATATAGACTCTTTGATGCGTGGCCTTACTCTCTTCGCGATATTCTCGATTTCAGACTTACGTACCCAAATCGCGAACATTACTCTTAATTACAAGGCGTTACATCATCGCGTTTTCGTCCACATTATGCGATTGCACAGACTTACTGCGTGGCCTTAAAGCATCATCTCACAGACTTCAGAATGTCGCCTGATATTGAATCACCCAAACAAAAATACTTCGTGGCCTTTATCGCATCTCATTACTGACAAGTTTATCAACTTGTTAAATGCACCGGGAAATAAAATTTTACTTTCATTTCTCTGCGGGGCTGACTTCTAATCTACTCGTTATAAACAGTGTGTCAACACTGTATTTAAGCACAGGTTTTTAATCCCTTTTTTGATAAGGAGTAATAATGAAATCTGTGATCTGCACCCGATAAGTCGGTTAGAGGTTTAACCTTAAAAACCAACATTTTCATACTTTAGAAACATTTCAATGCGCCCTTGACCCGCTATCCGCATCAGCTCCTCATCTTGTACCAGCAAACTAGTTCAGCAGTGTACATCGGACGCGAGATGCACTATATTGCGGCGCGTAAGGCCAACAAGGCAGGATAAAAGAGTGTTTTATGGCCATTTCCCCTATCAATTCTTTTACAGCAATTCTTGAACGAATCGTGATAAAAGCCACGCGAGGAACCGCACTATGGCGACGCTTTCCATGACCACCCCACAACGCTCTGCGTTGGGTGGCGCAATGATTATCGGAGGAACCATTATTGGTGCCGGGATGTTCTCCCTGCCGGTGGTGATGTCCGGTGCCTGGTTTTTCTGGTCAGTCGCGGCACTGATTTTTACCTGGTTCTGCATGTTGCATTCCGGCCTGATGATTCTGGAAGCTAATCTGAATTACCCGGTGGGATCGAGCTTCAATACGGTGACCGGCGATTTGCTGGGCAAAAACTGGAACCGGCTGAACGGCGTAACCATCGCATTCGTGCTGTATATCCTGACGTATGCCTATATCTCAGCCAGCGGCTCCGTTATCACGCATACGATGCGCGAAATGTCGGTGAGCGTTTCACCACGTCTGGGCGGGCTGCTGACGGCGCTTGCCGTAGCGTTTATTGTCTGGCTGAGCACCCGCGCAGTGAGTCGCATGACGGCCATCGTGCTGGGCGCAAAAATCATCGCGTTCTTCCTGACGTTCGGCAGCCTGCTGTGGCACATCAAGCCGGTGAATTTACTCAACAGCGTCGAAATCAACCCGAGCTACGGGCCCTATGTGCTGGCGACGTTGCCCTTCTGTCTGGCGTCATTCGGCTACCACGGCAACGTGCCCAGCC
This sequence comes from Rahnella sp. PCH160, assembly GCF_047784855.1. Taxonomy (NCBI): domain Bacteria; kingdom Pseudomonadati; phylum Pseudomonadota; class Gammaproteobacteria; order Enterobacterales; family Yersiniaceae; genus Rahnella; species Rahnella sp. PCH160. The sequence continues at coordinate 271,747 of NZ_JBLOGT010000002.1, forward strand.
TGATGAAGTATTACGGCAAGAACCCGCAAATCATAAAAAAATGCCTGCTTTTAGGCACGCTGATGGCGCTGGGGTTATACATGATCTGGATGCTGGGAACGATGGGGAATATTCCGCGTCCTGAGTTTATCGGCATTGCGGCCCGTGGTGGCAACATCGACGTGCTGGTGCAGTCACTGAGCCAGATTTTGCACAGCGAAGGCTTAGATCTTTTGCTGACCATCTTCTCAAACTTTGCCGTGGCCTGTTCATTCCTCGGTGTAACGCTTGGGCTGTTCGATTACCTGGCCGATCTCTTTGGGTTTGATGATAGCCGCACCGGACGCTTTAAAACGGCGCTGGTGACGTTTATCCCGCCGATTATCGGCGGCGTGATTTACCCGGATGGCTTTATCTACGCCATCGGCTTCGCGGGTCTTGCGGCCACCGTCTGGGCGGTGATTGTTCCGGCGCTGATGGCGCGCGCGTCGCGTCAGCGCTTCGGCAGCCCGCTGTACCGCGTGTGGGGCGGAAATAAAATGATTGTGCTGGTATTACTGTTTGGCGTGCTCAATGCGGGCGTACATATTCTGTCCAGCCTGAATCTGTTGCCGGTTTATCACTGAAAGGCATAAGTCCCGTTATGAGCCATGTCTTCCCGGCATGGCTTTTTTTGTTTTACATCACAAACTCCCGCCTTAAATAAATTCCCCCTACAGACAGTCATTTATTTGCCGATTATATATTGTAATAATCAATTCAGATGCAAAATATAACCCTTCGACCGTCTTCAAAATCAGGAAAAAAAATGCTGGAAATTTTCGATGTGAGTTACAACGACCTGACAGGCAAACGTTCGGATGATCTCTATAAACTGAGGAAAAAAACGTTCAAAGACCGTCTGGACTGGGCCGTTCAGTGTACCAATGGCATGGAATTTGATGAATTTGATAATGCCGACACACGCTACATGCTGGGTATTTACGACAATCAACTGGTGTGCAGCGTCCGTTTTGTTGATTTGCGCCTGCCCAATATGATCACCCATACTTTTAACCGGCTATTTGATGACGTGAAATTACCGCAAGGTGATTATATAGAATCGAGCCGATTTTTTGTGGATAAGAACCGCGCAAAAGAATTACTCGGCAGCCGATATCCCATCAGTTACGTTCTGTTCCTTTCGATGATTAATTATGCCCGCCATCACGGACACACCGGTATTTATACGATAGTCAGCCGGGCGATGCTGACCATCGCGAAACGTTCCGGCTGGGAGATAGAAGTGATTAAGGAAGGTTTTGTCAGTGAAAATGAGCCTATTTATCTGCTCCGCCTTCCGATTGATTTGCACAATCAGGGCATCCTTGCCAAACGTATCAGCGAGCAGTCTGAAGTATCGCTGGACGCGTTATGCGCATGGCCTATGACTTTGCCTGTGACATCAGTACAGGTTTGATAAGCTCCAGTTCAACGCCAAGCCGGATTGCCTGTTTGGCGTTGATAACCCCAGTTTTTTCACCACGTTCCCCATATGATATTTCACGGTACGCGTCGTGATATTGATGATTTTCGAAATTTCATCATAGGTTTTTCCCATACTCGCCCAGTGCAACACTTCATTTTCACGGGGTGAAAAAATGGGTTTATCACCGGTACTCAGCGACGGTGAAATGTGCGACGGGCGCGCTGCACTCTGATTAAGCATCAGCATCTTTTCATGGGTTTTGATCAGCAGACATTGCAGTTTATCCATATCCTGCGCCACCTTATTTTCCGGCCCTTTCTCCGCGCCCGTTTCCATTATCAGCGACAACATGCCCAGATTATTCATGTGGTCATGCAGCACGAAAGTGAAACCATTCACGATATTATATTTTTTCGAAAGTGAGAAAATTTTGGATGATTTTAAATCAGAAAGCACGGTAAGATTTTCATCCCACGCGAACGGCGAAACACGTTTGAGCGCGGTCAGAACAACCGGATCAATATGCTGGTAATTATGGGATTTATAGATATCGGCCCATTCGTCCGGATAGCTGGTGACCACAAAGATATCCACCGGATTTCTTTTATTGATCACCAGGTAGGTGTATTTCAGATTTCCGTAAGGAACCAGTTTCCTTTCGAGATAATCACGTAATGTATCGATAATTTTTTCATCATTTCTTACACGAGAATGCATTACCCTTCTCCCCCTGCTGACGCGGCTTCCCTTTTGATTTTCGTGGTCTTTCTGTCACAAAGTACAGGTCATTATTACACCTTAGTACAGCTATCGGGTTGCGTCGCCCTCCGTATAATCACCGCATAATAATTAATTAGCAAAAAAAAACCTGACCGTTAGAGTCAGGTAGCAACATTAGCCAACACCAGGGAAATTTTTAAAAGAAGTTAGACCTAAAATGCTACAGAAGAGGACAGGTTTCAACCCTTGTCGCTTCCGTAGCATTTATTATTTTCGTACATCAAAATAGTTTGGTTAATTATTCGCCAACCCAGTTCTCTTCGATAATATTCACGCGTTAATCCCCCATCGTTTCGCCAGTTGTTGACGTTTTCCGATGTCCATTCCCAGCGCTCTCACCGTCGCAGACCCGTTCATCTGATTTGCCTGCAAAGTTTTTGATATGAAGATCAGAGATGAATGGATCCAGCATGATGCGGATATAGCGCCAGCGCTGTGTCAGGTTTGAAAGAAGAATCTCGGAGGGAAATCAGGAGGGCATGACATCACGCAGCCTGCTTTGCATTTGAGACAACAGGCCGCGATCTTCGGTCAGGCGGTTAGCCTTTCGCTTTATTCACTGAAACAATTTCTTTGATGAAAGTGAAGTTTGAATCGCCGTGATCAGTTTTGATCGTCGGGTAAATTCTTTCGCCTTTCTTCACAAAGCCAGTGACTTCGTGGGTTGAGCCGTTCTTGACGGTAAAGCTGTCGCCAATACTCATCGAACTTTCGATTTCGCTCATAACAATCCTTAACGCTTCGTACAGGAAACTTCAAAAAACCAGGATACGTCTACAGCTTATGTTGCCGGTCGATGGTAGGCCTTTATGCGTCAGGTAGCCAGTCCCCTTTCTTATGGCGAAGAATACACTCCGTCAGAAAAATCAGTCCAGGTCGGTATTGGCGTTAAGCGCTTCGCCCGTCGCGTAGAACTGACCGCCTGCGATGTAATGCAAACTGCGCAGGGAAGGATCAGCCTCTTCGAAGTGCCAGTGGCCGTTGCTGAATACACGTGTATCCGCCCAGGCACCGACTATTTCGCCGATAAACAGGTCGTGTGCCTGCTGGTTGTGTGGCTCAGGAATTAACTTACAGGCCAGCCACGCGGTGCAACCGGCGACAAACGGCAGGTCGCCGTGCCCTTCCATTCGAAACAGCTCTGCGCCGCAGTGTTGCAATTTATCCGGGTCGTTTCGCAACGTCCTGTTACCCAGATCGTAGGTCATCTGCAACTGCGCCACCGTCGGTACCTGAATCACGAAATGACCACTTTGCTCAATCAGTTCACGGGTACGGGCGATTTTATCGATAACAACCGTCAGTTTTGCCGGTTTGAAATCCAGCCCGCACACCCAGGACGCCGACATCACATTATTCACGCCCGCATGATGGGCGGAAACCAGCGCAGTGGTTCCGTGGTTGATCAGACGGTAGGCTTTTTCCAGTTCGACGGGCGCAAATTGTGGGGTCATCAGAATCTCTCAGCAAAAATGTCAGAAAACAGCATGGCAAACTTGCCAGGTCAGCACTACGCAATCGGTGCGGACAGCCGCGGTTTTATGGATTTTCGCAGTAAATTAGCCGTCAGCGCCAGCAGGAAAAACAGCGCCTGAATCAGCACGATCGTCGGACCCGTGGCGGCATCAATATAAAAGCTGATAAACGTGCCTAACACCGCCGCAGAAAGTGACACCGTCACTGCAACCATTACCATTTTAGGCAACGTTTTACACAGCAGAAACGCGGTAATGCCCGGCGTGATCAGCATCGCGACCACCAGCACCACGCCGACAGCCTGAAGCGCCGCGACAATGGTCATCGCCAGCATGCACAACAACGCATAGTGGTAAAACCGCACCGGCAACCCGATGACTTTGGCCTGAACCGGGTCAAAGCAAAACAGCACCAGATCTTTAAATCTGAACAGGATAGCCAGCGTCACCACCGCCGCGATAATCAGCGTTTGCAGCATTTCGCTGTCCGTCACGCCAAGCACGTTACCAAACAAAATATGGCTGAGATGCTGTTCGGTATTCACCCGTGAGAAGAGCACCAGGCCGGCGGCGAACATCCCGGAAAATACAATCCCCATCACCGAATCTTCTTTTACGCGGCAGTGCTCCTTAATAAAACCGGTAGCAACGGCACAGAAAAGCCCCGAACCGAATGCGCCGATGGCCAGCGGGATACCCGCCAGATACGCCAGCACCACGCCGGGCAAGACGGCGTGGGAAATGGCGTCCCCCATCAGCGACCAGCCTTTCAGCACCAGAAAACAGGAAAAAATCGCGCAGACGATACTGGTCGCCGCCGCGGTCAGCAGCGCGCGCTGCATAAATTCGAAGCCCATCGGTTCGAGCAAAACATCCAGCCAGCTCATCATGCGCGGCTCCTGCGGATGCGGAAGTGATTAACCAGCCAGCCGTGTTTCGGTGCAAACAGAAACGCCAGCAGGAAGACGAAGGTTTGCAGGCAGACAATGACGCCGCCGGTCGCGCCATCCAGGTAATAACTCAGCCACGCACCGGCCGCGCTGGTCACCGCGCCGATAATCACCGAGATAATCAGTAAATGCGAGAAGCGGTCAGAAAGCAGATACGCCGTTGCGCCGGGGGTAATCACCATCGCGATGACAAGGATCGCGCCGACCGTTTGCAAAGCGGCCACACTGCACGCGCTGAAAATGGTGAAAAAGATGATTTTTAGCTTCAGTGGTGAAAGCCCGACTGACACGGCGTGCGCTTCATCGAAGAAGACTGCCAGCAAATCCCGCCAGATCACGCACAACACCACCAGCGAAACGCCGACGATAATCTGCACCTGCAAAATATCCGCGTCGTCTATACCTAAAATATTGCCGAACAGGATCGACTGAACATTAACCGACGTCGGGTTTAGCGAAACCAGCAGCAGGCCGAGCGCGAAGAACGTGGAGAACACGAAACCGATAATCGCGTCTTCGCGCAGTTTGGTGAAATGGCGCAACAGCGTCATTGAAAGCGCCGCCAGAATGCCGGTACCGAAAGCCCCGACAGCATACGGAAAGCCAAGCGCATACGCGCCCGCCACGCCGGGAACCACGGAATGTGATAAGGCATCGCCCATCAGCGACCAGCCTTTGAGCATCAGATACGCCGACAAAAATGCGCACACCGCGCCCACGCCCGCGCTGACCCAGATGGCTTTCACCATGTAATTGTACTGAAACGGCTCAAGAAGCAGTTCTGTCATACCACACGCCTTACCGCAGGCTCCGGCTCTTTCTGCACACTCTCTTTTTGTATGCTCTCTTTATGCACTAAATAACCGATATTGCGCAGTGCGCCGCCAAAGGTATTTTCCAGATTCTTATGCGTAAACGTGGCTGACAGCTCACCGGCGGCCATGACCGTCCGGTTAATTAACACCACGCGATCGCAGAAATCCGGCACGCTGGCGATATTGTGCGTGGACACCAGAATCAGATGCCCTTCCTCACGCAGCTGGCGCAGAAGTTCGACAATGGCGTTTTCAGTTTTGATATCCACGCCGGTAAAAGGCTCGTCGAGCAACAGCACACGCCCCTGCTGCGCCAGCGCCCGTGCCAGAAACACCCGTTTTTTCTGACCACCGGACAGCTCGCCAATCTGACGATGCGCCAGATCTGTCAGCCCGACACGCGCCAGCGCCGACGCAACCTGATTTTTATCTTCCTGCGAGGGAATACGCAGAAACGACATTTTGCCGTAACGCCCCATCATCACCACGTCACGAACCAGCACCGGGAAATTCCAGTCCACTTCTTCGGACTGCGGCACGTAGGCGATCAGATTTTGTTTCAGGGCTTTGGCGACGTTCAGGCCATCCAGCGTTACGCTGCCGTGCGTCGGGCGAATAATGCCCATAATGGATTTGAATAATGTGGATTTGCCGCTGCCGTTAACGCCCAGCAGCGCGCAAATCGAACCGCCGTGTAACATGAAACTCGCGTTTTCAATGGCGGTGTGGCCGTTGCTGTAAGTCACGGTGACATCGTCAACCTTCAGGTGAAGTCGTGATTCATTCATTGCCCGAATCCTTGCGCAATCGTGCCGACCGTCACTTTCAGCAAATCAATATACGTGGGCACCGGGCCGTCAGCGGCAGACAGTGAATCGACATACAACACGCCGCCGTATTTCGCGCCAGTTTCCTTGCTGACCTGTTTCGCCGGTTTATCCGAAATCGTGCTTTCACTGAACACCACCGGGATATTTTGCTGACGAACAAGGTCAATCAACTTTTTCACCTGCTGCGGCGTACCCTGCTCTTCGGCGTTGATTGGCCACAGATACGCTTCTTTCAAATCATAATCTTTCGCCAGATAACTGAACGCGCCCTCGCTGGTCACTAACCAGCGCTGACCGGCCGGAATTTTCGCCAGACGTTCACGCAACGGCGCATCGAGCTGCATAATTTTCTGTGAGTAATCTTTAGCATTGCGGTCGTAGGTCGCGGCATTTTCAGGATCGTATTTCACCAGCGCAACGCGGATATTCTCGACGTAAATCAGCGCATTTTTCGCCGACATCCAGGCGTGCGGATTCGGGTTGCCAACATACGGCCCTTCCTGAATAGGCATGGGCGTAATGCCGTCGGTGACCGTCGCTGACGGCACATCTTTGATATTGGCGAAGAAACGCCCGAACCAGCGTTCGAGGTTAAAACCGTTCCACAGGATCAGATCTGCAGATTGCGTTTTGACGATATCGCGCGGCGTCGGCTGATAATCGTGGATCTCCGCACCCGGTTTGGTAATCGACTCCACGGTCGCCGCATCACCGGCGACGTTCTGCGCGATGTCCTGGATCACCGTGAAAGTCGTCACCACTTTGAACTTTTTTTTGTCTTTCTCCGCCGCCGTCGCGTTACCGGTGATCAGCGCAACAATCATCCCCATCAGCATCAGACGTAAACGAAACGGCGACTGGCTGAATAATTTTAAGATGCTTTGTCCATTTCCCATCAACGTTCTCCTGTGAAACACCACAACAATCGGCGGTTTATTATTCAGGTATAGCACAGGCTATACTCCATAGCCAAGGCAAAGTTTTCAGAAATTGGTAGATGTGTGCACTTGGTTTACAATGCACGGATTGCTGCGGTGAGCGCGGCTGCGGTGGAAAACCGTTGAGCAAGAAAGAGGCAGGCGTAGTGAAAGAAGAAAAAAAAATAAATCCATTACTGGATGTGGAAGAACACGCTCAGGGTTTTTTACAGGTGCGCGAGGCGCATCGCCGGGAATTAATGGACGATTACGTTGAGCTGATTTCAGACTTAATCCATGAATTTGGTGAAGCACGACAGGTCGATCTGGCCGCACGTCTGGGCGTTTCACAGCCCACGGTGGCGAAAACGCTGAAACGTCTGGCCAACGCCGGGCTGGTTCATCAGTTGCCGTATCGCGGCACCTTCCTCACGCCGGAAGGTGAGAAACTGGCGGCTGAAAACCGCGAACGTCATAACGTCGTTGAAGCCTTTTTCATCGCGCTGGGCATCAGTGCGGAAACCGCGCGTCTCGATGCGGAAGGTGTGGAACATCATGTCAGCGACGAAACGCTGGCGGCATTCCGGCGCTTTACGGCGCAAAAAAACGCGCTGTAGAACCGGAATACCGCCGAAATCATCCGGCGGTATGTATGGCCCATTGATGTCAATGAATAAAACGGAGCGATTTTCGTCGAAGAGAAGTTTACTGCTCTTTGTTGTTTATTCATTACCGGCGCCCGCTACAGGCAGCCTCGCCAGTGCATCCGTCCAGCTCAATGCCAGTTCGTCCCGCCTGATAACAAACCGTTCAACCGTAAATTCATTGACCAGCGTCGATGTCAGCTTCATGGCGTCCCGGTGCGCAGGGCTTCCACCAAACGCATCGCGTGCTTGTGCGGAACGCCATACCGTCATCGTCCACTCCTGTGTGCCAAAAATTTCACGACGCAATGAATAAGTAATAAGTCCGGATTGGTTGTGGAGTGTCTTCACGACGCCGGATGCGACCTGATCAAAGGTCGAACGCATCTGCGGCTTAATATTAGCCCTCGTCACCACCACGTAAACCGGATCTTCGCCCTTCTCTCCCGCGGCCAGCGGTGGCAGCCGCTGCGGCGTGGAAATCGCACATCCCGAAATCAGGCTGCTCAAGGCCAAAAGTAAGATTCTGAAATAATTTGGACGAAGCGGTTTCATCGGATAATTCCATTTTTGAGAAAGAAGTCAATGCACTGACAGGCAGCGCAAAAGCGATCGGCTCGCCTTTGTTGTGTGCCTCACTATATGAAGGGACGATGGAACGAACTATAATTCATCGTTCATATTTCTTATTCATTCGTTCAATTCTATGGATCCGCTTTCTGAAATAATCAGGCTGTCCAGGCCACGCAGTTACCAGGTGGGTGCAACCGATGTCGGGGGCGATATCGCCATACGGTTTCCGGCTCACAGCGGTGCGTATTTCTATTCCGTTGCCTTCGGTGAGTGCTGGGTTCAGGTGGATGGTGAACCTGAACCGACGCTTCTGATGTCCGGCGATTGTGTGGTGCTGCCCAGCGGGCGCCCTTTCACGCTGGCGAGTGACCTTAAGCTTGACCCCATCGATGCGGCTCTGATGTTTAAAGGGCGTGAGAACGGTTCGATCGCCAGCTTCAACGGCGGGGGTAAATGCATGATGTTCGCTGCCCATTTTGAATTTGAAGTTGGCTTCTCACACTTTTTGGTCAGTGTGCTGGACGCAATTGTGCAAATACAGGATCCGGCCGCCAGAGCTTCGCTGCGCCGTGCCATTGAGGAGATGATTGAAGAACTCCAACAGGCCAGGCCTGGCTACGAATCGGTGGTAGAACATTTGGTGCAAATCACCTTGATCAAGGTTTTGCGATTCCACTTGTCCGAAATGGCATCGGGCCGGGTCGGCTGGCTATTCGCTTTGGCGGATCCAAAGATGACGTCTGCGATCGCCGCAATGCACGCGACTCCGGCCCGGCGCTGGACAGTGGCTACCCTGGCTGACGTCGCCGTGATGTCCCGTACCGCGTTCGCCACGCGATTCAGTGCAACGGTAGGAACGTCCCCGATGAACTACCTGACTGAACTGAGAATGCTGATGGCGGTAAAAAAACTGGCCGAAGCGGGCGCGCGCGTTTCGACGGTTGCGTTCAGCCTGGGCTATGAATCAGAAAGCGCTTTTTCTGCCGCATTCAAACGGGTCATGGGGGAGCCACCGCGTCAATACATTGATTCGCAGGTTCTTAAGAGGCGTGTCGCTTCGCTTCGTCAATAAACATATCCCCATGAATTCTTTATACACAATTACTGCCAATCTCTTGTCACATTCCCCCTCATCTGACGCCAACCTTTTACACCGTGAAAGCGTATCTTTACCCTCAGGAGGGGTGTTTTTGTGCCGCTCCGTGCATCCGGTCAATGTGCTTCGAGGTGGTTATGAAAAGGCTGTTGTTGTTGATGCTTACCGCTGGTGTGCTGATGTCGGCCAGCCCTGCGTCGTTTGCCAATGGGTATTACGGTCAAGGTTATTACGGTCATGGCTACGGTCATGGCTATTACGGCCGTGGCTGGTATGGCGGCCCGCGTGTTGTTATCGGTATTCCCTGGGGTCCGCCGCCGCCGGTATATTACGGGCCACCGCCGGTTGTCTATGTTGCGCCTGCGCAACCTCAGACTTACGTCGAGAAAACCCCTAATTATGCTTACTACTGCCAGAATCCGGCGGGATATTACCCGCAAGTGCAGCGCTGTGCGCGCGGCTGGATGAAGGTCGTAGTGGGTGATTCAGCTCCACGTTAACAGGCGATAATGTCATGAACAGGTTTACTCCGCTGGCGGTTATCGCCCTGGCCGCAGCGCTTTCCGGCTGCGTATCTCCCCCGACCCGCCCGGACGTGATGGTTTTGCCGGGCACGGGAAAGGACTATCAACAGTTTCAGATGGATGAAATGTCCTGCCGAAATGCGGCTTACAGCAGCGTGAACGGCGGCGCACAAACCGCCAATAATACGGCGGTGAATACGGCGGCGGCAGGCACGGCCGTAGGGGCAGCCGCCGGTGCGCTACTGGGCGCGGCGTCGCATCAGGCCGGTGCAGGCGCGCTGATCGGCGCAGGCAGCGGGCTGTTAATCGGCAGCGCGATGGGCAGTAACAGTGCCGGTGCCAGTGGCGGCGATTTGCAGGATCAGTACGATACGGTTTACACCCAATGCATGTACGCCAAAGGCAACAAAGTGCCGGTGGACGCCAGCTACAGCGACCGTCAGGACTCCGCGCCGCAAAGCCCGGTGCCGCCGGATTACTCCCCGGCTCAGCCGGGCGACAACGGCGTTCCGCCTGATTACGTACCGTAATGACGGCAAGACGCGCAATAAAAAAGGCTGCCGGAATCTGCGGCAGCCTTTTCGTGTTACCCGGTTTAATTCCGGTTAACGCCGGTCATGCGAACGGCGGTCGGCCGTTGAATACATCATCAATCACCTGCAACACGCCCTCTTTTTCGTGGGAAGGCGCGCGGTATTTCGCCGCCGCTTTTGCCGGTTCGGACGCATTCTCCATCGCAAAGCCGTAGCCCGCGTAACGCAGCATTTCCAGATCATTACCGCTGTCACCGAATGCCAGCACTTCATCATCGCGAATACCGTACATCTGCTGGATTTTACTCAGCCCGCTGGCTTTGTGATTCCCGGCAATAATCAGGTCGATGGATCCGTGACCACTGGTGACCGGCGCGACAATCCCGCCGAGCTGTTCTGTGATTTCCCCCATCAGCGGGTAAACGTCGTCTTCTACGTAGCTCAGCGCGAATTTAAAAATCGTATCGCTGATTTCTGCATAACTTTGCACTTTGGTCAGACGATGATAATAGCGACGCATCCGGCTGATGAACGCTTCGGGCGTGCCTTCCAGCACATACGCGCCCAGCCTGCCGCAGACGATAGTGTTAATCCCCGGCGTGCGGCTGATCCAGTCCAGAACCAACGTAACCTGTTCGGGTTCAAGTTTTCCGCAGTAAATTTCGCGTCTTTTGTCAACGACATAGCCGCCGCCTTCTGCCACGTAAGCGATCTCTTCGTCGATGTCATCGAAGAAGGATTTTAACTGGTAATACTGGTTGCCGCTGGCGACGACAAATTTGATTCCACGTAGCAGCATTTGATCGTACTGCCCGAGAAAACGGGCTTTATTAAATTCACCATCCTGATCCAGGAAAGTACCATCCATGTCGACGGCAATAAGTTTTACGGCCATTACAGCTCCTTACAGGGTCGGATTTAAAACAATCATCATAAACAAAAAAAGGCTGGCGGGGGTCTGCACACCAGCAGGCAAAATGCCACTCAGTTATAAACTTTTATTAATCAGCCTGATATTTTAATTTGTATGCACCGAACGTCACGATCAGGAATGCGGCGGCGACGGCGGAAAATGCCACGTACAAACTCGACAGGTGAGCGACAAAACCAATCAGCGCCGGTCCGCCCAATATCCCGAGGTAGCCGAGCGTCGCGACAAACGCCACCGACATGTTCACCGGCATCACTTTTTCCTGGCCTGCCAGCGTGATCAACACCGGCGCGATGTTCGCCGCACCAATCCCGACCAGCGCAAAACCGCAGATCGGCAGGAACCAGCCCGGCAGCAGGATCACCATCAGATAACCGGCAATCCCGAGAATACCGCCAAACACCAGTACCCGTTTACGGCCCAGCGCGCTGACAATCGCATCGCCGGTCAGACGCATTACGGACATCGCGATGGCGAATACCGCAAAGCCCCAGCCCGCATGTTCAAGCGCCAGTCCGCGTTCGCCGGTCAGGAAAACACCGCCCCAGTCGAGCACCGCGCCTTCCGCCATAAAGCAAATCATCGCCATAATCGCCATCAGGATCAGGCGGAAATTCGGGCGCGCTTTGGCTTTGCCTTCGTGCGCGCTTTCTTCATGCGCCCCGAACGGCAACAGGCTGCGCCACGAAAATGCGGTACCCAGAATCACCAGCACGATGGCATAAATTGTACTGCCCACCGGCGAGATACCGGCACTGAGCAGCAATGCACCGCCGCCCGCACCGGCAATCCCGCCGACGCTCCACAGGCAGTGAAAACCGGACATCAGCGGTTTATCCGCCGCCTGTTCAACCATTGTTCCCTGCACATTCACGGCCACATCCGCCAGCCCGATGCCCATACCGAAAATGAACAGGCTGAGCGCCATCAGCCGGATATCGCTGAACATCGCCAATAGCGGCATCATCAGGCAATACAGCACCACAGCGGCGAAGATCACCGCACGGCAACCAAACCGGCCGATGATCCGCCCGGAGCCCAGCATCGACAACAACGATCCCGCGCCGAGACACAACAGCAGCATGCCGAGCGCACCGGCTTCGGAATGAGTACGCAACTGCGCGTAAGGCACCAGCGCGCCCCACAGCCCCATCGCCATGCCGGTGACAAAAAATATCATCCGCGTCGCAACACGCCTGCCCGGCGCGCCGACCCACTCAGCGGGTTTTTCTAATTCAGGTGACAGTGACAAAGTGCACTCCTGTGCTGTACTGTATGGTTATTAAAAGACTTTTAATAAGTACGAAGTATATTGACTGTGCCAAAGCAAAGTCAACGCTTGTCGCGCGATTAGTTTCCGAAAGCGATGTGCAGATTGTAATTATTGAGAGTGAGTTCGGTGATGCCCTGCAGATAGTCCTGCCGCATCGACGGACGGTAAATCAGCGTGGGCATATGTTGTGCGGGGATATGTTCCTGACAGCGTTCGGTGAGTTCGGGGAGCAGCGCCGCGCTGATTTTCGGGCCAGACAGCGCAATCGTCGCCGGGTTGATAATGGCGGTCAACGAGACAATAACATTGGCCATTTCTTCCGCGACCGGCTGTTTGTCGAGATCTTTAAACGGCAGGTTCGACACCTCGCCCGCGAACTGACTTGCACCCTGCAACACCCGCCCGTTGATGACCATTCCGCAGCCGAGACAGGGCACGTCCGGCTTGAAAATGTAGGCCACCGGCGCGGTTTCTCCCGCGCAGCTGCTGCGGTAAAAACCATAGGCGGTATAGTTCATGTCGTTATCCACCTGCACATAAATACCGAATCTGGCGCGAAGTTGCTGCTCAACATTCACACCGGCAAACGCGCTGATATCGCAGGTCGCTACGCACCCTTTCACCACCACGCCCGGCAGGCCGATGCCGATGGCTTTAATGTTCGGGTAATCCGCCAGCAACCCGGCAATCTGCTGATAAAACGTCTCCAGGCCGAGCGGCAGAAAGCGCACTTCGCCCTGCGCCAGGCTCACGCCCGTGGCCGAATTTACCGACCAGATGATCTGCGCCGCCGCATCGCTGCCCTGGGCATACAGACTCAGCACGGAGAAATAATCAGGGTTATAAGCATAACGCTGTGCAGGCCGCCCGCCGCGCGACTCGTCCAGTTCCAGCGCCAGCACTTCACGCGTCAGACGTAATTCATTGAGCACCGCGCCGCAGGTCGCGATGCTCAGCCCCGTTTGCGCCGCCACCTCCGCTTTGGTCGCAGAGCCCAGTGATTTCAACGCCTGAGAGACCAGCACCACGTTGTTAATCTTCATTTCGCGGGTTGTACGGTTTTGCGGGGTAATCATGGAGCCTCGGAATGCAGGGAATTTGAGGGTAATTTATCACAAAATCAGGGTGCGGACTTTTGCCGTTCAAACTCAAAAGGCGACAAATCACTCAATTACCGGCTATAAATGAGTTTCAGCAGATAGGGGGTAAAATGATTTCACATATTCACCTGGGTGTTAACGACTTCGGACGTGCGTTCACATTTTATTCAGATGTAATGGCCGAACTGGGGCATGTCCTGAAATTTTGCGACGCCGGTAAACCCTGGGCGGGCTGGATGGCGGAAGGTGCGCCGCGCCCTTTGTTTATCGTCGGTAAACCTCATGATGGCGAAGCGGCGAGTTCGGGGAACGGGCAAATGGTGGCATTACTGGCCAATAACCGTCAGATCGTAGACAGGATTTATACCTATGCTCTCGAAAACGGAGCGAGTTGTGAAGGTGAGCCGGGCTTACGCCCGCATTATCATCCTGATTACTACGGGGCCTACTTCAGGGATGCGGACGGGAATAAGCTTTGTATCTGCTGCCATCATCCGGAGGCTCAATAAACCTCCGGATAACGGATTACAGCACTTTGCTCAAAAACTCGCGGGTACGTGGATTGGTCGGTGCAGTGAAGAGCTGCGCTGGCGGCCCTTGTTCCTGGATCACGCCCTGATCGATAAACACCACGCGATCCGCCACTTCGCGGGCAAAACCCATTTCGTGAGTCACGATCACCATTGTCATGCCTTCGAGCGCCAGTTGTTTCATCACGGCCAGCACTTCGCCGACCAGCTCGGGATCGAGCGCAGACGTTGGTTCGTCGAATAAAATGATCGAAGGTTCCATCGCCAGCGCGCGGGCAATCGCCACTCGTTGCTGCTGACCGCCGGAAAGGCTGGAAGGCCAGGCGTCGATTTTGTCGATCAGCCCGACTTTTTGCAGCAGTTTTTCAGCGCGGGAAACCGCGTCAGCTTTCGATAAACCTTTCAGCGATATCGGCGCCATAATCAGGTTTTCCAGCACGGTCATGTGCGGGAACAGATTAAAGCGCTGGAACACCATCCCGACACCGGAACGCAGCGTATTCAGGTTGGTCTTCGGGTCATGTACCGCGAAACCGTTCACCACCACTTCGCCACCGTTTGGTTTTTCCAGCGCGTTAAGGCAACGCAGAAAGGTACTTTTCCCCGAGCCGGAAGGTCCGATGATGCACACCACTTCTTTCTCTGCGATATCACACGAAATGCCGCGCAAAACGTGGGTTTCACCGAACTGTTTCTGTAAATCCTTAACGTGAATCACTTTTGCCAAGCCTCTTTTCCATGTATTGAACCAGTAACGAGAGCAGGAAAGTCAGCACCCAGTACACCAGCGAAATGGTCAGGTAGGGTTCCCAGTAGGTCGCGTAAGCGCCGGAAACCGTGCGCGCCGCGTAAGCCAGATCGGCCAGGCCGATGGCGGATGCCAGCGAGGAATCCTTCACAATCGCAATCGCGTTATTGCCCAGCGGCGGCAGAATGCGGCGGAACGCCTGCGGCAAAATCACTTTGCGCATCGTCTTGCCCCAGCCCATGCCCAACGCGCGCGACGCTTCCATCTGGCCGTTATCAATCGACTGGATCCCGGCCCGGAAAATCTCGGAAACGTAAGCCCCCGCGTTCAGCGTGATCGCCACCACACAGGATAAAAACGCGCCGTAATCTGAGCGTAATGCACGGGCGAAATCGGAAGACATCAGGCCGTTGGTGACTAAAATCCCGTCACGCGGATTGATGAACAGCGGAACCAGCGCGAAGTGAACCACCATAATCTGCACAAACAGCGGCGTACCGCGAAATGCGCTGACGTAAATCCGCACCGGCCATTGCACGGCAAAACGCAGCACGTATTTCCACGGGCCGTCGTCGGCGCGGGCCATGCGTCCGAGGCCGAGCAGCAAGCCCCAGGTGGTGCCTAAAATAACGCAAATGAGGGTGCATTTGATGGTCATCAGCGCGCCCTGCACAAACAGCGGCGCATATTCTGAGATTATCTCCCAGCGAAATCCGGTCATACCTGTCCTTGTTCAGGGGCGCTTTCACGCCCCTGCGTATCAATATTTTTCTGGGGGATTTATTGCGCTGGCAGCGTGGGCACGTTCTTATCAAACCAGGTTTCGTAGATTTTTGCGTAAGTGCCGTCGGCCACGATTGTCTTCAGACCGGCGTTGATTTTACCCAACAGTTCCGTGTTGTCTTTCGCGACCGCAATACCGAAATACTGACGTTCGAACTTGCTGTCTGGCACCAGTTTCAGGGCCTTTTCAGGATGAGATTTGATGTAGTACTTCACCACGCCAACGTCGCCAACCGCCGCGCCGATGCCGTCTTCCGCCAGTTCCTGCAACATCAGCGGCGTGTTATCAAAACGTTTGATGTCCGTGCTGTTTTTGCCCAGTTCGTCAGACACCACGATGTCACCCGTACTGGAGTTCACGACGCCGACTTTCAGGCCTTTCAGCGCGGCAACGGAATTCACTTTAGAATCCGCTGGCACCACGATGGACTGTTCTGCCGGGAAATACGGCGCAGAGAAATCGACCATCGCTTTACGTTTGTCGGTAATGGTGATGCCGGAAATAATAATGTCGCGATCACCGGAATTCAGGGTGGCGAAAATGCCTTCCCACGGCGTGTTAACCATTTTGATGTCAAAGTTTTCCGCTTTGGCGATGGCTTTGATGATGTCGATATCAAACCCTTCCAGCTGTTTCTGGCTGTTTTCATATTCGAAAGGACGATACGTGCCGCCGGAACCGACCACATAAGTGGTCTGTGCAGCGTAGGCGGAAGTGATTAAGGAAGAAAGCAGACACCCGGTGAGAACTAAAGACTTGAACATGGACACTCCTTTGTGTTTGTAATTTTATGCAGATAATTTGCATAAAAATACACAAATTGACGAAGCGCTTCAACCGAAAATTTGGTGAAAGTTACACACTGAAAAGAAGAATCCTCTGAGTTCCCCGCTGTGACATTCATCTCAATCCTAAGATCGGGTATATTGGTGCGCAGATCACAAAAATCCCTTAAAGGAAGACGTCGCACTATGAGTTATCGTTTCATCCTGGCCGCCGTCGCGGCCGTTTTCGCACTGACAGGTTGCGCAAAAACGAAAACCGCCGAACAACCGGCTTTCGATCTTGGCTCAACGCGGCTGACCGTAACCCACGTTCCGACAAAGACTGACGATGGCACCAAAATTTACGTCACCATTGATGGCAAAGATGCCGCGGCGCTGGGGCTTGGAGAGAGCGTGGAGGTACAACTTCCTGAAGGGAAACATAAGGTCGGCGGCTATGCCCGCTCACTGATTGGACGTGTCACCATATCGCCTGTCGATGTGACAACGTCACGCAACGATATCAGCCATGTGACCTATTCCGTTGCGAATCTCAAACCGACATTCCTGGTGCGCGCGACAACCCCGGTTCCGAAACCTAAGTCAGAATCGGTGCCGTTAGAACCGATCCCGGCCCTGCCAACGCAAATTGAAGCACCGGCAGCCGACGTACAGGCGCAGACCGCAACACCTGCCGCTACGGGAACGTCAACAACGGCGACAGAAACCACAACCCCAGCCGCAACCACGACGACCACCACACCGGCGGCGACTAAAACTGAAACAACGACAACACCGGCAACGACCACAACGACTCCGGCAACCAGGACGCAGACTGAAACCACAACGACTCCGGCCACGACGCCATCAGTGCCAGTGACCGTTCTGCAATCGCAGACGGACACCACCACGTCATCGCCTCAGGCAGCAAATATCACCGAACTTCAGGATCCGCAGAGCTAATCTGTTCTGCTTCCCGCACGCCCCGGTTCACGGCATCTTCAGCCAGAACCGGGCCGTGGGTCTTTAGAATTTCACCACCGCACCCAGTTCAATCACCCGGTTTGGGGGTATGTGATAATGCTCCGGCGCACGCAGCGAGTTTCGCTGCAATATCTGGAACAGTTTCCCGCGCGCTTTTAAATACCACGGACGCGGATCGCCCAATACAAAGGTATCCCGCGACATAAAGAACGATGTTTCATTCATCGTACACTTCAGCCCTTCCAGCCCGCAGCGGTACAAAATATCGCTGACATTGGGTTTTTCCCGCCAGCCATAACTTGCGATAACCCGCCAGAACGTCGGCGAAAGCTGCTCAATCGTGACACGCCGGACATTGTGAACGTAAGGCACGTCTTCCGTCGCGACCGTCAGCAATATCACGCGCTCATGCAATATCTTGTTGTGTTTAAGATTATGCAGCAGCACCAGCGGCACTTCATATTGCCCGCGCGACATCACCACGGCGGTGCCCGGTACGCGTTTTGGCGGCGCTTTTTCCAGTGACACGATCAGGGCTTCCAGCGCTTCCGGATCCTGACGCAAACGGCGCAGCAGGCGGGAACGCTCGGTTTTCCAGGTCAGCATAATCACCAGAATTGCGAGGCCAATCGCCACCGGCAGCCAGCCGCCGGAGAACAGTTTGACCAGATTCGCGGCAAACAGCGGCACATCAATCAGCAGCATCACCGCCATCATCAGCCCGCCAGCCCAGGTTTTCCAGCCCCAGTTTTTCACCATCACGATGCCAATCAGCAGCGAGGTAATGACCATGGTACCGGTCACCACAATGCCGTAGGCCGACGCCAGATTGCTGGAATGCTTGAAACTGAGGATGGCAATCAATACCGCGAAATACAGCAGCCAGTTGACGACCGGAATGTATATCTGCCCCGACTCTTCATCCGAGGTGTAGATGATGCGCATCGGTGGCAGATAACCCATCCGTACAGCCTGACGCGTCAGGGAAAATACCCCCGAGATCACCGCCTGCGAGGCAATCACCGTTGCCAGCGTCGCCAGTATCAGCAGCGGGATCAGCGCCCAGTCGGGTGCCAGCAGGAAAAACGGATTCTGGATGGCGTCAGGCTTGCTGAGCAACAACGCGCCCTGCCCGAAATAGTTCAACACCAGTGACGGCCCGACCAGAATAAACCATGCAATGCGTATCGGCTTTTTACCGAAATGTCCCATGTCAGCATACAGCGCTTCGCCACCGGTCACCGACAACACCACCATACCGAGCGCAAAGAACGACACGGTTTTGTATTCCGCAAAGAAATGCAACGCCCAGTAGGGGTTCAGCGCCTGCAATACCTGCGGATTACGCAAAATCCCGCTCAGGCCCATCAGGCCAATGGTGACAAACCAAATGACCATCACCGGCGCGAAGATTTTCCCCACGCTGCCGGTGCCATTTTTCTGAATGAAA
Organism: Rahnella sp. PCH160; assembly: GCF_047784855.1. Classification (NCBI taxonomy): domain Bacteria; kingdom Pseudomonadati; phylum Pseudomonadota; class Gammaproteobacteria; order Enterobacterales; family Yersiniaceae; genus Rahnella; species Rahnella sp. PCH160. The sequence continues at coordinate 290,895 of NZ_JBLOGT010000002.1, forward strand.
AACAGCAACGTCAGAACGGCAATGGAAAACGGAATGATAAAACGATCGAGGGAAGGTTCGATGATTTCCAGCCCTTCAATGGCGGACAACACCGAAATGGCCGGAGTAATGACGCCGTCACCATAGAAGAAACTGCCGCCCACCAGCCCGAGGAACATGATAAGGGGCACCCAGCGCGGGCTCAGATTGCGCACCGCCAGCGACATCAGTGTCAGAATCCCCCCTCGCCATCGTTGTCGGCGCGCATCACAAAACTGATGTATTTGACGGAAACGACCAGCATCAGCAGCCAGAATATCAGTGACAAAAAGCCGAAAAGCGAGCTTTGCGTCAGGGTAATGCCCGCCTGGCCGGTCAGGCATTCCCGCAGGGTATACAACGGGCTGGTACCGATGTCGCCATACACGACGCCAATACAGGCCACCGTCACAGTAAGCAGCGATGATTTCTTTTTTATATGTGTCATAAGTGGCTTCGCGATGTCTCAGGACAACTTTTGTTGTCCAGTTTTCAGAGTATAGCTGCTGACACCTGTTCGCCGCCTAAACAACCTCGTTTTCTTTACATAAAAGAAACATTTAACGAACAAAGCCTTTTGCGATCGCAATAAAATTATCGCGAACAGAATCGTCATGACGCGGATCCCAGGCGATCCCCACCTGCCAGCGGGTCGCCTCGCCCGGAATCGGGATAATATTGAGCCCCGGCGGCGCAATATGCACCACGCTTTGCGGCAATAACGCCACGCCGATACCGGCAACAATCAGCGCGACAATCGTCTGGATGTCCTCAACCTGCTGAGTGGCAGCGGGGAAGATGTGCCGTTCGTGCAGGAACAGCGTCGTCTGGGTGTTCAGGCCGCCGCCCCGTTCAGGATACAAACGCAGTAACGGCAATTTTTGCAGCCAGCTTTCGAGGCTCATGCCGGTGTTTTCCGGCGTGACCAGTACCAGACAGTCTTCAAACAGGCTGTGATAGCTGAGCGGTTTTGCCGGGGGCACACGGACAAATCCCACCTGCAACGCCCCGCTTTGCAGCATTTCGTATTGCTGCGCCGAGGGCAGATCCTCGAGGGTGATCTCAACGCCGGGATAACACTTGCGAAACCGCGCAATACAGCCCGGTGCAAAATAAAAACTCGACAACCCAAAGCCCGCCGCCAGAAACCCCTCGCGCCCCTTCGACACCTGTTCTGCGTGATACAGAAATTGCCCGACCTGCCCGACGACTTTTCGTGCCTCCGGTAACAACCGCTGGCCGCCCGCCGTCAGCGCGGTGCCGTGGCGACCCCGCGTAAACAACGCCAGATTGACTCTGGATTCGAGCAGGTTGATCTGCTTGGTCAGCGCGGGTTGCGATATCGACAGTGCCTGCGCCGCCTGTGCGTAATTTCCTTTTTCAGCCAGCACCACAAAAGCCTTCAGCAGCCGGGTATTCATATTTGCATTCCCTATGGTTATCAAAAATGAACAAAGTTTCATTATAAAGTTATCAGCCAGATTGCTGTAATGCCAATGAAAGTCACCCTTTATGACCGTTTGCGGAGAACAGCAATGAGCGGATTAACATCAATAAAGACAGCAGTCGTACAGTTTCAGCATCAGGCCAGTAATAAAGCCTACAACCTGTTGATCATGGAGAAATACATTCAGCAGGCCGCCGCGCAGGGCGTGAAGATCCTGGCCTTTCCGGAAATGTGCATCACCGGTTACTGGCATGTACCAAATTTGTCGGCGGAAGAAGTAAATGCGCTGGCTGAACCGCTGGAAACCAGCCCGTCGCTGGCGCTTATCCGCGCGCTGGCGGCAAAAAATCAGATGCTGATTGGTGCGGGGCTTATCGAACGTGCGGCCGATGGCCGGATTTACAACACTTACGTGGCCTGCATGCCGGACGGTTCTTATCACGCGCACCGCAAGCTGCATGCGTTTGAGCACCCTGCCTTTAGCTGCGGCGACGGTTTTACCGTGTTTGATACGCCGTGGGGCGTAAAGGTCGGGATCCTGATTTGCTGGGACAATAATCTGGTGGAAAACGTACGCGCGACCACGCTGCTCGGCGCGGATATCCTGCTGGCACCCCATCAGACCGGCGGCACGCATTCGCGCAGTCCGCACGGAATGAAGCCCGTTCCGCTGGAATTATGGGAACAACGCGCCGAAAGACAGGAAGAAATTACCGCTGCCTTTAAAGGTGAAAGTGGCCGGGGATGGATCCTGCGCTGGCTGCCGTCACGCGCTCACGATAACGGGATATTCATTTTATTCAGCAACGGCGTCGGCGCAGATGCCGGTGAAGTCCGCACCGGCAACGCAATGATCCTCGACCCTTATGGCCGGATCATCAACGAAACCTGGGCGGCCAGCGATGCGATGGTCAGCGCCGAACTCGATCTGACGCTGATCCCCATGAGTTCCGGCCGCCGCTGGATCTATGGCCGCCGCCCGGAATTATATTCGATTCTGACACAGCGTCAGGGCTATGAACGCGACGCCATCACCGCACGTTTTTCCAAAGAAGCGACGGGGCCGGCATCGCGTAAGGTTTAAGGGATCAGATTACGGGAGCCGGTGATGCGTGATCACCGGCTCAGCCGCCCGCAGGCTGCACCTCACCCGCTGAGATTTACTGAATACCTCCCTCTGAACCTAACAAATTAGGATTACTGACTTTTTTGCCTTTCTGCGGATGAATCCCAGGCTAAATGAAGCCTTTTCATACAAATATAGCCAAGGCTAACATTCTTAACCAATACTATAACTGATTGAATGTTATGGTTTTTTTATTTTGTTTTTTGTGGCAAACTGCGCGCTTCTGATAATAAACCGCCTTTTTGTCACCAAAGGCCTGACCGGTCCGTTTTTATGCAACTTTATACTATCCTCATTCTGGCTTTTGGTATGTCTATGGATGCCTTCGCGGCGGCTATCGGCAAAGGTGCCGCGTTGCACCGCCCCCGCTGAAAGAGGCATTGCGTACCGGATTAATTTTTGGCGTGATTGAAGCCATAACACCGGTGATCGGATGGGCAATCGGTCTTGCAGCCAGCCAGTTTATTATGAGCTGGGATCACTGGGTGGCATTCACCCTGCTTCTGATTCTTGGCGTTCGTATGATTGCGCAGGCGTTCAAAAACGATAAAACCCAAGAAACCGAAGCGCCACGCCGTCACGGTTTCTGGTTACTGGTCACCACCGCGATCGCCACCAGCCTGGATGCAATGGCCGTGGGCGTCGGGCTCGCGTTCCTGCAAGTGAATATTCTGGTGATGGCGCTGACAATTGGTGCCGCAACCACCATCATGGCAACCTCCGGCATGCTGCTTGGCCGTTTTCTGGGCGCGGCCATCGGAAAATGGGCCGAAGTTCTCGGCGGCATCGTGCTGATTGGCATTGGCACGTCCATTCTGGTTGAGCATTTAGGTTTGCTGGGCTAGGGTGAATTACGGTAGTTTTAGGGAAAATGGTTCGACCCAATCCGACAGGAGCAACGTAATGCCACATCTTGATTTGAAATTTTATCCGCGCGGTCTTTCAGAAGAAGCGACTCAGAAGCTGGTTGATGATCTTTCCGAAGTGTTGATTAATCATTTGGGGACGACGGACAAGGCCATATCCGTGATGCTGACCGAAGTTCAGCCGGATGCGTGGAAAAGCGATGTGTATGATCCGGTCATCAGACCGGCACTAGAGCAGATGGCGAAAAAACCCGGTTATACCCTGTAACTCTCCCCTTTTTTAAGCCCCGCAGGCACCTTGTCAGCGGGGCTTTTTTGTTTTAAAAAAGCTATCACGTAAATGTCATCGCCCAGGTAATCACCCCGGCGACGACCGTGGTGAAGGTCAGCGCGACCAGAAAAAGCACGTCGACAATTTTTTCCAGCTTATGATTACGCCCCACGTTTCGGGTTCGTAGAGCCCAGTAAGAAAGGATAGTGCTCGCCAGATACAAAATGGCGTTCACCGCCAGCAAATCATCCCCAGCGTCCCTTCCTTTCTTAACGTCGTGATGACCTGAAAGATCCCGATAACCGTAATGCAGACGCCAACCATCGCCGCGGAAGCCGTAAAAATATGGACACAGATATCCTCATCCAGTTTGACGTTGCGGTTTTGTTTGAGCATCACAGACCCCTTCAGGCAAACGACATCCGTTTCGCAAAGTTTGAGGATTAACGGTATCCGACATTCCAATCAGTGTGGATCATGCTTTGGGGCGCTTCAACGTCACCGGTTAAAGTCTTTCAGTTCTCCGGGTACACGACGCGGTAACCACCTGAAACGGTTTTAATATGCGCAAAACCCGGCTCGCCGAAATGCATACCCGCCACCAGCAGTTTTTCATGCGCGGCCTGCGCCATAATCGTTTTACGCGTGGTTTCTGCCTGAACCGCATCGCAATCGAACGCAATAGAAACGCCGGGCTGCGCGGACTGAATGTGCGGGAAATGCACGATATCGCCCCAAATAAGCAGACTTTGTTCACCTGAATTGATGCGATATCCGCTGTGCCCCGGCGTGTGGCCGGGCAGCCAGACGGAGCGGATGCCTTTGACAATTTCTCCGCCATCCAGGAATTTCAGCGACGCCGCGTAAGCCGTCAGCATCCGGCGCGCCAGTAAAAAGTTACGCTGCCGGTGCTCGGCGACCTGCATCATTTTGCTGTCATCACGCCAGTATTGCGCTTCAAGAGGATGAATATGAATCTCAGCATTGGGATAAACCGGTTGCCCTTGTGCGTCGAGCAGGCCGCCGATGTGATCCGGGTGCGCGTGCGTCAGAAGCACGGTATCGATATCTTCAGGATTAACGCCCACTAAACGCAGCTTTTCACCCAGTTCGCCGCCCGAATTGTTGAGTCCGCCGGTGCCGGAATCGACCAGAATGGTGCGCCCCAACCCGCGGATCAGATAACCGTTGATATGAATATTACCGGGCTCCGCCAGCCCGGCGTCACGTTGTATCTCAGCGGCGTCTGCCGTATCAATGCCTGACAACAGTTCCAGGCTGGCTGCCATGTTTCCGTCGCTCAGGGCTGTCACGGCAAAATCCCCAATCTGACGGGAAGCAAAAGACGGATTGTTCATAAACACCTCAGTTTAATTACCTGCATGAGGCCGCAAACGGATGATTTGGCCATTCATAAGCCTTTAATGTGTTTAATCGCCAGTTGTAACGCCGAGTTCGGCTTCCCGTGGAAATCCAGCGCTTCTTCCTGCGCACGTTCGAGACAGAAAACAATGCGCCTGCGGCTGACTTCTTCACAATTCTGAGCAAGCATCAAACAACATTCACCCACCATTCTGCAGGCCTCTTCAAAAATCTGACCGGACTCTTGCATAGCAAACCTCATACCACTCAAAAATAAAACAGTGTTTTCAGGTTAACGGCATAATTTGAGAAAAGTTTGTTTTTTTTACTCAACATTTACTCAAATTATAGGGTGGTTCGCCTTGTAAACGGTGCTAATTCAGAATTTCACCGGTAACCCGCCCCCCTATCAGCTGTCCAAGCGTTTGTTGTGTCACGCTTTGCGCCTGTTCGGTACCCCGCCGTAACCGGTCTACACGCTGAGATTTGTCGCGGATAAATTCATTTCTGCGGCTGCGGATGGAAATCGTTTACACGCGGATAATTCGGATCGGTTCACAGGGCGCAGACGGCCTGAGGCGTGTCTTTTTCACGGGCGGAAAATGCGAGGGGATTGCCGGGGGATTTGGACATTTTGGCTTTACCATTAATGTCCAACAGACAGCCAGTTTACTTAGCACCGAAAGTAAATCGTGATTCCATTACGACAACGCTTTTCCACGCCGTCTTTCGCTTAATACCGCCATGATCCCGGCGGCGGCAATCACCGATGCGCCGATCAGCGTCGGGGCGGTTGGCAGACTATCGAGGAACAGAAAACCAATCATCATCGACCAGACCATCGTGGTGTAATCGAACGGAGCCAGCAGCGACGCATCGGCGTAACGCAGGCTGAGCGTAATGAGGATCTGCGCCATTCCGCCGAAGAATCCGCAGCCGATCAACAGTAAAAGTTGTCTGGTGTTAGGAATTTTCCAGCCGAAGAAAATCGTCGACAGACCTATCAGCATGGTCATCAGCGAAAAATAGAAAACAATCGCGCCCGGCCTTTCAATGCCGTTAAGAAAGCGAATCTGCACCGAAGACACCGCCGTACACATCGCCGCCAGCAGCGCCAGAATCACACCCAGCCCGCCGAAGCCTGCACAAATCCGCCCGAAAGCAGCGAACCGCTGTCACTCAGATGCGCCCAAAGCATGACGATAATCCCGGTGAAACCGACGACGACTGCCATCCAGCGGGCGGCATGGACGTTTTCACGCAGTAAAATGGCGGCCATGACCACGGTAAAAAGCGGCGCGGCGTAGCTGATTGCCGTGGCGTCCGCCAGCGAGATATACACCAGCGCCAGATAGTTAAAATACATGCCGCCGGTGCCGGAAAATCCGCGAATCAAATGACCCGATATATTCTTCGTTTTTATTTGCGGGATAACCGGCCCCTGCAATTTTAGCCAGATCAGCAGCGGGAATAAGGCGACGAAAGAGCGAAAAAATATCACTTCTCCGGTAGGAATATTTCCGCCCAACCCTTTTACGCAGGCCAGCATTAACGTGGCGCACAGGGCTGATAATATTTTTAGCGAAACACCCATTCTGGAGTTCATGATTACCCTTTGTTCTTTATGAGTCGCGGTCTGCCACTGACGGCTATTCTGGCAGAGCCGCCATTTTTGCGGTCATACAAAAAGCGTATCGCCATACAGGGTTTACTTCTTATACAACGCCAGACTGAGCTTATATAGTCGGGTTGACCTTATAAGAAACCGCAGCCAGTTTTGCTCACAGTGAGCCAGGGGAAGTTGTCGTCACACCGCTAATTAAAAAGTCCCGGAGAATGAATGATGAAACTCAAATTACTGTCTTGCTCTTTACTGGCATTGCCACTGATGGCGGCTTTTTCCTCTGCGAAAGCCGATGTTCTCTCTGATATTCAGGCGCGCGGTACGCTTAATTGTGCCGTATATTCCGATGTGCCGCCGTTCTCTTCGCCGGATCCCAAAACGCGTCAGCTGGCCGGGATGGACGTCGATTTATGTACGGCGTTAGCCAAACAGATGGGCGTTAAGCTCAATCTGATGCCGACGTCTATTGAAGCGCGTATTGCGGTGATCGCCACCGGCCGAGCCGACGTGCTGATTGCCAATCTGGCGTACACCAAAACCCGCGGTCAGCAGATTCAGTTCAGCGACCCGTACTATGTGGCGAAAGAAAGGCTGGTGGTGAAAAAGCCGAACGTCGATAAAACCCGGGCGGATTTTAAGGGTAAACGCATCAGCGCCACCAAAGGCACCACGTCAGAGCAATCCATTTATCTGGCAGGCGCAAAAGCCGTGACTTTCCAGGATGCCGCGTCGGCGTTTCTGGCACTGGAACAGAATAAAGCCGTGGGTTTTGTGACCAACACCATGACCGCCATCAAAATGATTTCTCAGGCCGGGAAAGACGGCATCGAACTGGGGATGATCAAAGAGCCGATGGCGCTGGAACCGATTGGCGTCGGTATGAAAAAGGACGAACCGGCGTTGCTGGCGAAAGTGAACAGCAGCCTGAAAACGATGGATGACGACGGCACCATCGATAAAATCTGGGATACCTGGATCGGGCCAAATACCGAATACAAAATGGTGCGCGAGGACAAAGTTCAACCGCTCTCCAGCCTTAAATTCGAACCTCTGGAATAGCCGATGACCATTGTGTCGCACGAGGCGCCTTCCCGCGCCTCTTTTATTCTTGCCAGTCAGGGCGACAAAATCAAAATCTCCACCATCGGCAGCCGCGCGTGGCTGATTGAAGCGCCGGGAGATTTCGACCTGCCCGCACAGCGTCGTATCTGGTCGCTGGCGGCCACATTGCGCGCGCGCGATGACGTCGAATCGTTGATCCCCGGCGTCACCAATCTGCTGGTGCTGTTTCGCCAGACGCCGGAGGATTACGACGCGACTTTCGCCCTGCTAAGTACGGCGTGGGAACAGGCGCTAGCCGTTCATCCGCAAGGCAAACTGATTGAAATTCCGGTGATTTACGGTGGCGAACATGCCACGGATCTGGAGGCGGTTTGCCAGCATACCGGGCTTTCGCCACGCGACGTCATCCACCGCCATTCTCAGGGTCGCTACACGGTATTTTCACTGGGCAGTGCGCCGGGTTTCGGCTATCTCCACGGGCTGGATCCGTCACTTGCTACGCCGCGTAAAAAAGTCCCCTCGCTCAATATGCTCAAAGGCACCGTGACCATCGGCGGCGCGCAGACCGGCGTTTCCGCACTCACTGGGCCAAACGGCTGGAACGCCATCGGATTCGCCGAACTGACGCTGTTTGACCCACATGCCGAAAATCCCGCGCTGATGGCGCCGGGTGACAGCGTGCGGTTTCTGCCAGAAAGGATTGAACTGTGACCGAATCAGCCGTGATTGAAATAGTGAAAACCGGCCCGCTGAATACCGTTCAGGACGCGGGCCGCAGCGGATTTCGTGATATTGGCGTTTCCGTCAGCGGTGTGATGGATCCGCTGGCGTTTCGCGCAGGCAATATCATGCTGGGCAACGACGAAAACGCTGCCTGCATTGAAGTGCAGATGTTTCCGTTTAAAGTCCGGTTTCTCACCGACACCAGCATAGCCATCACCGGCGCGGATTGCCGCACGAAACTCGACGGCGCGGAGCTTCCGCCCTGGTGGGCGTGTTCTGTCCGCGCCGGACAGACACTGGAAATGCAGTTCCCGCGTTCCGGTGCCCGCAGCTATTTGTGCGTCGCCGGTGGCATTGACGTGCCGGTTGTCATGGGTTCGCGCAGTACCGCATTGCGCGGCGGCTTTGGCGGAGCAGACGGGCGACCGCTGGCGAAAAACGATCGTCTGGCGGCGGGCATTACCGTCACCTCGCCTTTGCCGGCACAAGGCATGGGCATCGAGCCGCCGGAGATCGCGCTGGCAAACGTCTTCCCGACCAGCACCGACGGGCTGGTGCAACTGCGCGCCATTCCCGCCGGAGAATATGCCCTGTTTGAAGCCGATCTTCCGCGCTTCTGGTCGCAGCCGTGGAAGGTTTCCCTGCACAGCAACCGCACCGGTTACCGCTTATCAGGCGAGCCGGTCACTCCCTCGAAAGTTATTGAAATGCGCTCCTACGGATTAATCCCCGGCATCGTTCAGGTTCCGCCTGCGGGCGAGCCGATCATCCAGCTGGCCGACGCCAATACCGCCGGGGGCTATCCGAAAATCGCGGGCATCATTGAAGAAGATTTATGGCGTCTGGCACAGGTTCAGCCCGGCCAGAGCATCCGGCTGATCAAAAGCGATGCACGCGAAGCCATTGCTGTCGCGGGTAAGATCAACCAGTGGCTCACCCGCCTGCGCGATAACGTTAAACCAGTGAAAACGGTAATGGGGTTTTAAAATCCCATTTGCATGAAACAGAGAACTGATGAAACAGAAAACGGGCCCGAAAAAGGCCCGTTTTTTAGGATTCTAATTCAGATGTTAATCCTTTAGCCCCGCACAAAACTCCGCGATCCGGTCGCAGCCGTCCTGCAACACGTCCATGCTGGTGGCGTAGGAAATGCGGAAGTACGGACTCATGCCGTAAGCCGCGCCCTGTACAGTGACGACGTGTTTTTCTTCGATCAGCGCCAGCACAAAATCCGCATCGTTTTTGATGTGACGCCCGCCTGCGGTGGTTTTACCGATACAGCCTTGGATGTTCACGAACAGATAAAACGCGCCCTGCGGCTTGTGGCAACGCAGTTCATGCACGGAGGTTAAACGCTCCAGCACGTAATCGCGGCGCTGACGGTAAATTTCGGCGCGCGCTTTCAGTAAATCCTGCGGGCCATTCAGTACCGCGACCGCTGCCGCCTGCGTGAGCGTGGTGACGCCACCGCTGTTTTGCGTGTTCACGTTACTCATGGCTTTAATCAGATCTTTCGGGCCGCCGCAAAAACCTAAACGCCAGCCGGTCATGGAATAGGCTTTCGATACGCCGTTAACCGTCAGCACGCGATCGAGCAAACGCGGTTCCACTTCGGCCAGCGTGTAAAACGTCACGTCGTCATAAATCAGGTGTTCGTAGATATCATCCGTCAGGATCCACACGTCCCTATGGCGCAGCATCACTTCGCCAATCGCCTGCAATTCCTGGCGCGTTGCCACGGAACCGGTCGGGTTGCTCGGGTAATTCAGCAGCAGCCATTTGGTTTTCGGGGTAATCGCCGCTTCGATGTCCTGCGGATACGGCTTGAAATTGTTCTCTTCCGGGCAGGCCACCGGCACCGGAATACCGCCCGCGAATTTGACGATATCCGCATAGCTGATCCACGACGGCGTCGGGATCACGACTTCGTCGCCCGGATTGATCGTCGCCAGCATCGCGTTGAAAATGATTTGCTTCGCGCCGCCTGCGGTGAGGATCTGGCTCACGTCGTAATCCAGGTTGCTGTCACGCTGGAATTTACGCGCGATGGCGGCACGCAGCGCCGGGGTTCCGTCAGTCGGCGGATAACGGGTGTCGCCGCCGAGCGCGGCGGCGTAGGCCGCTTCCGTGGCGTGCAGAGGCGTCGGGAAATCCGGTTCACCGGTGGAAAGCGCGATAACGTTCACGCCTGCGGCAGCGAGGTCGCGGGCCTTTTGCGTCATGGCGACGGAGGCAGAAACAGAGACATTTTTTAAGCGATCGGCGATATCAGGCATGGTCCTGGGATTCCATTGTTTTTATCGAACGTAAAAAGACGGACAGCGATGAGTCACTACAGGGGAAAGAGTAATGAGGAACGGGCCGCGCAGACCAATAGCGCTTTGTTGTGGTGACATAACACAAAGCAATGGCTGAACGCGCAAATCAGGTGATTTGCACCGTCGCAGTGCAGGCGGGGATTATCATTTTTCGGGGGGCTGCGCTAAGGCCGAAAATATCCGGCTATGCCGTGAACAATTCAGCGCTGAAATCAGAAGGAAAACCGGCTATCGGGCATAAATCAGCGTGTTAACGCGTGTTGGCACTCATCTTGCTTCATACACATTACTTATAACGACACCTGTTACTGTGATGAGGATGCCATCGTGAATCTCCGCCGCCTTAAATATTTTATCAAGATTGTCGATGTGGGCAGCCTCACTCAGGCCGCAGATATCCTGCACATTGCGCAGCCTGCGCTCAGCCAGCAACGGGCGACGCTGGAAGGCGAAGTGAATCAGCAATTGCTGATCCGCACCAAACGCGGCGTGACACCCACCGAAGCGGGCAAGATTTTGTATATCCACGCGCAGGCCATTTTGCGCCAGTGCGATCAGGCGCAGAGCGCCATTGACGGCTCCGCGCTGGCGCTGTCGGGCAGCGTTTCCGTCGGGCTGGCGCCGGGCACCGCCGCACAACAACTGGCGCTACCGCTGATGGAAGAAGTCCACCGGCAACATCCGGGCATCGTGTTGTATTTCAATGAAAACTTCGGCACCACGCTGAGTGAGTTGATCATGAATGGCCGGATGGATATGGCGGTGATCTACGGCAACCGCGAAATCCACGGTTTACGTTTTATGCCACTGATGAAAGAAGAGCTGTATTTCGTTTGCCCGCACACACTGAGTAAACCGCTGAAATCCGTCAGTCTGGCGCAGGTGGCAAAGTACGATCTGTTCCTGCCGCGCATTTATAACATCATGCGTAAAGTCATCGACGACGCGTTTATCCATGAAGAAGTAACGTACCGCGTGAAGTGCGAAATAGAATCGCAAACTACCCTCAATGCCGCGCTGGCCGCAGGATTAGGCTGCACGATTATGCCGGAATCCGCCGCCCGCGCGATGCTCAAAGCCTCCGGTTCATGGATGGCGAAAATTGATAAACCGAATATTCAGGCCGCATTGTCATTTTGTATGTCCGACCATCTGCCGCTTTCCCAGCCAGCAGAAGCGGTCAAAGCGATTTTACTGTCGCTGATGGCCAGCCGCACGGTGGATAACCGGCCACTGACGCTGGTGGGGTAATAAGCACACCTTATTACCGCAAAGCGAAATCCTCTTTCCTGACGTCCACAGTGACACGATAGAGTGCGTTTACCGCCCGCACAGCGGGTCGTTTTGTCGCCGTTACTGCGCGGGGACACACTCTCTTCGACGGGATGGATATGGAAAAAAAAGCACCAGCACTCAGCGAGTTGCGTGATATCGCACGAAAGATGCGTCAGTCCGGCCTGAGTGAGATTGAACTCAACGGCCACGGTTTTCGCGTCAGCATGAAATACGCGCCAGTCTCCCCCGCCATTTTGCCACGCGATGTACAGGACGAAACACCTGCGCGTCCCGCCGTCCCTGCCCCCGACGCCGTGTACGCGCCTTTCCCCGGCATTGTGCTGTTACAACATCCGCTCAACAAAATTCCGTTCACCCGGCCCGGTGAAAGAGTCGGGAAAGATGCGCTGCTCGGGTTGCTGAAAGTCGGCGTGATTTACCTGCCGCTGCGCAGCCCGGTGCAGGGCGTGGTGGGATACCTGTCCGTGGAAGACGGCGACTGCGTGGAATACGGCGCGGAGATTTTCACGTTACGCCGCGAGGAGCTGGCCGCATGAAATACATTGATTTAAACGCCGATATTGGCGAAGGCTTTGGCGATTACCTTATTGCCGACGACGCCGCGCTGATGCCGCTGATCACCTCTGCCAACGTGGCCTGCGGGTTCCACGCGGGGGACGCGGTGATTATGGCAAAAACCGTCGCGCTGGCAAAAAAGTATCAGGTGGATCTGGGCGCGCACGTCGGGTTCCCCGATTTGTCCGGGTTTGGCCGCCGCCGGATGCACATCGAACCGGAAGTGATGGCGCATTACGTCACCTATCAGCTCGGCGCGCTTTCGGCGTTCGCGAAAGCGGCGGACTACCCGCTGACGCACATGAGTTTCCACGGCGCGCTGGGCAATATGGTGTCCGAAGACGACGCACTGGCGCGCGTTCTCTTGCAGGCGGTGAAGAATTTCGATGCAGAAATGATCATCAGCACAATGCCGGCTAACGCCGTTGAGCGTATGGCGCGGGCGCTGGGTCTCCCGGTGATTTGTACGTTTCTCGCCGACCGTGCGTATGAAAGCAACGGTCTGCTGGTCAGCCGGGCCAAACCGGGCGCGGTCATTCATGACAAAGAGCAGGTGCGCACGCGCATCCGCCAGTTGCTGCGCGAAGGCACGGTGCAAAGTATTGATGGCGTGACGTTGCCGGTTGCCGCCACGTCGATTCTGGTTCACGGCGATACGCCGGAATCCCTCGAAATGGTGCATACCCTGCGGGAAATTATTGCCGAAATGGACATCGCGCTGATGCCGCCAGGCCAGCAACGCCGCCAGCTGGCGCGGGAAAACGCGCTGTTATAAGTCCCGCTTATCGCCTCACACGGTTTATGTCTTATACCGCCTGAGAATTACTGGATACAGTCAGAAAACACCCACCGGCAGAACATGACGGAGCCGGGGGTTTAACAGGAGAGTCGCAATGCCATTTTCAGATTACAAAACTGCGCTGGTGACCGGCGCGTCGGCCGGAATGGGTGAAGCCATTGTCGAACGCCTTTGTCAGGAGGGGATCACGGTTCACGCCGTCGCGCGCCGCGCCGATCAACTGGCCGCCCTCGCCGCCCGCACCGGGTGTATTGCCCACGCGCTCGACGTCAGTGACCTCGACGCGGTGACGCGCCTGTGCAGCGAAATCAGCGTGGATATTCTGGTGAACAACGCCGGTGTTTCCCGCCCCGGCTCGATCCTGAATGCCGATGAAGAATCCGTGGATACGCAGGTGGATGTGAATCTGCGCGCCGTTTTGCATCTCTGCCGCCTGCTGGTACCGGGCATGATGGAGCGCGATCGCGGGCACGTCATCAACATCACGTCGATTGCTGCGATTTATAACTTTGGCGGTAACTCGATTTATCACGCCACCAAAGCCGGGGTTCATGCCCTGTCGCGCCAGCTTCGCGTTGACTGCTACGGCAAGCGTGTGCGCGTTACTGAAATCTGCCCCGGCCGCGTGGCGACGGACATTTTCGGTAACGTGTCCGGCGATCATGAAGAAGCGCGCCGCCGCTTCATTGACGGTTTTGAACTGCCGGAAGCCAAAGACATTGCCGACTGCGTGGCGTTTGCCGTGTCTGCGCCGATTGCCGTGAACATCGGCAACATCGAAATCACCCCGACGTTGCAGGTGCCCGGTGGCCTTTCCACCATGCGCCCCGGCGAGAGCCTGTGATCTTTTCCTTATAAACCGACAGTTCAACCATTCAGGAGGGTGAAAATACGATGACGCTCGATTTCAGCAAAGTCCTGACCGGTCAGTTCGGACAGATGATCGTCGATGGAATGGTTGTCACCCTCAAGCTGGCGCTGGGGTCCTGGCTGCTGGCGATGTTTATTGCCCTGCTGCTGGTCGTCATCCGGCTGACGCACAAACGCGCCGCCGAATATTTTGTCCGCGCGTATGTGTCGTATCACCGCAATGTGCCGACGCTTATCCAGCTGATGATGTGGTATTTCGCCATTCCGACGCTGCTGCCGGAATCCGTGCAGATGTGGATTAACGATTTCAACGCCGAGTTTTTGTTTTCGATGTTTGCGCTCGGATTGTGTCAGGCGGCGTACTTCTCCGAAGACATCCGCAGCGGTTTACGCGCTATTCCTGAAGGGCAAACCGAGGCATCACGCGCGCTGGGCATGAGTTACACCCGCTCCCTGCGTTCGGTGATTTTGCCGCAGGCCATCCGCAACGCGCTGCCGTCGCTGCTTAACCACACCGTTTTACTGTTCAAAAACACCAGTCTGGCGATGGTCATTGGCGTGGCTGAACTGACTTACGTGACCCGTGATATTGAAAACCAGACGTTCCGAACTTTCGAATCGTATCTGGTGGCCTCTGCCGGTTATCTGTTCTTCTCTCTGCTGCTGATGGGTGCCGGTGCGTTGCTGGCCCGCCGGTTCCAGCGGGTTTACGCGAGGTAATCCCATGCTCGAAATGTTCACGATTTTGCACGACAACGGGATGCTGTTCCTGATGGGACAATACCCGCAGGGGCCGCTTGGCGGGATCCTCTGTACGCTGCTGATTTCGGTGCTGGCCGTGCTGTTTGCGCTGCCGGTGGGCGTGTTGCTCGGGCTGGCCCGTTTGTCGCCGTTCCGCTGGCTGAGCTGGCCTGCCGCCTGCTGGGTATACGGTTTGCGCGGCATTCCGCTGCTGATGGTGGTGTTCTGGACGTACTTTTGCGTCCCGCTGTTAATCGGCCACAACATCAGCGGGTTCAGCACCATGCTGTGTACGCTGGTGATTTATGAAAGTGCCTACATCGCCGAGATCGTGCGCGGCGGCATTCAGGCGCTGCCGGGCGGCCAGTACGAAGCGGCGCGCGCGTTAGGCATGAGTTATTTCAAAACGCTGCGTCTGATTATCCTGCCGCAGGCGTTGTACAACACGCTGCCAAGCCTGGTCAGTCAGCTGGTTTCCATCATTAAAGACAGCACGCTCGGTTACGTGATTAACGTGCCGGAGCTGACGTTTGCCGCCAGTCAGGTGAATAACCAACTGCTGACCAAGCCTTTTCAGGTTTTCGCGATTGTCGCGATGGGCTACTACCTGATCTGTTTCAGCCTGACCTGGCTCGCCAATAAACTGGAAGCGCGTATTACGCGTAAACGGCAGAACCGAGCGCCGGAAGCGGACAACATGGCGCAGGCGCTGCTGCTGACCAAGACTCAATCACAATAAGGAACGACGATGCGACCGATGATCTTATTTAATCAGGTCAATAAATGGTATGGCGAATACCAGGCGCTGACCGACCTGAGTGCAGAAATTAAAAGCGGTGAAGTGGTGGTAGTTTGCGGGCCGTCCGGCTCGGGCAAATCAACGCTGATCCGCACCGTGAACCGGCTGGAGCCGATTGAAGAAGGCCAGATCCTGTTTGATGGCATGGACATTCACGGCACCAGTACCCGCCTGAACCAGTTGCGCACGCGCATCGGATTTGTGTTCCAGAACTTCAACCTCTTCCCGCACGTTTCGGTGCTGGAAAACATCATGATGTCGCCGGTGAAAGTGCTTGGCGTGAAGCGTCAGGAAGCGCGTCAGCACGCGGGCGAACTGCTGGAACGCGTCGGGTTATCGCACAAAGCCCATGCCTATCCGGCGCAGCTTTCCGGCGGGCAACAGCAGCGCGTCGCCATCGCCAGAGCATTAGCTATGAAACCGCCGGTGATGTTGTTTGATGAACCGACGTCGGCGCTGGATCCGGAAATGGTCGGTGAAGTCCTGAATGTGATGCGCGGTCTGGCGCGTGAAGGCATGACCATGATGTGCGTGACGCACGAAATGAATTTTGCCCGCGAAGTGGCGGACACTATCTGGTTTATGGATCAGGGGAAAATTCTGGAGAAAGCCACGCCGGAGAACTTCTTCACGCGCCCGCAGCACGCCCGTGCGCAGAAATTTTTGAGCGATTTGCATCACAACTGATTTGCCGATCTTGCGCCTTTTCGGTAAAACGCAAAGGCGCGAGATCCTGTTTTATGACTCTTCCGTTCTTCGCTGTTTCTTATCCAGATACATCGCCTGATCGGCTTCATGCAGCGCCTGATCCGGATTCATCACGGCAGGATTAATCGCGATGGCGCCAATGCTCGGGCCCGCGTAATCGAGCGTACAGGAATGCAGTTTGTATTCGCCGGTCAGTAAATTGCGCAGACGGGTTTTGAACGCATCCGCCGCAAGCTGTGCATCATCAAAACTGGACGGCCCTTCTCCGGCCACGATAAATTCATCGCCCCCCACTCGCCCGAGAATTTCCCCTTTCGCTGCCCCTTCTTTCAGCCTCTGGCCGACGGCATATAGAAAATCATCGCCTGTTTCGTGCCCGTAGATATCATTGATCTGCTTGAAATTATCTAAATCGGCAAAGGCCACCAGAACGAAATGTGAATTGTCGGCGGCGCGGTCGAAGAGTTCAGGCAACGTTTCAAATACCGCGCGGCGGTTAGGTAATTCGGTGAGTTCGTCGGTCAGGCTGACGGCGGTCAGCGCGGCATTCGCCTCTTGCAGCTTTTTCAAAAGCTGTTCGTTCTGAATCTGCTGGGCGATCAGTTGTGCGAAAAGCTGCAACACCTGTTCGCTGCGTTCGGACAACTCGCGGTTCTCGGAACTGGCGGCACACAGCGTGCCGTACAGCGAACCGTCCACCAGCGTCACCGGCGTACTCACGTAAGTCATGATCCCCAGCGCTTTAGCCGCCTGCGAATCGCCCCAGACACTCGCAACATCGCAGGTATAACGGCGGCCTTCATCCAGGGCGCGCTTGCACAGCGTGTCGCCCCACGGCACGGAAAGCCCTTCGGGAATTTGCATACTCTTGGTGTTGCGCGAGAAAAGAATGTGCTGAAAGTCGCCTTCCGGTTCAATGCGGGTGAGGTACGTCGATTCCATATTGGTCACCAGCTCAAGCATTTCGAGCAGTTGTCGAACGAGTCCTTCAAGCGTGTATTCAGATTCTAACGCACTCGAAATGCGCTCAATAAGATTGTCAGACATGACTCGGAATAAACCTTTCTTTTTATAAATGGCTTTGCTGGCGGGTGCCCTGGATCCGCGCATTTTAACATAGTTCCTGATGAAGTAATCCCCCCGCCACAGCGGCACTTGCCCGGCCGGCTTCAGGCATAAAAAAACCGCCCCGGAGAGCGGTTTGCGGTGTCATACCGTATAGATTTACTTCAAGTTCTCTTTAAAGAAAGAGGTCAGTTTTGCAAACGGGATCAAATCGGTACGGTCGTAGAGATCAACATGACCGGCACCGGGAACGATGTAGAGCTCTTTCGGCTGGCCCGCACGTTTGTAGGCGTCTTCACTGAATTCCTTCGAGTGCGCCTGGTCGCCGGTGATGAACAGCATCGGGCGTGGCGAAATCGTTTCGATATCGTTGAACGGGTAGAAATTCATGAACTTCACGTTGCTGGTCAGCGTCGGGTGCGTGGTCAGCGCTGATGTTGTTCCTTTTGGTGTGAACTCGCCGCGTGGCGTGCGGTAAAAATCATAAAACTCTTTGGCAATTGGCGGGGAGTTTTCATCAATTTTATTCGGCGTTCCGCTGGTGTATTGGATTTCTCCACCGGTGAATTCGGTATAACGCTGTTGGGCGGCGTCGGCGATGATCTGCTTACGCTGCGCCAGCGTTAACGAATTATTGAGCGCGTGACGGTTAGCGGAACCCATGTCGTACATGCTCACCGTCGCAATCGCTTTCATGCGTGGATCGATTTTGGCCGCGCTGATCACAAAGCTGCCGCTGCCGCAAATCCCCAACACACCGATGCGGTTTCTGTCGATAAACGGACGTGTCCCGAGATAATCCACGGCGGCACTGAAATCTTCCGCATAGATATCCGGCGCGACGGCGTTACGCGGTTTGCCTTCGCTTTCGCCCCAGAAAGAGATATCAATCGCCAGCGTGACAAAACCCTGCTCGGCGAGTTTCTGCGCGTACAGATTCGAGCTTTGCTCTTTCACAGCCCCCATCGGATGACCAACGATGATCGCCGGACTTTTGGCGTTCTGATCCATGCCTTTAGGCATAAACAGATTGCCGGTGACGTTCATCTGATACTGATTTTTAAACGTCACTTTTTGCTGCGTGACATTGTCACTTTTATAAAAATTATCCGCGCCTTTTGACATATCAGCAGCGGTTGCCGCGAACGAGCTGATCAACAGCCCGAGTAACATGGAAAGCATTCTCATAGCGATATCCTTGATGGAGGTGGCAAAAACAGGCGTCAGTTCGCCCGGTGAATCAATGAATTACGGTTGTTGTGGGTTACGCCGCGTTATCCTTACGGGATGTCATCCATGCCAGGCAGGAAGCCAGCGCCAGCAACCCGGCGCTGAGGGCAAAAGTGCTTTGCCAGCCGGTGTGGTCAAACGCCAGCCCGCCGGTGGTGGATCCCAACGCAATGCTGAGTTGCACGACGGCCACCATCAGCCCGCCGCCGGCTTCCGCGTTGTCGGGGAATGTCTTCGCCACCCACGACCACCAGCCAACGGGTGCCGCCGTGGCCACCAGCCCCCAGAGGCCCAGTAAGGTAAAGACCTGCCAGAGGACATGACCGGAAACCATCAGCGTCACGGCTATCACAGCCATCATCAGCGGGATCGCGATGAGCGTAAGGTAGAAGTTCTTCTTCAGGAACGTGCCGATGAGCAGCGTCCCGATAAACCCGGATACACCGAGCGTCAGCAGAATGAGAGACAAGGTTTCCACGTTGACGCGCGTGACCGTTTCAAGAAACGGGCGCAGGTAAGTAAACAGCGCAAACTGCCCCATGAAGAAAACCCCGCAGGCCATCAGCCCCGTTGCGGCAAGCGGATTTTTCAACAACCGGAAGAGGTTTCCCGTGGTCTTTTCGCGGGCGACCGGTGCCATTGACGGCAGGCTCATTAACAGCCAGATGAAGGCGATGAGCGCGACCGGCACGAGGCAAAAGAAGGCGCCACGCCAGCCCATCACGGAGCCGAGATAACTGCCCAGCGGTGCAGCAACCACCGTCGCCAGCGCATTGCCGCCGTTGAAGATCGCCAGTGCACGCGGCACTTTTCCCCGCGGTACTAACCGGATGGCCAGCGCGGCAGACATCGACCAGAACCCGCCGATTACCACGCCGATTAGCGCGCGGCCCGCCATGTACGTCAGATAGTTGGGCGCGAAAGCAATCACCGCACCGGAAAACGCCATCAGCAACGTCAGCCCTAAAAGCAGGTGTTTGCGGTTAATGTTTCCGGCCAGCCGCGACAGCAGCAAACTGGTGATCACGGCCAGCGCACCGGAGATGGCGATCCCCTGCCCGGCCAGCCCTTCGCTGACCCCCAGATCCTGAGAAACCGGTGAAAGCAGGCTGACGGGCATAAACTCCGAGGCCACCAGCGCAAAGGCGCACATCGTTATTGCCCAGATGCCGTTCCAGTGCGCCACGGGCTGCCGGTTCGCGACAGGGTTCTCAATGATTGTCGTCACACATTCCCCTTTTAAATTTTTGCAGAATGAATTTTTGGCAGCCGGGGCCGGTCTTTATTCATGGGAATAAAAACTGATAAAACATGATGTTAACCGGAGAATACAGCGGAAAACTAATCCGCTTATTTTGCATTTTGGCTTGCCTGAAATTCTACACGGCAGGTATATTCTGACTAGGTAATGAATCCTTAATAGGCTTATAAGCCCTGCTTATAAATAGAATGACCAAGAGGCGGTGTGTCGATGAAACGTAATCTTAATGACCTGATGGCGTTTGTGACCGTGGCCCGCGAAGGCAGCTTCACCCGTGCGGCGGCGCAGTTGGGTATCACGCAGCCGGCATTGAGCCAGACCATCACGGCGCTGGAAAATCGTATGGATATCCGCTTACTGACGCGCACCACGCGAAACGTGTCGCCGACGGTCGCAGGCGAGCGTTTATTGCAGGCAATTGGCAGCCGTTTTGATGAAATTGAAGCGGAGCTGGACATGCTGACGGAAATGCGCGAAAAGCCTGCCGGGACGGTGCGCATCACCTGCGGCCCGAATATTCTCAGCTCGCTTTTGTTGCCGAAACTCGCGCCGGTATTGCGAAAATACCCGGATGTCCGGCTGGAGTTTGATGCCAACCACGGGTTCCGCAATATCGTCGCTGACCGGTTTGATGCGGGCGTGCGTCTGGGCGATACCATTGATAAAGACATGATCGCCATGCCGATTACCGGGCCATTACGCATGGCGGCCGTCGCCTCACCCGATTATTTCGACAAGCACCCCAGGCCCGAAACGCCCCAGGATTTGCTGCATCACAACTGTATGAATATGCGTCAGGCCACATCCGGCGGCCTTTACGTGTGGGAATTCGATAATGATGAAGGGGCGGTCAACGTGCGGGTGAACGGGCAACTGACGTTTAATACTTCCGCACACATGGTGGAAGCCGCGCTGACCGGGCTGGGGATCGCATTTTTGCCGGAGGAAGAATTCGAACCGCACATTGATGAAGGGCGTCTGATCCGCGTTCTGGAGCCCTGGTGTTTACCGTTTCAGGGCTATTATCTCTACTATCCGAGCAGGAAACAGCATTCCCCGGCGTTTTCACTGGTGATGGAAGCCCTGAAACTGGGCAGGTGATTACGGAGAAAAGGTGACCGGACTCACGGTCACCTTTCCGTGACGACAACGGCACCCGATGGTTTACCGCATCACTGCACCTGGTCGTTTGCCACCAGTTTATTCATGTTTTCCAGAAGATTTGTCATCATTCCGAAGGCCATGTTGACGCTGTTAATGCTGTAAAAAAGGACAATGTCATTTCGCATCAGATAGTGTTCGAAGGAGGGTTCGGCCAATATCTTTTGCGCTTCCTGACTGCGCTGACTGAAATGCCGGCAATTATTGAGATACAGATCCAGCGAGTGATATTCCCCCACCGCCAGCTGATTCACCAACACAATCATTTGCTCAAAAATATCGATCAATGCCTTATGTTTTATCAGATGCTCAGCCGGTTCTTGCGTAAGGTCCATCGGGATCCTCCCTCTTTAATGGCGGGTTCGCTTCTGGCCTGCCCGTTTTTACAAGGCATTAAAAGCTTTCCCAGTTCGGGCCTTCAGTGACAGATTTCAGCGTTTTCGTTTCACCGTTCAGGCGGAGTCTCTGCGCCTGCGGGGGCTGCGACGGAGAACGCTGCGCGGAACCTCTGACTCTGAATTCACCCACCAGTTGCGCCAGGCTGCTGGCCTGTTCCTGTAAAGAACGGGAGGCCGCCGACGCTTCTTCAACCAGCGCGGCGTTTTGCTGCGTCACGTCATCCATCTGGTTAACGGCCTGATGAACCTGTGAAATCCCCTGGCTTTGCTCGAGTGCAGCGGCAGCAATTTCGTTGACCAAATCTGTGACCTGCCGGATGGTGGTACTCATATTGTTCATATTTTCCCCGACATCGCCCGCCTGATCGGCACCCGCTTCTATCTGATTATAGGAAATATCGAGCAGCTCTTTTATTTCCCGCGCCGCCAGGGTGGAACGTTGCGAAAGATTTCGGACTTCACCCGCCACGACGGCAAATCCCTTTCCATGTTCCCCGGCACGCGCGGCTTCAACGGCGGCGTTGAGTGCCAGAATGTTGGTCTGGAAGGCAATGCCTTCGATCAGGGTGATAATTTCGGTAACTGCTGCGAATATCCCCCATCGTCCCCAGCATTTTCTCCAGCGATGACGCACTTTTTTCCGAAAGTGTCCTCATGTTACCGGCAAGCTGGCTTGCCTGACGGGTGTTGTCAGCGGTCTGGCGCACCGTTTCACTGAGTTGGGTCATGCTGGCAGCCGTTTCTTCAAGAGAAGCCGCCTGCTGTTCGGTTCGCGAGGAAAGATCTTCATTGCCTGCCGCAATTTGCGCCGAGGCACTGCTGACAGACTGCGAAGCGGCACCGACAGACAGCAAAGCAGCAGAAACGCGTTGCATGAGATGGTTAAAGGCCTGCGCCATATTGCCGATTTCATCACGATGGCGTATATCCGCAGTGACAGTAAGATCAAGATTATCGCTGGCGTTTTTCATGATATCGCCGATGGCCAGCAGGCTTTTTCGCACCCGTAAAATCGTCGCCAGCGCCAGCATGCCCAACAGCAAGATGATCAGCGTCACAGCGATTCCCATGCCCCACAGGGTTTCCTGGAAAATAGAACGGTTAGTGACCCGCAGCGCTTCGCCAATATCAATGTTCAGCGTCAGTTGCTTCTGATAGTTCGTGACCATCTGGCGAATCGCTTCCCCGATGCCCTTGTCCCCTTCGATAAGCCCCAGCGTGACATCATCTTCATGCGAGCGCGACGCGGCTAAAAACGCAGGCAGCTGGTCTTCAACTTTACGAATATTGTCAAACGCCACATGTGTCAGCCGCTCATCCTCATCACTCGAGATGTCGTGCTCAAGGTAGTTTTTTGTCTGAGATTTAAGGGTTTCAATCTGCTGCTGAATGAGCGTTTCAACCGGCGGCATTTTGGTGTTGTCCGTCTGGCTCTGATGTTTGTAGAGCGTCAGCGAGAGTTGATTACTCTGTTCGATAAGTTTGCTGAGGTCTTTTATTGATGGGATGGCGTTGTCCTGAACATATTCAAACCGGGACTGAAAACCCGAAATGAGCATGATGGCGGCAATGCCCAGCGCAATGAGCGCTGCCGAAAGCAGTGTAAACGTAAGCAAAAGACGTTGGGTTATGTTCATTTTATCTCCCTGAATTGTAAGTCCTGCTCAACTAAAAATGAGGCAGGGGGTAAAAGGAGAATATCGGCAGGCTTTACACAAACATTAATTAAACCGATCTAATTCAATAATTTACGTTAAATTCACTATGGTTTTTTTATCAAGAAAACCGAAGTCATCAAGGAAATCTGATCATTCAACCCCTTCTGAAATTAATCATTCATCAGCATGAAATTGCGGGTTCTCACCAGACTGAGGCTGACGTTTCGTCCGTCAGGATCCGGCATCGCTTTACAGGATTGGGATAGATTACGATCGCAGGATGCGCTTCGAATGTGTTCTAAAGAAAACGTGCGAAACTCTCCCTGACGAAAAGGGTGAAAATTCCATAAGAAAAGTAAATGTGTTGTTAATCAAAAAAGTCTGGATGTAATGCCAGACTTTTTACAAAGAATTAAGGATTTTATGGCGGGATAAACGAAGGCAAAACCGCTCACTCGTCCTGGCCGGTAATGCGCGTCAGAAATGGTATCCAGCAGATGATACGTCGGACTGGTCGCGCTCATCACTCCGGTCAGCTTCAAAGTGCGGAAAACTCATTTTGAGAGAGGCGACACGAACTTTTTATCAATGGGCGACTTCCCTTTCTCTCTTAAATAAACGCACTACAGATTATTTTCTCACCTCTCTGATTCCCAACGTTTTATCGCCTGTGTTTACGGGGAAATTCTTCATGTCTGTTTTTGGACGACTCATTTTCTTGCCTGATAATATTATTATTTGAATAATACCCACCGATACAAATAAAAATTTATTGACAATATTATAAAGAATGGATGCTACTGGAGCTGCCATGACTATTATTTCCGATTCAAGCCCTGCCCCGCTTCCCATGGAGAAACCGCTATTAATAATCGAAGAGATTATTTCTATTTTTCTCCCCTATGCAGAATCCCTGCAAGAAAACAAGAGAGGCGACGGCAATCTACACTTATACGAAAATAACCGTCTGGCGGTTGCGCTGGTTACCGGGGGTGAAGTTAACATATATCACGGTGCAGATATGATGTGGCTTGCCACCGCGCGGGCACCCTTTATTTTTGGTTTGCAAGGTTCACCGTTTCAGTACAATAGTTTTAACTTCAAGCCTGAGAAAAATTCAAAAATCAGTGTACTCCCCCGTGAAAAAGCATTAGAAATCATCATCAAACACCATATTTTTCCGCAAGTTTTGACCTATCAAACCTATCTCCACGACTTCTGGGAAAATCGAAATAACCTATTGATTAACAAATCTTTATTGCAAATTTCTTTCGGGCTGACTTAGGGGGTTAGCAAAATAAAAAGTGTTATTTGCATAGCTCATATCAATATCAAAAAATATACTATTCACAAACCCAATTTCAATATCTTTAAATATTTGCTGAAAGTGGGCGAGAAATGAAAATAGAAAATCAATATTCTTGTGATATGAACGCCTGTGAATCAGGGGTTTCATGCCAGCGCTAATGCTGCTTTGACCTGAAAACAAAGGCGAAAACGCGCGCAATCCCATTTTTGTTATTCATCGAATTTAATCCATCCTTAATCAGTTAAGGGATTAACTATTCGTGAAGGAAGCGTTTACGCAATGAAAAAAAGAATAAGTTATTCATGCCATACAAAAAGAGTCGTTCTGGCGTCTTTACCCTCTCTGGCTATCGCAAACGGCGCTCATGCTCAAACACCGCCTTTGAATTATGGCAACGAAACGGTCAATGATTCTGTTAATTTAGGGTACAGCCAGACAAATACCGATGCCTGTAACGACGGTTACAGCCAGGTTTCCAGCGGTAAATACAGCGCCGGTTTTGCAGGCGGCGGTGTGACAACCGGTAACCCCCTCACCCTGAAAGGCGGCCAGAACCTGAACGGCGGCAGTGTCGGCGTCGGACTCAACGCAAGCCTGAGCAAAAACTGGAGCGCCACGGCTAAAGTGAATACACTCGTCGCCAGTGACGTGAGCAATGAAGTTCATGCGTATCTGGGCGCTGAGTATACGTTTTAATCAATAAAACCTTAAATCATGCTCGCATCCTGCAAAGCCCCGGCCCTCTCAACAGCCGGGGCTTTTCTTCCCCTGACTTTCCCGTTAACCCGCACTCAGCAACATGCTCTTACCCCATCCACCATTGCATCATCCACTTGCATGAAGTATGAGCTGATTGAAATGTGTAAACAGGGCAGCGGCGCTATCGTTAACAACTCGTCGCCGGGCGGTTTAGTGGGGATCGCAGAACAGGGCATTTATCATGCCTCAAAACACGGCGTCGTGGGCTTAACCAAAAGCGCAGGGCTGGAATATGCGCATAAAGGTATTCGGATTAACGCAGTACCTGCAAATTCAATCCGCAGGGAGCCATTAAGCACGCGCCAAAGGCGCATCGCTCAGACGGGTTGTCCATGCCGGGGATAACATCTCGCGCTTCATCTGCCAGTTTCGCGAGATCCCCTGCCCGGCAAACCACAACGCCCCTTTTTCTTCTTCATTAACCTTATCGACAATCGTCATCAACGCATCACTGTTAGCACGCGGCGCACGTTCATCAAACAGGTGCAACTGAGCCACACCCTGGCTGAAAAAATCCCCGAGCATCACGCCCGCTTTTTGATACCGGTGACCGTCTCTCCAGACATTATCCAGACACTTTATGGCGGCGAAGATGATGTCGCGGGTGTCCTGAGTGGGCGTAATGAGCCGGGTACTGGCCAGATTTCCATAGTAAATCTCACCCTCCGCGAACGGGCTGGTTTTGATAAATACCGAGATCTGGCGGCAAAACTGATGCTCCCCGCGAAGTTTTTCAGACGCGCGCGTGGCGTAATAACAGATGGCTTCACGCATTTCCTGATACGCCGTCACCCGTGTACCGAAAGATCGCGAGCAGACAATTTCCTGTTTGGCGGGCGCAAATTCATCAAAACCGAGACAAGGCTCGCCACGCAGTTCGCGCACGGTGCGTTCCATCACCACATTAAAATTCTTTCGGATAAACCACAGGTCGCATTCAGCAAGCTCGAGTGCTGTTTTAATCCCGGCGTCATTCAGTTTCTTCGATATCCGCCGCCCGACGCCCCAGACCTCTTCGACCGGGACATAAGACATCAGCTTTTTCTGACGAACCGGATCAGAGAGATCGATAACCCCCTGACTTTTTGTCCATTTTTTTGCGGCGAAATTCGCGAGCTTGGCCAGTGTTTTCGTCGGCGCGATGCCTACACCAATGGTCAGCCGCGTGTTTCGCTTCACTGTGTCCCTGATTTCTTTGCCGAAACGTTCTAAATCGACATCCGCCGGTAACCGGCTGAGATCGAGGAAGGCTTCATCAATGCTGTATATTTCGATTTTCGGGCATAGCTCTCCCAACGTCGTCATCACTCTCTGGCTCATATCGCCGTTTATGTGGAATAGAAAATCAACATGAAATTTAATCTAATAAGCACCGTAATTCCAATCTAACAAACTAATACATAAGGATAATAAATGATAGGTTCCAGCACGTTGAGCAAAAGATAAGGGCCGTTATGGAGTAACGTTGTCAGGTGCTGTTAACGACGCTTGCTTCGCCCTGGCCATGGCAGTTCACCTGTAAGTTCGGGCAGACCGCCGTCATCTTCGACTCGTGCGCCAAAACGGTTCACCTTAACATCCGGTAAGTCTTCGCTGTCAAACCATAGCAGCGAAATTGTGGTGTCAGTGCGTGCGTAGTGTCTCGAAAACTCCCAGAGATAAAGACCCTTTTCCCAGTTATCGAACCATTCATCCTGTGAAACCTCCCCCGTATCAGAAGCATTGATCCCAGAATATCTGATTCGGTGTGCGACTGAACCAGCCGGAATTATAGCTTTTGGGGATATCCACGCTGCGGCTTTCCTCAACGACATGGAGCGTGCTGCATACCTTACTGTACCACGCTCCATGGTGACGAAAGCGCAAGGCTCATTGCAGAGGCTGGCAAATCTAGATGCTGCAGCAGGGAAAGATGTGCCGAATAAATTAGCCATGTGTTGGATAAGCTCCAAAGAAGGTTCTTTTTTTGGAACCACAGAAAGCCATAGCTTATAGGGCATCAGCAGTTCAGCAGCAAACGTGTCGCAGGCGATCTCGTTAGGGTGCCGTTTCGCATAAGACCAAGAAGGAACTTCCTCGTGACTCGACTCTAAGTCGAGCACAATGTGGGCTATTTCGTGGCAGATCGTGAAACGCTGACGCTCATCCGTCTCAAGGGAGTTCACTGTGATGATATGCTTGCCGTTTGGCTTAGTAATGGTATAGCCAGATTCGCCTTCGCCAAGCTCATCTTTTTTGATCTTGGCGTTAGCTGCCGTCACATAGGACGAAAGATCTTTGCGGATGTTGGAAACATCGACTTTGGAAATAAACGCGCGCGCTTTCTGTCTGGCATACTCTTCGTCCATACTCAATTATCCTCGTCGTCGTCCTCAAGGGCTCTTTTGATTCGGGCAATTAACGTGGCGGGATCAGGTCTTGCATTACCCCGATGCCTGACGCCAGCCGCCATCGTAAATACATCTATACCTATAGAAGGATCTTGTAACACAAATTCAACGAGGCTCGGGTCAGCATCTGCGTGGTCAACTAGCCAAGTTATAAGCACAGCATCCCTTTCAGACGGCTTGAGAACCTTCAATAGCCTTTCAATCATCTCCTGGGAGGGATTGGTTTTTTCACCCGTTTCAAGACGGTAGACATACGCATGATCAACTGACGATAGCTGGCCAAATTCACGTAGTGAAAGGGTTCTGCGTTCGCGTAGCGTCTTGATTGCGACGCCCAATCCTGTTTGCGGCATGAGTTCTGATCCTTGCGGTGCGGGAAGAAGGCCGAACCCCTCTGTTGTATTAACCCCACACCCAGTTGAGTTCAAATACGCATGTTGTGCGGGAGTTGCTCCTACATACATGCTCTGATACATTGTTGTCTGAGTAGACAACAATGTAGATTATTCGCTAGTATTAGCTTGATCTCCCCGTTGTCTATGTGAACAACGTATTGTGCTACAGCGAGCGGTCATTGACAACCCGGCTGACTGGCTGTGACTTCCATGCTTTCGCTATAGGAGATAGTTATCATGGCCAGAAAAAATCAGCATGTTGTTCCTCACCAAGATGGTTGGGCCGTCAAAGGCGCTGGCAATCAACGGGCGACATCTGTACATGCCACGCAGCAGGAAGCAATAGATTCAGGACGGAACACTGCCCGCAACCAGAAGTCCGAGCTCGTCATCCACCGTCCAGATGGTCGTATTCGTGACAAGGACAGTTACGGTAACGATTTCTTCCCCCTAGAGGCTGAAGTGCTATGGCAAACATCCCCACTTATCATGTGCTCGCCCTTTCGGGTGGTGGCTATCGAGGCCTTTATACGGCTACGGTTCTTGCCGAACTCGAAATCGTGCTAGGCCGCCCTATAGCTTCGCACTTCGATCTTATTTGCGGTACATCTGCAGGAGGGATGCTCGCTTTGGGGCTAGCTGCAGAAATACCGGCTCAAGAACTCAAAGCAATGTTTGAAGACGAAGGCAATCGCATCTTTGGTTGCCGCAGCCTTTCAAGGCGACTTCTGGGGTTCTGGCTGAACGCGAAGCATGATTCGAAGGGATTGCAAGAAGTGCTTACAGAGCGTTTTCAAGACATCACGATCGGTAACCTGAAGCACCGAGTTCTCGTACCAGCAGTCAACTACTCAACGGGGCGCGGACAATTTTTCAAGACACCTCACCATCCTTCCTTCGAGTTAGATCATCACATGAGGATCGTTGATGTGGCATTGGCGACCGCAGCTGCACCCGTCTATTTTCCGTTGGCCCGCAATAACCGCGGTGTCTTCGCAGATGGGGGTTGGTCGGCAACGCTCCTGGTCTGTTTGGGTTACATGAAGTCAATACGTTCCTGGCACCGAATCAGGATGCTCTAATTCGAGTTCTCTCCATTGGCACGATGACGATCGGTGCGACCATCCGTGGCGATGCCAGCCTTGATCGCGGATTCGGCAAGTGGCGCGGGGGGCTATTTGACTTGGTGATTTCTGCTCAGGAGTCGTCTGTGGACTATATGCTGCGACAGTCGTTGGGAAACAAATATTTCCAGATCGACGATAAAGCAACACCTGATCAGAGTAAAGATGTTAAAGCGCTGGATCGGGTGTCAATCGGTACTACCAATACGCTTAAGGATCGAGGTAACCACGCGGCGCAGCGTGCTCTCGGCGATCCACTCTTTAAACCATTTCGAACGCATCAGGCCGGCGTACCCATCTTCTATCACGGCCCTAACAAGAACGCATCGGAGACTACATGCTGAACCTGAGCCCACTTTTTTTTACCACAGTTGATGACGAATCCTGCATGCACGATGAACTGGATTTGTTGCCAGATCAACGGGATTGGATCGCCAGTGCCCGCAAGGATGTCAGGAACTGCCTGCGAACCGGCATTCCGCGCGTGCTAAATGAACTCGGCTACACAGAAGACGTGCCTCAACCACGCTTCTTCACTCAAGGCTCGTGGGCATACAAGACATTGAACTCTCCGGCACAACGACCCCAACAGGCGGATGTCGATGATGGTTGCTATTTGCCATTGAGTTTTGTCTCGCAAACAAAGCGTCCCAGTACCGCTGCGACGGTGTTCTTTACCGCTGCAGAAGAAGCCTTGAGGCCGCTAGTTGATAAAAATCGATGGGCGCTCGTCACTGACAAACTGACTTGCATTCGGATTGTCATTGGAGCCTATGCCCACATTGACATCCCACTATATGCCATCCCCGATGAGGAGTTTGTCACCCTCGTGAAAGCCTCGATGGATAGCTATGGTTATGACTCGCTGACGGAAGCAGTAAACATTGCAGAGCGGGATGTTTGGACGGCGTTGCCCGCTGATAAAGTGCTACTGGCTCACCGCGAGCACAACTGGATGGCCTCTGATCCCAGGCCTGTTAAGGAGTGGTTCTTGGGCGAAGTGGAGGCAAAGGGGGAGCAGTTACGCAGGGTAGTTCGTTACTTGAAGGCGTTCCGCGACTGGCGGTGGCCCAGCGGTGGTCCTACCTCGATCTTGTTGATGGCTGCTGCTGCCCCATTATTTGAGAAACGTGATCGACGTGACGATCTCGCCTTGCTAGATGTTGTTGCTGCACTGCCGACGCGGTTGCGTGCCGGTGTAAACAATCCGGTGGAAGAAGCTGAGTCGCTCACTGCGCGCCTGGGTAAAGCCGGTGTTGAAGAGGCTGCAAAGGCGTTCGAAGAGTTTGAAACGGTTCTTCGCGGAGCGACTGATGCTGGCAGTCCTTCACAGGCATGCATTTGGATGCAGGACTCATTTGGCCCGCGCTTTCCAAATGAACCTGATCGGGTCAAAATCGTATCCGTCGCGGCCACCATTGCAGCGGCTCCCGCCGCTGCCGGTCCGAGCGAACTTATTGGGCGAACAAAGGCAGGATGAAAAGTACAGTTGTTGTTGCAGATGTTATCGAGGTCTTCGAGCAGAGAGGCTTCGCGTTTGTTGGCAAGGCGGATGACGGCTGGTTCAGGTTGCGCGGGCGGTTGACTCCACCCCAAGCAGACAAGGGATGTTTGTGCGAACTTCAACTCGACCCCTCGTTCTTCGACTTGCCTCGCATCCGGCTGCTGGAAATCCCACCAGAGCTGCCCGCAGCGATTCCTCATCTCGGTGCAGATGGTGGGCTTTGCTATATTGCCAAAGGCATGGTCGTGCTAGACATTTACGACCCTGTAGGACAGTCGCTGGCATGCTTGGATCGCGCAGCCATTGTGCTAGGACAGATATTGAAGAGGGAGTTGATTGAAGATCTTGCGGAAGAATTCTTCGCCTATTGGCATGGCTTGTTTTGCTTCGTAGACATGCAGGGTAAAGACCTAGGGCGACAGAACTGCATAGTCGCGCAGGCAAATGGAAGCTCGTTGTACTTCGTTACCGATAACGAGGGTCGAACAACTGAGAAACTGAAGTCTCTGGGCTACCAAGTCACCGATAGTACGGTACTGACCTATCGGGTAAAGACAAAAACTCAACCGCGTCCTCTGACCAGCCATTGGCCACCTGAAACAGTTGGAGATATCTTGGAATGGCAGAGTACTCTTGACCCTCAGTGTCGGCGCAAGATTCACGAGCGTATTAAGGAAGGAGAAAGGGGAAAAGCCAACGGCTGCTTGATTTTCATTGAATCTCCGCTGATGACGTATGGTTTTGCGGTTTTCTATGACCGTCAACATTTGGCCAGAAAGGGCAGGCTCGTAGATCGTAGGGATTTGAGCTATCGACTGAAGGTGATGCCCATCTCCGTGGTCAGAATCGATGATGGCTATCTTGCCCAGAGGAACATTCCGAACTCCCAGACTCTGGCAGGTAAGAACATCGCTGTCGTTGGATGCGGAACGATCGGTGGCTATCTGGCCGACATGCTTGTCAAGGCAGGTGCGGGGACATTCGGCGGGAAGCTTACCCTAGTAGATTTCGACTGCCTTCTCCCGCAAAACATCGGTCGTCATCGACTGGGATTTCCTGATCTTCTATCGAACAAAGCCGAGGCGATGTCGAAGGAACTTAGGCGCTTGGCGCCAGGCGCAGAGATTCGCGCGCTCCCCGTGGATGTCAGGCAAGCCCAACTGGGAAAGCTAGATCTGCTCATAGATGCAACTGGGGAAGAATCTCTAGGGCATTGGCTCTGCGGTCACTATCCACATCCGACGCCCATGCTTTCGATCTGGATTGAAGGTCCGGGAACGGCTGTACGTGCTCTCCTGAGAACAACTACATCAGGTGCCTGCTACCGATGTCTTTGGCATAGCAATGGGAAAGGCGAACTGCGCTCCACGGTTGATCCTCTTCCTGTCATCTTGGCGGGTCATGGATGTGAGGGCCTATATGTTCCGTTCCCCGCTTCGGTCTCTGTGCATGCTGCAAGTTTGGGAACTGAAATGGCGCTTGATTGGGTTAATGGCACTTATTCTCCTGCATTGCGCACCAGATTGATCGATCAGACAGAGCAGCTTGCCACGCCCGATTGCGATCCATTTCATGATCCGGAGTGCCCTCTATGCAATTTTTAAACTCATGGGCGACCCATGACAAAAGAACGCTGCTGTATTTTTCGACAGCAGCGTTAGGAACATTCTATCAGCATATCCAGAACAGCGACGCAGACTGCGAAGCTGGCGGGCTTCTATTGGGTTCAGTTCATGGAAACCATATGCTTATCGAGCAAGCTACTTTCCCCACTGAATGGGACAAGCGGTTTCGTAACCTTTTCGAGCGGATGCCATTTGGTCACGATGCTATTGCTCTGTCTCGATGGACGGCGAGTAAAGGAATTATCCGTTATCTTGGTGAATGGCACACCCATCCGGAAGATCATCCCCGTCCTTCTGGTCTCGATAGATCAGAGTGGAACTGCTTATCTGAGAATCGTCTGGACAAGCGGCCAATGCTTGCTGTCATCATCGGACGAAAATCTCTATACGTCGAACTGGTACCAAGTTCAGGCAGGGGTTCTGTGCTATCCCCCATGGTCTAAAAAAACTACTTCTGTACCGCCGTCGACCTACGGACTCCGCCTCATTTCGAGCCTCGGCACTTCTGAACTAAGCCGCAACAAGAGACATTCCCGTCCTCACGATATGGTCTTTTCAAAGGGCATGCAGGATACCCCCTCCTAAATGACTGTGCCGTCGACTCCGTTTATAAAATACGTCAGTTGACTGAAATAGCCTCGTTGAACACTGTCGGTGCCGATAAATTCCGTTATTTAAATCTCAGCTATAATATATTCTGGCTTCGTGTAGTCGTCGCATCCGCCATGATGAGTGACGTAGTGTCTGTCAGTACTTTAGTTATATTAGTGTTTCCCTGAAATGCATTTCACTGTGATAAATTATTTTATTAAAAACAGTCAATCTAACAAACTAATGCTGATACATACATTCACGTCATTTCTTAGGAGAAATAGTGGTTGGATATTTCTTTCCATCCAGAGCGGGTATTTTTTCTATTTTCTTAATAAATGCATTTATTTTTTCAATATCTCCTTCAATAATTGTTTTTTCATCTTGAGTCAGCGGTATTTCTTCCATAAAACGTTTTACAGACGATTTACTCTCTAACGCCTGTGCGTGAGAACTACTCTTAGGCAAATTAAAATCACAACCAACACATACCATCCTGTGAGGGCAGTTACTCCAGAAAGGATTCGTGCAGTACGAATTACCAAGATCATAGTATAATTGGGGACCGCTTTCCCCCAATGATATGATGTCCATATCTACTAGGACGCTGACCATATGTGAGATTTTATCGGCTTTGATAAAAGAAGCTGCCAGTTTCGTTGGGCGAATGCGGATGTAATGCATTGCTGATTTAGGAGAGGAATGTCCGGCCCATTGCATCAGCTCAAAAATTGACATCCCTTGTGATACGCTCGCTAGCGCTGTTAATGCCGATGCGCGTCCACGATGACTAGTGATCTTACCTTTACTGTCATGAAGCGGCATATTTGCACGAATGCAAAGCATCGGAATAATAGTTTCGTTGATGAAAGTACGACTTACTGGCTTTCCCCGGTACTGAAATAGGAAGTTTACTTTTTCACCAGTTCTTTCATCAGTCAGCGCAGCCTGTTCTTCTGGCCTTTCTTGTAACCATTCATCAATATATTTTTTTATAATTGCAGCGACTGGTTTCACGAAAGAGGTGGAAGTTTTCCCGGTAGGGACTTCAAGATAGCAAAGTGTACCTGGAGGAATGACTGAATTATCGTCCTGGATAATTTCCTCTGACTGATCCCGAATACAACTAGTCGCCAGGCGAATGATTTCATTGCTGCGCAATCCCGCATGCGTCCAAATAACCGCCATAGCCTTCATCATAGAAAGAGGATAGTGAATTTCAGTTAACATGTCTTCCCTACGTAAGTTCATGCTGGCCCATGTTAATTTTAACCAAACGGGATCATCAATAACCCGAGGGTTAACATCATTGCTAAAACTCGGAGCTCTTGGCCTGGCAAGGTGTCTCAACGGACTGAACTTTAGTTTCCCCCAATCCCAAAATTCGTAATCAAGAAAGAATCGTCGAAGTGAATATAGAAAAGCGTTTCGTGTCGAACTCATAAACGGCAGCCCTGAGCGCGCTGCCTCCCTACCTTTTGGGGCAGAGGTTAATGAAAGTTCATCAACGTTTAATCTGCCTAAGGCCGCGATGAAGTCAGCACAGGTACCAATATTCCAGTCGGATGGTTGCTTTATCTCAGGATGTTCCCGTGTCAACCAGAGTCCAGTCCTTAAAATGAAGCTGTAAATCGATTCGCGTGTTCTAGGCTGTAACACTGATGTTTCACGCCATTTTTTGCACCAGTGAACCCATTCGGGAGCAATTCCTTCGGTTGATTTTTCACGCCAGCCAAGGTAACCCCGCATGCGTATAGGACGTGAAAGAATACCTAAAGCGGCCAGCCCATGAGAAACTTTACCTACGGCTCTGGCAATCCCTTCACTTCGTTGCTGCTGGCCACGTTTCAGTAAATTCTCGGAGAAGGTTTCCAGTCGGGGATCGCCATTCTCCAGCATAAGCATACCCAGTACGGCTGACAGAAACATTTCCTGACTACGGCGTGAATATCCGAGAGAGACCAGTACCTCAAGCAAACGATTTAATTCTTGATGGAAGAAAGCTTTCCCAAAAATTGCCTGCGCGTATAAAGCTGGCTGGCGATTTTCATAGAGTCTCGGCAGTTTGTCTAAAGATCCGAGATGACAGGCAAAAGCGGCAAGAAGAGGTGCCCGAATTTGAGGTTTGTCAAAAAGTGACAGCCAGACCTCTTTAGGCCATTTCCAGCAGGGCAAATCCTGCGCAAATGTTTCCGCCAGAATAACCTGAATTAACGATTTTTCAACCGCGGAACTGGCACCACTCCGTCTGGCTATATCTTTTAGAGGCTTAACTAAATCCGGGACGGGGTGGAGAATATTTTGGTATTTTGTCCTTTGTCGCGAATTACTGATATGTACTCTCTCTTCTTCTGTCAGTGTATCTGAGAGCCGATATTGACTCTTATCAAAGGGGGAATAGGTTAAACCCGTTTTATTTTCAGGTTTCATTCTATATCTCCTGAACTGAAGACGAGCTTTGCCAGTTTGTTGTCAAGGTCAGCAATAGCTCCTGTCATTTTCAGTGCAAGATCTGCACCGGACAAGTGTAAATAAACCTGCGTGGTGCGGGGATCTCGGTGCCCTGCATAAGCAGAAAGCTCATGTAACTTCCATCCTGCTCTGGCTAAATGGGTTAACCGCAGATGGCGGAAAGTATGAGTCGAAAGCAGTGGTATATTAACGGTTTTTGCCCATTTTCTAACAATTTTACTCCAGCTCCAGTAGGTTAATGGCTGACCATAATTTCGGTCGGAGAAAGAGCGGAAAATGGCTCCACCAGAATAACCTTGCATGCGTAAAGTGGTTAGATGGGCAATGAGCACTGGTGTTATTTCGGGGTTGTAACAGACAACACGTTCGCGTCTATTTTTAGTATTTTCAGCGCGGATATGAATTAGACGATGACCGACGTCAAGATCCTCAATACAGAGCTGGCTGACTTCGTTGCGTCGTAACGCTCCATAATAGGCAAAGGCGAGCATGAGCCGATCCCGGACAGGAGCTTTGGCGACAAAAGTAAGCAATGTCAGCCACATACTATCATCGGGTATTCTAGGCATTCTGACCTGTCGCGGAAT
The DNA here is from genome assembly GCF_047784855.1 of Rahnella sp. PCH160. Lineage (NCBI taxonomy): Bacteria > Pseudomonadati > Pseudomonadota > Gammaproteobacteria > Enterobacterales > Yersiniaceae > Rahnella > Rahnella sp. PCH160. The sequence goes on from NZ_JBLOGT010000002.1 coordinate 327,009, forward strand.
CAGCCCGCGCCCGCTGTAAATGGGGCTCGCAGAGACTGCTCGTAATACAGGATTATTTTGAGACAAATTATAGTAGCCAAGATAATCATACCAAAGGCGAATAGCGGAAATCCGCAATTGCAGTGTTGAATTGGCAACAGCATTTTCCATTCCGGGTAACTGTAAGCGTATGTAGCCAGAAATATCTTCAAAGTTTGCGGTAGTTGGCTCAACCTCCTGCTCTGCGCAGTGGCGGAGATAATGATGCATTGCTCTTCGATATGCTTTGATGGTGGCACTGGCGTGCCCAATGTCGCAAAGAAGACCTAGCCATTTTTCAACCAGGAGTATGCAAGTCAGAATATGTGGATTTTCAGTCATAGCATATACCTCTCTGAATTAACTTATACAGTTTAGGTCATGTGATGTTGCATTCCACTTAACTTACTAAAGTTCGTAGTTGCTGCTAAAAACAACTACGCCGTGCTGCTGAAAAAGGGCTTTTTGTTTGAAGTACGGCGCGCCCATTTTAATTTTAAGCTTCTTCGCTTCCGCCGAAAGCGCTATCACGCAGCCGTCATTATTGGAAAGCACCACGACAGGTTTGCCTTGCAGATCCGGACGCCAGGCAACTTCGCAACTTGCGTAGAACGAGTTCACATCAGCGAGCGCGTACATTTCGATGCATCGTGCTGATAACGGTGGTCACAACGCCGACGATCTCGACTTCTCTTTCTGCATTAAGGGGAATGGGCGCATAGGCCGGGTTTTCCGCCCGCAAATGAGGATGCGGGTGGAGCATCAGCCGTTTAACCGTAAACTCCCCGTCCAGGCTGGCGACCACGATGTCATTGTGGCCAGGCTTCAGGCTGAAATCGACCAGCAACAGGGAGCCATCAATAATCGCCGCATCCCGCATGGAATCGCCGGAGACTTTAAGCACATACGTAGAAGAAGGATGGGCAATCAGGTGCGCCACCAGATCGATGCCTTTCTCAACATAATCCGCCGCCGGGCTGGGAAAGCCCGCAGCAATAGGGTTTAAATACAAAGGAATATCTGTTTTTTGCTGCCGTGCGGCGATTTTGTAAAGCATCATGGGTGGGTTCCTGCAACAATACTGTGTTTATGTACAGTATAGTTAATCAGGAGCTCAGATCAATGCCTGCCCGCGCCGATACACTGACCTGACGCCTCACGCATGACTATCGTGTTGATCTCGCTGAGAAGAATTTTTTTGGCGATTTCTTCTGACAGGGCGATGTCTTTTGACGGGCCAAAAGACAGCACGAGCTTGCCGGACTGGCTGGCCTGCTTAACGATGGAAGTACTCGGGGGGGCTGGACAGTACCGGGCCACTGGCCGCCAGGCCGCAGACCCGACGATCATCCCGGCCTGAGCGAATTCGGGTTTTAACCGGCCGACGCGCGGTTCAGATTGTCTTCGCGGACAAAATCGATAAACGCCTGCAAAGGCGCGGGGATCAGGCGGCGATCGTTGTAATAAAGATACGGGCCTGAAAATGACAGCCACCACGGCTGTAAGATGGCTTCCAGTTTGCCGCTGACGATGGCCGGCGCCAGCCAGTTTTCGAACAGATAGATGATCCCCGCCCCCGCTATTGCGGCTTCCACGGCCAGATCCACCGTGCCGCCGACACTGACCACCAGCGGACCATTCACCTGCACGCTGAGGTTTTCGCCGTCACGCTCAAACGCCCAGTCAGGCATATTGCCGCTGGCATAACGGCCACGCAGACAGCGATGCTCAATCAGCTCCCGCGGATGCTCAGGCCTGCCGTGCACGTCGAGGTACGCAGGGGACGCCGCCGCCGTATAACGCTGACGGCGCGGCCCGATAGGCAGCGCCACCATGTCCTGCTCAAGACGCTCGTCGTAGCGAATACCGGCATCGCAGCCGTCACGAAACACATCCTGCACATTACTTTCTGCGATGATTTCCAGCTGAATATCCGGATAACGCCTGAGAAACTCCGGCACCAGCGCAGGTAAAACCAGCCGCGTTGCGCTGACCGGCACGTTCAGACGCAGCGTGCCGCCAGGCGTATTACGATAACGATTGAGCGCATCGAGCGCGGCGTTCACCTCATTCATGGCGGGCTGTAAACGCTCCATCAGCGCCCTGCCGGCTTCGGTCAGCACCACTGTGCGGGTCGTCCGGTGAAAAAGCCGGATGCCGAGCTGCTGCTCGGCGCGGCGCACCGCGTCACTGAGCCGCGACGCATTACTGCCGGTGACGCGCGCCGCCTCACGAAATCCACCGGCCTTCGCGACTTCAACTACGGCATGCAACAGGGCAATATCAATCGACATTGTGCGTAACCTCGTACAGTTTGTCCTGATTTTACCGGATAGTTGCACAACCAGCGCCCCGTTACAATTAATGCACACTCACAGAGGAGAATTCCATGTCACAGCCTTCAATGACTTATCGCCTCGGCGATCACGAAGTGGGACGCTTAGGTTACGGCGCTATGCAACTGGCGGGGCCAGGCGTTTTTGGCCCGGTGAAAGATGAAGCACGGGGTATTCAGGTGTTGCGCGACGCCCTCGCCAGCGGCGTGAATCATATCGATACCAGCGATTTTTACGGCCCGCATGAAACCAACAGGCTGATCAAAAAAGCGCTGCATCCCTACCCTGATAACCTGTGCATTGTGACCAAAGTTGGCGCGAGCCGCGATGCAAAAGGCGGATGGCTACCGGCCTTCAGCCCGCAGGAACTGACGCAGGCGGTGGAAGATAACCTGCAAAACCTGGGGCTGGAGGCGATGGACGTGGTAAATCTGCGCAGTATGCTCGATGTCTACAAGCCGAAAGAAGGTTCGCTGGAACCGCAACTGAAAGCGCTGATCAGGCTGAAAGAACGCGGATTAATTCGTCATATTGGCCTGAGCAACGTTACAGCAAAACAGGTCGCCGATGCGCAGAAACTGACGAAGATAGCCTGCGTGCAGAACATGTATAACCTGGCGAACCGGCACGACGATGCACTGGTTGATGCACTGTCCGAACAGGGCATCGCGTATGTGCCCTTCTTCCCGCTGGGCGGTTTTTCGCCGTTGCAATCCACGTTGCTCGATGACGTAGCGGCCACATTACAGGCGACGCCGATGCAGGTCGCGCTGGCCTGGCTGCTCAAACGCTCTCCAAATATTTTGCTGATCCCCGGCACGTCGTCGCCGCAGCATTTACAGGAAAATCTGGCGAGTGCTCAGTTGGAATTGTCTGACGAAGTGATGGAAAAGCTCAACGGAATATAGGGCTGGCCGTAACAACGGGAGTGACAAACATCAGCCATTCTGTCCAACTCGTCCTTGTACAGAATGGCTTTTTATTGTCATCCGCTAACCCACGTCTCCAGTGCCTTTAGCCAGCGCGATCTGCTCTTTAAGTACCGTCATCGCGTCCTTATAAGGTATGTCTTTGCGGAATAATCCTGCGGTGCCCCAATCACGCGTGAACCGAAGGAAAGAATATTAGTGTTGTTATGCTCGCGGGATAATTTCGCCGAATACGGTTCGCTGCAAACCACGGCGCGTATTCCATGAACTTTATTCGCCGCAGTGGAAATACCAATGCCGGAACCGCAAAATAAAATCCCTAAATCAGCCTCACCGGAAACCACCGCGTCTGCCACCGCCTTACCGTATATCGGATAATCTGTGCGGGCATTCTCATGAGCGCCTTTGCCTTTTCTGATCACGCCTTTTGCGCCGCAGCTTTTCAGCAAGGCGTCATCGATCTGAAAGAGAAGTCAGGTTAGCATTCATATCAGCGGCAGTGAATGTCTTGGTTTACGTTTTCGCGAACATAAAACTAAAGGCTTTCATTGCCGTTTTCTATTTGTTCTCGCTAAAGCGCGATGAACCTAAAAAAAAGCCGGTAACACCTGAAAAGTGTTACCGGCTTTTTGCTGCGTTCTGAGTCAAAACCTGGTTTAGAAAACTTACTGGTTCAGCAGTTGCTGTGCGGTTTTCTCAACCAGCGCCAGCAGGACTTTAACATCCTCCAGCGTCACGGTCGGGTTCAGCAGCGTCAGTTTCAGACAGGTTACGCCGTTATGCTCGGTCACGCCCACGTTGGCACGGCCCGAATCCAGCAGCGCATCGCCGATTTTCTGGTTCAGCAGCGCAATGGCCGCATCGCTGGCGGTCGCCAGTTGCTGTGGACGATAACGGAACAACACGCTCGCCAGCTGAGGCTTCATCACCAGTTCAAGCGAGGCTTCAGAAGTCACGAACTGCGCAACGTCTTGTGCCAGCGTCACACCGTGGTCGATGATTTCGGCATACTGTTTCTGGCCCAACGCTTCCAGACCCATCCACAGTTTCAGTGCATCGAAACGGCGGGTGGTTTGCAGCGATTTAGACACCAGATTTGGCACACCAGCCGCTTCGTCGAACTCAGAGTTCAGGTAAGCCGCCTGATAGCGCATCAGCTCGTAGTGACGCTCTTCTTTGAGCAGGAACGCGCCGCAGCTGATGGTCTGGAAGAACTGTTTGTGGAAGTCCAACGTAATGGAATCCACCAGCTCAATACCGTCGAGATAATGACGATATTTCTCAGACAGCAGCAACGCACCGCCCCACGCCGCGTCAACGTGCACCCAAATCTGGTGCTCTGCGGCCAGTTCAGCAATTTTACGCAGCGGGTCGATAGCACCGGCGTCGGTGGTACCGGCCGTTGCGACGATCGCCAGGATCTGCTCGCCGTTGGCCTGAGCCTGTGCCACTTTCTCGCGTAAATCGTTGAAATCCATACGGGCGAATTCATCGGTTTTCACAAGCGTCACAGACTGATAGCCGAGGCCCAGCAATGCCATGTTCTTCTGCACAGAGAAGTGCGCGTTTTCAGAACATAACACTTTAATTTTACGCAGATTACCGGTCAGACCATCCTGCTGGATGGAGTGTCCCTGACGGGCGAAGAACGCATCACGCGCCAGCATCAGCCCCATCAGATTGCTCTGGGTGCCGCCGCTGGTGAACACGCCCGCGTCGCCTGCCTGATAACCGACCTGAGTACGCAGCCATTCAATCAGCTTCATCTCAATGATGGTCGCTGACGGGCTTTGGTCCCAGGAATCCATGCTCTGGTTAGTGGCGTTAATCAGCACTTCCGCCGCCTGGCTGATCACCAGACTCGGGCAATGCAAATGCGCCACGCACTGCGGGTGATGCACCGACAGGCTGTCTTTCAGGAAATATTCAATCGCACGTTCAATCGCCGCCTGGTTGCCCAGGCCCTGAGGATTGAAATCCAACGTAATACGCTCACGCAGTTCGGCAACACTTTTACCCTGATACATCTCAGGTTGTTGCAACCATTGCACAACAGCAGCGCTGCTTTGTGCAATGGCCTGCTGGTAGGCTTCAGTGCTTTGCGCTGAGCCTGCCAGAATTGGGTTTAACTCGGACATCAGAATCTCTTACTCCGCTCAGACAGGTTTGATGCCAGCCGCCAGAAGCGCCTGCTCAAACTTATCGAGGAAAATACCCAGCTCATCGTTGGTGATCAGCAGGGAAGGCAACAGGCGCAGCACGCAGCCGTTACGGCCGCCGCGCTCCAGGATCAGACCCGCTTCGAAGCATTTTTTCTGCAACAGTGCAGACAAATCGCCATCAGCCGGGTAACAACCCATGTGATCCTGCGCTTCGTTGGGTTTGACGATCTCGATACCGATCATTAAGCCCAGCCCGCGTACATGACCGATGACCGGGTAACGTTTTTGCAGGTCAGCCAGTTTGCCTTTCAGCCATTCACCCTGTGCGGCGACTTTTTCTGCAATCTTTTGGTCTTTCAAGATTTTCAGCGTCGTCAGGCCGGTGGCCATTGCCAGCTGGTTACCACGGAACGTACCGGTGTGGTGACCTGGTGCCCAGGCATCAAACTGTTTTTTGATACCCAGAACCGCCAGTGGCAGACCGCCGCCGACCGCTTTAGACATCACGATGATATCCGGCTCGATACCCGCGTGCTCGAAGGCGAACTGTTTGCCGGTACGGCAGAAGCCAGCCTGAACTTCGTCGAGGATCAGCAAAATGCCGTGTTCCTGAGTCACTTTACGAATGCGTTGCAACCACTCAGCCGGCGCCGGGTTCACGCCGCCTTCGCCCTGAACGGCTTCGAGAATAACGGCCGCAGGTTTGCGCACGCCGCTTTCCACGTCGTTGATCAGGTTTTCGAAGTAATAGGTTAATGCTTTAACGCCAGCGTCACCGCCAATGCCCAGCGGGCAACGGTACTGGTGCGGGTAAGGCATAAACTGCACTTCCGGCATCATGCCGTTAACCGCTTCTTTCGGAGACAGGTTACCGGTTACCGCCAGCGTGGCGTGCGTCATACCGTGATAACCGCCGGAGAAGCTGATGATGCCAGAACGGCCAGTGACTTTTTTAGCCAGTTTCATCGCTGCTTCTACCGCATCCGCGCCGGACGGGCCGGTGAACTGCAGGCAATACTCTTTGCCCTGTTGCGGCAATAAAGAAAGCAGATATTCTGAGAACTGATCTTTCAACGGTGTTGTCAGATCCAGTGTATGTAACGGCAAGCCGCTGGTAATGACATTTTGGATGCTTTGCAGCACGTCCGGATGATTATGTCCAAGAGCCAGCGTACCGGCACCGGCAAGGCAATCAAGATATTGATTATTCTCAACATCGGTGATCCACACGCCATTGGCCTTCGCAATTGCTAACGGCAACTTGCGCGGATAGCTCCTGACATTCGATTCAAATTCAGCTTGTCTCGCCAAATAGGTTTCATTGTTTCCGTTTAATGAATTCGCACCTAAACTGTCAATACGGACTTTATCCGTCATCATATCTCTCCTACAACCGCAGGTTATGGAACGCTGCAATTGAATAAATGTATTTAAAAGGTAAGTACCATGAGAAAAACGCGGCCAATATATGGCTTTTTACTCTGTACCTCAATAATTTATTTTGTATAGAATTGTTTATTCTTTTTTAAAGGAATCAATATGTTGCTGATTTAGTGAACGATCATGCTGACTTAACTCCGTTACACGGTCATTAATAAAGCACTAAAAAGCACATCCTGTCCGATATACAAAGGGTAAACGCGTGAAACCACGGGAACAAAATCGCCCTTAAGTCACGATTTGTCCGCGCTGGCCGGACGTGACTACGCACCGGAGCAGAAGCCGGACAGCCGATTCCAGAACAACATGGCTATTATAGCCTGCCGGACGTTGCGTGAATGCCGATAATAAACGCCCGGACAGTAAATGGCTGAATAGTAGCCGAATATAAATTTTGAAATATATTACACCGATATAACGGCAGGTTATTATCGGAATAATTCGGACAATTATTACATCGGCCTTTATCAGAAAGAGGCTTTCCAAAACAGACTCACAGTATTGCTAGCCATTTGACGTTTGATCTTTGCCTTTGCGGTACAGATCGTAAAGCACGACGTAATCCTGAAAAACTTGCAGCAAAAATGCATCGGCGTCATGGCCAAGCGCACTGTTCGTCTGCATCTGGTAGCGGGCTTTCACCGCATCCACCCACAGTTTTTCCGACGCCGGGCCGGGTTCCTGCACCAGATACGCCAGCCAGTAGACGGTATTTTTTCTGACGGTCACCACCGGGTCCGGGCAACGGCAACACCACCAGACCGGTTCGAGAATTTTGGAAAACATCATGGTGCTGACCGTCCGCCAGGCTTGCGCGGCAAAAGGCTGCGTAGCCCACGCCCGCTGCCAGTGAACCGCTTGCCCTGTCAGTAACGACATCATCAGCGCCTGCGCGGAAGGCGAAAAAGTTTTGGTCATGTTCAGCGCTCTTCTCTTATTGTGATAAATCCCCGGAGAACTAAGAAAAATAGCCTATCTCATTCGCGACGTTGTACTTTATTTTTCTTCAGCGTATTAAATCCGAAACATCCCCGATTCATGAATTCAATTCATAATAGCGCGCTGATTTCCCCCTCTAATCTGATTAAGCCCCAGCGGCTATGCTCTGTTCCACGTTAAGCGTCTGCTGTATTCATAATTATAAAATCACAGGATTTCGTGATTACAGGATTATTAATCCAATAACGCATCGCGGATCCCACGGGAACTGAACAAGCGATTGAGCTTATCCGCGACAATCCCCTTTTTAGATGTCAGAAAACCGGCCATATGAAAACTCCCTTTCAAGAAATGAGTGTGTTTTACAGGAAAACAATAACAAAGCGGGGAAGTACGGCAGTAAGGGGAAGCGTCTTAAAAGTCTGAAAACGGCGGAAAGTTTTCCGCCGGGCTTTCATAAAAGTGACGTGCTGAAAGGCGTCACAGAAAGGGAAAATCAGTAGCCCTGCGTGACGATTTTCGCGGCAGAAGCCAGAACGTCACGGCGGGATTTTGCATCCTGCTGCGGCTGCGTGAAATAGGTCACCAGAATCAGCGGCGCATGGTTTTCAGGCCAGATAACCGCAATGTCGTTGGTGGTGCCGTAGTCGCCACTGCCGGTTTTATCACCCACAATCCACTGAGCCGGAAGCCCTGCGCGGATGCTCATCGCGCCGGTCGTATTGCCCTTCATCCACGCCACCAGTTGCGCCTGTTGCGGTTTTGCCAGTCCGTCACCCAGCGCATTTTTTTGCAGGCTGAGCGCCATCGCGCGTGGTGTAGAGGTATCACGTTCGTCGCCGGGAATGGCGGTGTTCAGCGTCGGTTCGGTACGATCCAGACGGAAGGTATTATCCCCCAACGTGCGCGCGTATTCCGTCACTTTTTGCGGGCCGCCAAGGTGTTCGATCAGTTTATTCATCCCGACATTATCGCTGTACTGCAACGCGGCGGCCGCCAGTTCGCCGAGAGTCATCGTGCCGTTAACGTGTTTTTCGGCAATCGGATTGTAATTCACCAGATCCGATTTTTTGATGCTCACCGGCTGCGCCAGCAAGTCTTTATGCGTTTCGCTCTGCTTAAGAATGGCCGACGCCGCCATAAATTTACTGGTGCTGCACATCGCAAAACGCTCATCAGCGCGGTAGGCGATATGTGAATTGTCGGCGGTATCAATCAGCATTACGCCAAGACGGCCACCGCTGTCTTTTTCCAGTGCAGCGAGTTGCTGCTGAACCGACGTCATTTTTGTGGCCGTTTGCGCATAAGACATCGCGCTAAACGCGATCATCGGGATTACTGCCGCCGCCATCAGCGCCGTTTTTCGCAGGGTCATTTTCATCATTAAAGCCTTCTCCTTTATGTTGGCGCAGGGATTATGGCAAAAAAACGGCGGCAGAAAAGTAAAAAACCCGATACTGAGTACCGGGCTTTGAGAAATACGCAGAAAAAATCAGAAAATCAGAACGTTTCCCACGAGCCTTCATCAGCGCTGGCGGCTGGCGAGACACGGCGGTTTGGCAGCAACGCCGGGGAATTTGCCTGCGTCGCTTTGCGCACGGCGGATGCCGCCGTGCCCGGACTGACTTTGAAAATGCTGATGGCCTGCGACAGACGCTCCGCCTGCTCATTCAGCGAATATGCTGCTGAAGACGCTTCCTGAACCAGTGCGGCGTTCTGCTGCGTCACTTCGTCCATCTGGTTAATGGCTTTGTTGATCTCTTCGATACCGGTGCTTTGTTCGTTGCTGGCAATGGCGATTTCACCCACGATATCCGTGACGTTTTTCACGCTGGAGACCACTTCGGCCATCGTTGCGCCCGCTTTGGCAACCAGTTGCGTACCGTTATCGACTTTCGAGACGGAATCGTCGATCAGCACTTTGATCTCTTTCGCGGCACTGGCGGAACGTTGCGCCAGATTGCGCACTTCAGAAGCCACCACGGCAAACCCACGCCCCTGCTCACCGGCACGCGCGGCTTCTACCGCAGCGTTCAGCGCCAGAATATTGGTCTGGAATGCAATGCCATCAATGACCGAAATGATATCGACAATTTTGCGCGAAGAGACATTAATGCCTTCCATCGTGTTCACAACCTGCCCGACCACTTCGCCGCCCTGCACCGCCACGCGGGAAGCCTGCGCCGCAAGCTGATTGGCCTGACGCGCGTTATCAGCGTTCTGTTTCACCGTCGCGGTCATCTGTTCCATCGCCGAGGCGGTTTCTTCCAGCGAGCTGGCCTGCTGCTCAGTGCGGGAGGACAAATCCAGATTTCCGGCTGCAATTTCGCTGGACGCGCTGTTGATGGCATTCGTCCCGGCACGAACTTCTGTCACGATCTTGAGCAGATTTTCGTTCATGTTTTTCAGGCCCTGCATAAGCTGGCCGGTTTCGTCGCTGGAGCTCACCTGAATCTGCGTGGTCAGATCGCCTGCCGCCACATTTTCGGCCACTTTCACCGCATTAAGCAGCGGACGGGTGATGGAACGGGCCAGGAAATAGCCCATCGCCGCCGCTAACAGAATCGCCAGTGCGGAGAAAATCAGCGTGAGCTGGATGGCGGTATGCCCGTCTGCCACGGCTTTTTTGCCTTCGGCCTGCAACTGCTCATCCTGAGAATTGGCGAAAGCGGTCGCCAGATCGAGATAGGCGTTTTGCGGGATGGTCAGTTTGCGCAGCACATATTCGGTTGCACCGTCTATATCACCGGCACGGGCCAGGGCGATCAGCGACTCTTTGCCGGTTTCAAAGGCATCGCTGGCATCCTGCAAGGCTTTGATTTTTTGCTTGCCGGTCACCGTTGTCTGAATGGCTGCAATTTTGCTCATCGCCAGATTAGTTGCTTTAACGGTGTCATCAAGTTGTAAATAGCGTTTTTGGTTTTGCTCAGGATTTTTGGTATCGATAACAATTCCGCGCAAAAATTTAATCTGGTTATTGACACCGTCGCGGACATCAAATGCCAGCCGGACTTTCACATAACGATCGTTGACTATTTGCTCAATCGTGGCGTTAATGCCGTTTATTTTGGTTACCGCCGTCACACTGACGATGACTAATAACAGAATTACCAGGCTGAATGCGGCCCCCAGACGGGCACCCACCCGCATATTGTTGATCATTCGAAACATTATCACTCCCTAAATTCCCGGCCAATAAATGAATACAACACAATTCAGACTGCTAATGATTGCATAGCGAAATTACTGCTAATTCTCTTTTAAATAATCCGATATCCCTTATCTGAAATTAATTTTTAAAGCGGGGATAATGGCCTTAAAAATATTGACGGCTCAGGAAGGTTATCGGTAAAAATAAAGAGATCTTTAGTGAATGAATTATTAGGGAAGTGTAAAGAGAAATGAATCAGAAAGGTTTATTACTGTACAAAAAAGGGATTGCGATTTACTCCTCCCCTTCGCAGGGGAGGGAGCCAGCCTGACTCAGGTCCGGGATTGCAGCGATAATTTCCATAAGTCCCCGCGTATTAGCTGGCGAACATTTCCGCCAGCCAGCCGGTGCGCATTTCCGGTACCGAATGCAGCAACTCGCGGGTGTAATCGTCCAGCGGTTCACTCAGCGCAGACGCCACCGGCCCCTGGCGCACAATTACGCCCTGTTTCAGCACCGCCACTTCATCGGCAATCTCGCGCACCACCTGCAAATCATGCGTGATAAACAGGTAGGCGATGCCGGTGTCCTGCTGAATTTTACGCAGCAGCGCCAGCACGTCACGCGCCACCAGCGGGTCTAAGGCTGACGTTGGCTCGTCACACACAATCAGTTTTGGCTCCGCCGCCAGCGCCCGCGCAATGCATACGCGTTGTTTCTGACCGCCGGACAGCGCCGAAGGGAAACGCTCTGCAAGTTCCGCATGAAGGCCGACCTGCGCCAGCAGTTCGCTGACTTTAGCCTGCCGCTCGAGGCGGTTCAGCCCGGTGAAACATTCCAGCACGCGGGAAATCTGCCCGCCAATGCGCTCTTTCGGGTTCAGCGCCGTATCGGGGATCTGATGAATCAGTTGCACATCGCGCAACTGCGGACGGCTGCGCTGACGCAAACCCGCCGGCAGCGTTTGCTGTTCCAGCGTCACCTCCCCTGTTTCCGGGCTGAGCAATCCGCAAATCACTTTGCCGAGCGTCGATTTACCCGAACCGGATTCGCCGATCACCGCCAGCGTGCGCCCACGTGGCAGGTTCAGCGAAATATCCTGCAAGACCGGCTGCGACTGATAACGCGCACTGATATTGCGCAGACTCAGCGCCACCGGTGCGTCACCGGTTTGCGGCGTTTTGGCTTCGCCCTGCGCATTCAGCAGACGCCGTGTGTATTCCTGCTGTGGCTGCGCCAGCAGTTGCGCGGTCGGTGCCTGTTCCACGGTTTTTCCGTGCTGCAACACCATGATTTTGTCACTGATTTGAGCGACAACGGCCAGATCATGACTGATATAAATCGCCGCCACGCCGGAAATGCGGATCACATCGGCAATGGCTTTCAGCACGCCAAGCTGTGTGGTGACATCCAGCGCGGTCGTCGGCTCATCAAAAATCAGCAGTTCCGGGTTCGCACACAGCGCCATCGCAATCATCGCGCGCTGCAACTGACCGCCGGAAACCTGATGCGGATAACGCTGATAAAACGCCTGCGGCTGCGGTAAACCGAGCAGCTCAAACAGTTCAATGGCACGCGCCTGTGCCTGCTGGCGGTTGTAGATTTTGTGTTTCAGCGCCGCTTCAATCACCTGTTCGCCCAGCGTCATCGCCGGGTTAAATGCCGCACCGGCTGACTGCGCCACGTAGGCAATATGGCGCCCTCGGATCTGGCGTAAACGCCGGTCAGAGAGCGACGTGAGGTCCTGCCCGTTAAAGACAATACTGCCGGAATGAATGCGCATTCCCTGACGGCAATGGCCGAGAATTGCCAGCCCGATGGTGGATTTCCCCGCGCCGGACTCGCCAATCAGCCCCAGCACTTCGCCGCGTTTGACGGTAAAAGAAATGTCATCGACCAGCGTTCGCGGGTTTTTACCGGCGGACACCACGCGCAAATTTTCTGTTTTGAGTAATACATCGCTCATGATTTTTTCCCCCAGACGCGGGTCGAACCGCTCATCAGCCAGTCGGCGACGGCGTTCACCGCCAGCGCCAGCACGGCAATCGCGCCACCGGGGATCAGTGCCGCCCAGACGCCAAACAGAATGCCGTCTTTATTGTCCCGCGCCAGTCCGCCCCAGTCGGCGGTCGGTGGCTGAACACCCAGGCCGAGGAACGACAGCGCCGACAAGAAGAGCAAGATGAAAATGAAACGCAGGCCAAATTCGGCAATCAGCGTCTGTAAGGCATTAGGCAAAATCACCCGCCAGAGGATCCAGCCAAGGCTTTCGCCGCGCAGACGCGCCACATCGACAAATTCCATCACGCCGATATCCGTCGCCAGCGATCTCGCCACGCGCAGCACGCGGGTGGATTCAAGCAGCCCGAGAACCAGCGTCAGGGTCAGCAAGGTTTTCGGCAGAACGGCCAGCACGATCAGCGCCAGAATCAGCGTCGGGATCGCCATCACGATATCGTTGCAGCGGGAAATCACCTGATCCAGCCAGCCGCCGCGTAATCCGGCGATAAAGCCCAGCGTGCAGCCGACCGAAAAGGCCACCAGCGCCGCCAGCGCGGTGACGCCCAGCGAAACACGGGTGCCCCAGATGAGACGCGAAAGCAGATCACGTCCGAGATTATCCGTCCCCAGCAGCGCATTCGGCCCCGGCAGATCCCACGACATCCCCAGCGTTTTATCCGGTGCGTGCGGCGCGAGCCACGGCGCAAAAATCGCGATAAGTATAAAGAGACTCAGCACCAGCAGGCCGAGTATCGAGGCAGGTTTTAAGCCAGGCATTGCAGCAGTTCCTAAAAATTTAGCGGTTATGGCGTAAACGCGGATTGGCGACCAGCGCCATCACGTCTGCCAGCAAATTCAGCAGGATATAAATCCCGGCCAGCAACAGCGCGCAATCCTGCATGACCGGAATATCGCGTTTGCTGATGCTGTCGACCATGTACTGCCCCAGCCCCGGATAGACAAATACGTTCTCGACAATCACCACGCCGACCATCAGATACGCCAGATTGATCGCCACGACGTTGATAATCGGGCCGATGGCGTTCGGCAAAACGTGACGCCACAAAATGCGCGAAGGCGACAGCCCTTTCAGCAGCGCGGTATCGACATACGCGGAGCTTTGCGCAGCAATTAACGCGGCGCGGGTCATGCTGCTCATGTGCCCGAGGATCGCCAGCACCAGCGTCGCGCACGGCAGGGAAATCGCAGAAAGTTTGGCGGCCAGCGGCATGTCCGGTGAAATACTGCTGTTACTTGGTGCCCAGGCCAGCGTAATGGCGAAAATCAGGATCAGCAGATAACCGGAGAAAAATTCCGGCAGCGCAACAGTGGCGCGGGTGATGGCATTCAGGAAAGTATCGATAACACTGCCGTGATAACGCACGGAAATAAACCCGATGATTAGCGCCAGCGGAACCGCGATGGCGGCAGTGCATCCCGCCAGAAACAGCGTATTGCCAAGCCGCGTAAAAAGCGGGCCGCTGATGGCTTCGCGGGTGGAAAAACTGGTGCCGAAATCGCCGTGCAGCACGCCCAACAGCCAGCTCAGATAACGGCTGACCGCCGGTTTATCCAGCCCGAGTTGTAAGTTCAGCTCGCGGATGGCGTCCGGCGTCGCGCTCTGGCCAAGGATCGCCGTCGCGGCGTTGCCCGGCAGTAACTGCACACCGGCAAAAATCAGCACGGAAACCGCCAGCACCACCAGCACGCCATAAAACAGGCGCACCAGCACCATGCGCAAAAGCGAGCCGTCCGGTGAAACACGGTTCAGCGAAAAACGGCCCGCAGGCCGTTGTGTTGTTTTTACAGAAGGAAGTTCTGACATTATTCTCTTACCGGCTCAGCTTTCGATCCAGATTTTCTCTGCCGCACGGTTACCGCTCAGCGGCATACCCGGCACGGAGGTGAACCCTTTAATTTTGGAAGAGCAGCCGTCGAGCGCGTCGGCGTACAGCGGAATGACTTCGCTGCCCTGATCAACCAGCATCACCTGAATATCGTGATAAATCTGCTTACGGCGCGCTTCATCCGGCTCGCCCCGCGCGGCTTTTACCATCGCGTCGAAGGCCGGAACGTGCCACGCCGATTCATTCCACGAAGACTGGCTGGTAAACACCAGAGAGAGCAGCGCATCGGCAGTCGGACGGTTCGCCCAGTTAGACGATACAAACGCTTTTTTCTGCCAGATATCATTCCAGAAGGCGTCGTCCGGCACGCGAACCACGTTGAGGTTGATCCCGGCTTTCGCCGCGGATTGCTGATAAAGCTGACCGGCATCGACCGCGCCAGGGAAACCGGCGTCCGCGACATTAAGCGTCAGCGGGCCGCTGAACCCGGATTTTTTCCAGTGGAACTGCGCTTTTTCCGGGTCATACGGACGCTGCGGAATGTCTTTAGCAAAGTAACGGTTCGACGGGAAGATCGGATTATCGTTGGCGACGGTGCCGTATCCGCCCAGCACGGTGTCGATAATTTGCTGACGGTCGATGGCATATTTCAGCGCCAGACGGCCATCAACGTTATCGAACGGTGCCAGATTCGACAGCCCCGGGAAGGTGTAAATCATGCTGTCTTTCGCACGCACCAGTTTCAGGTTCGGCATACGTTCGATACGGCTGACAATGCGCGGATTCACGCGGTTAATCAGGTGCGCGGATCCACTGACCAGCGCCGCCACGCGCGCTGTAGAGTCGTTCATCGCCAGCGTTTCGACGGAATCCACGTGCCCGCGTTCGCTGTTCCAGTAGTTCGGATTGCGTTTGGTCAGCGTGGTCACGCCAGGCTGGAATTTCTCCAGAATGAACGCGCCTGTGCCGATGCCTTTGTCGAAGTTTTCGTTTTCGGCGGTGATCGCAAAATGCACCGCGCTCAGCAGCCAGACGAATTCCACGTCCGGTGCCGTCAGTTTGACGGTCACTTCGTGTTCGCCGGTCGCTTCAAGTGAACTGACGGTGTCCAGATATCCTTTGACCGGCGACGTGGATTTTTCGCCACGGTGGTGATTCAGGGAATACACCACGTCTTTCGCGCCCAGCGAGCGGCCATCGTGGAACTGCACCCCCTGACGGATTTTCAGCACCCAGGTTTTGCTGCCATCGGCAGATGACCAGGATTCCGCCAGCGATGGCGCAAGCCCGGCGCTTTCGTCGATTTCCACCAGGTTATTGAAGACCTGAGAGCCGACGAAATACATGTAGGTTTCAAACCAGAATGCCGGATCCAGACGGTCGGTGCTGGAGGCGTTATCGACGCCCACCACTAAATGTCCGCCTTTTTTCGGCTTTTCCGCTTCAGCGGCAAATGCGTTACCCAGCCACAAAGAATGCGTGGCAGCAGCGATGGAAAGTGCCCCCGCACTTTTAATAAACGAACGACGATCAATCATGTTTTTCCCCTGTCACTGAGGCGATGACGCCCCTAAATTCAGTCCGTCCAGCGGCTGATGTTTTTGATTTTATTGGCTGAATGCTTTTTTCAATGCCGCGATGTGTTCCGGCCCGATACCGCAGCAGCCGCCAACCATCGTTGCGCCCTGCGCCACCCAGTCTTCGGCGAATTGCCGATATCCGGCAGGATCGGTGTCCTGACGCATTTTGCTTAACCCCTCATTAGCACCGCGTTTGTTATCCGCAGGCTCAAAAGCGTTGGCATAAACGCCGATATCGAGAGAAGTGTTTGCGGCGCGGGCTGCATTAACGGCAGCCGCCATCACTTCCGGGCGGCTACAGTTGAACAAAATCGCACTGGCGGATAAGCGTTGCACAGCGTCAACCGCCTGTTCAATGGATTCGCCGGAGCGCAGTAGCGCCTGACCATGATCGTTAAGCTGATCTTGTAATGTAAAAGAGAACCACAGCGGACGCGGGTCATCGCCCAGGACATCCGTCAGGACTTCACGCACTGCTTCCACCTCGGCAACGGAACTTTGCGTTTCAGCCAGCCAGTAATCCACGGTGTCTTTGAGATTTTCCACCAGCACTGTCAGCAGCTTTTTCGCCGCAACCGGTTCGAATAAATCCGGGCGATATGAGCCCAAAACCGGCGGCAGAGAGCCTGCCACTTTCACCGGCCTTTTTGCCGCATCCGCCGCTTCCCGCGCCAGTTTTCCGGAAAGCGCAATCAGCGCTGCGCCCTGCTCCGCAAATAGGGTTTCACCCACATGGAAAGGCACGACGGCGTAGCTGTTGGTGGTGATCACGTCGGAACCGGCCGTGATGAAAGCATCGTGCGCCCTGCGGACAAATTCCGGTGCCTGGATCAGCGCCAGCGCCGACCATTCGGGCTGACGAAACGGTGCGCCCATCCGGGCCAGTTCACGGCCCATTCCGCCATCGAGGATTTTAATGTTACTGATCATTGTGTCGCCGCCTCGCTTTTTTCTTATCTGAATCAAACAGTAATTCAGCAGGTGAATGACACTCTACAAAACGAACGTTTAGATGTCTAGATTTCTTAATGGCTAAAAAAGAGAAAAGCAAACTCGCTATGACAGAATGGTAATAATTATTTACACAGTTAAACTCAATACGTATTATTCTCATTCGCTTTATTAACCAAGCCTACTCTTCATCATTCCGGCCTTCTTTACGGGGGACCCCGGAGGGCCTTGCTGAGTGTTTTATCGCGTCATGAATAACAAAAAGCCGTGGCTAAAAAATATAAAATAATCTTTCGGAGATTAATAAAATGTTATCCGTTTCAGGGAAAAAGTCAGTTAAATCAGACATCAGGAATCATAATTTAGGACAGAAACTTTCACTTTCTGTTATTGCCGTTTTTATTTCATCTTCTTTGCATTCTGCTTATGCCGCCGAAAACACGGCGAATAAGCCCGATGATACCGTCGTGGTTACCGGCCAAAATAACGCCGCGAATACTGACACTGCCGCCACCGATTACAGCGTGCCGGTCACCACTGCGGGCACCAAAATGGCGCTTACCACGCGCGACATTCCGCAGTCTGTCAGTATCATCAGCAAGCAGCGTATGCAGGATCAGCAGTTGCAATCACTCGGTGATGTGCTGAAAAACACCACCGGGATTCAGGAAAGCGTCTCGGATCTTGACCGTCGTACCTATTACGCCCGTGGCTTTTTAATCGATAACTACATGGTCGATGGCATTCCAACCACCTTCGACCCGCGATGGGATCTGGGTGATTCCCAGTCCGACACCGCGCTTTTCGAACGCATCGAAGTCGTCCGCGGCGCAACCGGCCTGATGACCGGCCCCGCTGACCCTACGACTATTCGCTGAGACTCAGGCCCAGCAGAGACTCAGGAAAAATGCGAGGTAAACGAACCACGTTTGGTGGTAGGGCCGGTGTCCGGGCAACGCTTTACATGGCGGCTCTTGTGGCCACCCAGTTTAATCCCGCCATTAAAATATTCTATCAACGTCTGCTTGCGGCTGGAAAACCTAAAAAACTGGCACTCGTAGCCTGCATGCGCAAACTCGTCACTATTATAAATACTATGATCCGTAAGGGGGAAAAATGGGATGCCTGGTTCCAATAAAAAATAACCTATTGAATTTCATTATTTTACATAAGGTACAATATCAGTATGACTGTAAGTGTGCCTGACGAGTCACTATTGAATAATGAAGGAGTGAAGTTAATAAAGTCTCATATGTGCCAGATTCGGACGTTAAAGCAGTAAGATCATAGTTTCCTGTTGAAACAGATGACGGCTGATGTTTATTTTACGTAAGGTATTGGATGATTTTAAAGCCAAATGAGGGGATAAAGGTGAGCAGATTTGAGGGAAAACGCATACTGATTACTGGCGGTACCAGCGGTATGGGGTTGGCCGGTGCTCAACGGATTGTCAGAGAAGGCGGTCATGTAGCCATTACAGGGCTCAATGAAGAAAGGCTGGAACGCGCCCGCAGCCTATTGCCTGAAACATCGCTTATTCTGAAAAGCGATGCTGCAAGCGAAGCAGACATAACTGCACTGCAGACAGCAATAAGCGGCTGGGGCTCGCTTGATGGGTTATGGCTTAATGCTGGCTTCGCAGAGGTAGGCTCTCTGGAGTCTGTAACGGCAGATGCGTTTAACCACATGATGAATGCTAATGTCCGTGGCCCGATGCTGCAGCTGGCAGTACTGTCCGATTTACTAAACCAATACGCATCTGTTCTTGTCACCTCGTCTTCTTCTGTTTATGAAGGTGCGGCAATGACCAGCCTTTATGCAGCAACGAAAGGCGCCGTTGTCGCTATGGTTAAAAGCTGGGCGTCTGCCTTGGCTGAACGCGGCATTCGCGCCAATACACTGGTACCGGGTCCGATTGAAACGAACTTCAGACATTTTATGCCTGAAGAGTCTCGTCAGCAGTTCGAGGATTTTGTGGTAAGCCAGGTTCCTTTGGGCCGAGTCGGAACAGCTGAAGAAGCCGCTGCAGTTGCACTTTTCCTCCTTTCCGATGATGCATCCTACGTGACCGGCAGTCAGTATGCTGTTGATGGCGGACTGGTTCATAACTGATTATTAATCAGTATCCAGAAAAGTTATCAGTCTTAGATAATCCGCAGTTTTCTTAATTAAATGTCCGCTTCACGCCCTGAGACATTCGACAAGCTTTTTATGGCTTCAGTAAGGGCGAGTGTCGCGCTTCGAGAGCCAGCAAATATTTTGCTTCGTCGTACTGGGTTCTGGTCTTCCAGCAGCGGTAAATGATCCTTATCCATTTGAAGGCAAGAGCCCGGATTGCAGACTGGTGAGATTTTCCTTTTTCTCGCAGTCCCTGATAATAAAGTCTGGCCCAGTATGATGAGTTAATCGTCTTCGCAGCCCATTCGACAAAGGTCTGCCTGACGAACTTGGCACATTGCCATCGCCAGTGAACCCATGATTTCTGGCCACTTCGTTCGGTCACCGGTGAAATACCTGCATAGTTTTGAATTTCTTCAGCGCTGTTAAACCGGTCACGGTTATCACCAAGTGCAGCAAGCATCCGTGGGCCCATACACGGCCCCATGCCCGGAAGTGATTTGAACAGCCCCGCATCTGGCAATGTGTCAAACAGCGTTTCGATTCGTTCGTCATAGGTTTTGATGATTTCACTCACGACTTTAATTTGTGTCGCCAGTGCTGTTGCCATCAAAGCATTAGCCTCTATAACACTCGGGTCTGTCGTCAATGGGATCGCATTATCAATACTCGCAACACGTTGCTCGGTAAGGGCCATTGCGCGGCCACCTCTGGCATTCAGAAAATTTCGGGTCGTGTCGCGCCTGGCTCGTTTCAGTTGTTGCAGACTGGGCCACCGGATAATCAACTCACACAAAAGTAAGCTACCCCGATGTGAGAACCACTCCAGTGGCTGAGGATAATACTGTTTAAGCGTGTTGATGAGGCGATTCACAAAGCGGCGTTTGTCTTCAACCAACTGACGACGTTGCTCAACCAGTTGCTGAAGTAAGCGAATATCCGCATTGTCGGGTTCAATAGCTTTTATCTTTTGGGGATAACGCAGCATTAACTCTAATGCCAGCTCTGCATCCTGCGGGTCATCTTTAGCGCCGCTGGGCGAGAAGGCTTGACGGTAACGAGCCAGGGACAAAGCGTGGACGGGGAAAACGGTGATAAAGGGATATTTTTGAAGAGCATATACCACGGGGCCCTTCTTCAGCTCGAGAGCTATGGCGATTCTGCCTTTTACTTTCTGGTGTAACTCAGTAAGCCAGGCATCAAGCGCTTCTGCTGTATGTTCAATCACATCGAATACGCGTTCACCGTTTTTAAACTGAACACAGACATCGTGTTTTTTATCCGCCCAGTCCAGACCAACGTGCGCAGCAAATTGATTAGTCACAGTCATCACCAACTCCTTTTTATCGGGGATTGGTATGCATTCCACGCTCTTCGAAAGAAATATAGCCAGCAGTTTATCTGCATGCCCTGAGTATTCGTTAGCGAACGTGGAGCACCTACTGGCTCGAAAGAAAAGCGGCGATCATCACGTGATTCTCGCTCAATACTCGTAACCAGCAAGCGCATACCCTGAATCACTTAATAGTGTAATTCTCAGGGTGCGAATGACTATATCTCGCTCAACGCGCACCATTCACGCGTGCATGTCTGCTTCGTGCCAGAAGCGGAAGTTGCTAAATCAGTCTATGTTAATAAACGGGGAACTAGTCAGAACGGCGAAATGATAACCCAAATCACCATTGCGACAGGAAGGACCATTCTGGCGCGCCTGGCGTTAACGCTCAAACATGGCCAGCAGCCTTTGCTTAATACTGCGGACATAAAACGGTTTAAACTGCGTGGTGATATGCGATTCCAGCCCGCCACTGTTCTGACCCAGGCGGAGCAAATCCACCGGTTGCCCGTCCGGCGACGCATCCCCTGCCACTAGGCCTGCACCTCGCATCACCTTTTCCACTTCCCCGGTCAGGTCCACGGCCACCAGGTAGTGAGGCCTTTCATCGACCGCGGGGTCGTGCATCAGCGCCAAGTAAGCGCGCCTGACACCCGGGTATTTTGCAAAAAAGGCAGAGAGCTCTATCAGCATCCTGTCCGGCATCACCGCCGGCTCACCGAGGAATACCTTTGTTTTTTCCTCCACCACCCGGGACTGTGGCAATCGGCTGGTGCCTTCCGCCAGCAGCGATTCGATTTCCTCCGGCACAAACTCCTTGCCGTAGTCGGACCGGGGATTCAGGAGCACCCCTTGCCCTTGCGTCATTTCGAAAAAATCTCCCGCCGGCAGTTTAAGGTATTTGCTTTCGACCTCGATGGCACGCTGCAGGGCAACAAGAGAGCTGAACACCGGGATAACTGTTGTGCCGTCCGGCTTTTCCCAGTGATGTATTGATATATGATCTCCCGCTTTCAGATCGACATGGTCATCAACGGCTTCCCCACCGGAAGTTCCGAGGACATACAGCGATGAGGCCATCAGTGTCCGGTAAAACTCCGGCCGTTCTGCCGGATGGTCGGCCGCCCGTTGCAGGGCGGTTTCTAGTCTTGTTTCCTGTTCATCAGACATTCAGCTGTTACCTTCCGGAAGTGACGCGTAAACGGCAAAAATCTTCTGCAGGTGGACTGTGTTAACAAAAACGTATTTCTGATGCATTTCTACTTCCCGGGCAGATAACCACTTGTAAGATTGAACAATAGACCAAAATAACTGAGATCTAAATAGTGTATCGCTACGACTTAGCTAGTCATTTAGCCGCGATCAACTTCAGCTTCTCGCTCATAGCTGACTGTCAAAGTTTGAACTCACCAATAATCTTGGTCTCATAGCCACGCACAAGACAGTTGCTTGTTAACGCACATTGGATAGCTAAAGGATCGTTATCGCATATAGTTTTAGCCTCATTCATTGAACCATCAAGATTCAACACAGCCCTAAAATTCCCTCTTTTATCAAAAGCTTCAATATGATCCTTATGTTGTCCATCTAAGTATAACTGATCGCCTTTTTTGATATAATCACCGATATTGTCCGTCGACTGATAAACACTTTGACCCTGATATTGCTGGCCCGTTTTCTGAGCACGGCTTTTTATGTCACTTCCAAAACCCGGCTGGTTGTGCCGGAGGACAAATCCTGTTCGGTCAGAAACGCACGACTGGTGATAAAACCCTGCCCGATGTACCAGTCTGAAACCTGCTTCACGAGCGCATTAATCTGACCGTTACCGAGACATTTTTGCAGATAAGGTTGAATCAGTTTTTGCTGCTCGCCGGTCGGCAGATAGTCTGCGCCAAGAAGCGTGATGGAATGCATATCAAAACAGGGGCCGCCGGGCTGTGGTGATATCTGCGGCGCGGACGTGAGTGGCGTGCTGCGCTCCAGCTCCTGACGCTGTTGCTGGTTCTGCTGAAGAATCTGCCGCTGTTGTTGTTCGATACTGTCGCGGTCGGCGGGACTGAGCGAGGCGGCGTATGTCGCAACGGAAACCAATAAGGGCAGCGCCGCTAAAAGGGCGACATTCCGGCATCTGAAGCGCTGAAAATGTGTAACGAGTCTTATGATTTCCATATCCGTGCGTTTGTCCTGATCAGCCCAGTTTCCTTGCCCGCCTCAAAAACCCGGCGTCAGAAAAGACTGTGGCTTTGAATTATGATTGAACATTCAACTCGTACCGGCACAGGGGGTGTTCTCCTTTAGCGGTTTTTGGCATACAAGTGTTTCAAAATGTATATTCAGGAATAACGGTGAAATATTAATAAATATGGTGAGTAAGGATATCAGAAGGGATTAACAAAAAGGCTAAACCAGAAATCAGCCTCAGGATTTGCGCTGAGGCTGTCTTTCTGTTGATGGACTGATTAACTCTTCGCAGCCGCCACCGGTAACACCGATCCCTTAAACTTCTCTTTGATGAACTCCGCAACTTGCGGCGATTCCAGATCCTTCGCCAGTTGCTTAATCCGCGGGTCGTTTTTGAGTTTTTCGGTCGTCACCAGAATATTCGCGTAAGGATTCCCCTGCGCTTTCTCAAGCCCCAGTGCGTCTTTCGCCGGGCTCAGCCCAGCTTCCAGCGCGAAGTTACCGTTAATTACCGCCAGATCGACATCCGGTAAAGAACGCGGAATTTGCGGAGATTCCACTTCCAGAATCTTCAGGTTTTTCGGGTTGGTGGCGATATCACGCGGCGTGGCCTGATTTTTCGCCGGGTCGGTGAAGCCTGCTTTGAGCGTAATCAGCCCCTGACTTTGCAGTAAATACAGCGCGCGGCTGAGATTGGTTTCATTATTTGGCACAGCAACGGTGCCGTTTTGCGGCACTTCCGCGTAGCTTTTGTGGCGGCTGGAATACACGCCCAGCGGCTCGATATGCACCGTCGCGGCAACTTCGAATTTTTCATGCAGCGCTTTTTCCTGTGACAGTAAATACGGCACATGCTGGAAATAGTTGGCGTCTACGTCACCGTGCGCCAGTAATTCATTCGGATTCACCCCGCTCGGAATTTCGATCACTTTGAGATTCAGGCTCGGGTCGATTTTCTGCACATACGCCAGAATCTCCGCGTGAGGCACCGGATCGGCCTGCACGCGTAACGGCTCTGCCGCCCAGGCGGACAAAGAGGAAAGCAATGCTGCAACAGCCGTCAGACGACCGGCAATAGAAAGCGATTTAGAAACCGGCAAAGCAATATTTTTCAGCATAGACATTCCCTAAAATTAACTTTTTTAATTGGAGTGATGGCGCCCCGCGGATTAACCCGGACAAATCTATGCTGACATATTTACAGGCCGTGGCTTATACGCATTTCTCCCATGGATATCTGGAAAATTGAGATGTGAGTTAATTAATAAATAGGAAAAAAAGTCCACTAAGCGCTTTCGTTAATTGCCATGAGAATTATTTAACTATTTTCACTTTTGTGACCGGGTTAACAGAGCGCATTCATTTTTCAGTATAATTTCCTGCCCCTTGAAATGTATCCAATTGATTATTAACGTATTTATTTGAATGATGTTTCATTGAAATAACGACATTCTGATAAAAAATTCCACCGGCACGTTAAGGGACTTACAGTATGGCGATTAATGGAACCCGTTTTACCTTCGCCTCAGGTGAACTGCCAGAAGACACCTTTGTCGTGGTTGATTTTGATCTCACTCAGTCGCTATCAACCCTGTTTTGTCTGAAAGTCACATTAGCGAGCAGTGAACCTGCTATTGGATTCGAAAACCTGCTCGATGAAACGGCAACATTGACCATCTGGCAAGGCGAAGAAGTACAACGACGTGTTCGTGGCATAGTGACACTTTGCGAACAAGGGGATACCGGTAAACATCAGACGCTCTATCATCTCAACGTGTTTCCTGAGTTTTGGCGCAGTGGTCAACGACAAAACTGTCGTAGCTTCCAGAATCAGGATATCGCGTCCATTTTCGATACCCTCCTCAGGGAAATGGGTATTACGACTTACGAAATGCGCTGCCGTTCCCCGCATCCGATTAGGGAATTCTGTGTTCAGTTTATGGAAACTGATTTTGCGTTTATTTCACGGCTTGCGGCCGAAGAAGGAATTTGCTTCTTCGAAGATGAATATATTGACAGCAATACGCAGAATTTAGTCTTTGCAGACCACTGTTTGTCCATGAGCTCAATCGGCGCGACCCCCTATAACCCCAATAGAATTTTCGCCAATATTTATGGGTGAAGATTCCGCAGCAAGATAAACCTGTTTTGATGCGCTTCAAAGGCCCGAGAATTATATGGCTACTGTTAGCCGTATTTACGCCAAGACGATGCAGTGTTTTTATCAGTCCGATGAGCAAAATCATCACAAATTATGATGGAACTCGTCAGGAGGAAAGTGACTACTAAGTCTTGAAAGTGGCTCATCAACTTGGTTTTCTGGTAAAGATATTGATGATAGTGTCAGAGCTATTTTTCCTAACTCTGCAAGTTGCAAGATTGATTTAATTCGTTGAAATAATAATAAACAAACCTATTCTTCATAAAATTAAAAAATCTGACAGGATGATTTTTATTTCGAATAAATAATCAGGAACGAATGAAATAACGGGGATTAACAATATTCACATATGCTTAGCACTAAATAAAAAACAGCGACACCTCACCGAAATTATCGCTGTCTTTCCAGCATCAAATCACCGCACACTTCGCCCATAGACCAGCGATTCGGCGCTGATTTCTGAAATGGATTTTGCACCGGTCAGCGTCATGGCGACGCGCATTTCTTTTTCGATCAGAGTCAGCAGATTGATGACACCCGCCTCGCCTGCCGCGGCCAGTGCGTAGACGAAGGCGCGGCCGAGCAACACGCTGTCGGCGCCGAGCGCGATCATGCGGACCACGTCCAGGCCGGTGCGGATGCCGGAATCGGCAAGAATGGTGATGTCGCCTTTCACGGCATCGGCAATCGCGGGCAGCGCGTGCGCGGTGGAAAGTACGCCGTCGAGCTGGCGGCCGCCGTGGTTCGATACCACGATGCCGTCTGCGCCAAACCGCACGGCGTCTTTGGCGTCTTCCCGGTCCAGAATGCCTTTGATGATCATCGGGCCTTTCCAGAATTCACGGATCCACTCCAGATCTTTCCACGAGATCGACGGGTCAAAGTTGGTACCCAGCCAGCCGATGTAATCTTCCAGCCCGGTCGGTTTACCGAGATAGGCAGATACGTTGCCGAGGTCATGCGGTTTGCCGTTGATGCCGACGTCCCACGCCCATTGCGGATGCAAAACGGCCTGCAACATGCGGCGCGCAGCAGCATTGGGGCCGCTCATGCCGGAATGGGCGTCCCGATAACGTGCGCCGGGCACCGGCATATCGACGGTAAAGACCAGCGTTTTCACGCCTGCCGCCTGCGCGCGTTCCAGCGCGTTACGCATGAATCCGCGATCTTTTAAGACGTAAAGCTGAAACCACATCGGGCGGTCGATGGCCGGTGCGACTTCTTCTATCGGGCAAACAGAAACAGTGGAAAGCGTGAACGGGATACCTTTTTTGGCTGCCGCGCGCGCCGCCTGAACTTCGCCGCGACGGGCATACATACCGGTCAGGCCGACGGGTGCCAGCACCACCGGCATCGCCAGTTTTTCGCCAAACAGTTGTGTCTCTAGGCTGAGATCGGACATGTTTTTGAGAATGCGCTGACGCAGTGCGATATCGGCCAGGTCAGAAGTGTTACGGCGCAGGGTGTGTTCGTTGTACGCGCCGCCGTCGATGTAGTGAAACAGGAATGGCGGCAGTTTACTTTTTGCCGCCGCGCGGTAGTCCGTTGATGCAGAAATGATCATCTGGTTATTCTCGTTATCGTTGTCTTGCGCTCTCTGGCGCTGTAGGGGTGAAAAAATTGTAGTTCAAAACAGACTGGTCAATAGAAAACAATGACGGTCTTTCTCGTTTTCGATAAAAGCTAAGCCAATTAAGTGCCTCGATCACACATCTGCAGGATGCTAGTCTGAATAAAAACCATAAGGAAAACATCATGAGTTCACTCCCTGTCGCCATTGTCACCGGCGGAACCAGCGGTATCGGGCTGGCCATTGTTCACAATCTGGCACGCGACCATCTGGTTTATGCGCTTGGCCGCAATAAAGACAGTCTGATTGCACTGCGGCTGATTGAAAATGTGGAAGCAGTTGAAATCGATTTGCTGGATTTCAGCGCCGTTGAGCAGTTTGTTCGTGAGTTGCCGGTGATTGATGTGCTGGTGCATTCTGCGGCGGTTTCCAAACCGCTGCGCCTTGAGCAGGCAACGCCCGAGGACTGGCAAAAACAGTTTTCTATTAACGTGTTTGCACCGGCCGAATTCACCCGTCAGGCATTACCGGCGCTGAGAAAACAGGAAGGTCAGATCGTATTTATCGGCTCGGGGTCGGGCACTAAAGCGGAAGGCGGAAATACGGTGTATTGCGCCTCAAAGTTCGCACTGAGCGCCCTCGCCCATGCGTTACGCCAGGAAGAAACAGAGCAAGGTGTGCGCGTTTCCACGGTTGCGCCGGGGCCAACGGACACGCCGATGAACCGCAAAACGCGTGAAAGTCAGGGCAATTTTGATGCGATAGATCCGCGTGAATACAGTACGCCAGAATCTGTGGCCACCGCTGTGCGTCTGGTGGTCAGCGCCAGCGACGATACGCAGATTACGGATATCGCGGTAAGACCGCGCCGGGATAAAGCCAGGCGGTAATCTGATTTTCTTGGCAAAACCCTCACAAATCTTAACTTGATACAGATCATCGAATGCGCGGGTAGTGTTTGATCGAATGATAATCATTATCGTTTAATGAGCGATAATGATTGTTTCTTCAGGAGAAGAAGACCCCATGAGCTTAGACCTCACGCGCTTTTATGCTGCCGACCAGGGCCTGCCGTTTCCGGACCGCTGGGCAGTGATGCCCTGGCGGCCTCAGCAACCCGTCCCTCCGCAAGAGATTCCTGCACAATGGCAGGCGCTTTGCCAGAAAACGCTGCCTGCGAACAAACGTCTGGTCTATTTGCATATTCCTTTTTGCGCGACGCACTGCAAATTTTGCGGGTTCTACCAGAACAAGCTGGAAGCGGAAGCCACCGAACAATATTGCGATTACCTGATCCGCGAAATCGAACAGGAAGCCAGCTCGACGCTGCACCAGTCCGCACCGATCCACGCTGTGTATTTCGGTGGCGGCACGCCAACGGCGCTCAGCGCACGCCAGCTACACCGGATTATTGTGACGCTGCGCCGCAGTTTGCCGCTGGCACCAGATTGCGAAATCACGGTAGAAGGCCGCATTCTGAATTTCGATGACGAGCGAATTGATGCCTGTCTGGACGCCGGTGCTAACCGGTTTTCCGTCGGTATTCAGACGTTCGACACGCGTATCCGTCAGCGCATGGGCCGCCGCGCCGATCGCGATGAAGCCATTAATTTCCTGCGTAAACTGGGCGAACGCGACCGAGCCGCCGTCGTTTGTGACCTGATGTTTGGTTTGCCGGAACAGACCCGCGCGTCGTGGCAGGAAGATTTACAGATTGTCCGGGATTTGCCGCTCGACGGCGTCGATCTGTACGCGCTGAATTTGCTGCCGTCCACGCCGCTGGGCAAAGCCGTCGAGAACAATCGCGTGACCCTGCCCGATGTCAGCATGCGCCGCGATTTCTATCTGGAAGGCGAAGCGTTCCTGGCGCGCGACGGCTGGCATCAAATCAGCAACAGCCACTGGGCGCGCACTACCCGCGAACGTAACCTCTATAATCTGCTGATCAAAAAGGGCGCGGACTGTCTGGCGTTCGGCAGCGGCGCAGGCGGCAATCTTGGTGGCCAGTCTTACATGACGATGCGCAGCCTGGACGCTTATTATCAGCAGCTCGATGCCGGGCAAAAACCGATCATGATGATGACCGCCGCCACTGCCGGTGAACACCGCTGGCGGCTGGATTTACAAGGCGGCATCGAAGCCGGACGCTATGATCTGAGCCGCATCGTCGAGGACCCGCTCCCGATTGAACCGTTGCTGCAACAGTGGCAAGCGTGCGGCCTGATGCACAGCAACGGCCCGCGTTTTAACCTCACTCCCGCCGGACGTTTCTGGGCCAGCAATATGCTGCAGGCCCTGCAAATTCTGGTTCCTCAACTGACCTTACGGAATGACAACCATGCACACGGATAACCTGCAAAAACTGACCGACTTTCTCTCCACCCGGCCTGACGGCACCGTCGAGGATATCGCCCGCGAATATGACGTAACGCCGCTGACGGTGATCCGGCATTTACCCGAAAGCCACCTGTTTTCCGGCAGTCAGTTCGACGCGGTATGGACCAACATCACGGAATGGGGCGAGGTCACAACACTGGTGAATAATGAGGATCTGATCCTCGAATTCCACGGCACGTTGCCCACCGGCACGCATCGTCATGGCTATTTCAACCTGCGTGGAAAACAGGGAATGAGCGGGCATATCCGCGCGACGAACTGCCAGCATATCGCGCTGGTCGAACGGCCATTTATGGGAATGAGCACAGCAAGTGTCTGGTTTTTAAACGCATCCGGTTATGCGATGCTCAAGGTTTTCGTCGGGCGTGACAGCCATCGCCAGCTTCTGACTGAGCAGTTGCACGCATTTCGCGCCCTTCCCACCCTTCTGGCTGAGAGAGAGAACTATCCTTGAATACTTTGCTGATTTTTGGCGCTGGCAGCGGCGTCGGCGCTGAACTTGTCGCCCTTAGCGCGCAGGAGCGCCCGGTTGTGGCACTTATCCGTAATCCTGAGCAGGCGGAAGATCTCCGTGCGGCAGGCGTCACCGTGATTTCGGGCGACGCGCTGAATCCGGAAGATGTGTTGCAGGCCTGCCAGATGGCCGGCGCGGACGCACAAATTGTGTCGACGCTGGGCGGAAAATTCTCCGACTACACGGCTAACCGTCTGATTGTTGATACCGCTGAAAAAACCGGCATACGCCAGATGTTGCTGGTGACGTCCATCGGCTGCGGCAACAGCTGGCCGACCTTATCCGACCGCGCAAAACAGGCGTTCGGACAGGCGGTACGTGAGAAATCCCTGGCCGAAAGCTGGCTGCAAACCAGCACGCTGGCGTGGTGTATTCTGCGACCGGGCGGTCTGGTAAACGGTGAAGCCACCGGTAAGGCGCATCTTATCCAAACCGAAGCACACGGCCGAGTCCGCCGCGCCGACGTTGCCCTGCACATCCGCCAGTTGCTGACCTCCGGCGCAGGCTGGGGCGAAGTGTACGCGTTGTGCGATGCCTCGCTGGAAGGCGAAAGGTTTTAACAAAATGCCCCGAAAAAGGGGCATCTGTTATTTATTACGCCAGTATTTGCAGGACGTAAGGCCGGTCTCGCAGCGCGATATCAGGATATTGTCTGAGTAACGCCAGCAACTCATTTTTCTGCTCGCGGGAAGGCTCGTGATACGCGTGAGTCAAATCCCGCGACCAGTCGCTCAGCGCCTGACGCAGTAACGCCGCATCCGCGCTATTCGCATTCATCAGCAAAAATTGCTACCTGTCCCACCGGTTAAGCCGGGCAGCCAGCGAGAAATACAGTTGCTGATGTTTTACTGAAGGCGCAACCGCCTGATTCTGCTGAATCTCGCTCAACCGGATATACAGTTTCATCTTCACAAAGTGGCGGCAGGCAAATATCGCCACCGGATATGCCGGATGCGCCATCGCCTCAAGCAACACCTCGCGGGCATTTTCCTGCAAACCGTGAACCGTAATTTGCAGCGCCGTTTTGCATAACGACGTATTGGGGCTTTTCAGGCAATCCGCCGCCAGCGCCAGGACATTTTCGTATTTCTGCTCGTCCAGCCCTAAGAGCGCGATGCGCCGCCGGGATAATTTCTGGTTTTCATCGCTGAATATTGAAAGATAGTGCGCAATAACCGGCTGCCCGCGCGCAATCAGTAATTTCGCCGCACGTTTTCGTACCACTTCATTTCTGTCGCACAGTAACTCAAGCAACAACGAAACCGGTACGTCTCTGCCCTCATCAGTAACGTGACTCAGCGCCGCCTGTCTGACCGGCGCGTAGCGATCCTTTAACAGCGTAAGCAGCCATTCCTGCGTGACCGATTCAGGCTGTGCCAGTAATGCACGCGCAGCGACCAGCCTGACGGTCGCATTCTTATGCCTGCGCGTACTTTCAAAAATAAAATCCACCGCCAGCAGCTGATGTTCCAGTAAAAGCGCCAGCGCGTGCCGTGCCACGTCTCTTTTCGGCGAAACTAATCCGCTCATCAACGCCGCGCAGTGTTCCGTACGGGCGAGAAAGCTGACAATCTCATCGACCAGTAAAGCGTGGTTATCGCGCCAGGTGTTGAGCAAGGCATAGAAATCCGGCAAACAGGCCACAAGCCATCCGGCGCTTTCGGGAGTCATAAACTGCCGGATGCTTTGACGGGCGGCATCGCGCACCTGACTGGCCCAGTCATTCACCCGCTTAATGATTGAAGGCAGCGCTTCGCCCTCTTTCATCAGCCCCAGACACAAAACCGCACGCTGGCGGATATGGCCGTTGTAATGACGCGTCAGGCACTCCAGCCTTTTTCGCGGATCCGTTTCGTTTGAATAGCTGTAATCCCGGTTCTGAGGATCAGCCATCATCACTTCGAGCTGCCTGCGCAGATAATATTCCGTCGCCATGAATGACCTCCCTTGGGGAACTGCGGTTCCCTGCTCATTTATATACGTCCGTCGCTTTTAAAAAAGTATGCCAGAACACGGCATGTGATAGCGGTAAATGGCGGGCCGGTTGAAAGCGAATCCTCCGAAAAGGGAAAATCCGATGGCGCAGAAAATCATTCAAATATTTTGACCTTTATCAGCAAATCCCTCCGTTATTCATCCGAACCCAGCGGCGCTATTCTTCTTCTCATCGAAGGCAGCCGCCTTCACCCAACAGACACTGAGAAGGAATGACATCATGAAAACCATCAAAACTTTCGTTATCGCAGCAGCACTCGCCACTGTATCTTTTGGTAGCTTCGCCGCGCAAATCGGTACTGTATCAGCGTCCGACAACACACTGGACGGTCTGGAATCCACCTTCGCCGCTAAAGCCGCTGCCGCCGGTGCAACCTCTTATAAAATCATCGAAGCCGGTGGTCAGAACCGCATTCACGGTACTGCTGTATTGTACAAATGATTTGCTGAATTTTTAGATTTAAGAACAAAAGCCGCTCCTGTTACAGAGCGGCTTTGTTGTATCTGGAGTTTTACCCCGTCACTCTTTCGTTGCCACTTTCAGCAGAATGAGGCCCGCGAAAATCAGCAAAACAGCGATCACCCGCAGCGGATTAATGCTTTCGCCGAACATCGTGACGCCCAGAATGAATGCGCCGATAGCGCCGATGCCGACCCAGACGGTGTACGACGTGCCAAGCGGCAGGGTTTTCATGGCGATCGCCAGTAATACGACGCTGAGCAGCATGAAAAATACCGTGATCAGGCTGGGAATGAGGCGGGTGAATCCGTGGGATTCTTTCATTGCGGTCGACCAGACAACTTCGAAAATTCCGGCTAAAAAAAGATAAAGCCAGGCCATAACACATCCTCAGGAATAACAGTCAGGGTCGTCCCTGAATAATCAGGCTGAGTCTCTGGTCGTCCAGTCAGCGTGTGAAGGCTGATTATAGTGCACCTCACCTTCCCATGACAAAAATCACTCCCCCGGCAAAAAGGAGTCTTTTTCGGTATGCAGCGTAATGATCGCCGGGCGGAAAAGCCGCTCTTTTTGCTCGATTTTAAATGCCCGGAAATGTTTGCTTTCGCCGACTTCCGATTCCGGCATCAGCGCCGCGCCCGCCAGGCCGTCACGGAACATTTCGATCACCAGCCTCGGCTCGGACACTTTCATAATTACGTTCACATCTTTCACCTCTTCATACAAACGGTTGAGCAGCACTTCATACGTGCCCTCGCCGCCCATACGGTGGAGCATGATCAGTGGCAAGCCGGATAAATCAGAGAAAGTCAGCGTGCGCTCCGGCAGGTTTTCGGCCAGCCCGGTGGAAACGACGGCAACCAGTTTGATCGGCTCAAACTCACGGACATAGAAAGAGCGGATATCAGCGGGCGTCTGAATCATCGCCATATCCAGCGCTTTGTTCATCACCAGTTCTTCCAGATACGTGGATTCAGACACCAGAAGGTTCGGATCCCAGTCAGGATTTTTGCGGTAAAGATCGAGAAATACCGTATTGAAATAGCGCAGATAAAGATAGGAAACGCCGATGTGAACCGTACGCTTTTTTTGCGAGGCGATATCCACCGCCTGCCGCGTGATACTGTTGACCTGGCTGAGAATTTCACTGGATTTGCGGTAAAGAAAACGTCCGGCCTCGGTGAGAATCATCTGTTTAGTGGTGCGGATGAACAGGGGCGAACCGATTTCTTCTTCGAGTTCGTGCAGGCGTTTACCGAGCGGAGGCTGTGCGATATTCAGCACCTTCGCGGCTTTGCTGATGGAACCTTGTTCAGCGATGGTGCAGAAGTAACGCATTCTTTTCAGATCCATCTTTCCCTTCTTTTTAGTCCGGCGGTGTCACGCTCAGTATACAAAAAGCCACTTCGCAATGAAGTGGCTTTGTCTGTTATTGATCAGTGAATGAAGAGGCTCCAGTAGTGCGAAATGGGCATCACCAGAATTAACGCCGGTAATAAATTTCCTACCGCAATAGATTTGATTCCACTGATACGGAAACCGGCGGCGAGCATAATAAAGCCCCCTGCTGCCGTGAAATCCCCCATCATTTCTGCATTCGTCAGCGGGAGAATGAACACCGCCGCCGAGGCGATAAGAAACTGCACAATCCACTGTGGAATAAAAATCAGCGCCACCGCATAACCCAGCACTGTGGCAAAAATAGCCGCCGTGAACAGATCCATAATCGCTTTAACAAACAGGATATTCGGATCATGCGTCATGCCTTCGGTCATCGCGCCGATAATACCGGTGCCGCTGGCACAGAACAGGACAATAATCGCGACAAACTTTTCCGTAAAGACGCTCTGATCCATGCCGGTATCAGGGGCAAAACGCGAGGCAATCCCGCGCGCCATATTGCCCAGACGCGCAATATAACGCTCCAGATAAAACAGTTCACCAATGGCCGCGCCGAGGATCACCGAGAGAATCACCACCGGCATGCTGTGCATTTTCACCAGCAGCACGACACCCAGCGCCATCGAGCATAAACCAAAAGTCTGGGGCAGCGAGGTTCTCAGTCGCTCTGGCATTTTGACGCCAAGATAGCCCCCTAACAGGCCGCCAAGGATAATGGCGCCGCTGTTAACAATAGGTCCAATTAACATTTCTACTCCGAAAATTTGAGAGGCTGTTTTGGGTATTTATCACAAAGAATTTATCACTCAGCTTTCGCCCCAGCGTTTAATATTCGCGACGTCCAGATCAAATAAATCCAGAGCGCGTGCCACGCTGTGGTGAATAATGTCATCCACGCTTTCAGGTTTGTGATAGAGAGCCGGAACCGGCGGGAAAATAATTCCGCCCATTTCTGTCACCGATTGCATATTCTTCAGATGTGAAAGATTAAGCGGGGTTTCCCTGACCATCAGCACCAATCTGCGCCGCTCTTTTAACACAACATCCGCCGCACGGGTGAGTAAATTACTGGTTAAACCGTGAGCGATAGATCCCAGCGTATTCATTGAGCACGGCGCAATAATCATTCCGATGGTTTTATATGAACCACTGGAAACAGAAGCCCCCAGATTGTTAATGGAGTGAACTTCGTCAGCCAGACAGGTGACCTCTTCTCTTTCAATATCCGTTTCCATGCTCCGCGTCATTTCGGCACCCTTACTGATAATAAGATGCACATCGATATCCATATCACGCAATATTTCCAGAGCTTTCATTCCGTATTGAAATCCTGAAGCACCGCTGATCCCCACAATTATGCGCCGTTGTTTCATGTCAAATCCTTAATTACTGCGTAACGTGCCTGTTATTTAAAGTCAGGTAAGAATTTCTTCACATCAACTTCTTTAAATCTAGAACGTTCGAAATGCGCTTTCAGATGGAAAGGTACGGTGCAGTCGAAGATCGTTTTGCATGACATCCCTTCCTGCAGAATACTCGGGCTGTACGCCGGATTCTGGGACGGATCAAGCGGATGGCAGCGCACGCCGGGGATGGTCGCAATATCCACGTCGCCCTGGAAGCGGGTTTGCATCGCCCACAGGATGTCGTCGGTGTCGAAAATATCCACATCTTCATCGACCAGAATGACATGTTTCAGCTCAGAGAAAGCGGCAAATGCCAGCAGCGCAGCTTGTCTCTGACGACCTTCGTCAACCGGAGAGGCTTTCTTAAATTGCAGTACCGCCAGCAGCTTACCGCCGCCGGACGTGTGCGCATGCACGTTCAGCACGCGGCCCGGCATCGCTCGGTCGATCATATCCAGAATACTGGCTTCGGTCGGAATACCGGCCATGCTGACGTGTTCGCCGCTTGGGCCCAATGTGGTTTGCAGGATGGGGTTTTTACGGTGCGTGACCGCTTTCACCTTAATCACCGGCAGCGCGGCTTTCGCTTCGCCGGTATAACCGGGAAATTCAGGCATCGCTTTGCCGGTATTAGTGTTCTGATCTTCGCGCACGCGCACATTGGGCAGCAGTTCGCCTTCGATCACAATTTCAGCGTGCGCTATGGCTTTTTCGTCGATAGAAACACAGTGCGTCAGTTCAACTGCTTTACCGCGCAAAGCCCCGGCAATGCTCAGTTCGTTGAAGCCGAGCGGGGTTGTCGGTGGCTCGAAGCAGGCCGCAATTTCAATCGCCGGATCCACGCCAATGCTGATAGAAATCGGCAGCGGTTTCCCCGCACGTTCGGCTTTTTCGCGGAAGGCGTCGATATGACGGCCCGGTGTCAGCCACATGGACAGTTCGTCGCGGCTCTGAATACACAGGCGGTGAATGGTGACATCGGATTCTTTAGTTTCAGGGTCAGACGCGTAACACATGCCCATGGTGAAATACGGACCGGCATCTTCTTCAGTGTTGGTCGGCGCGGGCAGTAAGGTGCGCAGGTCAAAGTTCGGGTCATCGGCCAGATAGGTAACTTCCTGGCATTGTGCTGTGCCGCGGTCGATAACGACAGGCGCGATGGCGTTTTTCACGGAGTCTTTCAGCAGAAAACCGAGTTTTTCAGGCGCGCAGCCGAGCAGATGGCCGACACGTTCGCGGGTCGACATCAGGCCGGTGACGACACGCACGCCCGGAAAACCTTTGATGTTGTTAAACATCATTGCCGGGCCTTTGCGGGTCGGACGTTCGCAGGTCCCGCCGGCACCGACATAACGGTAAACGCCGGACAGTTCCGCATGCGGATCAACTTCCACATCAGTACTGACCATTTCGCCTGGCAGGCTTTCAAGGAATTCAATAGCGGAGCGCAGATCGTGCACTTTATGATTTTGAGAGTGGGTTTCTTTCTTAGACATAATATATTCCACGCAATAATGAGAAAGTTTTTATTCGTCGTGGTCAATATATCGGCCTGAATATAAATCAAAAAGTACCGTTTAAATATACAGGCCAAACCTTTTTGGTTTACGTTATAAAGTTAATTTATTATTTAACACTCAGGAATACATAATAATAACTTTATGACAATAAAGCAGGGTATTTTCGTTACGCCGGTCACAGCGTAACGAAAATTAAAAAGAAGAGAATTTATAATGGAACAGAAAACTGGAAACACGCGCCCTGTTTTTGTTGCTCAATAAGCCGGATATCCCCGCCGTGCAGTTGCAAAATGCGGCGCACAATCATCAGCCCCAGCCCGCCCGCGCGGTGTTTGTTGGTGCTGAGGATCGAAGGCCGTACAAACAAGCTGTCTTTCAGTTCCGGCGCGATGCCCGGCCCGGTGTCTTTCAGCTGAACCATCACCTGTTCGCCATTTTTCCACAGTTTGATCTCAATGACGCCGCCCTCCGGCGTGTGGCGGATGGCGTTATCCAACAAGTTCGTCAGTACGCGTTCAATCATGCCCAAATCGGCATTCACCAGCGGAATGCCCGGCGTGATGTCCGCCAGTAATTTTTGCCCGCGTGTTTCGGTCGCCAGCTCAAATTTCTGGAAAACGTCCTGCACCAGTTCGCTCAGGGAAAACGGCTCCTTCTGCGGTTTCACCACGCCATATTCCAGCCGCGCCAGTTCAAATAATTCCTGCGCCAGACGCCCGACTTTTTTACTTTGCGTCAGCGCGATATTCAGATACCGCTGCCGGTCTTCGTTACTCAGGTGATCGGATTTCACCGACAGCGTTTCCAGATAGCCGTGCAGTGAGGTCAGCGGTGTCCGCAAATCATGGGAAATATTAGCGATAAATTCTCGGCGCTGCTGATCCTGTACCATCAGGCTTTGCCACTGCTGGTCGATGCGTTTGGCCAGTGCGACAAACGCCTGTTGCAACTGCGACACTTCATCGCGCGGCGCACCGGCAGGCGCAGGGCTTTTCGCAAGCTGCTGAATGGCCTCCATTCCGCCGCTGTCGAGCTGCGCAATTTGTTGCGTCAGTTTACGCACCGGACGCGTCACCCAGCGAAACGCCAGCGCCCCGGCCAGTAAACCGAACAGCGCCACCAGCCCCATAGACCGCAGCGCCAGCGCAATCGACGACTGATATTGCGCGTCGCTGGTCAGCGCGGTGTATTCATCGCCGAGCAGCACAATGTAGACATAACCTTTGGTCACGCCGTTCTCTTTCAGCGGAGCTGCCGAGAACACCTGACGGGTATGCGGATCGCGCGGATTGTCGCCGTAAACCGGCATTTTCGCGCCCTGTAACAGCGCATTTACCGGCGATAAATCGATTTTTTGCTGTTGAAGTCTGCCCGCTGGTGCCGCGTTGCCGACAATATTGCCGTCTTTATCCAGCAGATACACTTCCACACTCGGGTTCACCGCCATCAGCTGATTAAACAGCCCGTGCACGGCTTTCGGATCCCAGTCACCCTGGCTGAGCAGCGGATTATTCGCCGCAATCTGCGTCGCCAGATTCGCTGACAGCCGCTGGATCACCGACTGGCTGTACTGATTGCTCGAGCGCACCTGCATATAGCCGGAAAGCGCACAGCAGGCGATCAGCAGCACCGTAAATACCAGAGTCAGTCTTTGTGCCAGCGTGAGATTTTTCATGATTTACCCTTGTGACTCTTCCGCAGAAGACACGAATTTGTAGCCTTTCCCCCACACGGTCAGAATGCGTTCCGGCTCGGCCGGATTGGCTTCTATCTTGATGCGCAGCCGGTTGATATGGGTGTTCACCGTATGTTCATACCCTTCGTGTTCATAGCCCCAGACCTGATTTAACAGACTGAGACGAGAGAACACTTTGCCGGGGTTTTTGGCAAAGAAATACAGCAGGTCAAACTCACGCGGCGTCAGTTCCACCGGCTGATGATTGAGCACCACGTCGCGCGCAATCGGGTCGATGACCAGCCCGGCAAAACTCAGCGTCCCGGCATCCATTTTCAGGTTGCGGCTCATCGCTTCCTGACGGCGGAACAGCGCTTTCACCCGCGCCACCAGTTCCAGCATCGAGAACGGTTTCGCCAGATAGTCATCGGCGCCCAGTTCCAGCCCGAGCACACGATGCACTTCGCTGGAACGGGCGCTGATAATGATGACAGGCATGTAACGCGTCATGTTGCGGGCGCGGCGGCAGATTTCCAGCCCGTCCACGCCGGGCAACATCAGATCCAGAATTAAGGCATCCCAGCCGCCTTTTTCCAGATGGGCAACGCCCAGATTGCCGTCAGCCGCATGTGTAATTTCGTAACCTTCGTCGCGCAGATGCAGGCTGAGTAATTCAGCAATATCCCCGTCGTCTTCAACGATCAGGATTTTTTTCGTTTTATCCATATTGTCATCCCCGCGCGTAGCTTCCTCGTATCGTTTGAGTCTACACAAGCAATGCCCCTTGAGTTATCACATTTTATTTAACTTTGCGTGAGGTCTCGGGGAACAAATCCGCTCAATACTCGCCACATCACAGGGCAGATGGCGGAAACGCATCATGACAATTCATACCGAGTTACCCCAGGTCGCAGGGCAAAAACCAGCCACGGTCCATCCTTTATGGCTGCGTCTTGCGCACTGGCTGAATGCGCTGGCGGTATTGATTATGGTGACCAGTGGCTGGCAGATTTATAACGCCTCCCCACTGTTTGATTTTGATTTTCCGTCCACCCTCACCCTTGGCGGCTGGCTGGGTGGCGCGATCCAGTGGCATTTCGCCGGCATGTGGTTGTTTGGTTTCAACGGTCTGTTTTATCTGCTGATGAACATTTTTACCGGCCGGATGAAACAAAAATTCTGGCCGCTGACGCCGCGCGGCATCTTCAACGATTTACGTGCTGCCCTGCGCGGCAAGCTGCAACACAACGATTTACGCCACTACAACATGGTGCAGCGCGCCGCCTATGTGTTCGTGATGTTCGACGGCATTGTGCTGGTGCTTTCCGGGCTGGTGGTGTGGAAATCGGTGCAGTTTCCTTTACTGCGTGAACTGATGGGGGGTTTTGACACGGCGCGATACGTGCACTTTTTAGCGATGGCGTCGCTGGTCGGGTTTGTCGTGCTGCATTTAGTGATGGTGGCGCTGGTGCCGAAAACGCTGATCGCCATGATCCGCGGACGTTAAGGGCTGAATATGAAGAACATAATCAAAAAAAGTATCGTTCAGATTTTCAGCACATCAGACAGCGAAGCGATTGTGCAGGAAGCCAAAAAACAGATTATCCGCGAACTGGACGCGCCCTCACGCCGCTTGTTTTTACAACGCGGGCTGACGCTCGGCGGCGTCGCCATGCTGACCGGCTGCGACATCAGCGATAACGCCAGCGTGGAAACGGCACTGGGGAAAATCTCCGGCTTCAACGACCGCGTGCAGGGCTGGCTGTTTGGCTCAACGCGCCTCGCGCCGGTGTATGCCGAATCCATGATCACCCGCCCGTTTCCGTTTAACGCATTTTACGCCGAAGACGACGCTCCGGAAGTCGACGGGCTGGCCTATCGCCTGAAAATCGCCGGTCTGGCGCTGGATAAACGCGAATGGTCACTGCCCACCCTCTACAAAATGGCGCAGGTCAGCCAGGTGACGCGGCATATCTGCGTGGAAGGCTGGAGTGCGATTGGCAAATGGGGCGGCGTACCGTTTGGTGATTTTTTACGGCTGATTGGCGCAGACCTCACGGCGGAATACGTCAGTTTCAAATGCGCCGACGAGTATTACACCAGCATTGATATGGCGACAGCGCTGCATCCGCAAACGCTGCTGGCGCTGACGTATGACGGACAGATTTTACCGCGCAAGTACGGTTTCCCGATGAAACTCAGGATGCCAACCAAGCTCGGATACAAGAACCCCAAACACATAGAAGTCATTGAAATTACCAATAAATTCACCGGTGGCTACTGGGAAGATCAGGGCTACAACTGGTTTGGTGGAAGTTAGAACACACGACGACGAATGCAATAAAACCCCTCAGAGAAAAGGAATACCCGATGAAAAAGTTAACCGTAATGATGATGTCTGCCTGTCTGATGATGGGCGCAGTGAGCACCACCTATGCCGCTGACGCAATGATGAAGAAAGACACCATGGGCCATATGTCCAAAGACTGCATGAAAAAGGACAGTATGAGCAAAAATACCATGGCAAAAGACAGCATGGGCAAAGACTGCATGTCGAAAGACAAGATGTCTAAAGACTCAATGAAGAAAGATGCCATGAAAAAAGACGCAATGAGCCAGTAAGGTGTCGGTCATTTAATTTTAATTGGCTGTGTCAGTGAGAGAAAAGCCGCCTGATCGCGGCTTTTTTATATATGCGCGTTTAACGGAAGGGCGAATTCAGAGGCACTTCAGCATCAGGTTCATGCGTTATGCGATTTCGCAAATCACGTCGGATCATTTCAATCGCCCAGAACCAGAAGATATGCCCGATTAATTCAGACAAATACTCATCAAAAGGTATATTCGTCAACGACGGCGAAAGACCCATCAGAGGGAAGCTTATCCAATGCACTGCGACCGTTGCAATAATACCGGCCAGCGCACCTTGCCATAATTTTACTTTAGGGAATACTTCGGCAACGAGGCAATAACCCACAGCGAAAACCAAAGAAAATATAATATGGGTAATATGTACCGGATTAATGATATGTTCTGAGAATTGGTAAACAGTATGAGTCGGGTCAATACCTAAATAATCTCTTAAGAAAAGAAAGGGAGGATTGAACTCATCACGACCACCCGAAAAAGTTCGGGGAGGTAGCGGGACTTCAGCACCCCACTTTACGAATGCAGACATGATGCCGGCAATAATACCCACAAACAGGGCAACACCATATCTGCGGCGTTTAGGCTCCGTTATTGCAAAAAAACCCTTCATTCTTTAGTCCTTTATTGATAAGTGATTCCCTTAAAGAATAATGACTTATGACACAAAAAGGATGATCTGGATCAGGTTTTCATGGGATATGTAAACAACGGTAAATAATTTACCGTTATAGCTTCCGAATGACACGAAACACTTACAATATTAACACCAAAAATGGACATTCAAATTAATCATCCTCAACGATATCATGACCAATGAAATCATAAGGGAATAATAAAATGAATGTTATATACATAGACCAATCTACGTATCATCAGCAGGGATTATCGTCACTTTTGGGTGATTACATTATTGATTGTTATAAAGACGCAGGTGAGGCAGAGAGTCTCTTTAATAACCCGACCGGGGAATTACAACCTGTGCCGTTTGTTATTTTCGACTTACCCACACACTTCCTTTCGGCAATCACGCAAATTGAATACCTGGCCTATATGAAGAGGAAGCATGGCGTAACGTTAATTTTCTTTTCGGATTTCAAGAAAAATCGGGTGAGTTACAATCCTGACCGCATCACAGCAGACTTCTTTATCGATAAAAACCTGCCGTCTCAAACCATCCTTAACGTAATGAACGGAATTATTAACACGAATAAGAACGTCGAACCATTTTCAAATCCTGTAAACAAAGCGCTCACTGAAAATGAAATTATCTTCTTATGTTGTTTATTCGCGAACGGTTCCATTGAAGGTGTGGCGAGAGTAACCCGTAAAAATCCCAAAACACTCTACAGTTATCAGGCAAATTTGGTTAAAAAACTCAACCTCAGGAACAGTCTTCACCTGTATAAAGCCTTTATCCATAACGATTGAGCCACCCGTTTTAATGAGTGACTGCATGATTTTAATGGGGTTATTGCGTTGTCGGGGTATAAATAATTCTCAGTGTTCCACGATAACGCCCTGCTGTTTTCGACGACAAGGTGAAAGATGGCGTAATTAACGCCATGGGGGCGGGAACACATAACACGGAATTGCTCTGCCCCGGCAAAACAACCCGGCGTAATACGCCTCTGTTGGTGCCGCTCCAGATGATCTCACTGCCGTTTTCGACCACCTGCCGTGCTTTGGTTAATGGATTAATCACTTCAATCGAATAATCCAGACGGTCTTGTGCCAGATTTTTATTCCCGCCATTGCGATATAACGAAAACAGCCCGGTGGCCCGTGAGGGTGCAGCGGCGCCTTCGTCCTGAAAAATTAAACTGACCTGGTTGCTGTCCGAATTATTGCCATCGTATAAACACATATCCAGTGAACGGCTGCCTGTTACAGCCGTTGTGCCGCGTCCGCCGGGGAAAATTTTCAGCCCAAGATCAACCTGAGCGGCCGCATTCCCAAATTCTGGTAAATAGATCTGCTGATTGCCGTAATCCGTGACCTTAAACGCCAGGGTGGCAATCCAGTCACCTAGCTTTGTCACGTTGGTACACCCGACGGTGATATTCTGCGAGTTACCGGTACAGGTTACAGGCCACTGCATCAGGGACATCTTCAGCGTCGCACTCCATGAACCTGCAGAAGGAAACTTACTCAGCTCGGATGATGGCATATAGGCAGAATAATCCGTCCCATCACTACGCGGCGTAACTGCACCACCAAACGCATTCAGCGGAACAAGGTTTGATTCCACCACCACGTTATTCAACGATCTTCGTTTGGTGAGATAGACATTCAGTACCAGCGTCTGCCTGGTGGTGCTTTCTGTAAAAGTGACAGGCACCGGATATGGCGAGGGGGTCGCCTCCAGCCAGACGGGAAAATTCGGGCAGGCTCCGTACTGATTGCTGGTGCGGGACTGACATACCAGCGTGTTTCGCCCCCATTTAGGCGCGTCATTGCTATCATAACCGCCGTTTTCATTTATCCAGATGGGCAACCGGGCCGGAACTGACATCCGGTCAAAGGTCACGGCGACGCTGGTATTGCGTCCTGACGGCACGAGCGATGCCGCATTCGCCTGCAGGCCGGTCATCAACCACGCCAGCGCCAGAGCGGTGAGCAATTTTATTTTCATACAAAATCCTTATTGTGATTCCTGCCCGGAAAATTGCTCGCGGGCAAGTGGCACGTCGTCAGAACGGCGTGTGGCGATCAGCATTTTCGCCTGCTGCTGAACGTTCTGTGGCACCGAGGCGAGATCGATGGTCTGGCAGTCACTGTTCCCGACATAGCGCACGACATCATGCGTACTTTGTACTTTCATTTCGCAGCGATACATTTGCATCCCGCGCGCCATATACAGATCCTTCATGCGGTGATCGGTTTCGGCGGTAAATCCCCCCTGCCCTAAACCTGACCAGCTGACAACATTGAGCGGAATTGCGCCTTCAAGCGGGGTTTGCTGATTAAGCATCAGCCTGCCGAGATAGGTGTAACGTGAAACGATATTCACCTTGCCCACCAGCATCCGGCCGGGCGAGATAAACAGCGTGCGTCGTCCGGCACCCTGCGTGATTTCACTGCGCATACCGGCAGTAGATTCAACCGAATCATTGATGCTGATAGTGCTTTGCGTATAAGCCGGAAGGCTGAACAGCGTGCGGCCGGTGCCGTGCAGGCTGGCGCTGCCGGCACCGTCTACCGAGACATCCACGCGGGTATCACGGCTGTCATCGGTACTGTCGACGTCCAGCCCGACCGCGGCACCGGGCAAACCGTTGCCCCATTTTCCCCAGTACAGGCCTGAACTTCCCACCGCCAATGAGGCGTTGTAGCTGCCGCTGCTACTGTAGCGCTGGCCGGACGAACCCGAAGACGCCGAACTCACCGCCAGACTGCCGCTGCCGTATTCGCCGCCGGTTTTACCGTAGACGGACGCATTCAGGGTGTTCATCTGACTTCCGTTGAGATTAATCCCTATTTCCTGCTGATTCTGCGCATCGAAATACCAGTTTTGTGCCACGTTATAGCCGACCTGATTTTTATTGCTGCGGTCAGTCTGGTACGTCATGCCCAGTGAGCTGTAGTGCGATCGCGCATCAGTCGTCGGCGTGCTGACACGGGAGAGCGAGACGGAGAAGAACCCGCCGTTATCGCGTTTCATTCCGCTGCTGTTGGTGCGCGTAAAAAGATTGCCGCTGGTGTTAATGTTGATCCCGCTGAGACTGAATCCTCGCCCGAGTCCCGCCTGCCATGTGGTGGTCTGCGTTTTGCTGTAAATATTGCGACGTGTCCACACCGGCACGACGTCGTTATCATCAAGCTGCGCAGGGATAACATTGCGGCCTTCGTTTTCGCTGGAACTGTAACCGGCGTTCACGTACCAGCTTTTCACCGGCACGCTGAACATCAGGCTGCTGCTCTGGTAGCAGCCGCTGAAACCATATTGCCCGCCATTGCTGCTGTAGCAATCCTGCGCATACAGCGCACTGCGGTAGAAACTGAGAGAGAAACCGTCGTTATACGAAACCTGCTGAATATTGCCGCGCGAGCCTTCGCTGCCCTTC
The DNA here is from genome assembly GCF_047784855.1 of Rahnella sp. PCH160. NCBI lineage: Bacteria > Pseudomonadati > Pseudomonadota > Gammaproteobacteria > Enterobacterales > Yersiniaceae > Rahnella > Rahnella sp. PCH160. The sequence continues at coordinate 371,813 of NZ_JBLOGT010000002.1, forward strand.
AGGTAGCTGAAGCGGGTGGCGAGAATGCCGTCGAGCAGTGCGTTGTCGAATCCATGGCTCCAGTCGAGCGCGCTTTCGACAAAATGGTGACGGTTAGTCATCGCGACACCGCCGGTCAGCGCGGTCTCAAGGTTCAGCGGGACTTTGATCCCGCCCTGAATCACCCGGCGATCGGCGCCATTTTGGGAATCTGCACCGTGACTCTGCGTCTCCCGCCCGGGGATAGCGCCCCCCTGAACAAACCATTCAACGTTTTGACTGGCAGAACTGTCGGTACGGCTGAAAGGCACCTGTTCCGTTCGCGACAACTGATTGTCTTCATACACGCGGAGCGTCACGGTGTAGCTGCCATTCGGGAACGCGTTGGTATCGAGGTTTTGTGTGCCCGCATTCAGGTAAAAAGTGCCTAGCAGTTGCTGACCACGATAAGCATCGATGCGCGACGGACGGGTAATGAATACGGTTACCGGCGTCCCCTGTACGGCTTTCGAACTGTTAATCCAGGCCAGCGTAGAGCCCACGCGCGCGCCTTCGATAGTGCCGAGCGGCAACTGGCTTAATGTGATGTTTCCACCGGCATTGCTGAAAATATCCCGCGAGTCCATGCGACCGGCCTGAACGTAATACCGTTTGCCCAGATCGCGGCGCAGGAAGACGTTGACGTTATTGAAACGGACTTCCTGATGGTTTTGCTGACGGTATTTCTGTGCAAGGTAATCCCAGTCGATACCGGCATAGCTGTTTTGAGTCAATCCCAATGCGCCCGCGCCTTGCAGGGATAAAGACTGGTCACCGCTGTTGGTCACGAAATTGATATTTTGCTGATGAATAAATGCCGCTTCCGTTTCTGCGGTCTGTTCGTAATACGGCGAGGCATTGTCTGCAGAAAGCGGGATGAATTCCGGGCCGAGGAACAGCGAAACTTTGGCATTATTTTCATCGTAGATAAGCGCGACGGTATCGGTATCCAGATAGTCACACCCGGCCACCCCGCCATTACTGCTGCACGCCAGATTACCGTTGCGCACCAGCGGTTGACGGATCAGGCTGTCTAAACGCTTTTCCTGCTGCGTATTCTTTTGATAATGCTGCATAACCGCGTGCGCGACGTCTGCCGGTTTCAGGAAGGTGACGGTGTCGAGTGAAACCGTGGCTTCGAAAAGTCCGAGCGACTGTCCGTAGACAGAAAGGTTGACCCACAAAGTCTGGCCGGTTACCAGCGATTCAAAACCCGGCGGAACCTGTGTGGCAGCACGGGCAGAAAGAAACGGGATCAGGGTAATGAAAGAGGCGATGCAAACAACGTGGAAATTAACCTTCATTACAGCGTCCTGCTGAAAAGAATAATAAGGGGGCATACTGCCCCCGAAATAATCGATCAGTCAATTCCGGCAAATCAGCTCGATGTTGCCTGTGTAATCAGCAGGCTGACTACGCCGGAATAGGTGCCGGTCGCCAGCTGACCGACGGTTGACTGAGAGATTTTCAACGGCAGTACTGAAGAACCGTTCGTCGTCCCTGCTGGAAACAAGGAGGCGTAAGTCAGCGTCGTCGGGGAGGTGGTGATCGGTTTGAGATCCGCACCCAGCGTCACTTTCAACGGTACCGCGGTGCCGCTTACGGCTTCGTTTAACTGCGCAGCACTGACCAGCGCAACATTAATGCCGGCGGTAGACGAGTTAGACCAGATTTTGGTGTCCAGTGAATAGGTAGACAAACCCCGGCCCGGAATATATTGCATAGTAATAGTGCCCGGTAAGGCAGTGCCGTCCGCTTGAGTCATATCCACTGTGGCATCGACGTTGGCATTAACAGTAATATCTTTCTGCACAGCCTGTGCATTAAATGCAGCCGTTAATACTGTCGCGATGAAAAGGGGTTTAATTAATTTTTGCATTTCTAGCTCCATGAAAATCCATGTAATGGTCTTAAATGACCGTCTCGTCGTTAATGAACCGTCTCATAACAAACAGGTTGTTATTCCCTTAGAACATGCTGACTGTGTTTTCGATAGCGTACTCATTCAGGCTTTTCGAACTTTGATCAACATATTTAATCCTGACTTCATGTGCGGAATTTAATTGTGCAGCCGTCCATGATTTAAATTTCAGCGTTTCATCCGGGTATACTGTGGCATGTTCTTTTTTCCACTGACAACTGCCGCTCATATTCCCCTGCGTGCAGATACCCACCTCACGAATAACAATGCGCACTGTGCCAGTATTTTTCACTTCACTCGTGGTTAACTGACGCAGGGATAACACCGATTTTTTTGGCAAAATATGTACCAGCACACCCCAGACTAAATTGATGCCAACCTGATTGGTTAATTTATTATCCTGCCCCGCTTTATCTTTGAGTTCGTCGGGCGCGCCAACAGCCTCGAAATAAACGCGCCAGGCAGTTTCCTTCTCAGGCGACTGTAACGAGATAAGACGAATAATACGTTGCGACCCCGAGGCCAGCGCGAACTTATCCGGCGTGGCAATCAGCGAGGTTGAGACGGCATCCTCAACCAATATTTCCTTTTCAAAGGGTGTTGCGGGGCGTTCAATTTTCTTAATACTGACTTTAATAAATTGCGCCTCACCGCTTTGGGATAAGGTCTGAATCTGCGCCGCGCCCTGATTATTTAGCGCCACTTCCATAGGATAGACGCTCATATTTGCGCAGGCAGAGTTGATGCATAAAAAAGTCAATAGTATCAGTGAGAAATGCGGTATCCCGGCAATCTTTTTTTTACAAAGTTGCCCAAGATAAAGGTTGTGGCGCAGGGACTGATGACGTGACTCATCCATGATAAATCCTTATAAATTCCATTAAGAAACGTGCCGGTAATTCCCCCTCCAGAGGGTCCTACCTGTTTACCCGGACTTCTGAATCAACGGGAATAACCTGGCGATAAGAAAATTCTCACACGGGGTTTGTTAAGTCACTGTCCATTTTTGTGGTTAATTTTTTTTGGGGAAACAACCGATAAAAATCGCTCGGAAGAAAACCGTGATAACTCAATGAAACCATTAGTTAAAATTAGAAAAATAATAACCCCTTCATTCCTTTAAAAAAAATTCGACCGTGTAAAATAAAGTCAACCCTCAAGCATATTCGTTAACGTGGTGTTAAGATTAAACTGAGAAGGGCATATCAGACCCTTCTGTACTTTACAGAAATCACATAACACTCAATATCGCGATATAGCATCCTAAACTGTTTATAAACATGCTTTAGATTAATACTAAAAAATAATTGCGATATTTTTTAATTTATAATATGACACCAGGCGAAGTAAGCATCGAAATGAAAACCGAACAAAAACTCAGAGATTTAATTTCTCATCGTGCGCAAGAGATTAAATCACATAAGGATATCGAGTCAGTGATGCAGAAACATTACAAACTTCTGTTCCGACTTTACCTGACTAAACCGCTCTATTTTAAGGTTATTTTTAAAGCAAATCGTTTTATTATCGGCTCAGCAATCATGGCCTATTTTTTCACGACAGAATATCCGACGCTTCGCCATGTGAAAGACTTCTGTAAGAAAACGGGCTTAATCAGCGACAATACGGTTGACTCATTCCTGCTTTTTATTCGCGTGGGTGGGAGAATGGATGTAAAAAAAGACCCGCTGGATAAACGAAAGTTAAACTATACGGTGACTTCCAAAGCGCTGGATGAGACCCGCGCGTTAATTAACACCATGGTGATCCCGTATGGCATGTTGTACAAAGATTTCGATGTTTCACGTTGTCTGAAAATGGAAAATTTCAACGCTGAATATTTCCGCAAATACTCGGAAATCACCCTCAATCAGATCTATTTATTCGATATGGTACCAGATTGTAAGGAGTTCATTTTCAGGGATGCAGGGCACATGATTCTGATGGATTTGTACGTCGAAAGCATCCGACAGAAGAGCCCGATGATCGAGTATAACTACCTGAGGGCTTCGCTAAAATGTGGTGTTTCCCGCTCACACATCAAGCGATGTCTGAAAGCGGCCGAGGCCGGTGGCCTGCTGATACTTGATACCACCAATAACACTATCGTTCTGCATCTGTCCTTCATGCAAATGGTGCTGAATTACTTTGCCGTTTACATGGCGATGGTCGAATATGGCCTGCACGGGATGTCAGATGTTTCACAACAAGAATTTGTTCGCTGACTCCGTTGCTCTGCGTACCCTGCCCGGCCTTCTGTGATGCGTAAACCCTGATAGGTTGAAAGTCAGCACAAAAAATGTGGTTCAGATCACACCTCAATTATGTTAACGTTAACACTTGTGATTAACATCATAAATTTACTGCATTACGTCTGTGAAAAGCGAGAAGTTAACGTTAACAATGTGGCCTGCACATTCGAAAACGAACGGACACACACATGAAGAATAGCAACCGAAGTCCCTACACATTGCTGAGCGGATTACTTTTCTGTTTCTTTTACACCTGGTCATCTGCCTTTTCGCTCATTTCACTTTGGTTGAGCCAGAAAATTGGGCTGAAGGGGGCTGACACCGGATTATTATTTTCCGCCATCGCCCTGACGGCGCTTTGCGCACAACCGCTGTACGGTTTTATTCAGGATAAGCTGGGCTTACGTAAAAACCTGCTCTGGGCGATTGGCTTTCTGTTATTGCTCAGTGGCCCCTTTTTCATCTTTGTCTTTGCGCCGCTGTTGCAGGTCAATATTTTGGCGGGTGCATTGGCGGGCGGACTTTATGTCGGCGCAACATTTTTCGCCGGGATTGGTGCGCTGGAGTCCTACACCGAGCGCGTCAGCCGCATTTTAGGCTTTGAATTTGGTAAAGCCAGAATGTGGGGATCGCTGGGCTGGGCGGCGGCAACGTTCTTCTCGGGAATGCTGTTTAACATCAATCCCAATCTTAATTTCTGGATGGCGTCCTGCTCCGCGTTGGTTTTCCTGTTTCTGGTGTGGCGATTGCGCGAAGTCAAAACCGATGCGCTTAACCAGCTTGAGTACGGAAAACCCGGCAATCTCCGGTTTTCCGATGCCATCGACTTGTTCCGTCTCCCCCGCTTTTGGGCGCTGATCGTATTTGTCACCGGCGTCAGCGTTTACAACGTCTATGACCAGCAGTTCCCTGTGTACTTCTCATCACTTTTCCCGGACGTCAGAAACGGCAACGAGATGTATGGATTCCTGAATTCATTCCAGGTATTTCTGGAGGCGGGCGGGATGTTCCTCGCGCCGTTTGTGGTTAACAAACTGGGGGCAAAAAACGGTCTGTTACTCAGTGGCCTGATTATGGCTCTGCGCGTCTTTGGATCGGGGCTGGCGGCCGATGCCGTCACGATTTCCTGCATGAAACTGCTGCACGCCGTGGAATTGCCGATTCTGCTGATCGCCATGTTTAAGTACATCACCACACGTTTCGACCCGCGCCTTTCGGCCACATTGTATCTGGTGGGTTTCCAGTTCATTACGCAGGTCTGCGCCAGTGTGTTTTCGCCACTGGCGGGCAAAAGCTATGACATGATCGGCTTCGCCGACACTTACATGATCATGAGCGCACTGGTTCTGTGCCTCACGCTGATTTCCGCTTTCCTTCTTACCGGTGACAAGTGCCGGACTCCCTCTTCAATGGAATTTAAAAAGGGCGAAAACCTATGAAACAGCGACTTGAACGTGCTGAAAACGATTTGCAGGATGCAGTAACAAAACGCGGCGAGGCGTTCTATCCCCTCTTTCACCTTGCACCACCGGCTGGCTGGATGAACGATCCGAACGGTCTGATTTATCATCAGGGTGTTTACCACGCTTTTTATCAGCACCATCCGTTCAGTGAAAACTGGGGGCCAATGCACTGGGGGCACGCCACCAGCAAAGACATGGTGAACTGGCAACATCAGCCGGTTGCGCTGGCGCCGGGCGAAGAGTTCGACCGTGATGGGTGCTTCTCCGGCAGCGCGGTGGATGACAACGGCGTACTGAGCCTGATCTACACCGGCCATGTCTGGCTAAGTGGCGAAGGTAATGACAGTGCGATCCGCGAAGTGCAATGTCTGGCCACCAGTGAGGATGGCATTCATTTCACCAAGCAGGGTGTGATACTCACTCCACCGGACAAAATCATGCATTTTCGTGACCCGAAAGTGTGGCGCGAGAACGGTTGCTGGTGGATGGTGATCGGCGCGCGCGATGACTGCGACTGCGGGCAGGTACTGCTTTATAAAGGAACGAGTCTGCAAAGCTGGGTGCTGGATCGCGTACTGGCCAAAGCGGACAGCAACACCGGGTATATGTGGGAATGCCCGGATTTCTTCCCGCTGGGCGATGAACATATTCTGATGTGTTCTCCGCAAGGCATCAAAGCGCAAGGCTATGATTATCAGAACTTATTCCAGAGCGGCTGCCTGCGCGGGACGTGGCAACCGGGCCAGGACTTCGCGATGACGCAAGGCTTCACCGAACTGGATCACGGTCATGATTTCTACGCACCGCAGTCATTTACAGCGGCGGATGGGCGGCGGATTGTTATGGCGTGGATGGACATGTGGGAATCAGTGATGCCGTCAAAAGCAGAAGGCTGGGCGGGCTGCATGACATTGCCGCGTGAACTGACACTGCGCGATGGCAAAGTGCGCATGATGCCAGTGAATGAAATGGAGACGCTGCGCCGTCAACATTACCCGATCGCGCCGTGTGTACTCGATAATGATCTCCGGCATCTGATGGAAAACGCGCAGGCCGTGGAGATCATCACGCAATGGGATCTTAACGCCTCAGATGCTGAACGCTTCGGCATAACACTGGGTGAAGGTGTATGCCTGTTTGCAGATGCTCAGACGAAAAGACTTTGTCTGGAAAGAAACTTCCCGGCGCACGGGATCAAAGATGTCCGCAGCGTCGCGCTGGCGCAGAACCACCTGCTTGATTTACGTATTTTCATCGACCGCTCATCTGTGGAAGTTTTCGTTAATCAGGGAGAAGCCACGTTCAGCAGCAGAATTTACCCGCAACCCGACCAGCGCGCCCTTTCCCTCTTTGCCAGCAACGGCAAAGCGATCTTGATTCAGGGTGACTTGTGGTCGCTAAGCGCAGGCTGATTTGGCAGGAAGTAATAAAGAAAACACGTTATAAAGACGCGCGCTCCAGTACAGGGGAAACGATTTTTATCAGCCCCTGGTTGGAGCGCCGTTCGATAAGATGCAACACCGCCTCACGGCCAATCTCACGGTGAGGCAGTTGAACGGTGGTCAGCGGCGGGATAAATAAATCGCCGATACCGACCATGTTGTCGTACCCCAGCACGGCAACCTGCTGCGGGATCTTAATCCCTTTCGCCAGTAACACCTGATAAGCCAGAAAAGCAATGCGGTCATTGCCACAAATCAGCACATCAAAGTCGGGTTTAGCCTCGGGGGTAAATCTTTCCAGTATCTGCACAACGTCACGATAATGCTCATCGCCGGGTTCCATATGAAACTGGCGAAGTTGTCCCGCAGGCATTCCGGCTTCGCGCCAGGCCTGTTCGGCGCCAGCGCGGCGGCGGATCCCGGCGGGAATCGATCCGGGCAAATAAAAGCACAACGGGTGCCGGTATCCCTTACGCAAAAGCAATTTCATGGCCTGATACTGCCCGCCGAAATCGTCAGGAATGTAACCCGGAAGTGCATGTTCAGGGCAGATACAATTGGCCAGCACAAGATTTTTATCGATGAGGCGCGACGGGATTTTCACCTCGCGCAGCCCCATAGTAGTGAAAATGATGCCGTCCGGGCGTTGAGAAAGAAGCTGGCTGACAGCGCGTTCGCAGTCAGCTTCTGAAGTAATGCTGACGAGAAAACTGCTCCAGCCAAATTCGCGGGCGGTGAGTTCAATGGACAAAAGCAGTTCGACGGAGAATGGCGTGGTTGCGGTGTCCAGCGCCAGCACGCCAAGAGTGGAGACTTTGCTGCTTTTCCCGCGCATTTTTCGTGCTGAAAAATCGGGCACATAGTTAAGTGCATCGATCGCTTCCCGCACCCGTGCCAGCGTTTCCGGTTTGAGTCTCTGTGGCTCGTTAATGGCGCGCGACACCGTCATCAGCGAAACTGAGGCCAATTGGGCCACTTCTTTCAGCGAAGCCATAATTCTCCAGCTCATGATATTTTTATGTGCTGATCCTACACAAAAACAGACCGTTTGCGCACGCAAAAATACGTCCTAATGAGAGGTAACAACATATTTGACTGAAAGCGCGGCAAGATATTGTTGGGATATCAATCAAAACCTGTGAGCCACTGAATACCTGAATTGAATATGCTACATTATTGAATTATAAATGGGGGAACGGAACCGGATGGAATATTATCTTTTAGTCTTGGCAAAATTCGTACTGGGTTTTTTGATCGTCATTTCACACCTGAATTTCTCGGGGAAAACACAACTCTCTCAGATGACGCCCGTCGATTTTATCGGCAACTTTGTCCTGGGTGGAATTATCGGTGGCGTCATCTACAACGACGTGATCCCGCTGTACCAGTATATTATTGTGCTCATTATCGGCGTTATGCTGATCTCACTGCTAAACGCAGTCAGCAAAAGATTTTTTATCTTTCGGTCATTCGCCATTGGTAACCCCATCCCTATTATTAAGGATGGGAAATTTATTATGGAAAACATACTAAAAAGAAAAAACAAGATTGATATCCTGAACGTCGCCTCCCAGTTACATGCCCAGGGGATCCATTCTTTCCAGAACCTGAAATATGCACAAATCGAACCGGGCGGTCAGATTACCGCGGTCTGCGACGGCGCGGATATGCCGTCGGTAATACTGATTAAAGATGGCAGAATCAGGTACTCGGAACTGGACGCCATTCAGAAAGATGAAGATTGGTTGAATGAAAAAGTGGCTTCACTGGGCGTAACTCAGATCAGTGAAATCTTCCTCGCCGAATTCTGGCACGGAGAAATGACGCTGGTGATGTCCGACGGTAAAGTGTGCCGGTAGTGCTGATTTAATAGTCACTTCGCGATAGCGTATTCACCCCCGGTGATCAAAATCAGTAACAATCCGGCAAGTACCGTTCTGAAATAAAAAACCTCCGCTTTTTAACGGAGGTTTTTTTATGAGCGCCCGTCAGTCATGAATAATAACTTAATCCAAATACACCTTATTTCGTGGTGCTGGATGCCAGGCGAACCTGGATATCGTTATCGAGGTTATTCACCCAATGGTTGTAGCTGCGGTGGATTTCGCCTTTCTCTGCCAGCAGGTTGGAGCTGCCGACATAATTAATGGTGTAACCGGTCGTGCTGTAGATAATACGAATATCGGCTTTGTGCTCACGGTTGTTCAGATGACCGTTAATTACACCCGGCGCGCCATCGGTCATTATCCAGCCGCGTTTTTGCCCGGCGTCGATAATAGCGGCTCTGACCTGAGTTTCTGAATTATGCGTGGTCAGTGTGGTATGCGGCGTTAATACCGGCTCGGTACGCGCGCAGCCAGAAAGCGCCATGACACAGACAAGGCCAATAAGTAACTTGCTTGTAGATTTCATGTGAACCTTTTTGATGTGATTTATACGATAAAGAATTGAAAGCGTTCACAATATACGTCAACGGTGAAAAGGTGTCATGGGCAGCATGGCTTGAATCGCGGCTTTTTTCCGGATAGTATATAAAACATATACGTTTCGTATACTACCGAGGCAAGCTTATGGGCATCATCAAGATTTCAGAACTGATGCATGAAAACTTACGCATCGCCAGTCTGGCTTATACGCGTTCGATCAATGCGCAGGCCGAACACTGGATGAAAATTGGCATGTTAATGGAAACCCATCCGGACATGACCCACAGCGAAATTTCCCGGCTGCTGGTGCGTTGCAGCATGGAATCCGATGAGAACACCGACAGTTTTCGTACGCTGTTAAACGTGGGCGGCACACACAGGAAGGCAAGTAATGAATAATGGTTTAGACAGCGCGTATTTTGTTAACAACAACCGGATGATCAAAACGCCGGAAGGTATCAGCAAAGCCCGCATCGCAGGCAAACTGGCCGCCCGGGTTTTGCATATGATCACGCCTTACGTTGTGCCCGGCGTTACCACCAATGAACTCGACCGCATCTGCCACGATTTTATCGTCAATGAATTGCAGGCGATCCCGGCCAATATCGGTTATCACGGCTACGAAAAAACCACCTGTACCTCCGTTAATCATGTGATTTGTCACGGTATTCCGTCCGACAAAGCGCTGAAAAAAGGCGATATCGTCAACATCGACGTCGCGCTGATCAAAGACGGCTGGTACGGCGACACCAGTCGTATGTATTACGCCGGTGAACCTGGCATTCTCGCCCGCCGCCTGACGGACACGACCTATGAAGCGATGATGGCCGGGATTGCAGTCGTCCGCCCCGGCGCAACGCTGGGTGACGTGGGTTACGCCATTGCCGCCGTCGCGAAACGCGAAGGGTTTTCCATCGTGGAAGAATACTGCGGTCACGGCATCGGTATGGGATATCACGAAGACCCACAGGTGCTGCATTATGGCGAGCAGAATCGCGGTCTGGTTTTGCAGGAAGGCATGTTATTCACCATCGAGCCGATGCTGAATGCCGGTAAAAAGCAGAACAAAGTGCTGCCCGACGGCTGGACGGTGGTCACTAAAGATCACTCGTTATCCGCGCAGTGGGAACACATGGTGGCGGTGACCAAAGACGGCTATGAAATTTTGACGCCGTGGCCTGAGCACGATTAGACGGTATTTTTACCGCATCGGGATCATGCCAGATGCGATGATAAACGCCTGACAGGTTGACTTTAATTCGAATACTACGAGAATGTTTTTATTCGAAAAACGACATGAAAGTCCCGGAGTTTATCATCGCTTCTTCCCGTATTTTGACCTCGGCAACGCCGGCTAAAAAGTCAGGCGTTCTTATTGCCATGGCGTTGCTACTGGCGAGCTGTTCATCCACACCGCCAAAATCGCTGGTCACGCCACTAACTCCGGTCGCGAAACAACCTCTGGTGCCAAAAGGCGAACAAAATAAAGCGCCGGTGCGGGGTGTCTGGCTGGCGACCGTTTCCCGTCTCGACTGGCCGCCGGTGTCTTCGGTGAATGTCAGCAGCCCCGCCCTGCGGATCAGTCAGCAGAAAAAATCCCTGACCGACAAACTGGATAACTTGAAATCGCTGGGCATCAATACCGTATTCTTCCAGGTTAAGCCGGACGGCACCGCGCTATGGCAATCCAAAATCTTACCGTGGTCCGATATGCTGACCGGCACGATTGGCGAGAATCCGGGTTACGATCCGCTGGCATTTATGCTCGATGAAGCGCACAAGCGCGGCATGAAAGTTCACGCGTGGTTCAACCCGTACCGCGTGTCGGTGAATACCAAACCTTCAACCATTGCCGAACTTAATCGCACATTGTCACTCAGCCCGGCAAGCGTTTATGTTTTACACCGCGACTGGATCCGTACCGCAGGCGACCGTCTGGTGCTTGACCCCGGTATTCCCGAAGCCCGCGACTGGATCACCAGCATCGTGGCCGAAGTCGTTGCGCATTATCCGGTCGATGGCGTGCAGTTTGACGACTATTTCTATGCAGAAACGCCGGGCTCCGCGCTCGACGACAACATGACTTTCAGAAAATACGGTCAGGGGTTCAGCTCCAAAGCAGACTGGCGTCGTCACAATACCCAGCAGCTGATCGAACAGGTTTCCCGCACCGTGCGCCAGTTGAAACCGGGCGTTGAATTTGGCGTGAGCCCGGCAGGTGTCTGGCGGAATCTGTCGTTTGATCCCGCCGGTTCAGATACCCGCGGCGCGGCGGCGTACGACGAAGCCTATGCCGATACCCGCCTCTGGGTGAAACAAGGTCTGCTCGATTACATTGCGCCGCAGCTTTACTGGCCGTTTTCCCGCAAGGCGGCACGTTATGACGTGCTGGCGAAATGGTGGGCGGACGTTGTGAAGCCGAATAACACGCGTCTGTATATCGGCATTGCGCTGTATAAAGTGGGCGAACCGTCGAAGAATGAGCCGGAATGGACCACCAACGGCGGCGTGCCGGAGCTGAAAAAACAGCTCGACATGAACGAATCGTTACCGGGCATCAGCGGCACCATTCTGTTCAGGGAAAACTACCTCAACCAGTCGCAAACGCAGGACGCCGTGCGTTACCTGAGAAGTCGCTGGGGTCATTAAGACCAAGCGGCTATCACCAAAAAGCCCCCTGCATGACGCCGGGGGCTGTTTATTTTCAACTCTGACGGCACTCAATTCTAGCTGCGTTCAATTTCTTTGGTTGCGCGATCTAACGCATCGGTAATTTTATATAGCGTTTCCTGTTCGATGGGCCCCTTCGCCAGCCGCAAATTCAGCGCCGAGCGGATGTTATTAATCGCCCTTTGCATCTCAGGAATACTGCGGTTATTGGACAGGATCGCCAGCGAATGCAGCCGCTCAATTACCGTCGTGAGTAATTCGTCTTGCTTATTGAGCAGCTCAACACCTTCAGCGGTGATCGTATATTGCTTCTTCCCGCCTTCTTCCTGATTCGCCACAACAAATCCCTGATCTTCCAGAAAAGTCAGATTCGGATAAATAATACTCGCGCTCGGGGTGTATTCCCCTTTGGATAACTCTTCGATGGCTTTGATCAGTTCATAACCGTGGGCGGAACGTTGTTGCAGAAAATGCAGCATCAATAAACGGATATCACCGGTTTCGAACATTCTTTCGCGACGGTGTTTTTTCGCAGCGATACAGTTTGCTTTGTTGCCGGACCCGGCGGGAGGACGGTCGTTGCCCAGAGGATTATTTTTCATCAGAACCAGGTTTAATATTGCGTAAAGATATCCCCTAAAGATAACGGGTTAAGCCCCCGATCACAATCTCCCCTTCACGTTCGAAGGGGAGCGCTTTTGCGATGGTATTAATTCATGAAAGTAAAAGGCTTATAGAAATCTTCGCCCAGCCAGTGATAGGCCGCAGGCTGCGTCGCCAGCGCTTTTCGCACATAGCTGGCAGCAGAATTAACATCGCCTTTACCGCTGTATACCGCGTAATCCGGATACGGGAAAACCGGGCGTGAAGCGGCATCTGCCGGAATTTTCTCCAGACGGATTTCAGTCTCTGGTTTTTTACCGCGTTCCGGCAGAGGTTGCCCGAACGACGTTTTCTGCTCTTTCGCCGCCTGATATGTGGTGATGTTGTCCGGCGCAGCGCCTTTTTCCACCCAGTTCATCATTGGCGTCAGGAAATCCACCAGACTCGGGCCTTCACCGCCGGAACAGTGATGCACGCCGGGCAGCAGATACAGACGCTCAAACTGATCGCGGCTGGCTGCACCCATGACGTTACCGACGGCCTGATGATAAGCCACGGAATTGAGTGGTGAAATATGTTGATCCGCCCACCCGTGCCAGATAATCAGCTTACCGCCGGCGGCTTTAAACGCCGTCAGATCAGGATTGGTAGCGTCATAAAGCGGATGCATTTTGCGCAGTTCGTCAAATGCCGCTTCGGTGAATTTCACGTCTTTTAACGTAAAGTTCTCTGGCGGGTTTTTTTCGTAATTCATGTATTTAAGCGATGACAGTGCAATCATCTGACTGAAAATCGGATCGCTGGTTTTTTCCGGCACAAAGACGCCTTCCCACGCCAGTTCTGACCCCGGCATCGGCCCGCCGACAATCAGTTTTTTACCGGTTTTCGGATCCACCGGCCCGGCATACAACCGGTTCAGCGCCGTCAGCTCTGCGGTGGATAAACACGTTTCCTGCGGTGTGGTCGGGTTGGTTTTACACGCCAGAACCGAGGTGTCGAAATGACAACTTTGCGGGTCGGCAATCAGGCCATCGGCCTGACCATCCGGCGCGTCGCATTGTTTGAGCACGGCGTTGTGGATCAGCGGCAAACGCGCGGCCAGCAGCACCGGTTTGCCGTCAGGGCCGGTATTGGAAAGCGCCTGCCAGGCGTGATAAACCGCATTTTGCGACTGGAAATTCATCGCGGCAGCACCGGCAATAATCCCGTCGAAGTCATGCGGGAAACGCTGCGCTTCCATCAGGGCTTCACGCCCGCCGTCCGAGCAGCCGTTGAAATAGGAATACGCAGGCGCGCGGCCATAAAACGCCGTGATCAGCTTTTTCGACACTTCCGCCGTCAGATGCTGGCTGCGGTAGGCGAAATCCACGCGTTTCTGAGGATCTTTGCCAAAATCGCCTTCCTTCATGGAATGGCCCATGTCGGTGGCGGCCAGTACAAAACCGTTGGTATTTAAGGGCGTACAACCGGCTGCCGCGCCGATTTGCAGCTGAATATTTCCGCAAAGGCCGCCGCAGCCGATTTGCATATAACGTTGCTGCCACGAAGAAACCGGCAGGATCACCTGAAAACCTATCGCCGGATGCAGATGACCATCGACTTCACAGGCCGGTGCGCCGTTCACGGTGATTTCTTTGGCGGTAGTGATCCGGCTGCCTTCGCCGCCGATGTCCGTCAGCGAAACGTCGGCAAGTTTTGCGCAGGACATCACCGGTTTGACAACCTCCCTTGCAGGCGCTGCGGGATCAGCGGCGGCGCTGAAGGACGAATATCCGGCTAACAGCAGAGGTAACAGACAAAGCGCCCGCCAGCGCCCTTTCAGGCTTTTTAATTTCATAACCATTCCTTTGAATAAAGATTCAGAATTTGTCATAAGAATTATAATGATGGCAGAAATAATAAATAATGGCGTTCAGGGCGGCTGCCGTAATGATTTGCGCGGCAGTTGCAACAAAGTATTAATTAGTGGCGACAGAGATAAAAAACCGCAGATAACAGAGAAAATTGCGTTCTGTTTTCTGCGGGATGATTATTCCGTCACGCTTTATAGGGTATATCAGTACCGGCGCAGAAAATTATTTCGCGTGCCAGTACGCCACGCAGCGGACAAAGTTTGCGTCCAGCCCACAGGTTTGCGTGAAATAATCATTCAGGCCTTTCACGAATTTTCCTTCACCGGTGGCCCAGACGTAATAATCATTTTCCGGCAGCATCAGACTTTTCAGTTTCTGCACAACCGCATCGTCTTCGCGATAGCCGTTATGCTCATCGCTGACGATCCACTCGACGTTGAAATCTTTTTCTTCATCCAGATAACTGATGCAGCTCACGTCTTTCACTTTCACCAGCACAGTGATTTTGGATTCTGACGTGGCCTGTTTCAGTTCTGTCAGACGACGCTTCACCGCCGGAAGGCCGGTCTCATCGCAAAGATACAGCTGCCACCGGTATGTTGTCGGGATAATCAGGGAACCGCGCGGCCCGCCAATAATAAGTTTATCGCCCGGTTTGGCATTGTCGGCCCATTCGCTGGCTACGCCGCCGTCGTGGATATAAAAATCCAGTGTCAGTTCGTTGGTTTGCGCGTCGAAATGCAGCGGCGTGTATTCACGGTTCACCGGACGCGGGCCATCACCCCAGACAATGCCCTCTTCCGTGGCCACAGGGGGCGCAATCACGTCGCCCGGACTGGCCGGGAAGAACAGTTTGATGTGGTCATCAAAGCCACCTGATTTAAAACCTTTCAGTTCATCGCCGTTCAATACAATGCGTTTAAAACAGCCGGAAACCGTTTCAACGCTTTTTACCGTGATTTGGCGGAAAACCAGTTCGTTCTTAACGCGCACCGGCAGGTTGGCGGCGGAAGATTCAGTGCGTTTGTGTTCCATATTCTTCTCTCAGTGTTCCGAAATTAACCGTCACGGATCCCGGAAAGGACGTGAATGATTCTCAATTCAGTGAAAGATATATCTTAGTAATATTTTATGCAACGACTTCAAAAAAAACCGGCCCTCGTGAAAAAGGCAGGTTGTCGGTTTTCGCAGCAGAACATTCTGTGTGGATTAACGCACTGCGCCGCGCAAAAACATGTCGACGGCGCTGCTTACCATCTGACGGATTTCCGCGATTTCCAGCGGCGCGGGGTTTCGCTGGTAAAGACGCGTGTTGGTTTGCGCGGTCACCAGTGCCAGAAATTGTACGGCGCGCAGATGAGCATCGGCCTGCACCAGTTGCCCTTTTTCCATCGCACTGGCCAGGAATTTTGCCAGGATATCGACGCTTTCCCGTGGCCCTGCATCATAAAACAACGTGCCGATTTCGGAATGACCAGACTCGGCGAGCACCATGCGGTACACCGCCAGCGCCGAGGCGTCATTGGTGAGCACCAGTAACATTCTCTCACCAAAACGGGTGAGGATTGTCTCGAGACCGGCATCCGCCCACGTTTGGGTCAGGTCGCTGACGGCGTCGGAAAGATGGCCCGTGGCATACGCTTTCACCACCGCCACCAGCAAAGCTTCTTTCGACGGGAAATAGCTGTAGAGCGTGGCTTTGGAGCCGCCCAGACGCCGGGCGAGTTCATTCATTGACGCGCGTTCGTAGCCGGTTTCCTGAAACAATTGCGCAGCGGCATCGATAATCGCCTCCCTGCGGGCTTCGGTGCGAACTTTCATCTTCTCTCCTGACGTTGCTTTGCAGCCCTGGTCAAAACCACGGCGACGAAACTGTACGGTACAGTTCCCTGATGACCCACTCTAACGACGGGTTTGCGGGTTGTAAAGCGCCCCCCGTAGCCCATTTTCCAGAGCAAATTGCAAAGATTTCGTTAAGAAGCACATTTTTATTTACCATTTTATTGATAACAATTATCAATATCATTATCATTCGCACAAAGCTGAAATGGGTAGGATGGTAAATAAACCCATATTTTATAAGGACAACGGCTTTTTCACGGAAGATCAAAGCAGATGACATGCGCGTCTGAATTTGTCGAAAGGCAGTAAATGCGAGCAGAACTTTAAAAATTAGTGCAGGACTAAAAACAAATGTTCAAATCCTTTACACAGCAGGGTTTGGTGAAAAACGTCATCTTCATGGGGACGATTCTCACTACCACTTTTAACGTAAACGCAGCGGAAGCCGTTAAAGACAATACCGATCTGACACAGAACACAGCGCAGTCTTCAGAAGCCATCAAAAAGAAACCGGTGGTGCGCAGTGCTAAAGATCTGGCACAGAACAATGAAGAAGTGATGACCGTCACCGGCGTCGCTCCGGATAAAACGCCGGGCTCAAAAACAACCATCACTGCGGCAGATATGCAAAAACGCGGCGGTAATGATTTCGGTACCATCATGCGTTATGAGCCACTGATCACCGCAACCGGTTCAAGTGGCGGCTCCGGCAACGGCAAAAGTGGTTTTGACCGTAACGGTTATACCGGCTACAACATCCGTGGTCTGGAAAGCAACCGCGTCGGGATCGACGTAGACGGCATTCCGCAGCCAAACGCCACCGGCCGCAGCTATGCAAGCCGTGCAGGTCTGGGCACATCCGGTATCGGCCGCGATTATATCGACCCGTACATGTACGGTCAGGTGGATATCGAATCCGGTGCCACCTCAGCCGACCGGGCGAATACCTCCATCGGCGGTGCCGTTTCCTTCCTGCCGAAAACGGCAGACGACTATCTGCGTCCGGGCAAAGAAACCTATTTCGGTTACCAGTCTGATTATGATTCTTCAGACCGTTCATGGCACAACGGCATCACTGCCGCGGCCGGTGACGAAACCCTGCGCGGCGTCGTGGCCTTCAGCCGTCGTGACGGGCAGGAAACCAGCAATAACAGCGGTACGCACGATGCTTACCCGGCGAACTGGCACTCCAACGCCATCATGACGTCCGGTATCTGGCAGCCGAACGATGAGCACAAATTTACCGGGACGCTCGATTACTACGAGAAAATCAACCACACCCATTACGATGCGTGGAACAGCGCAGGCAGCTCAATTCTGGGGACCGCACAGCAGCAAAGTAACACCCGCCGCTGGGGCGCAAGCCTGAAAGACGAATGGACGCCGTTCAACGATTACGTCGATGCCATCGTCACGAAAGTCTATTACCAGTACACCCAGGCGCACGACAATACCTACATGCCGAACGCCAGCAAGCAGATGATGAACGTCTATTCCAACTATGACGTGAACACCTACGGTGCGGAAACCAGCTGGCTGAAAACGCTGGGCCGTTATGAGCTGAGTGCCGGTATTAACGGTCGTATCTCTAACACCGAACGCCCGTTCCGCGAAAGCCCGGATCAAAGCGTTTACACCACCATCATGCAGCCTGAAGCCAACAGCCGTTCTTATGTTCTCGGCGGCTTCCTGCAAGACACCATAAAGTTTGACCTCGACGGCCATAACTTCTCCATCGTGCCTGCGGTGCGTGTGGCGTACCAGAATACGAAAGCAACAGACCTGTCAGCGCTGTCGAACAGCACCGTGTCTGAAAGCCAGGTTTCGACTCTGTACGGTAAAGCCAACGCCGATACACAGGTTCTGCCATCACTGGCGTTCACGTATGACATCACGCCTAAGCTGATGACTTACCTGCAATACCGTCGTGGCGCGCAGTTCCCGGATGCCAGCCAGCTTTACGGTTCCTGGAACCTCGGTTCTTCTTATGCCGGTTCGCAGCAGTATGCGCTGATTGGTAACACCAATCTGAAAACCGAAACCAGCAACAACTTCGAATGGGGCATGAAAGGCGAAGCCACTGAAGGCGTGACCTTCAAGACTTCCGTGTTTTACAACACGTATAAAAACTTCATCGCCAACACCCGTTACACCCGTGCAGGAAGCCCGGGAATGTTCACCAACGTCCCTTCCAATATTTATACGATTTATCAGGCAGAAAACCGCGATGAAGCGTTTATCTACGGTGGCGATCTGAGTACCAAAATTAACTACGGTACATGGTTTAGCAGTGTAAACGGTCTGAGCACCACCTTCGCACTGGGCTACGCCAAGGGTGAATCTAAATCCAGCTACGAGGGCGATAAATACGTCGACATCGACAGCGTGCCACCAATGAAATTTGTGGCCGGGGTGGCCTGGGATGACCCGTCAGGCATCTACGGAACGGCGCTGACCGCGACCTTCGTGAAAGGTAAAAAAGCCGAAGCGACCAACCGCCAGAGCTACACCAACGCCGGTACGGCGATCACGGATTCCACCACCGAATACATGAACGTTCCGGGCTACGGAATGGTTGATGCAACGGCCTACTGGAAAGTCGCGAAGAACGTGAAACTCAGCGGTGGCGTTTACAACATCACCGACCGTAAATACTGGGATTACCTGAGCAGCCGTACCCTGACTGAAACCACCAATCAGGATGCCTACAACAAAGCGCTGGCCGTCATGCCGGGCCGCAGCTTCCAGCTGGGCGTGAATGTCGATTTCTAAGCGATAATTCATCACCTGAAAGACCTGAGCGTCATGTGAAAACATGGCGCTTTTTTTATGCAGGTTCACCCGATAACACCGGTGGCCCATGAAATAAGGCGACGACGCCACGGCCATCTGGCAGATATTTTCGCCGAATTTCTGGTGTTAGTTTTTTATTTCCATCAACGCCATCCGTTAGCGAAAGGAAATAAAAAATGCCAATTACCCGTATACAAGGGGCTGCAATCCCACATATTTATCTTCCGAATAATGCTCAGAAACAATCTGCCTATAATGTCATTGCTCAGCTTCAGTATGCCGATCTCTGGCGGGCACCGGGGCAGCTCAGAACCAACGGTGTCATGCGTGTCGATATGCAGGGACATATTCCGGGTGCGGTTACGCAATATAATATTCAGGTTCAGGTAAACGGAATTAACGGACAAAGCACCGTCGCACACGTCATTGTTTCGGGTTCACTGCAAACCGGTAATGCGCAGAATCAGCAGGGTGCGCTGAACGCCGTCATCGCAGGTCTTAATCAAAGTATCGACACCGGCTGCACGTTTACGGTAGCGGGTTCGGTTCCGTAAACGCTTTTTAAAATGCTTCCGAGGCCTCTGCGGATTTTCGCAGAGGCTTTTTTATGCCGGAACGCCTTCAGATTCCGCTCACGGGTTGGATCACCGGATTCCCGGCACGGTCGGCGAGCACTTCCACTTTCACGCCGTAAGTCTTTTCAATCAGATTTTCCGTGACAACGTCACGCGGATGACCGGCTGCCTGAATTTTTCCGTGTGCCACCACCAGTAAATTATCTGCGTACTGACACGCCAGATTGAGATCGTGCAACACAATCACCGTCACCCAATTGCGCGCGCGCGTTTCCCGGCGCACCAGATCCAGCAACGAAATCTGGTGTTTCAGATCTAACGCGCTGACCGGTTCATCCAGCAGCATGGCTTTGGGCTCACGCATCATGACCTGCGCGAACAGCACCATTTGCCGCTGGCCGCCGCTCAACGATGCAATATCACGCCCCGCCAGATGTGCAATTCCCGCCTGTTCCAGCCGCGCCATCGCCGCGCCCAGCGTTTCATCATCAATGTGCAGCGAAAGCTTACCGAGCCGCCCGAGCACCACCACTTCCAGCACCGTCAGCGCGATATCGGCGGCGGTATCCTGCGGAAGATAAGCAAACGTATCGCGCCAGCCGTGCAGGAATTTCCCCCGCGCTTTCCCCGGCAATAAAGTCTGCCCGGCAAACTGGATCTGCCCCTGTGCCAGCGCCAGTTCGCCAAACATCGCATTCAGCAGCGTGGTCTTTCCGGTCCCGTTCGGGCCGATGATCACGTGAATTTTTCCGGCCTCAAGCAACGCACTGACCCCGGCAATAATGCTGCGCCCCTGCCGGTCAACGCCGACATTTTCCAGCAGGATCATAATGTTCTCCTGCGCGGTGCGAAAATCAGCCAGAGCAGGAACGGCACGCCAACAATCGCGGTCACAATCCCGACCGGGAACAAAGCGCCGGGTACGATGGATTTCGATAGCACCGACGCCGCCGACAACATCAGCGCGCCCGCCAGTACGGACATTGGCATCGCGAAACGCTGATCTTCGCCCACCACCATGCGGGCAATGTGCGGCGCAACCAGCCCGATGAACCCGATGACGCCGACAAAACTGGTGGCCGTCGCGGTCATCACCGCCACAATGATCAGGATTTTCATGCGCAACCTTCGCACGTTAACGCCGAGGCTCAGCGCGCGCATTTCGCCCATACGCAACGCCGCCAGTTTCCACGAATCCGCCATCAGCATCAGGCAACAGATCAACGTGGTCACCGCCGTCAGCGCCAGCGTCGGCCAGGTGGCTTTGGTCAGACTGCCAAACAGCCAGAATAAAATTTGCTGAGAAAGTTCAGGCGAGGACAAAAACTGGATCAGCGAAAGCAGCGACTGGAACAGAAACAGCAGCGCAATCCCGCCCAGAATAATGGTTTCCGTCCTGACCGTTCGCATCGAGGCCAGCATGAACAGAAACAACGCCGCAATCATCGAAAAGAGAAACGCGCCGATCGGCACAGAAATCATGGGATTGAGCCCGAAACCGCCAAATGCCAGGCTCAGCGCCGCGCCAAATCCGGCCGCTGCCGCCATCCCTAAGGTATACGGGCTTGCCATCGGGTTGTTGAGCAGCGTTTGCATCTGTGCGCCACCTGCGCCCAGCGCGGCACCGACGACCAGCGCCATCAGCGCCATCGGTAAACGGAATTCGCGCACGATAGCATCGGTCATGGCGGCGCGTTCGCCGATCCCGGTCAGCGAACGGATCACCTCGGACGGCGATAACATCGACGGGCCGGTCGCGATATCAAATACCAGGCTGACGGCGGTGATCAGCAGAAACAGAAACACGTAGCGCCAGCGCTTACGTTCCCGCGCACGATGCGCGGTAATCGCCTCGCGGCGGTCAGCAGAAATGGTCATAAAAATTCCCTGTCAGAAAACGAAAGAAGCGCTGCTCATGGGCAGCGCTTCGGATTGAAGTCAGTCGTGAGATCAGTCTTTCAGGCCGACCACGAACGTGCCTTCCGGCGTCACTGGCAGGTATTTTTTGTAGAAGTTGAGATAATTCGCCTGCGGATCCAGATCTTTAAACTGCTCCGGGTACAGCTGTTTTGCCATGTACTGCACCATCGCGAAATCTGAAATCGTGCGCGACGCGCCCTGATACACACCAAATAACTGCCCGTTCTGAATCGCCGGTAATTCGCGCCAGCCGCGACGGTTTTCGAAGCCTTTCAGCTTCGTGCGCGCTTCAGTTTTACTGATACCAACGCCCATCGGTAAAGCCGCCGGGTTTTTGTTGTTTTCACGCCCGGAGATAAAAATAGCGTCCGGCTGTGAAGCCAGAACCTGCTCAGGATTGATCGGCCCCCACCACTCCACAAACGGCGCAGCAATATTGTCGCCACCGGCAGCGGTCGCCATCGCGCCCCACATGTTCTTGCCGTAGGTGAAGGAGTATTCTTCCGGCCCTTTGTTGCCAAATTCCACGTACACTTTCGGCTTAGGTTTGCCGGACGCGGCAATGCGGTCAGCCACATCTTTCAGCGACGACGAGTATAAATCCGCCATTTCTTTCGCGCGCGCTTCCTGTCCGGTCAGCGTGCCTAACACGCGGGTAGACGCGACGTGGCGCTCCACGGTCTGGGCGTTGTAATCAATCACCACCACCGGAATGCCTTGTTTTTCAATACGCTGCACATCCCCGCCCAGCGCCTTAAACTGCCAGTCGGCGAGCACCACCAGATCCGGATTCAGGCTCAGCACTTTCTCGACGGAGAAGCTTTGTGCCTCGACTTCCCCGACGTCCGGGATATTTTTCAGCGACGGGCGGTGCGCAACGTGCATATTCCAGTTAGCCGGCACCCAGCCTTCCCATGCCTCGCGTGAGATGCCCACAACATGGTCATAGGCTTTTTCGCCGCCAACCGACATGTAATCTTCAAAGTAAAAACCCACCACCACACGTTTCGCAGGCAGATCGACTTTCACTTCGCGACCAATCACGTCGGTCAGGGTTTTGATTTCAGCAACAGCTGAGGTGCTGGCAGCCAGCGTGGCAAAAGATAACGCGCCGACGAGCAGGCGCAGTTTACAAGAATGAGTCGTCATGAATTTCAGTTTCCCCGAGCAAGTAGAACAATTTAAATGAAAATGATTATCAATTATGTTTGACGCTTTTATTTACACAATTAAACATTTTCTTTCAAGTGTTTTTACACCTCCCGGCAAAACAACGGCTCATAACTGAACCCACCTGTACATTTTCTTGACATAGGAATTTTATTACTCCATAAATGTACCGTACTGTACGGTTTGATGAAAAAGCAAACCGACATCCCGCTGCATTTTTCAAAAGAAGGTAAGACGTATGTCTGCGTTAACAAACGGCTATTCGCTGGCAGCTTTGATTTCTTTAGGTTTATTAACGGGGTGCGCGAGTACCCAGCCTGTGCCCTACACCGGGGTCACCTCTTCTTCCCAGATGAAACCTGATACGCAGGATGAATCCGGGCATATCGCGTTCAGCTACAACACGCAGGTTGACTGGAATAAATATTCCCGCGCCATTGTGGATCCGGTGGTGATTTATCAGGGATCGGATGCCCAGTTCGATGACGTTTCTCCTGAACAAAAACAACAACTGGCGGCGCATATGCAGCAGGTCTTCGGCAAAAGCGTGGCGGAACGGTTCCCGCTGACCAACGCCATCACGCCGGGCACCTTGCGCATTCGTCTGACGTTGACCGGCGCGGAAACCAGCACGCCGTTTGTCGGAACGTTCACCCGTTTTGACCTGATGGGCGGCCCGTACAACATCGTGCAGTCCATCCGCGGCAAACAAGGATCGTTTACCGGTTCGGTGAGTTATGCGGTGGAAATCTACGATGCACCGACCAATCAGCTGCTCAAATCCTATATCTCCCGCCAGTACCCGAATTCACTGAATATCGGGGCGACTTTTGGCGCACTGAGTGCGGCAGAAACCGGGCTGGAGAAAGGCGCGGATCAGTTGCAGGAACAGCTGAAATAACCGGCTGAATCAGAAAGGGCTCGTGATGAAAATCTATCCGCAGCAAATCATCTGCAAACACTGCGACAGCCTGTATACCCGACAATCCGTGCGGCCCGGTGAGGCCGCGCACTGCCCGCGCTGCCGGGCGGTGTTGTATCGGGGAAGCTGGCTGAGTCTGGAACAATGGTTTGCGCTCACGCTCACGGCGGCGCTGTTTTTTATCATCGCCAATGTTTTTCCGGTGCTGGAAATCGGCTTCCACGGTCAGTCGCAGGCGGCTACGTTATGGCAAACCGCCATGGCGCTGGCGCACAGTTATGCGTCGCCGCTGGCTATTCCGGTGGCGCTGCTGATTATCGTCTGCCCGTGCCTGCAAATCCTGCTGCTCGGCTGGGTGTTATTTCACGCGTGCAGGAAAAAAGCTGCGCCCGGCTTTGCCGCCGCCATGCGCTTACTCGCCGGGCTGGCGCCGTGGAGCATGGCGGAGGTCGCGCTGCTGAGCATTCTGATTGCCGCCATCAAGCTCTCCGGGCTGGTGCAAATCACTACCGGCCCCGGCACCTGGGCGTTACTCGGATTATGTCTGCTGCTACCGGTGATTAATCATCAGGATTTCCAGCCGCTGTGGATCCTCAAAAATCTCAGAGGCCAGCGCGAATGATGCCCGTTCAGGCTTTGCCGCAGGGGCTCATCCGTTGCCACGTTTGCGGGCTGGTCTGCGAACAGGTTTCCGGCGTGCATCGTCTGCCGTGTCCGCGCTGCCATGC
This sequence comes from Rahnella sp. PCH160, assembly GCF_047784855.1. Taxonomy (NCBI): domain Bacteria; kingdom Pseudomonadati; phylum Pseudomonadota; class Gammaproteobacteria; order Enterobacterales; family Yersiniaceae; genus Rahnella; species Rahnella sp. PCH160. The sequence goes on from NZ_JBLOGT010000002.1 coordinate 396,411, forward strand.
GGCGCTGCATCCGCGCCAGCCGGACAGCCGCAGTCAGTCCTGGGCTTTCCTGCTCACCGCCCTGCTGCTGTATTTACCCGCCAATTTACTGCCGGTGATGTACAGCTCGTTTGCCGGTCGCGGCAGCGAAAACACCATTCTGGGCGGCATCGCGGAATTCTGGGCGTCCGGCTCTTACGGCGTCGCGACTGTAATTTTCATCGCCAGTGTGGTGGTGCCTTGCACTAAATTCCTGATCCTCGGCGGACTGCTGCTTGTCGCCGGAAAAGGCGAAGCGAAAAACCGTGTTCGCCGCGCACGCCTGTACCGCCTGACGGAATATATCGGTTACTGGTCGATGCTCGACGTCATGGTTGTGGCACTGGTCGCCGCGCTCGTGCAGTTCCCCGGTTTCAGCACTGCCGAACCGCGCATCGGCATTGTCTTTTTTGGCGCAGTGGTGATGTTTACCCTGCTGGCCGCCATGAAGTTCGACCCGCGTTTGATTTGGGAAAATAACCAGAATGACTGAACACATTTCACCCCCCCCTGAGATCACCCCGCGCCGCTGGCGTCCGTCGCTGGTCTGGGTGGTGCCTGTCGCCGCCGCAGTGATCGGGCTGTTTCTGTTTTTCCAGCTGTGGGCATCCGCCGGGCCGGAGATTTCAATTACCTTCCAGACCGCCAGCGGCTTACAGGCCGGAAAAACCGAAGTGAAATACAAAGACGTCACCATCGGATTAGTGAAATCCATCATCCTCAGCCCGGACAGCCAGCGCGTGCTGGTGACCGTATCGCTGATGAAAAACGCCGAAAGTCTGGCGAAAGCCGATACCCGCTTTTGGGTAGTCCGCCCCCGCGTCGGAATGGGCGGCATTTCAGGTATTGATACCCTGCTTTCCGGCGCATACATCAGCCTCGATACCGGCAAATCGGACAAAACCGGCTCTGTCTTTCAGGGGCTGGAGACACCACCGGCCATCATCAACGGCATGCCCGGCAGGCAATTTGAAGTGGTTGCGGACGATCTCGGTTCGCTGGATATCGGTTCCGCCGTGTATTACCGCCGCGTGCCCGTGGGCCGTGTGTCATCTTACGCGCTGCGCCCTGACGGCAAAGGCGTCAGTTTGAACGTGTTTATCGATGCACCCTATGATCGTTTCGTCACGCCCGCCACCCGCTTCTGGAATGCCAGCGGGCTGGATTTATCCCTCGATTCCGAAGGATTGCAGTTGAAAACGCAGACCATGGCGTCGGTGATTGCCGGGGGCATTGCCTTCGCCAACCCGCCAGATGCGACAGCCGTCACCCCGTCGCCGGATCTCAGTATCTTTACCCTGGCCGACGATCAGGCCTCTGCGATGGCACCGCAGGACGGCACGCCGCAAATTCTTCAACTGCGTTTCCAGCAATCGTTACGCGGAATGAAAACCGGCGCGCCGGTGGAATTTTCCAGCGTGAAACTCGGCAAAGTGACCGCTATCGAGCTGGATTACGAGCCTGCCGGTTCACGGTTTATCTCGGTGGTGACGATAGAGGTTTACCCGAACCGGTTAGGCCAGGTGCTGGAAAAACTGCCAAAACCGGAAAAAGACGCCCAGAAACAGGCCGCCGTTTTCTTGCGAGATATGGTGCAACACGGCCTTCGCGCGCAGGCGCGCACCGGAAATTTACTGACCGGCCAACTGTATATTTCGCTTGATTTCATCCCCAACGCCGCACCGGTTCCTTACGATATCAACGCCAGACCACTGCGCATTCCGACGCTGAATGGCGGGTTTGACCATTTACAGGAACAGCTGGCAACGCTCATCGGCAAGGTGTCGAAAATGCCCACTGAGTCGATTGGCAATAATCTCAACGCCACGCTGGGCAATCTTAACCAGACGCTGATTCAGGTGAACAGACAGGTTCTGCCACAAACCACGCAGACACTCAGCACAATGAACCAGACCCTGACCCGCGCTCAATCCCTGCTGGCGGAAGATTCGCCGCTGCTGCAAACGCTGGCTGAATTCCAGCGCACGTTATATTCCCTGCGCACCCTGACCGGCCTTTTAACGCGTCAGCCACAGGCACCGCTTACCGGCAGAGCGGATGACAAAAAGGAACAGCCATGAAACTTGCCCGAACCGCCAGCGCGGCATTTGCCCTGCTGGTCTTAACCGGCTGCGCGTCTTCCGCACCGCACTATTACACGCTGACCACCGCCGCCGACGGTTCCACATCAACGACGGCCCGCCCCGCGCCTTTTGTGCTCCGGGTGAAACCGGTAACCGTTGCGGAACGGCTCAATCAGCCGCAACTGGTGGTGCATCAGCGCAACGGCGAACTGCTGATTTCGGATAACGCACTCTGGGCTGCGCCGCTGCCCGAGGAGATCCGCGCGGCGCTGACCGCCCGGCTTGAACATTCGCTGAATACCACGGACACCAGCGGGCTGACACCACCGGCAGACAAACCGGTTATTGGCGTCCGCGTGGCAGTCGGGCAGTTCGACGTCTGGCAAGGCGAGAAAGCGACGATAGCCGCCACCTGGCAGCTGGATTTCAGTAAAGAAAGCGGGCAGATCACCTGTCAGACGCAACATCAGCGCGCGGTACAGGGCGGCACTCAGGAGCGCGTGATTATTCAGCAGAAACTGGTGCAGGACGTGGCCGACGACATCGCCGTTTCGGTTCTCCGGCACCGTTGCGGCTGACTTTTTCGCAATGCTTACAGTGTAAAAACGGCCTGTGTCACATTATTGAATACGTTAACGAAGCCACGCGTAAGATTAACGAACTGTAAGACTGCTGTTACGTAAGCCCTGACGTTTATCACTTCGCTTAAATAAACCTGACTTAATCCGAACTGTTTTATTTCGATAAAACGGCCAGGGTTTTTTTTGCCTTTTTTTTAAATAGTAAAAATCGATATTTGGAATAAAAAAAAGGGGCCGTACAGGGTCGGCCCCAAAGAAGGAAGAACTCCAACAATATTATAATGGCATGATGTTTTACCATAAATGGTTGCTCAATAAACATCATGCGAGCATTATAATTGATTCACTATCTGTTTCCATCCTCATTACGTCTGTATAAAGTAATAACTTCGTAAGCCGGTAATATTATCACCAGGTTTTCCCGATATTAAACTGGAACTGTTCTGCGCTGTCGCCTTCATATTTCACCAGCGGTTGTGCATACGAGAATACCAGCGGGCCTAACGGGGATTGCCATTGCAATGAAATACCGCTGGAAACACGAATATGCGTCGGATCACTGTAATCCGGAATACCCGCCGCTTCCGTCGCCGTCGTATTTTGCCATTTCGTATCCCACACCGTACCGGAATCCACGAAGAACGACGTGCGCACGGAACTGGCGTATTTTTCACTGATAAACGGCGTCGGTACGTAGAGTTCTGCGCTGGCAATCGCCAGCGCATTCCCGCCCACCGCATCGGTAGATTTTGTCACCGGACAGGTAGAATACGAGGTATCAACGCTGGCACATTTGTAATACGCCGCTTTCGGGCCGATGGTGTTGGACGAGAATCCGCGTACCGAGCTGGAGCCGCCCGCGTAGAAGTTATCGTAGAACGGCACGTCGTTGCCGCCCAGTCCGGCGGCGTAACCGGCTTTGGCGCGGCCCATCAGCACCCAGTCAGATTTATCGCTCAGCGGAATGTAGTGATTGGCATCAAACGTAATTTTGTAATAACTGTCGTCCGAGCCCGGCGTAGTGACTTTTGCACTCAGGCTGGCGCGCGTGCCCGAAGACGGGAAGAAGCCGCGGTTAAGATCGTTATACGCCCAGCCAACACTGGCGAAGAAGTCGTTGGTGCGTAACTCCGCCGTGCTGTTGCCGGATGTCACGATCCCCGGATTTACACCGGTGGAATTGAGATAGCGCCACACCGCCACCTGCGGTTCCATGTCGCTCAGTGTGCTGTGAACATAATCCAGCCCCAGGTTCAGCGTATTGTCTTCGCTGACCGGCAGACCGAGATTGACGCCGGTGCCGTAGCTTTGCAGATTGTACGCGGCCAGATCGTTATCTGAAGCATCGTAGTGATTGTAGAAGACTTTACCGCCCAGACTGACGCCGTCGACCGTGTAATACGGGTTGGTCGCCGAGACTTCGACATACGTCTGGTAGGAGTTCCGCGTGCCGCTAAAACTGACCGTGTTACCGCTGCCCAGCCAGTTATCCTGCGTCACGCCGAGCTGATAGCTGATGCCGCTGTCCGTGCCGTAACCCACGCCGACGTTGAATGTGCCGGTGTTCCGCTCTTTGACTTTGTACACCACGTCAACCTGATCGGTGGAACCCGGCACCGGTTGTGTATCGACGTCTACAGTCTCAAAATAGCCGGTGCGGTTCAGACGGTCTTTGCCTTTTTGTACCAGATCGTTACCCAGCCACGCGCCTTCCATCTGCCGCATCTCACGGCGCAGCACTTCGTCTTTCGACGTGTCATTGCCCTCGAAGCGGATCCGGCGCACCGAATAACGGTTCCCGGTATCCACGTTAATATGCAGCCTGACAGTTTTATCGGCGTCGTTAATCTCGCTTTGCGTGGTGACGTGCGGATAGGCATATCCGTAACGGCCCAGCATATTTTTAATATCCCCTTCAATTTTCGTCACTTTCGCGCCGTTATATAATTCCCCAGCGGGAATCGCGGTCAGCGCTTCGACTTCGGCAGAATGCCCGGCCATCGGACCGGTCAGCGTGACACCGGAAACTTTATACTGCGCGCCTTCGGTAATATTGACCGTAATATAAATCCCTTTCTTATCCGGCGTTAAACTGACCTGCGTGGAATCCACCGTAAACCGCGCATAACCCCGGTCAAGATAAAAACTGCGCAGCGTTTCGAGGTCGCCGGACAGCTTTTGTTTTTCGTATTTCTTATCGCCGATGACGTTCCACCACGGAACTTCATCACGCAGCTGGAAGTGCGCGATCAGATCGTCATTGGTGAAGGCTTTATTGCCCACGATATTAATTTGCTGAATCTTTGCCGACACCCCTTCGGTGAAGACCAGTTTCACATCCACGCGGTTACGCGGCAGCGGCGTCACCACCGCTTTCACGCTGGCGCTGTATTTACCGACGCTGTAATAGAAATCCTCCAGGGCGTGTTCAATCGACGAAATGCTGGTGCGATCCAGCGCATTGCCGACGCGAACCCCGGAAGCTTCAAGGTTTTGTTTCAGCATGTCGTCTTTGATGGCTTTGTTGCCCGAGAACGTAATACTGGCGATAGTCGGCCTTTCTTTTACCTGCACAATCAGCGTGTTGCCCTCTTCCAACACTTTCACATTGTCAAAATTCCCGGTCGCAAACAGCGACCGAATCGTCTGGCTGATATCGTCATCCGATACCGTATCTCCCACACGCACGGGGATGCTCAGCAACGCAGCGCCAACGGTCACGCGCTGCAAACCTTCAACGTGAATGTCTTTGACGACAAAACCGTCCGCGGCAACAGCCGCCGTGCTGCTCAACAGCAGCGACGCTAAGAGTAATTTTTTCATTGTCATGTGATCCGTGCACGCCGTTTTTCAACTCACCCAATTTCCTGAAAACAAAAAATATTTAGCTTTCAGAAGAAATAACCACGCTAACAGACTGCGGGAAATATCCGAGGTTCATCGGGGACGTTTTGATTTTCGGAAAACATGGGATTCTGTTACGCATTACTTACGTTATTTTCGCGAGGCGTACAGGAGGGGTTTTAATATTGATAATAAAAATCTGATACCGCTACCTAAAAGAGCCAGAAAAAAATCACAAAACCTTTTGCATCAAATTGACACATTTTGTTATGTTATCACATATCAAATACACCACCACGATGAACAGGTTGAAGGGAATGACTGCTGACAGGGCGAAAAACGTCGAACCGGTCCTTGAGGTTAAGGGGCTGACGCTGGAAATCGCCGGTGAAAAACATGTCGCGAATTTGTGCTTTTCAGTGAACGCGGGCGAGCGGGTTTGCCTGCTTGGCGCTTCCGGTTCCGGCAAATCACTGACGGCGAAGATGATCACCGGCACGCCGCCTGCTGGCGCAAAACTCAGCGGCAGTATTCGCGTGAACGGCATCGAAGTCTGCGGAAAACATCCTGTGGCGCGTTGCGCGCAAAGCCGCGTGGCGACGGTGTTTCAGGATTCTTCCACGGCGCTCAATCCCCTGATGACACTCGGCAAACAACTGAATCTCGCCCTGCCTGCGGCCAGCGCAGACCAACTCGCCGAAATGCTCCAACGCGTCGGGCTGGATGACATCCCGCGTTTTGCGGCACGCTATCCGGCAGAGCTTTCCGGGGGCCAGCGGCAGCGTTTATGTATTGCGCTGGCGATGCAATCGTCTTCCTCCTTGCTGGTCGCCGATGAGCCAACGACCGCACTCGACGTGATCACGCAGCAACGGGTTTTACAGGTGATGCGTGACGCCAGTGAAAACACGCTACAGTCGCGCGCACTGCTGTTTATCACGCATGACATCGCCGTTGCCGCGCAACTTTGCGGGCGGGCGCTGGTGATGGAACACGGGCATCTGGTGGAATCCGCGCCAATGCCGCAGATACTTAACAATCCGCAACACGCTTACACAAAGCGTCTGGTTGAAGCCGCAAAGCACAGCGCGGCGCTGCACCGGAACGCCTCCACGCTTTGCGCGGTAGCCGTCTGATGAATCCTTCGCTGCAACGCGTCACCGAACCGTTTTTGCACCTTCACAACGTCAGCCGGAATCTGGCCGTTCCGGGCTTTTTCTGGCAAACAAAACGTGCGGAAACACCGCTTTTTTCGCACTTATCCTTACGCATGGCTCGCCACGAGCGCGTCGGGCTGGTGGGCGCTTCCGGCTGCGGGAAATCCTCGCTTTTGAGAATCCTGCTGGCGATGGACGCGCCAGACGGCGGCGACGTGTTCTGCGACGGAAAACCTGTCCGCCCCGGTTCTGCCCGTTCGCTGCGTGAATACCGCCAGCGGGTGCAATACATTCCGCAGGATCCGGCCGGTTCGCTGCCGCCCAACCAGACTGTCTGGCAGATTATCGCTGAACCGCTGAAGCGTCTGGGTTTTCAGGGCGAGTTACATTCTCGCGTGACGCAGGTGATGGCGCAGGTTGGCCTGCCGGAGACGCTGAGGCATCGCGCGGCGGGCGAGCTGTCCGGCGGGCAGGCGCAGCGCGTGGCGATTGCCCGTGCGCTGGCGGTTCGCCCTGAATTTCTGATTGCCGACGAGCCGGTCAGCGGGCTGGATTTACCACTGCGCGAGCAAATCAAACAGCTTTTACAACAGGTCACGCAGCAAAATGGCATGGGGCTGCTGATGGTGACACACGATATTTCGATGGTCGCCGGGCTGTGCGAACGCCTGCTGGTGATGCACGAGGGCGAAATTATCGAAGACGCCCAGACGCAGGACGCGCTGCTTTCCCCGCGTCATCCGCATACCCGGCAGTTGCTGGCGGCTGTTCCTCATTTACCTTTGATCGTTAACGGATAACCCGATGTTCACCCGCTCTCAAACCCGCACTTCTGCGCCCTGGCCCCCGCTGCTGCTCGGCAGCAATCTGGTCTTTAACATCGGTTTTTACGCCGTGGTGCCGTTTCTCGCCCTCTTTCTGCGCGATGACATGCTGCTCTCCGGCTGGGCGATCGGGCTGGTGCTTGGCCTGCGCACCTTCTCACAACAGGGCATGTTTTTGCTCGGCGGCGCGTTATCCGACCGCTTCGGCGCGCGGGGGTTATTTTGTGCGGTTGCGTGGTGCGCATCGCCGGATACCTGCTGCTCGGGCTTTCCGACACGCTGACGCCGGTGATACTCGGTGCCTGCCTGACCGGCATCGGCGGCGCGCTGTTTTCACCGTCGATTGAAGCCTTACTGGCGCAGGCCGGAACGCACAGCGAGAAAGCCGGAAAACGCAGCCGCGCCGAGTGGTTTGCGCTGTCCGCGGTTTGTGCGGAACTGGGCGCGGTGCTCGGGCCATTGCTCGGTTCGCTGCTTTCCGGCTACGGTTTCCAGCCGGTGGCGCTGGCGGGTTCCGGCTTATTTTTGGCCGCGCTGGTGGTGCTGTTTTTCACCCTGCCCGCCGCGCCGAAACGCGCTGCCGAACTGAAAATTGTGCCGTGGTGGGAGACCTTCCGCCAGCCGCGTTTCGTGGCTTTTATCGTGGCCTACAGCGCGTATCTGTTCAGCTACAACCAGCTGTATCTGGCGCTGCCGGTGGAACTGCGTCGCGCCGGCGGCGGCGAGCAAGATCTCGGGCCGCTGTTTGTGCTCGCATCAGTTCTGGTGATCGTACTGCAAATGCCGCTGGCGCGGTTTTCCCGCCGCATTGGCGCTCGGATCATTTTGCCCGCTGGTTTTCTTCTGCTTTCTGCCGCCTTTGCCGCCGTGGCGATGTTTGCCTGGACGGTGCCGCCGGAAGGCTGGCTGCGTCTGCTGCCGTCGGTGCTGCTGATCACCCTGCTGACCGTCGGGCAAATGCTGATTGTGCCGGTGGGCATGGATTTAATCCCACGTTTTGCCGGGCAGCATAATCTCGGCGCGCATTACGGCGCGCTGTCTTCGATGGGCGGTATCGCGGTGCTGGCGGGGAATTTCCTGCTCGGCGGCCTGCTCGATGACGCACTAGTGCCGTCGCCCGGCGCGGTGATCCCCTGGCTGGCACTGGCCGCCGTTCCGTTTTTAAGCGCACTGGCGATGTGGCGAATCTGCCGCCAGTTGCCTCCTCCTGCACTCTGACAAGGAACTTCTGATGTCTGCGTTACGCATGTGCCCGCTGGCCGGGCTGCTTTCTGCTGCACTTTTACTGACCGGTTGCTTTAATGAAGCCGATAAAACCACCGAAAACAACACAGATTCCCGTCTTCGTCTGGCGATGTTGCAACCGCCGCGCTCCGGCCTGACGCCGCTCAGCGACGATGCGTTTAAGCTTTCGCGCTGGAGCACGGCGGAAACGCTGGTGGTGCTGGATAAGCTCGGCGAAGCCCAACCGGCGCTGGCAACGAAATGGCAGCAAACCAGTGAAAACAGCTGGCGTCTGGAGCTGCGCACGGAGGTGAAATTCCACGACGGTACGGCGCTCGATGCAGCAACTGTCGTGAATTCCCTGACTGTAGCGGCAAACTCCGCGCCGAAACCGCGCATTCTCGACGGCGTTCAGCTCACCGCCGTAGCTGAAGGCGAGCACGCGGTGATTGTCACCACGGCGCAGCCCGATCCTCTGCTGCCGCAGCGTCTTTCCAGCCCGCAGCTGGCCATTCTTTCGCAGAAGGCCTACAGCGTCAGCGGCGTGGTTGACCCGCGTCATACCGGTTCCGGCCCGTTTGAACTGGTGCAGGTGAACGGCACCAGCAGCGCCAGGCTCGATCGTTTCGACGGCTACTGGGGCGAAAAAGCCAAAGCCAGCGGTATCGACGTCAGTTTTGTGCCAGACGGCACGGCGCGTGGCGCGGCATTGCGCACCGGCACGGCGGATATCGTTGAAGCCATTCCGGTTTCTCAGGCACCGTTGCTCGATCAAACCTTAATCCACGAAGTGCCGATGCCGCGCACCAATACGTTGTATCTCAACTCGCGGATCGGCGTGATGCGTGATCCGGCGTTGCGGGCGGCGGTGCGCGAAGCCATCAACCGGCAGCAACTGGTGGATAACGTCTACGAAAAACGCGCCGATGTGGCGCAAGGTCTGCTCGGCCCGGCGCTGCCGTGGGCCGCGCAGTTACGCCAGCCGGTCGCTCATCCGGTGGCGGCGCGTAAACCGGCCGGGGAAACTATCACGCTGGCGACGTTCAGCGACCGCGCCGAGCTGCCGGAAGTGGCGGTGTATCTGGCGCAACAGCTGACCGCCGCCGGGTTTACCGTGAAACAAGTGGTGCGCGAGTATTCGCAAATTGAAACCGATGCGCTGGCAGGTAAATTCGACGCCTTCATTTTATCCCGCGCGACGGTGCTGGATTCCGGCGATCCGGTGGCGTATCTCTACAGCGATTTCTCCTGCAAAGGGTCGTTCAACATCGCACAACTTTGCCGTCCGGAAATTGATGAAGCGCTGAAACACGCCTCCGTCATTCCTGCCGGAGAAGCGCGCCGTCAGGCCATTATGCTGGTTGAAAATCAGATCCTCGACACCGACGCCGCCATTCCAATGCTGCATGAGCGGGTGATTCAGGGCGAAGCGGCAAACGTCCAGGATGCGCTGCGCGACCCGCGTGAACGCACGCTGATCAACACCGCCACACAGCGCAATTCTCAGGCCGACTGATGAGCGAACCGATTTATTGCCGGACCTGCGCGGGCGTCAGCCGGTTGCGGTTGCGTCCGTCGAATACCCTGGTGCCGCTGATTTCACGCGCGCTGACGCTGGCCGCCATTGTGGTACTGATCGGCCTGCTGCCGTGGCTTTCCGGCACGGATCCGGCGCTGTCATTGCTGCGCGCCCGTTCCGGTGAACAGGAAGCAACGGCCGAAACGCTGAACGCCATCCGGCTGTCGCTCGGGCTGGATCAGGGGCCGTGGCACGCGCTGGCGCACTGGCTCGGCGGTTTGCTGCACGGCGATGCGGGGGTTTCGTGGGTATCAGGATTGCCGGTCTTGCCGGGTATGCTGCGGGCGACCGGCGTTTCGCTGACGCTAATGGCGTCGTCGGCGCTGGTGGCGCTGGTGCTCGCGTTGCTGTTGTGTGCGGGCACGTTAATGCGCGGATTACGCGGCCGCACGCCGCGCCCGGCGGGCTTTTTCGCCGCCCTGCTGACCGCATTGCCGGAGTTTTTGCTGGCGTCACTGTTGCTGATCACCGGCGCAGTCTGGCTGCAATTCTTCCCGCCTTACGGCTGGCTCGGCTGGCAGTACGCGGTTTTGCCGTCGCTGGCGCTGGGATTGCCTGCGGGCGGTTATCTCGGGAGGCTGTATTCCGATGCGCTGGCAGGAACCTTTGGCGAAAGCTGGCTGACCACCTGGAGCGTGCTGGGCATTTCTCGCCGTCACACCGCGCTGGCGGTGATCGCCCGATCGCTGCCGGGCGTCATGCCGCTAACGGGTCTGGTGCTGGTTTCGCTGACCGGCGGCGCAATCGCCGTGGAAAAAGTTTTTGCCATTCCCGGACTCGGGCGTGCCACGCTGGGTGCCGCCGCCGCCGGGGATTTACCGTCCTTGCAGACGGGTGTGCTGATCCTGCTGTTGCTGGCGTCGTGCATGGGAATGCTGGCGGGCGGCGGGCGACGTTTATTGCTGGGCCACGCGCTGCAACTGGGCGCGGTGCCCGTTCCGGCGCAGGCGGTTCCGCCGGAAAAACAGCGGGCGTGGATCCCGTTGCTGTGTCTGGGAATATTGCTAGTGATGGTGCTCACCGGTTTGCCGCGTGACCCGCTGACGTCGGAATATCTGCGTTTACAACCGCCGTCGCTGGCACTGCCTTTTGGTGCCGATGCGATGGGACGCGACCTTCTCGCCCGCGTGGCGCACGGTACGCTCAATACCTGTTTGCAGGCGCTGGCGGTGTCGCTGATTTGTCTGGCAGCCGGTCTGGTAGTCGGCGCCTTTCCCCGCGCAATGACCGGACCGATTGAAGTCACCAACGCGCTGCCGCCGGTGATTGCCGGATTAGTCGTCGCCGCCGTGAATGGCCCGACCGCAACCGGCGCGGCGATTGCCGTCACCGCCGTAAGCTGGGCACCGCTCGCAGCGCATACCGCTGCGCTGGTCAGCGAAATTCAGGCGCGCCCCTATATGAAAATGTTGCCGCTCGTTGGTGTGGGCGCTATCCGCCGCACAATCTTTTACGTGCTCCCCGCGCTGTGTGGCCCGCTGCTGCGCCACGCGATGTTGCGGGTACCGGGGATCGCGCTGGCGCTGGCGTCGCTCGGGTTTCTCGGGTTGGGCGCACCGCCGCCGGTGCCAGAATGGGGCGCGTGCTGGCCGAAGGTATGCCGTATATCGAACGCGCGTGGTGGAGCGTTTTCGCCCCGGCCGCCGCGCTGGCCGTGCTTTCCGTCATGGCCGTTACGTTCGGCGGTTTGCGCTGGAAAAAGCGCGCAACCGCGCACTGAAAATTATCTGAATCATTATTTTCGCGCTAAGCTGTCGGCCTGAATTTTTACCGGATGAACGGAAATGGAAGCGCGTAAACCGCTGGACGGAATGGCAACCAGCGTAATGGTGGGGTTGTGTGTGATTTGGGGCGTGCAGCAGGTAGCGATCAAAAGCGCGGCGGCCGATATTACGCCGTTGTTGCAGGTTGCGCTGCGTTCGGGAATTGCCGGGCTGGCGGTGCTGATTCTGATGCTGGTGCGCCAGCGGAAAATCCCGTTCAGCCGTGAAACCCTGCGCCCCGGTTTGCTGGTCGGTCTGCTGTTTTCCATCGAATTCATGTTTGTCGCCGAAGGGTTACGCTTCACCACGGCGGCGCACATGGCGGTATTTCTGTATACCGCACCGATTTTTGCCGCGCTGGGGCTGCACTTTCTGGTGCCGGAAGAACGGCTGAGCGGGCTGCAATGGTCGGGCGTCGGCATCACGTTTACCGGCGTGATTGTGGCGTTTTTGTTTGGCGGGCACTCTGCTGCCGTGCCGCAGGCCAGCAATATGCTGCTCGGGGATTTCTTCGGCCTGCTGGCCGGCATGTTCTGGGGCATGACCACCATCGTGGTGCGCCGCAGTAAATTATCGTCTGGCAGCGCCACCATGACGCTGTTCTATCAGCTGGCGGGCGCGTTCGTGCTGCTCGGCGGGCTGGCACTGCTGACCGGACAAACGCAGTTCCGCCTCAGCCCGGTTTCGGTCAGCAGTATGCTTTTTCAGACTGTCATCGTGACCTTCGCCAGCTACCTCGCGTGGTTCAGCCTGATGCGCCGTTATCAGGCGTCGCGTCTGGGGATTTTGTCCTTCATGACGCCGGTCTTCGGCATCATCGCGGGCGTGGTATTCCTGCACGAACCGCTGAAAGTGAATTTCATCCTAGGCGCGATGCTGATTATGTTAGGGATTGTGACCGTCAGCGCCGAAGGAATTTTGCGGGGCTGGATGGCGAAACGGCGGGGTTAATCCCCCGCGGTTTCAGGCGGCAAGAATATGCTGAATGCCGAGGAACATGGGCACTGCCCCGAATGCATTCGGCGGTGCATCCAGTTGGGCAAATCCCAACCGGGCATAGAAATTAATCGCGGCGGGATCGGCATCCAGATACACCCCTTTGATTGGCAGCGCGTCATGAATAACTTTTATTTGTTCAAAAAATGCCAACAGCAAATCCTGCCCGTACCCTTTATTTTGCTCTTTCGTGGCGACGCCTAACATAATGAGGCGTACTACGCCGACTTCCAGAGGCAATGAACCGCTTACGACTCCTGCTAATTTCCCGCGCTCAAGCCAGTAAGCAGAGAAAGTACACACACCGAACAACTCTCCGGTCTGTGCATCAATCACCGCTTTGGCGGCGCAGTTCCCATCTCTGACACTTTTTTTCAGGGAGTTGCGCACAAAGGCATTGAGCACCGGATGCCCGCAATCAAAGTGCTTATTGCCAGGATACGTAATATCAGACTGGTAGCTGCATACCATCACGCCGGTTTGCTTACTCTGCAGATTTACCATTTTTCTTTCTCCGCATTAACGCCTGCAATGCCAGCGTTGGTGCAGCCGGTTCCGCCAGAAGCTGATTAATCTGCTGCCAGCCTTGTGACGAAAGCTCACGGCGACGCTGATTCTCCAGTACGTTTTCAGCCCGCTCGATTGCAGCGTTGAGGATAAAAGCACTCAGGTCCAGCCCCGCCGCCGCCGCCGCTTCGCGCAACAACTCTTTCAGATCCGGACTGGTCTTTAGCTCAACACGCGCACTCTTTATATTTCTTGCGTCAGAAGGGAGTATCGCTTCTTTAGACATGATGACCTCTCGATTCAGATACGGCTATCAGCCGTATGCAGCACTGTACGCGCGTCCGCTGGCAACGTCAACGCTATACGGTTGATAGCCGTATAAAAGAGAAATCTGTGTTTTTTACAACATCACTTTCGCCGCCATTTCTCGGCTGTAATCGCGGCTGGCGTCGACCAGAACGCGGGTGTAGTCGTCCTGAATGTCGCCGCGCAGGAGTGCGTCGGTTTCCAGCGTTTCGAGGATTTTGCCGAATTTCATCACCGCCACGCGCTGGCAGAGATGCGCGATAACGCCCAGATCGTGCGTAACCATCAGGTAGGTCAGTCCTTCCTCTTTTTGAAGATCGAACAGCAAATTGAGGATTTCTGCCTGCACCGAAACATCCAGCGCCGAGGTCGGTTCGTCGAGCAGCAATACGCGCGGTTTGAGGATCAGCGCACGGGCAATCGCCACGCGCTGGCGCTGGCCGCCGGAAAGCTGGTGCGGATAACGGCTGCGGAAGGCACGGTTCAGACCGACCTTTTCCAGAATCGCATTGATGCGCGCATCGCGCTGATCGATGCGGTGAATTTGCAGCGGCTCTTCCAGAATATCGCCGATGGTATGGCGCGGGTGCAGCGAACCGTAGGGATCCTGAAACACCATCTGCACCAGACGACAGCGGTCGCGGCCAATGCGGTGTTCAAGTGGCTGGCCGTCGATTTCCAGCTCGCCTTTCCAGTGGGTAAACAGCCCTGCCAGGCATTTCAGCACGGTGGTTTTACCGGAACCGGATTCGCCCACCAGCCCGAAAATTTCCCCTTCGCGCACGGCGATATTGACATCCGTCAGCACCTGCGTGATTTTCGCGCCTTCGCCAAACGTGAGGTTCAGGTTGCGAACGTCGATCATGGTTTTTTGAGACATTTCGGTTTCCTTAATCGGTCAGCCAGCTGGCCTGACGCTGCATCACCGGCAGCGGATAACGGCGGTTATCCATGTCCGGCAGCGCATTCAGCAGGCCGCGCGTGTACGGATGCTGCGCGTTATCCAGATCGGTGGCGGCGATGGACTCCACAATGCGCCCGGCGTACATCACCAGCACGCGGTCGCAGAAACTGCGCACCAGATTGATGTCGTGACTGATAAAAATCAGCCCCAGACCGCGTGTTTTCACCAGATCGTCGAGCAGCGCCAGCACCTGTAAACGCACCGAAACGTCGAGCGCGGAGGTCGGTTCGTCGGCAATCACCATTTCCGGATCGGTGATCAGCATCATCGCAATCATAATGCGCTGCCCCTGCCCGCCGGAAATCTCGTGCGGATAGAGGCCATATACGCGTTCCGGGTCGCGGATCCGCACCACGTCGAGCATGTTCAGCACTTTGCGTTTGGCGTCTTTATATGAACATTTGTGGTGCGAGCGCCACGCCTCGGCAATCTGGTCGCCGACACACAGCACCGGATTCAGCGAGTATTTCGGATCCTGCATAATCATCGAGATGCGCTTCCCGCGCACCTGCCGCATTTGTTTCGCGGTGGCATTCAGTAAATCCACATCGGCGAACTGCATTTTGCTGGCCGTAATCTGCGCTTTAGACGGATGAAGGTGCAGCAACGCGCGTCCGACGGTGGATTTACCGGAGCCGGATTCGCCGACGATCGCCAGCTTTTCGCGTCCGAGCTGGAAGGAAACGCCGCGCACCGCGTGCGTCACCTGACGGCCATTCACAAAGCTGACGTTCAGGTCGCGCACGTCGAGTAACGCCGGAGCGTCAGTCATTTCGGGGATCAAGGATGTCACGAAGGCCATCTCCTAAGAAGTTGAACGCCAGGCTGTTAATCAGGATCGCCAGACCGGGAATGGTCGCCACCCACCAGCACTCCATCATGTAAGTACGGCCACTGGAAATCATCGCGCCCCACTCCGGATCCGGCGGCTGCGCGCCCAGTCCGAGGAAGCCAAGACCGGCGGCGGTCAGGATAATGCCGGCCATATTCATGGTGATACGGATGATGACCGACGGCAGGCACAGCGGCACAATGTGACGCCACAACACCCGCACCGGAGACGCGCCCTGCAAACGCACCGCCGAGATAAAATCGGCCTGACGCAACGAGAGCGTTTCGGCGCGCGCCAGACGCGCAATCGGCGGCCAGGCGGTGAGCGTAATGGCGATCACCACATGTTCCAGCCCCGGCCCGAGCGCGGCGACAAATGCCAGCGCCAGCACCAGACTCGGGAAGGAGATGAAGATATCGGTGACGCGCATCAGCACCATGTCGGTTTTGCCGCCAAAATATCCGGCGGTTACGCCGAGCAATAACCCGAGCGGCCCGACGGTGACGGACACCAGCAGCACGATATAGAGCGTGATCCGCGAGCCGTAAACCAGACGGCTGAAGATATCGCGGCCAAACTCGTCGGTGCCAAACCAGTGCGCCGCCGACGGCGGGCTGAGCGCGTTGTTTAAGTCCTGCACCAGCGGGTGGAACGGCGCAATCCACGGGGCGAACAGCGCCACAATCATTAACACCAGAACAATCGCGCCACCGATGGCGGTCAGCGGATTGCACGCCATCTGCCAGAGAAAATGCCCGATGCGGCCCAACGCCCGTTTCACACGCTGGCGCTTTTCGTCGCCCGCGCTGAGCACCACAGAATCGAGGGAAATCGTCATACTTTTGTCCTCGGGTCAAAGACCTGATACAGCAGGTCAGAGAGCAGGTTCAGCACCACGAAAATCATACCGACCACCAGCACGCAACCCATCACGGCGTTCATGTCGCCGAGCATCAGGCTGCTGGTGAGATAGGAACCGAATCCCGGCCAGGAGAAGACGGTTTCGATCAGCACCGCACCTTCCAGCAGCGAGCCATAGGCCAGCGCGACCACGGTCAGCAACTGAACCAGAATGTTGCGAAATGCGTGGTTCCACAGCACATCCCATTCGCTCAGCCCTTTGACGCGGGCGGTGATGATGAATTCCTGTGAGAGTTGCGCCAGCATAAAGCTGCGGGTCATGCGGCTGATGTACGCCAGCGAGTGAAAACCAAGCAGCGACGCAGGCAGGAGCAGGTGATTGAGCGCGTTGCGGAACACTTCCCCATTTCCGGCGATCAGCGCGTCGATCAGCATAAACCCGCTGTGGCGGGTGACCTGACCGTCGAGGCTGAAATCCAGACGCCCCGCGCCGCCGGCCCAACCGAGCCAGGCGTAAAACACCAGTAATCCCATCATGCCGACCCAAAATATCGGCGTGGAATAACCGGCCAGGCTGATGATGCGCACCATATAATCGGCAATGCTGTTGCGTTTTGCCGCCGCCAGAACGCCCAGCGGAATGCCGGCGCCTGCACCGAGAATGATCGCCAGCGTCGCCAGTTCCATGGTGGCCGGGAACACGCGCAGAATATCCTGCGTCACCGGTTTGCCGGTCAGCAGCGCATTGCCTAAATCGCCGTGCGCCAGCCCGGAAAGGTAGATGCCAAACTGCGTCCACAGCGGTTTATCAAAGCCGAGCTGGTGATAAACCTGCTGATACGTGCTGTGGTCGGCGTCCGGCCCGACAATCGCCAGCACCGGATCTACCGGCATCACGCGGCCAATAAAAAACGTCAGCAGCAGCAGGCCGAACAGCGTGACCGCCACCTGAACCAGCCGTTTGCCGATGCGTCCGGCGGGAATGCCGGAATGCCAGGTATGAACTTGCGTGGTCTGAGTTTGCGTGGTCATAACCCTTTACCTCCCGCCGGTTGAGGGTCAGCGGCGTCGACTTTGTACACGTCGCGCAGGAAAGTGGTTGCCGACGGATGCGGAACATAATTTTTGACGTCCGTGCGCACCACAATGGAATCCACCATTTGCGAAACCGGCACCAGCGCCGGGATCAGCGCGTCGTAGCGTTCCTGAATCGCGAAGTAATCCTGTTTTTGCTTTTCCGGGTCGCGTTCGAGCAGCGCCTGATCGATATCCATATTCAGCTGTTTATCGTAGAAACCGGTTCGCCAGCCCTGAAAATTGGTGAGACGCGCTTCATCGCTGTTGTCCGGGTTGTAGACCAGCGAACGCAGGCTGGAATGCGGATGCGGTTCTACGCCGCTACCGCCGCGCCCGACCAGCATGTCGAATTTACGTTCGCGCATCGCGCCGTAAATCTGGTTGCCAGTGCCGGTGACGATTTTGGCGCGAATGCCCGCCTGCATCAGCGTGGACTGCACGGCAATCGCGATATTGAGGAACGGCTGATCGGCCAGCACCCGCAGCGTGGTGTCAAAACCGTCGGGGTAACCGGCTTGCGCCAGCAAGGTTTTGGCGCGCGGGATGTCGAGTTTGTAGCCCGGATCCGGCAGTGTGGCGGGCATTCCGACCTGAATCGGACGCTGATGCACAATACCGTAACCGGTCATCAGCGCTTTGCCGATGCCCTGATAATCAATCAGATAGCGCACTGCCTCGCGCACTTTCGGGTTGGCGAAATGCGGCTCTTTCATGCTCATCGCCACGTAATAAAGGGTGCCCTTTTTCACCTGATCCACGACCATCGCCGGATCATGACTGAGCGCGGTAACGTCGGACACCGCCATATTATTGGCAATATCCAGGTCGCCTTTTTCAATCATCAGGCGCAGGGTCTGGGATTCCTGAAAATGGCGGAACACCACGCGGGAAAGCCGCGGTTCGCCGCGCCAGTACTGCGGATTGCGGCTCATGTTCAGCACATCTTTCGCCTGCCAGCTGTCGAGACGAAACGGGCCGGAACCTGCTTCGTTGGTGGTCAGCCAGCGGTTGCCCCGATCGCCGTTCACTTCGTGCGCCTGCACGGTTTTGCTGTCGAGCGCCACCACGCTGCCGAGCGCGGCCAGCGAGTAAATCACCAGTTTCGGGTCGTTCGGTTTAGGCAACTGGATTTCAACGGTATACGGTGACGGCGCGCGCACCATTTCATCGACGTTCTTTTTGGTGAATCCGTAAGACTTCCACACCGACGCCTGCGCCAGATTCAGGTGCAGAATGCGGCGCATCGACCACACGACATCTTCCGCCGTCACCGGATTACCGGAGTGAAATTTCACGCCTTCGCGCAGATGAAACGTCAGCAGATTTCCGGCATCGTTGACCTCCCACGAGGTCGCCAGCGCCGGACGCACATTGGTCAGTTGTTGCGGATCAAGCTCAATCAGCGGGTCATAAAGATTGACCACGATGCCGACAATGTCGTTGCCGGTCATCGCTGCCGGATCGAGCGTCAGCAGGTTATTCATGTTCATGCCGATGATCAGCTGGTCGGGCGGCGTTTTCGCCAGCGCCGGCCAGCAGCTCACCGACAACAGGAGCGCGAAAAACCACGCCCTGAGGGGTGTGCCAGAGTTCATGATGTACCTTCCGGGTAGAGTCAGAGGTTTATTATTTTTTCTGCCCGCAGGTCAGTCGCGGCTGACGGTATGGGTCTCTATGTATTCAAAATTGATGTCCTCTCCGAGGCCGGGACGGTTAGAAAGATGCACAAAACCCTGTTCATCCATCGGATCAACGATGCTGTTCAGGTAGGCGGCGGGTTCGTCATAGTCAAGGAACGGATGCAACAGGCCGCGTTCGTACCAGCGACAGTTGCGGATCGCACCGACCACCGCCAGGCTGGCCGCGCCGTTGCCGTGAACTTCGCAATCCATGCCGAACGCTTCAGCCAGACTGGCGACTTTCATGCACGGCGAAATCCCGCCGACGCCGTTTGCGCCTGCGCGCAGAATGTCGCAGGCACCCGCTTTCACCCAGTCCGCACGGCTGTGATGTTTACCGCCCAGGCTTTCCGGGCCGATCACGTCGATTGACAGATTTTCCGCCAGCCACGCGTAGGACGCCATGCTCTCTTCTTCCATCGGCTCTTCGAACCAGGCGAAGTTGAGTTTTTCCAGTGCCTTACCAATCGTCAGCGCCTGACTGCGGCTGTACCAGTGATAGCCATCGAGCATCAGTTCGATGTCCGGCCCAACCGCCTCGCGCACGGCGGCGCAGGCTTTGATGTCCATTTTCGGATCCGGCGCGAACGCCACCGGCGGCATCCAGGTGTGCAGCTTGATGGCCTGATAACCGCGCGCCACCAGTTTTTCGGCGAACAGACCGAATTCATCCGGCGTTGACAGGCCGCCTTTCAGCTCGTCGCCGCACATGGTGCTGCCGTAAGCCGGGACTTTTTCGCGGAATCCGCCCAGCAGTTTGTGCACCGGCATATTCAGCTTGCGGCCAATCAGATCCCATAACGCCTGCTCGACAAACGACAACGCGCGTTCGGTCAGCTGATGCGCACTGCCGCGCTGCCAGTGAACCAGATCCTGCCACAGACGTTCGCGGTCAAACGGGTTCTGGCCTATCAGCACTTTTCTAAAAAATGCGTTCACGACGTGCGGACGCACCACTTCCGGCGGCGCGAACGAATAACCGCAATCGCCTTCGTCAGTGGTAATCGTCAGCATCGCCATTTTTGCCTGACTTTCTTCACCCGGATGCGAATGACCCGCGCTGTCTGAAACACGACGGGTCGGATAAGTAAAAACAGTGACTTCAACAGAACTTATTTTCACAGCGATACCTGCCATTACTGAGAGAGTTAACGCTCATCAGAGCGCCCCCGGAATGCGTCAAAACCGCAATCCAACATAAATAAAATAGCGTTTCATTATTGAAGTTAGCCAGTTTATTCACGCATTGCCACGGATAAAAGCCGAAAATTTCCGTGTAAGTTTGGGCATCTGCACGGGGCGGTGTGAGCATTTTCACGAAAGCGGGGCAAAGTGTGATCTGTACAGGAAGTAGGCGGAGTGAGTGTGTGGGGATTTCCTGCGTGCTTTTTGTGATGAGAAAAGTGGGCATGAAGAAATCATTCCGTTAGGCTAACGTTTTTTAAGAACGTGTCCGGCGGTCTCTGGAGTGGAATATGTTGCGAGTTATTGATACGGAAACCTGCGGATTGCAGGGTGGCGTGGTGGAAGTGGCGTCTGTCGATATTGAGGACGGAAGGATCGTCAATCCGATGAGTGATCTGGTGCGTCCAGACCGCCCGATCAGCCACCAGGCGATGGCGATCCACAAAATCACCGAGGCCATGGTGGCCGACAAACCGTGGATTGAAGAGGTGGTTCCCCGCTACCACGGCAGCCCTTATTACGTCGCCCACAACGCCAGTTTTGACCAGCGTATGCTGCCTGAAATGCCCGGCCAGTGGATTTGCACCGTCAAACTGGCACGCCGTTTATGGCCGGGGATCAAGTACAGCAATATGGCGTTGTACAAATCCCTGAAGCTTGATGTGAAAACTCCGGCAGAACTGCATCACCACCGTGCGCTTTTTGACTGTTATATCACCGCCGCGCTGCTCATCCGCATCATGGATGAATCCGGCTGGACGCCGGAAGAAATGGTCACTATTACCGGCCGTCCTGCGCTGATCAGCACCATGATGTTCGGCAAATACCGTGGCAAAAAGATTGCAGAAATCGCCGAAGACGACCCGGCTTATTTACGCTGGATGCTGAAAAACATCAAAGAATTAACGCCTGACTTGCGCATGACGCTTAAACATTATCTGGATGCGCAATAGGGTTTTCTGGCACTTTTTCCCGGCAAACGCTCAGCACCAACTGACGCAGCCAGCGGTGCGCCGGATCGACTTCTGAACGCGGGTGCCACATTTGTGAAATCGTGATTTCGCGGGTTTTCACCGGCAGTTCGAACGCACAAAGCCCGACGGGATCAGAAATAAGGAATGACGCGGGGATCAGCGCCACCAGGTCGGAGTGTTGCGCGATCGCCAGCGCGGCAGAAAATCCCGGCACCACGGCGGCGATCTTTCGTTTCAGCCCCGTTTCGGCCAGCGCGTCATCCACCGGGCCATGCGTGCTGTTTCGGCGTGCAACCACAACGTGCCCGAACGAGACATATTCCTGCGCTGTGAGGGTTTTCGCCCGCGCCAGCGGATGACCTTTTCTCACCACACCGATAAATTTGTCGCGGAACAATGTCTGCAACCGGATTTCCGGCCCCATGTCGCCGGCGACGCCAATCTCGAGATCGACCCGCCCTTCGCGCAATGCATTTGAGGTTTTTTCCGGTTTTGGCGTGAACCGCAAACACACGGAAGGCGCGGCCTGCGCGGCAGCAGCAATCAGTGCTGCGCCAAACGCCACGACAAACCCGTCGTTTGAGCGGATCAGGAACGTGCGTTCAAGCCGGGCTAAATTGAGTTCTGCTGAGGACGGTCGAAGGAGCGCGCGCGCTTCAAAACTGGCGTTCTGCGCACGTTCGCGGATTGCTTCGGCATACGGCGTCAGCACCATCTGGCGGCCGGCACGCACCAGCAGCGGATCACCGGTTGTTGTGCGCAGGCGGCTGAGCGTCCGGCTCATCGCGGAAGCACTTAATCCCAGACGACGCGCCGCACCCGCTACACTTCTTTCAGCGAGCAGCACATCAAGGGCAATGAGTAAGTTCAGATCAGGTTCAGTCATCCGCGCAGTGTAACGCGCCACGAAACCGGAGAGAAGGCGTTGGGTGCAGGTATTCAATGCAAATGCTGCGTCTTCCGCTATGTCCGGCGTCCCGCTATATTCCCTGCATCCCCTGTGAAAGATAACGGATTGAATGATGGAATTATTTACAGACAGACCCGGCGATGAAGGATTGCCGGGACGCGAGCGCGGTTTCGCCATGGCGGCCGTCATGACGATGGCAACAATGTCAGTATTCGACGGTTCGATGGTCAATATCGCGTTGCCGCAAATCGCACGGGCGCTGGATATTTCGGCAGGCGCGGCGGTGTGGGTTTCCAACGCCTATTTGCTTTCGGCGTCCATGGCGCTGGCGATTTTTGCCGCGATGGCCAGCCACATCGGCTTTCGTTCTATTTTTGTCGGCGGGCTGGCTCTGTTCACCCTTTCTTCCCTGGGCTGCGCGCTGTCGTCCTCCCTCGATGTGCTGGTGTTCATGCGTGTGTTACAGGGGATTGGCGCAGCGGCCACGCTGAGTATAGGACCGGCGATTTTGCGGTCGGTATTCCCTACCCGCTTGCTGGGACGAATTCTTGGCCTGAATGCCCTGAGCATCGCCACCAGTACGGCCATCGCGCCGGTGCTTGGCGGCACCATTTTGTCGGCGCTGAGCTGGCAATGGCTGTTCGCGATTAATATTCCGCTGGGCATTATTGCGATGATCCTCGCGATGCGCGTCATCCCGGCAAACCCGGCAGCCACGCGCCAGCCGTTTGATTTTGCGGGTGCCGTGTTATCCGCCGCGATGCTCGGTACGCTGATCATGGCGGCAGACGCCTTTTCGCGTCCGGGCGCAGATGATTTGGCCACGGCAGTCGGCTACGGGCTGGCCGCTGTTCTGGCAGGCGTCGCTTTTGTCTGGCGTCAGCGCCACGCAACAAAACCGCTTCTGCCGCTCGGCATATTTTCCTCCTCACGGTTTTCGCTGGCGGCGCTCACCTCGCTGGCATCGTTTGTCAGCCAGGGCATTACCTTCGTGGCGCTGCCTTTTCTGTTCCAGAGCGTTTACGGCTACAGCGCGTTCGTCTCCGCCCTGCTTTTCACGCCGTGGCCGCTGGGCATTATTCTCGCCGCGCCCCACGCCGGACGCCTCGCAGATCGCTATCCGGCTGCCATTATTTCAACAATCGGTCTGGCAGTCTTCGGAGTGGGATTATTGCTGCTCGCGCAACTGCCTGAGCATCCGCAATTCTGGGATATCGGCCTGAGAAGTTTCGTCTGCGGCCTTGGTTTCGGTTGTTTCCAAAGCCCGAATAACCGCGAAATGTTGTCGAACGCCTCGCGTGAAAACAGCGGTTACGCATCTGGCGTGCTGGCGATTATGCGCACTTTCGGGCAATGCCTTGGCGCGGCGGTGGTCGGCGTGACCCTGTCCGTTTACGCGGCTAATAGCGTGATTCAGGAAGCCCATGCGGTAAAACTGAGCCTGTGGATTGCCGTGATGGCGACGGCGCTGGCGGTTGCCATCAGCGTAAGCCGGTTGCGCGGACAGCGACATGATTTGCAGGAAGAGAAATAATGGAAATAATAGCCTTCCGGAAACTTAAGAGATAAAAACCGTGTCCCGTTCCCAGCGTTTACTTGATTTGATACAGATCCTGCGCCGTCACCGGTTTCCGGTGACGGGCGCTCAGCTGGCTGCGGATCTTAATATCAGCGTCCGGACGCTATACCGGGATATCGGCACATTGCAGGAACAGGGGGCTGATATTCAGGGCGAACCGGGGCTGGGATATATTTTACGCCCCGGCTTTATGCTTCCTCCCCTGATGTTTTCCGAGGATGAAATCCAGGCGCTGGTGCTGGGTTCCCGCTGGGTCGCAAAACGCACTGACGGGCAACTGAGCGCGGCGGCCAAAAATGCGCTGGCAAAAATTGCCGCCGTTCTGCCGGAGGATCTGCGCCTGTCTCTGGAATCTTCGACGTTACTGGTCGGCCCTCCTGACAACGCATTAACCGGAGAAACCTTTTTGCCGCAGATTCGTCAGGCAATACGGGGCGAACGTAAGCTCGAAATCGTATACCGCAGCCTGAAAAACGAAGAATCCCGCCGGATAATCTGGCCATTCGCACTCGGGTATTTCGACCTCGTTCATGTCCTCGTCGCCTGGTGTGAGTCCCGTCAGTGTTTCCGCCATTTCCGCACGGATTGTATTCTCTCGCTGGCAGAAGCAGAGGCGCGTTATCCCAAACGACGACAGAGATTGCTCAAAGAATGGCGGGATCAGGAAAAAATCGCGCCTCAATAGCCCGGATGACTACTGACAATAACTGGCAGCAGTTGCCTCTACGATACGCAGTAAGGGACATCAAGCGTGATGTTTCATTACCTCAGAGAGGCAACTCATGATCGATTCAAGCCTGGTTATTTTGTACGTCAACAACCCGGAAGCCAGCGCCAGATTTTATGCAGACTTACTTGGAAAACAACCGGTTGAGGCATCACCTACCTTTGCGATGTTTGTTCTGCCTTCAGGCATGAAACTGGGATTATGGTCTCGCCATACCGTCGAACCCGCCTCAACGGGGACGCCCGGTTACGGCGAAATCGTCTTTTCAGCCGAGTGTGATGAACAGGTGAATTCCCTGTATTCACTCTGGGAGGAGAAAGGATTAGACATTGCCCAGCCGCCGGTTGCGTTGGATTTCGGCTATACGTTTGTGGCGCGGGATCCCGATGGGCATCGCCTGCGGGTTTACCGTTTATCGCAGGAATAATGGTGTAAGGCAGAGCGTTTCGGCGCTCTGCAAAAAATCATCGGTTCTGGTACAAATCCCAGCGTTTGCTGTCTATGTTTTGCTATCCCGACGCGGGACTTTTCTCAGGCCGCTGTTTCAGGTTATGTTTACGACGATACACATCGGTAAAAATTGAAGCCTGTTCCTGAAGTAAACCCACAGAGGATAAATTTCTATGCTGGAACTGAGACCTAACTGCGAGTGTTGTAATACCGATTTGCTTCCCACTTCGGCAGACGCGAAAATTTGTTCGTTTGAATGCACATTCTGCGTCACGTGCGCCGACACCAAACTGGGCGGGATTTGCCCTAACTGCGGCGGAGAATTAGTGTCACGTCCCCGCCGCCCGGAAAACAAATTAGCCAATAATCCGGCGTCGGTCACACGTGTTTTTAACCCGGCGGGTTGCGCGTCTTCGTAAAGGTTATCGGGTGGAAGGCGACGCCTGCGTTTCAGCCGCTGGCGTACCCTGATGGAAAACCAGCTGCCAGCCGGTGCCTTCCGTCAGTGTCCAGATTGAGGAGCGCAGCGCACCGCGCAGATTTCCGGAATCACTGCGCACGCAGGTTTTGTAGGTCAGAAGCACAGATTCCTCGCTGAGGATTTGGAGCTGAAAATCATCGGATTCGATCCCAGATCCTTGCGTTTCCGCAATCAGCGCCGCAATAGTCTGGTGACGGTCAACCCTCTTGCCAGAACGCGTGATTTCCCTGAAATCCGGATGCAGCACCCTTTCCAGCCACTGTTTGTCATTGCGTCTGGCGTTATGAAGGCTGCATTCCAGCGCTTTTATTTCGTCTAAAATGGCGGTCATGTGGCTTCTCCATTCCGTTCGCGGTGTAAACAAAACGGGCAGAATTCTTGATATTAACTTTCGGCTAACATACGTGACTTTTCAGCTCATTTGCATCATCCACCGATAAATACACGTTAATTCATTGATTTTATTACGGATTGAATCTTCAACTTTTTCGCTAATTATTAGTGGTGACCATATAGTTAGATGAGGGGAGACTTGCATTGTCCGAGTCAGGTTTTTACCATCTTTTTTTACCATGGTGACATTTTGCGTATTACGCTTCCGATAATCGTGTTCTTTATCCAAGCATTCTAGCGCTTCATTTAAAATACTTTGCCACTTTTCTCCTGTCAGCTCATTAAGTCCAAATGGTCTACCTCCTATATATTTTTCTTCAATTTCAGGTCTGGATGCTACTTGCCAAGCATCCCGCCAAAAGGTCAGGAATATTTCATCTGGAGCATCTAAGGTTTGTATTATCCTCGGCAGTTTTGGCGTTATAACCTCTGATTTTATAAGCCGAGATATAGGCCAGTCCTTGTACATTTTACCTTCGAGGTTAACCCCTATATGAATATTGTTGGCCTGCGGATGTATAGAAATATTCCATTGAACACCTTCATTTCCATCACTCATCCCAAAAAATGGTTTGTTAAACTGACCAAACGGTCTACCCTTCACCCCCAGAACCTCACAGAAAGACTGTAACAAAGTGGCATATTCAGCCGAAAAACTTCTGACCGGGTAATTATTATTATTTTTTTTCTTGCGATGAATTTTAATTTTTGATGAGTTTTTCGAATCAAATTCTTCCATGATTTTAATATCACTCTGAGATTCAATGATCGATATTACTGCTTTATATGCATCGTCTGCACATAGATTAAAAAATTCTCTTTTCTTTTGTCGCAATGGATCTAACTTATAGTGAACTAATTTTTCCAGTTCCCTACAATCATCCACAGTGATTGAGTGGGCAACAGCCCAAATAAAATCACCTGTGGAACTTTTATTTATTTCATGACATCGGGAAATGGGATCCCTGGTAGTCATTCCAATTTTACATACCGGCAAATCAATGTCAGCAACTTCCAGTATATATACGTAGCCACTCGGTTTGTCAGTCATATTCACCTATTTATAAAATTTATGAGTATCTTTTAATTATGCAATGGAATAAAAGTCCATACTGAGGCGGTAAAAAATTACAATCAAATACTATAGTATTTTAAATACAGAAAAGCGAACATTTTATAGGCAAAATGGACTAATATCATGGCCCTATAAGTCATCCTGGTTTTTTGTATAAAGCCAAAATCACCACCGTCATCTTCGGCATAAAAATATGCCAATGGCAGGTCTAAAACTTCAATCTGACTGTTTTCAGCAACAGGGTGCGTCCAAATCTGAAAGCATGACTTCTGATTAGTCGGAATCGAACTTAGCAATGCAATGTGAAATCCCACCTGCCAGCTGCGGCCGTGGAAATCGAAGAAGTCTGTTTTGATCATGGGCAAAAGAAATAAAAGGGCTTTATTGCGCCGCAACGATCCCTTGCGGCTGCCGGATACCAAAGTGTTGCTCTAAGGCTTTCCAACCCGACTCGGTGACTTTCAGCGCTCTGGATTTACTCGAGCGGCTCAGCCATTTCCACGCGATAAAAGCCTCCAGCAGAGCGGTGCCAGGAGAGCCGGCGAGGTGATATTGCCGCTCGGTCCAGTCGAGGCACAGGCGGTGACTTCCTGCGCGATCTGCGTTGATTTCCACGCCTTGCTGTTCAAACCAACGATGCCCCTCAACGGTTAGCACGTAGTGCTGACCTTCCCGCATGGCAATCAGACCGCGGTTAAGCATACCCTGCGTAATCAACACACCGATTTGTCCGGCTAAATGATCGTAACAACAGCGCGCAAAACGCAGCTCCCTGGCGGAACGACTCGGTGTAGTTTGCCACTGCGAAGTGACCGGCCCGACCGAGGCCAGACTTTCTAAAAGCTGGGAGATATGTGGCCCGGCCAGACGGTAATAACGATAGCGTCCGACAGACTCCACGGTGATCAGCCCGCCATCACGCAGTTTTGCGAGATGAAAACTGGCAGTCTGTGCTGTAATTCCGGCGGCCTCGGCCAGCGCGCTAGCGGAAAGCGCCTCGCCTCCCGACAGGTTGATTAGCATTATCGAACGCACCGGCTCGGCGATGAGATGGGCCACGACTGAAATGTGAAATTGGTTCATTTTTCGCGCCATTAAATAAGAAATCAGTGTGCATCAGTGGGATTAATACTTCGATGTAGCTCGAATCATTATTTAGCGTGCACAAGGTATAGTCAATTTATCCCCTGAATAGAAAATTGCCTCCCAACATGAACAGCACCTCTTCGGCTCAAAAATGGTTGTTAGCTGCCACCAGTATCAGTTACGTCATCGTGATTCTTGATACCTCGATTGTGAACGTGGCGCTTGCGCCGCTGGCT
Source organism: Rahnella sp. PCH160 (assembly GCF_047784855.1). NCBI lineage: Bacteria > Pseudomonadati > Pseudomonadota > Gammaproteobacteria > Enterobacterales > Yersiniaceae > Rahnella > Rahnella sp. PCH160. Next base: position 424,803 of record NZ_JBLOGT010000002.1, read on the forward strand.
GCCACCCTGCACTCGACCATAACCGGACTTCAGTGGGTGGTCAGTGCCTATACCGTGACTTTCGCCAGCCTGCTGCTCAGCGGTGGGGCTTTGGGCGACAAACTGGGTACAAAAAACGTTTATCTCACCGGCCTGCTGCTGTTTGCACTGGCTTCGGCGGGATGCGGCTTTTCATCAACATTATCCGCTCTGGTGTTCTCGAGGATATTGCAGGGTATCGGTGCGGCGTTGCTGGTCCCCGCCTCTCTGGCGTTGATAAACAGCGCGTTTCCGGAGTCCCATCAGCGCGCTAAAGCCATCAGTATCTGGGCGGGGTGCGGTGGAACTGCGATGGCTGCCGGCCCGTTATTTGGCGGTTTGCTGATCCAGCTATTTGGCTGGCGAAGTATTTTCCTGGTCAATGTCCCCATCGCACTGCTCGGGGTCGTGCTGGCAGCACGCATTCCTGCGATAAAAAACACGGCAAACAGGCGGCCGGTGGATTTTGCAGGGCAACTGCTGGCTATCATCGCGCTGGGATCGTCTATTGCTGTGCTGATTGAAGGCGTCCATCGGGGATGGCGTGACCCGTGGATTTGCGGCGGAGTCACGGTGGCGGTGATTGCCTGGGGGCTTTTCATCTTTACCGAACGCACAATCAACCAGCCTATGCTGCCGATGAAGCTCTTTCGCCTTGCTGATTTTTCGGCCGCGGTGACCGTCTCGCTGATTTCAGGATTAGTGTTTTACGGGCTGTTTTTCCTGCTCAGCCTGTACTTCGAGACCGTGCGCGGGTGGTCATCGCTGGACACCGGTCTCGCCTTTCTTCCGCTGACCGTGCTGGTCACGTTGGGCAGCTTTAGCGCCGGAGCACTCAATCGCCGGTTTGGCGCATTTTGGCTGATAGCAGGATGTTGCGGCCTCTACGCCGCCGGATTTGCAGGGTTAATGATACTCCGAGAAAATGCACCCTATTGGCGGATCGCGCTTTGTTTTCCGGCCCTCGGTCTGGCGGCTGGCGTCATTACCCCGGTTGCCACGACCGTTGTCATGGGCTCGATAGTCAAAGAGCAAGCAGGAATTGCCGCCGGGGTACTCAACGCCAGCCGGCAAACGGGCTCAGCGCTGGGAGTCGCCATCTTTGGCGGATTGCTCAGTGCTGTTGAACCGCTCGCGGCGGGTATTTATTTCGCCGTCTGCCTCGCCATCGCCCTCTCACTGCTCGCGGGTCTGTTATGGATCACGACCCTCAGCAGAAACCCGCCACGGCTTTAGCGTTTTCCCTGTAACGCAATGAACGTGAATCAAGTCAGGGGATTACATTCATCGAATATAGAAAAACTTTGTTACCCATTGACGATAGTTCAGATAAATTTTTCCCATAAAGAAATGTTAACGTTACCCTACACACCAATAAGGAGGGATTATGATCACCGTTTTTGTTTTACTTAAAACCACGAAGGAATGGCTGCGACTCGCGCGAACTGAAAGGAACCGGATAGCGGATAACGTGTTATTAACCGTGCTGCCCGATAACAAAGTCACGTTAAGAATGTTTGATGCCGAGGCATTTACCACAAAATGCACAGATGTTGCCATGTTCCAGGCTCAAGACATGGAGTCATTCTACTTTGCGATTGAACGCTTGAGGGACTCAGAGCTTATTACCAAACCCTATTTCGAAATGGTAGAAATCATTCCCACCATCGAGGATGGATATAAAGCGTTTGAAAAAGCCTCCTGAGTAATGCGGTGCCTCACATAAATGTCAGTCAGCCCTCAGAAAGTATCAGCACATTAGTCTGATTGACAAAATCCTGCCTGAGCAGGATTTTGCTTTTACTCGCGGACTGGCGAAGCCATATCTGACAAACACCGCCGTCATTTTTCATACAATTTATTGCACCAGAATGCCCTGGATCAGGCTTGCTTTCACAATAGTGACCTGTGAAATATTCAGCGCCTGCATAAATCCTTCGACCAGCAGCAGATTACTCACGTCAGTTGACCGGTATTGCCCGGCAATCTCACTGTCATTTTTCCATACCTGATTTTTCGAGACGCGTTCAACGTCCGCCAGCTGGTAGGTATTATTGGCCGGATGAAGCTGATCCTTAACCGAATAACCGTGAACGCCACCAATTCCAATCACCCGGCGTTTTTGTGCATCCTGCTTGATCTGGGCGCTGACGTGCGTCCGTGCATAAAAGTTGACGTAACGCAGAACGGTATTGCGCAGCGAACCAATCGGATTCGGTGAGTCTGTTTTATCCAGTTCCTGATTTTTCAGCACGCTGATAATGAATTCTTTCAGTGTCACGGAAGCCAGTTTGCCCAGATAAACATCCATCACAGTCCGGCCATCTTGTTCACGCATAGCCGTCATCTGCATCGATCCGCCACCGATATCCCAGACCAGCAGATCCTCATTTTTGACATTGCTGTCATGCAAAGCCGCTTTAGCAGACAGGAATCCCAGTTCGGCCTCCTGTTCCTGAGAAATTATGCGCAGTTGAATCCCGGCTTTTTGGTTGAACATGTCAATGACTTGCTGACCGTTGGACGCCGTTCGGAAAACGGCCGTTGCTACGCCGGTAATACGTTGCGGGTGGAAAGTCCGGGCTTTATTCACCATCTGTTTCAGCGCAAGCACGCCCTCCTGCTGGATCGCTTCGCTGATTTTATTGTCCCCTGATTTCCCCAGTGCATCGTTAAAAGCCAGCGGCCGCTGATCCTCATACAACACTTTACCCAACTGGTGATGGCAGATATCCACTTCTGCGACCTGAATTTTGGTTGTCCCCGATCCCATATCAATTCCCGCACGGGTTTCGATACAATTATTGGCTTGTGCAGAAAACGTGGTTAACGCGAATACGATGCAAAAAAAACTTTTTAGTGGGTGTTTCATTTCATCCTGCCCTGAAAAATAAAGAAAAATTGAATCAGCGACCAGGAAACGATACCCAGCTTCCGGCGCAACCTGCATACACCTCTGAACCCTGCGATTTTCCGGGCAACGCCGGACGCACGCCGCCGGGTCCGGTTTCGATCCGGGCGAACGCAATCTGCCAGCGCGCATCCGCTGCGAAGCGCACGCCGTCCAGCGTGATATCAAGCTGATGAGTGTCATCGTAACCCCGCAGTACGAGATCGCCGGATGCACCAACGACGTCCCGGAGGACGATGTCGCGGAAGACCGGGATCTCGCTGCCCTGCGCTTTGGCGTCGTATCGGGTGTCGAAGTCAATTGGGCGGCGGTTGTTACGCAGACACACGTGCTCGTAGCGCACATTGCTGACTACTCCGCCTCGGCTGGCGTCACTCTTGATGCGCAGGCCGGAGGTCGTGCCGTCAAGTGTCAACCCCCGGACAAGGATATCGCTGACGCCGCCGACCGTCTCGCTGCCGATTGACAGACCGTGCCCCCAATAAAAATGGTTATCGGTCAGCGAGATGTATCGGGTAGCCCCGCCGCTGCCAGCCTTGATTGCCACGTTATCGTCGCCGGTGCGGATGAAACTGTGTGCAATGGTGACATCCTGCGAGGCACCGGGGTCGATGCCATCCGTATTGCGCGCATCTGCCGGCGTATCGATACGCACATCCCAGAACGTCGCTCCCTGTACGCCATTCATCGCCACGTGGAAGTTGGGCGCATTGTGCAGCGTGACCTTGTAGAACGTGATGTCGTGTGCGTGGTCAATCTGGATCAGGCGCGGGATGTTCTGCTTGTTGCTTTCAGTTTGTGCGCGACGCGCGAGTTGCCACCATGTCTCGCTATGCCCAAACATGGCTTGCCCGCCCTGTCCGTCGATCACACCCTCGCCAACGATGCCACCGCCCTGCGTGCCCTTGAACAAGATAAACGGACGGCAGCCGTTACCTTTGTCATCGAGCGTGCCACAGCGGCCATCATTGTCATAAGCACGTGGATCGGTCGTTGCCGCCAGCACGGCATCACGATCGAGCCAGAGTGTGACGCCGGATTTCATGATCAGCGGTCCGCTAACGAAGCGTGTGCCCGCCGCACCGGCTATCAGGCGTACGGCGGCGCCCGGCTGACAGTGATTGATAGCATCCTGTAAACGCTGAGTATCATCTTTGGATTGTGCGGAAGAGGTCAATGTTGCGCAGACCGAAACAGGTAATCCGGGTTCTGATACGTGCCGCCGATCCTGCGCCAGTGCGGGAGTACTGGCCAGGAGCCCTGATAAGACCAAAACACGGCAGACAAATCCTAATAAGTCACTGCGACTTCTGGACATACAATCAACTCACTGATAATAAAAACAACATCATATTTGAGACATATGAATTAGTCATGTTTTGACCAAAAAAATTCGCAGTTGGCCCGTCAGGGATGGCAGCTTTCATTTCCCAGTCGTTAATGACTTGTTTAAAGTGTTAACAACCGTTTTTTCCTGAATCATTTATGAGGGCAACAATGCAAGAACTCGACAGGATCATAAATTTCGCAGCAAATCCGATAGTGGATACGAATTTTCTTTCTGAATGTAAAAGGAGGCTGAATGAAAATGGCGTCCTGGTCTTGCATGACTTTCTTAATCCTGCTGCGCTGAAGGCAATTAAGCGTGAGGGGGATGAAAATCGCCATCTGGCTTATTACACCAGCAGTAATCACAATGTTTATCTCTTGAAACCTGATGACGGGTTACCAGACTCGCATCCAAGAAACCGGCAGATTGTCTCCTCAAAGGGCTGTATTACCGATGAAGAGATCCCGCCGGACTCGGCACTGCGCGCACTGTACGACGCGCCTGTGTTCCGGGCGTTTCTTTGCTCGGTGCTGGGTGAGGCACAGCTGTATGCTTACGCTGACAAACTTTCTTCAATCAACCTGCATTACGCCAGCGAAGGCCAGGAGTTGGGCTGGCATTTCGATAACTCGTCTTTTGCCATCACCCTGCTGATTCAAAAACCTCAGGCTGGAGGCGTGTTTGAATACGTTGAGAACCTGCGTGATGCAGATGCTGGCGACATGAATTTTGAAGGCGTTGAAAAACTACTGAATAAGCAAATTGAGCCAAAAAAACTCGGCATTGAGGCAGGCGATCTGGTGTTGTTCCGCGGTCGGAATGCGATTCATCGCGTGACGCCAACGGAGGGGGATACCACGCGCATGCTGGTGGTTTTAGCTTACAATTCTCAGCCTGATATTTCGTTGTCCGAGCCTGCCAGAATGACCTTCTACGGGCGTATTTAATGGTCTGCGGTGCTGATTCAACATAAAGCGAATCAGCACCGCGTTTTAGAATCGGCTAACGTATTCACGGCGGAAAATCTGCGGCGTTCGAAGCTGAACATTGCAGCAGATCTACCCGAAACCACCGGGTTCTGCCCTTTGCGATCCGACCGTCCTGAAGGCCGCGAAGGTTCAGCAATGTATGCTCGATAAAGGCTTCGAACCCAAAGGAAAACTCATGCTGGTTTGCCGTAATTATCCGCAGGTGACAGGCTGCCGGACATCGCGGGACAGAAAACAGCGGGTTACGCCAGATAAAAAAGCCGGGCACTTACGCTCCCGGCTTTTTACATGCTCAGTGGCTTACCACTGGTATTTCACGCCCACCATTCCCTGATAGCCCTGATAATTATTGTCGCCCCAGGTGCTGCTGACTTGTCCCCAGGTCTGCCATTTATCAGTGATGGAACCGGTCACGCCCGCTTTCACTTCATAACGGTTAACGGACGTGGCGTTTTCAAAGCGAACCTGATTGAAGTCCACGCTGTCGGACGCCGGTTGGCCGTTGTACCAGTTCACTTCGACGAACGGCTGAGCGGAGTTCAGTTTCACCGTGTTCTGGCGGCTCAGGCGGACACCCGCGCGGGTTCTGATACCGTCATCGCTGTTGGAATTGATGCGGGTGCCGTTATCTTCCGTATGACCGTCGGTGTCGTAGTGGCTGTAAACCAGCTGCGCCTGAGGCGTTACGACCCAGCGGACTTCATCGGATTGTTTAAAGGCGAAGCCGTAACCGGTTTCGAGAGAGACATCCGTCCCCTGACTGTCGTAAGACTCTTGCGGCAGGCTGTCACCGTTGACGTCATTTTTGTACCAGGCGTGCTGGATCCAGCTGTCGACATACGCGCCACTGACGCGGTCGGCCTGCTGATACCATGTTCCGTAAGCGCCGACACTGTAACCGTTAACCTGACCTTTGGCTTCGTAAGGGCTGTTTTTAACGCTCACGCTGCTGCTCGAATGCCCGTATCCCGCCATCACACCGGCGTTAATCTGGTCACCGTTTGCGCCGTCGAACTGATACAAATCGCTGCCCAGTTGAACCAGCGTGGTATGCGTTCTCTCATCGTACAGACCGCCGTTGCTTTTCTGTTTGGTATAATCGCCGCCCAGACGTACCCAGCCTTTCGCCATGTCAGTGTCCTGACTGCTGCGCGCCGCGCCTGAACGGTCATAAAGCGTGTGCAGGAACATGTTTTGCGCCGCACGCTGGTTCGCCAGATACGCGCCGGGTTCAGGTCGGAAGTTGTTGGAAGACGGCGTTGGCGGCTCCGGTGGTTGCGGTGGCTGTGGTCCGGTATTGCCAGATTGCAGATACCAGTCGCCGTTGGTGCTGTTTTTCACCAGATGGTATTCGTAGGCACCCGCCACCGCACGACCATTAAGGCTGAAGACGCCGTTCGATTGCCCGCCGACATCCACGACCTGGATCCCCGTGCTGGTTTGCGCACCGGTGCCGCCGGCATTTTTCACTGTCACCTGCGTGGTGCCGGAAGTGTCACCGGCGACCACCAGTTTATCGGTCACCGAGTTATCACCGCCGAGCACGGTTTGCAGCGCCAGAACGCCGCCGCCGACGTAATTGCCGCCCACCGATAAAGTGTTCCCGACCGTGCTGCCCGCCAGTTGCAACAGCCCGCTGTTGGTCAGATTCCCGCTGAGATTAAGCACGCTGGCCGCCGCCGAACCGTAAGCGGAAAGGCTGTTGAGCGCAGCCAGTGTACCGCCGTTGGTGACATCGCCGCTGACCGTGCCGTTCCCGGCAAGCGTTGCGCCCGAGGCCACGGTCACCGCACCGGCATTATCCGCACCCAGCTTAGCGCCGGTCTGCGTACCGTCACCGACAATCAGCGTACCGCTTTTCACCGCCGTGGTGCCGGAATATGCGGGTTGATAAACCGTCAGTGTGCCAGCGCCTGTTTTCACCAGCCCGCCGGATCCGGTCACGCCGTTGGTCAGCGTCATATCAGCCGCATTATCAATTTGCAGCAGGCCGTTATCAGTGAGGGTCGCCGTGCCGAGATTCGCTGACTGCGAGGCGATCAGGGTGGCGTCGTTACCGATAGTGAAATTACCGTTAAAGCTGCTGTTATCCGCCGCCAGGCTGATCACTTCACTGCTGGCAAGCCGGACGGAACCAGCACCGAGCAGTGTATTGTTCAGCGCTCCCGCCGCCGTCTGGCCGTTGAAGGTATCAAATGTCAGCAGGTCATCAGCGGCATCCAGGGTGATGCTGCCGGTGCCCAGACCCTGCACATTGTTAAGACGCACTTCTGATCCTCCGGTAATCAGCGTCGTCGCCGAAAGATTCGGGTTCGCGCCGTCAACGGTCAGCACGCTCGGGTCGACAATCAGCTGACCGCTGCCGGTCAGACGCCCGAGTACGGTTCCGCCGTCGGTGTTACCCGCCGTGCGCTGGCTGTCGGTGAGGGTCAGCGTGCCGCCGTTAAGATTCACCACCGTGCCCGCCGCGCTGTTCAGTGCACCGATGCTTTGCGTTTTCCCGTTCAGATCCACCTGACTGGTGCCGAGCACGTCCAGCGATGACGTATTACCCAGCGTGTGATTAAAGCCCAGACGCAGTGTTCCGTTGGTCACTGTGGTGCTGCCGGTGTAATCGTTGCGCGGGTTATTCAGCGTCACGGTATTGACGACATCGACATTCAGACCGCCCGCGCCGGTGATCAGCGCGTGCATTTCGTTGCCGCCGAGCGGCGCGCTGCCATCCTGTATCAGCGAAACCTGCTGACCCGCCAGCAAATCAAGTTTCACCAGCCCCGAATACAGGAACAGGCCGGTTTGGTCACGCAGATTGCTGCCGGTCAGCCCGTAGCCGTAAGTCCCGATCCCAACCACTTTGCCGAGTTGCGTGACATCTGCGGTGGTCGGTGTCAGCGGATTGCCTGCGCCATTGGTCAGCGTCATGTTTGCCGCCGAACCGGTATTGCCCTGCGAGAGGATCAGCGGATCACCGATGATGTCGTCCTGCTGGAGCAACGGTTCACTGGCCGCATTGGACGGATCCGGTAACGTCTCCAGCCCGCTGACCCGCACTTCACCGCCGTTCAGCGCCAGCTGGTTGGTGGTGATTTCGGAGTTTGTCAGCAGGTCGAATTTCGTGGTGCCGCCGCTGAGTGCCAGGTTACCGATATTCTGGATACCGGCTCCCACGGTGATATTGCCGGACTGGTTTTGCAGCGTCGCGTTGGTCAGCGCCAGCGTGTCGCTGCCTGACAAGGCAAACGCACCCTGACCGAGATTCACCAGACCGGCGAAGGTATTGCCGCTGCCCGCGCCAAAGGAGAAGCGATCTGCCGCCGTCGCCATCGCGACATTCAGCGCGCCCTGTCCGGTCAGCGTATTGTCAAACGCAAAGTCGCCACTCAACGCATTCACATTCAGCGTACCGTTAAGCAGCACACTGCCCGCGACGAGGTTTTGCGCGGAGGTCACGGTGGAATCACTGCCGGAGGTCAGATCCCACATACCGTTAAATCCGCTGTTATCACCGCTGATGGTGAGACCGGTGGCTGAAATACGGTTGGTGCCGCTGCCGGTAATGTTGCCGCTAAGCTGATTACCTGCGCCGCTGACGGTCAGTAATCCGTTGTTATCAATCGCGTTGGCGAAATTGCCGCCGGTGAGGTTTAGCGCCAGCGTACCCGGTGCGGCGATGGTCGCCGTGCCGGTGCCTGCGCCCTGCGCATTGGTCAGTGTCAGCGTTCCCGCACTGACCGTCGTGCCACCGTTGTAGGCGTTGGCGCTGCTGATGGAAATATTGCCGGTGCCGGATTTCTCCAGCATCCCGCCACCGATGACCGCATTGGCGAGCGTCCAGTCTGTGCTGCTGTCGAGGATCAGCGAGCCTTCGTTGCTGATGCTGGCGGTGCCCAGATTCTGCGCGGTGCTGGCCGTCAGGATGCTGGCGTTATCCACCGCGAAGCTGCCGCTGAATCCGCTGTTATTACCGGAAAGCACGACATCAGCCCCTTGCAGACGGGTGATGCCGGAGCCCTGTAGCGCGTTCGCCAGCGTGCCGGTTGCGCCGTTGATCTGAAGACCGGTTCCCACGCCGTTCAGGTTGAGATTACCGGTGCCCAGCGCCGCGACATCACTGATCAGCGCCTGTACGTGGTTATTGAGAACCACCGCCGCACTCAGGCCCGCGTTCGCACCGTTTACCGTCAGCGCGCCGCCGTTCACCGTGATGTTCCCCGCACCGGTCAGCGAGCCGTCACTCTGGCCACCGTTGCTCAGGGTCAGATTACCGCCATGTACGTTCAGCGTTGAACCCGCCGCGCCGGTCAGCGTGCCGATCGTCTGCGCTTTTCCGTTGAGGTCAAAACCGGCGGCGCCCTGCAAGATCAGTGCGGACGTCGTGCCCAGCGAGTGATCGTTACCCGCCACCAGCGTGCCGCCGCTGACTGTCGTCGTCCCGGTATAGATGTTGCTGGTGTTCGTCAGGGTAATCGTCTGCGCACCGGATGCGCTGCCGTTGACATCCAGGTTGCCGCTGCCGGTCAGCTGGGCGTTCAGCGCCGCACTGTTGCCGGTTGCCCCGCTGTCCGTTGCCAGATGCAACGTCTGGCCATTGAGCAGATCCAGCCCTTTCAGGCCGTAGCCAAGGTACAGCCCGTCGTTGTTGCTGCCAGTCGTGAGCATGAAATCGTAACTGGCGTTCGCCACCGTGGTGCCGCTTTCAGTAATGGCCAGTGTCTGCGGATTATTAACCGTCTGACCGGTGCTGTCGGTCAGCGCCAGCGAAGAGGCATCGCCGGTGACGGTCCCGCTGGCGGCGATCAGCTGAGACTGGATCTCGCCGTCGTCCTGTGCCAGCAGGTTCAGCCCCGGCGAGGTGACCGGGTTCGGGATCCCGTTAGTTTCCGGGACATCCACCTGAACCGTCCCGCTGCCGAGCGTCAGATCTGTCACGTTCACTTTGCCCGCAGGCGTTTGTGGCGGAGTTTGTCCGCTCCACGCCATCGTGCCGCCGTTCAGGTTTAAGTTGCCGATGTTCTGATCCGCCGCCGCCACGGTGGTGGTGTTACCGCCATCGAGTTTCAGCGTCGCGTTAGTCAGCGCCGCGGTGTTATCACCGGAAAGCGCAAACTGCCCCTGACCGAGTTCGACGGTGCCGGTGAACGCATTACCGGCCGCCGAGCTGAAAGCAAAGCTGTCGGTAGCTGCCGCCAGATTCGCTTTCAGCGTGCCGCTTCCGCTCAGCGCGTTGGTAAAGGTGTAACTGCCGCTGGCTGGCGCATCAATCTGTAACGTCCCCGGTGCGGCAATAGCGACTGCGCCGGTGCTCAGCGTGCCGCTGTCGGTCAGACGCAGATTGCCCAGCACGTTGGTGCCGCCGGTATAGGTGTTCACACCGGTTAAGGTCGCGGTGCCAAAACCGAGGGCATCCACCCTGCCGCTACCGCTGATGACGCCGTCGTAAGTAAAATCGTTGCTGCGAACAAACGCCAGAATGCCGTTATTGGTGATATCGCCGACCACGCTACCGGTGGCGGTGTTACGCCCAAAGGAGAACGTCGCCCCGCTGGTGATCGTCGTACCGCCGGTGTAGGTATTATCAGAGGTGACATCGATAATACCTTTGGTGGTCAGCTGACCTGCGCCGTCGATCAATCCGCTCAGGTTAATCCCCGCCGTACCGATGACAGTTCCGCCGCCGCTGCCGAGCGAAATGTTATTGGCCAGTTCGCCGGTCGCTGCTACATCAAGAGTGGAATTGTTATTGAGGGTGACGACGCTGGTGGCAGGGCCGAGCGCGGTGAGAGAAGATGCTCTTATCTCACCCGCGTTGATGACAGTTCCGCCTTCGAAACTGTTATTGCCGGAGAGTGTCAGTTTTCCGGTGCCCTCTTTCACCAGCCCGCCGCTGCCGCTGATTACCCCGTTGAGCGCGAGGTCAGTGTTATTTTCCATCGTCAGGGTGGCCGTGCCCAGCGAGACGTTCCCACCACCGCCAATATTTTGTACCTGCTGATTGAAGTTGTTCAGGTCAAACGTCGCCCCCAACCCGACCAGCATAGAGCCGCTTTGTGCGAAGGCATTCTCAATGCCGGTTTGCAGCGTACCGCCCAGAAGACGGGTCGGGCCGGTGTAGGTATTCACCGCCGAGAGCGTCAGGGTTCCGGTACCAAGCTTGGTCAGCGTGGTGCCGTCCCAGGCGGTGCCGTTGGCTGTCTGATCGGCCAGCACCACATCGACGTCAAAGGCATTCGTGCCGGTCAGGGTGAACGTCCCTGATGAAGCAGGCGCAACCGCGTTCCACGCCAGAATGCTGCCGACGCTGTAATCCTTGCCGTCGGCGGATTTTTTCGCATCGTTAACGATGTAATCGGCACTGCCCGCACCCACGCCTTCCACGGCGCTGAAATCACCGGTAATGCCGTTAGTGGTATGGATAACCACGGTACGTGCGCCGTCGAGGTCACTGGCTTTCGCCACCGGTCCGCTGGTGTAACCCGAGATATTCAGTGCGGAACCGGCGGGATCCAGCGTCGCATCGGCGGCAGTCACCAGCGGGGCGGTGCCGCCTAAAGTCACATCCAGCGTGCCGTCTATGACCGTGCTGCCGCTGGTGGAGACCGGTGAACTGGCATCCAGCTTCGCCGTTGCGCCTGCGTCTACATTGAGGCTGGCGGCGTTAAACATGCCGGTTTGCGCCAGATGTAAGGTGCCTGCATTGATGTTCACCGCGCCCACCTGGTTGCCCGTACCGGAAAGCGTCAGCACGCCGGATCCGGTTTTGGTCAGGCCGCCGGTGCCGGTGACCGGCCCGCTGAAGGTGGTATCGTTGTTGTTCTGCGCCGTCAGGGTGCCGGTTCCCAGCGTGATAATCCCTGCACCGCTTAAGTCCTGGAGCAGCTGGTCAAAGTTATTCAGTGCCAGTGTCGCGCCTGACGCTACCGTGACACCGTCACTGTCTGCAATCGCGTTATTCACGCCGGTGGTGAGTGTCCCGGCCTGAACATTTGTTCCACCGGTATAGGTGTTAGCGGCAGACAATGTGAGATTGCCCGCACCCAGTTTGGTGAGCGAGGTGCCGTCCCAGCCGGTGGCGCTGGCGGCCTGATTGTTCAGCGCCACATCGACATCAAACGCATCGCCGGTGCTGGTCAGGGTGAAATCACCGGAAGACAGCACCGGCCCGGCATTCCAGGTCAGACCGCTGCCCACACTGTAATTTTTGCCGTCAGCGGATTTGTGCGCGTCGTTGGAGATGTAATCCACACCGCTGGCCGTGATGCCCGTGACCGTCGCAAAATCACCGGTAATGCCGTTGGTTGTCTGGATGATCACGCTGCGTGCGGCATCAAGATCGCTGGCTTTGGTGGCGATGACCGGCGTAAAGCCGCTGACATTGAGCGCGGAACTGCCGCCGAGCGTGGCATCAGCGGCGGTGATCATTGGCGTACTGCCGCCAAGCGTGACATCCAGCGTGCCGTTGACCGTCGAGGTGCCCGCCGTGACGATTTTCGCCGTGCTGTCGATTTGCGCCGTCGCCCCGCTGTCGACCAGCAAACTGGCGGCGCTGAAGGTACCGGTTTGGGTAAGATGTAAAATCCCGGCGGCTATTTCAGCGGCACCCACCGAATTACCTGCATTCGAAAGCACGAGCGTGCCACTGCCGGTTTTGGTCAATCCACCGGTTCCGGTGATCGTGCCATCGAAAGCGGTGTCGTTGTTGTTTTGCGCCGTCAGGGTTCCGGTGCCCAACGTAATGGCACCGGCTCCGGCCAGATCCTGCGCCGTCTGGCTGAAATTATTGAGATTCAGCGTTGCCCCCGTCGCCACGTTAACCGCCGAACTGGTGGCAAACGCACCGGTAATACCGGCGGTCAGCGTCCCCGCCTGCACGTTTGTGCTGCTCGTGTAGGTATTAACTTTGGACAGCGTCAGATTACCGGCGCCTTTTTTGGTCAGCGACTGACCGTCCCACGTTGCGCCGTTGGCCGTTACGTCCGCCAGTGCCACGTCGACGTTAAACGCATCGCCCGCATTGGTCAGCGTGAAATCGCCGGTGGCCTGCGGAGTGCCGGATGTCCAGGCCAGTTCGCTGCCTACGCTGTAGCTGTTGCCGTCGGCAGAAAGTTTGGCGTCGTTAAAATAGTAATCGACACCGCTGGCGGGCAAGCCGGTCACCGTATTGAAATCACCGGTGATCCCGCCGGTGGTCTGGATAACAACCGTGCGGGCAGCGGACAGATCGCTGGCTTTGGTGGCCGCAGCCGGGTTAAAACCGGTGATATCCAGTGCAGAACCACTGCCTAACGTTGCCGTGGCTGCCGTAATTTTTGGTGTGCTGCCGCCCAGCGCAACGTTCAGCGTGCCTTCGATATCCGCATTACCTGTCGCGGCGATTTTCGCGTCACTGTCGAGCTGCACAGTTGCGCCGGAGCTCACCAGCAGGCTGGCGGCATTGAATGTCCCGTTCTGACTAAAATGCAGATTCCCGGCACTGACCGTCGTCGCCCCGACCGAGTTGGTGGTGCCGGAGAGGATAAACTCGCCGGTGCCGGTTTTGGTCAGACCGCCGGTGCCGGTAAGTTTGCCGCCAAATGTGCTGCCCGTGTTGCTTTGTACCGTCAGGTTTCCAGAGCCTATCGTCACGCTACCGACACCGGTAAGATCCCGCACCCGCTGATTCAGGTTTTTCAGCACCAGCGTACTGCCAATGTCTAATTCCACCGAGGAACTGGTCGCAATCGCGTTTTCAACGCCGAGGTCAAGCGCCCCGCTGGTGACTTTCGTGCTGCCAGTATAGGTATTCACGCCATTGAGATTGAGTGTACTGGTGCTGTATTTCACCAGATTCCCCGCTCCGCCAATCACACCGCTTGATGTGCCGCTACCCAATTGCAAAGTCGTATCTGCATCGGTGATATTCACGATACTGTTGGTGCTGCTACTTAATCCATTGATAATGTGCGTGTTCGCGCCGTTGAAGTTCAACGTCTGCGCACCCGTGATAGCCCAGGTCGCCTGACCGAGTACAGTATTCACATCCACGGTGTAGGCATCACCGTTGAGGCTTACCGTGCCGGTGTAGTCATTCGCTGCACCATTGAACGCCAGTTTCAGCGAACCGCCGGTATTGTTCTCCGACATATTGACGCTGAACGTGCCGGTCCCCGTCAGGTCACCGTTCATCGCCAGCGAGTGAGCGCCGCTGTCAGCGACATAATTCAGTGAGCTTGAATTACTGGCGGCCACATCGCCGTTGAAGACCAGGTTCGCCGCAGCAAATTGCTCAAAATCAAGGGTTGAGTTACTCAGGAATATTGGCGCAGTAAGACTGTCGAAATTGTAGGATACCGCGCCCGCAAGTGGCCCGGCCTGCGTGCCCTTCAGCAACAATGTTGCGGTATCCAGCGTCAGGCTGTTCGCCGACAAATAATAATCGGTAAACGTGGAGGCATCGCCCAGTTGCAGGGTCGCGCCGTTGGTCACGCTGACCGGGCCACTGCCGAGCGAGTTAGTGCCACCCATTCCGTTGAGTGTGCCGTTAATCACCTGCGTGCCGCCGCTCCAGGTGCCATTTCCCGCCAGATTAATGACCCCGGCACCAGCCTGAATCACGCTGCCCGAACCGCTGATGTTACCCAAAAAGGTATCATCATCGGCACGGTTAAACGTCAGCGAGCCGTTGTTAATCACGTTGTCATTCAGGGAACCGGTGGTCCCCCCGCCGCCGATCAGCATTGAAGTCCCGGCATCAAGTGTGGTACTGCCCGTGCCGGTGTTACTTAATGCGCCGGTGACAATAACATTGCCGTTTTTGAGATGGATTGCCCCCAATACCGGCATCGCTTGTGTGATATTCCAGGTTTTACCCGCGGCATCGATATTCAGGAAATTGATCGAGCGACTGTTCACATAATTTCCAAACGTGCCCGTGTCCGCCGTCCCCCAACAGATTGAGAGTATTATTGGTTTTTCCGACATCCAGTTGCACATCACCGGAAATGACTGAACTGGTATTGAGATTAATCGTATTATTGTCGCCAAATAACCGTATCGCCACCCCTCCGCCGCTGCCGTCATCAGAGGTGATCGTGCCCGCATTATTAATCGTCGCGCCGGATGCAGAAGTTGTTGTTTCTATAACGGTATGACCGCCTGATATTATCGCCCCTGCGTTATTTGTCAGGGTAAATCCGTTGCCCATATTACCTAAACTGAGAAGGTTTGAACTGGTAAGACCATTGATAACTCCGTTGTTAATAACGTTAGACCCACTGCCGCCGCCAAAGTTGATGCCGTACCCACCGGAGATCGTGCCATTGTTGGTCAGGGTATTATTGTTGCCTCCGGCAAAATTGAACCCGGCAGACGTGCTGCCCCCGGTCACCGTGACGCCGCTGTTTACCGTGAAAGCGCTGCCCGTCACAGTAGCATCGGCATTAATTCCATCACCCGGCGCGGTGATGCCGCCCGTTACTGTAAAATCTGTCCCCTGCGTACCGGTCACCGTGCAGGTCGTCGTGCCACCGTCACAGCCTGCATCCGGCGACGGCAAATCGACGGCGTAAACACTGGGCATTCCGAACGTGGAAGACATAAATATGATCTTCAGGGCGATGTACAATTTGTTTAAGGAATAATCTTTTAGCTCACGTTTTCTCTTGTTGGATATATTGCCATTTTGTGTGCTTAGCATATTTCTCTCGCCCTGTATAATTTCAGTGGTTATCCATGAGGTGGTATTTTTTCACGTGATAAAATATATCCCCACACGGGCAGGCCATGTGCGGATTTCATTGGCAACAACTCATATGCCGGAACGTATGCTGGAAGGTGACTTAAATGAATGTCAGAGAATATTCTTTGGTAATTTGCCTTAAAAGTTATAGCTAAAGGCTGAAAAATTGCCAGTATAAAATACTCATACTGTTAAGTTATCGGGGATAAATAGATATAAAAAATATAATTGAAAATGAAATGATTTTTATGGATTAAATTTATCATTATAAGACTTATAAAAAACTTATATAAATCTGACACAAAACTGTGCCTTTCCGGCTCTCAGCCTGATTCAGGCTGCCGCCGATTTTCGCTGCCTGTTTCGGTGAGATAGTCCCCCTCAGGGCGATAAAATCACTTTCTTTGGACTATACTTTTTCCGCTCACGTTACTCCCCACGCACACGCGGGGTCCAGGGACGTTCATAATATGATTACTCAAGGATTTTTATGCCCCGCCTCTCTGTAATGATTTCTTTGCCTGCTCTGACAGCGTCTGTTTTTCTGCTGACCGGATGTCCTCCGCCACCGGATTTAACGCAATGGCAGCGCCCTCATACCTCAATCGATGAAACCCGCGTCGCGATGGGGCAATGCGGCGTGCCGCTGCCGGGGCCTGAACCGGATTTTACCGATAACGAAACCGTTCTTTATTACCAGTGCATGGAAGGCAAGGGATTTACGTTTAAGCATGATTTTCATATTTGCGATGTGAACAAAAACACGCCCGCCTGCGTGGCTAAACAGCAGGGCCGTCCGGTGAGCCAGAAGCAACTCGAAGCGCTGCCTTTTGTCGCTGATGGGGGTTTCTACTATATCAAACCGGGTTCGGGCGTAGATGAATCCCAGTTCATCCGCTGGCGTAAGGCCGGGGCTTCACTGCATTTTTCCCATGCCGTTGAGAACAATAAGCTCGCGTTACAGACGATGTATGAGTGTGGCTACCCGAATCCGCTGGGCTCAGTGTCTTTTCTTCCGACCGTCCTGAAGGCCGCACAAATTCAGCAATGTATGCTCGATAAAGGCTTCGAGCCCAAAGATAAACTCATTCTGGTTTGCCGTAACTACCCGCAGGTGACGGGCTGCCGGACATAGCGAATAAAGAGCGATATTTCGGGTACAAAAAAGGCCGCTTTCGCGGCCTTTCCATTATCTTCACACTTTCTTCAAACGCGGATTATTTCGCGTCTGGCAGTGCGTAAGCGATGATGTAATCGCCCAGTTTGGTGCCGAACGAACCGTGACCACCGGCTGCGATAACAACGTACTGTTTGCCATTCACAGAGTACGTCATTGGGGTGGCCTGGCCGCCTGCGGGCAGACGGGCTTCCCACAGTTTGTCACCGTTGCTCATGTTGAACGCGCGCAGGTAGTTGTCTGCGGTTGCTGCGATGAAGAACACGTTACCGGCTGTGGAAATCGGTGCGCCCAGCATTGGCATACCCATTTTGAACGGCAGCGGAAGCGGTGAGCTGTCGCGCACGGTGCCGATACGTTTTTTCCACACGATGTCGTTGGTTTTCAGGTCAACGCCGGAAATGTAACCCCATGAAGGCTGTTTACATGGGAAGCCCAGCGGAGACAGGAACGCGTTCAGGGTAACCGCGTAAGGCACGCCGTACTGATGCTGGATACCCGACTCAGAACCGGAACCGCCTTTATCGTTGGCATCTGGCTCGATTGGGTTGCCAGGGCCACGTGGGATCAGTTTCGACACGAACGGCAGCGCGATCGGGTTAGCGATAGCCACCTGACGGTCGGTATCCACAGAAATACCGCCCCACTCGAACATCCCCAGGTTACCCGGGAATACCAGCGTGCCCTGCTCGGAAGGCGGCGTAAACGTCCCTTCGTAACGCAGTTTGTGGAAGATCACACGACACATCAGCTGGTCGTAAATCGTCGCGCCCCACATGTCCTTGCCGGTCAGTTTGGCTTCCGGACGGAAGGTCAGTTTGGAGAATGGCTGAGTCGGAGACACGTGGTCGCCTTTCGCCGCACCCTGCGGAACCGGTTTCTCAGGCGCATCAACAATCAGCTTACCGTCACGGCGATCCAGCACGAAGATGTTACCGGTTTTGGTCGGCACATAAATCGCAGGCACTTTGTTGCCGCTCTTGTCGGTGATATCAGCCAGCGTTGGCTGCGCCGGAACGTCCATATCCCACAAGTCGTGGTGAACGGTCTGGTAGAACCAGGCCAGTTTACCGGTGGACGCGTTCAGCGCCAGCAGGCCGCTCGCGAAACGTTCCATATTTGGCGTACGGTTGCCGCCCCAGATGTCAGGTGTCGCTACGCCAATTGGCAGATAAACCAGATCCAGTTTGTCGTCATATGACGCCGGAGCCCATGAGTTCGGGGAGTTCGCCACGAAGTGCTCGCCATCAGCAGGCAGCTTGTTCGGGTCAGACGCGCCCGGATCGAAGGCCCACAACAGTTTACCGGTCTCAACGTCAAAGCCACGGATCACGCCGGAAGGTTCGCGGGTTGAGAAGTTATCGGTTACCGCACCGGCAACAATGATCACAGATTTGGTGATGATTGGCGGTGAAGTCGGTTCGTAGTGGCCCGGAACCGCGTTAGGCATGTTGCTTTGCAGGTTCAGCTCACCGTTGTTACCGAATGCCGGGCAACGTGCGCCGGTTTCAGCGTCCAGTGCAAACAGACGGCCATCGTTGACAGGCAGAATGATACGACGTGAACAAACAGCAGGGGCTGCGCCGTTCGTTTCGGTGCCTTGCGCGGCTGGCGTGGCCTCATGATAAGACACACCACGGCAGGTCACGTGCTGGAAAGTCGGGTTAGGCTTGAGCTGCGGATCAAACTTCCACTTCTCTTTACCGGTCGCGGCATCCAGAGCAAACAGTTTCTGGTGCGGCGTACACAGGTAAAGCATGTCGCCGATTTTGATTGGCGTCACTTCATCCGTGATTTCACCCGGATCGTTCGCTGTTTTCAGGTCGCCGGTACGGAAAGTCCAGGCCACATCCAGCTTGCTGACGTTCTGGTCGTTGATCTGGCTCAGCGGCGAGTAACGGGTACCGCCCTGAGTACGGCCATAGGCAGGCCAGTCACCGTCAGGAATACCGGAATCCGATTTTGCAGGCGCAGAATCTGCCGCTTTAATCGTACCGTTGATGACCTGCGGGTCGTTGAAAATGGAGTAGCCCAGAACGATCACCGTGAACACCAGCGACAGCGCCAGTGCGCCACGCGCGAAAGCGTTCTTCGCAGTCATCTGGTTATAAACGACGGGCAGCAGGATCCACAGGCCGAGGAAGAAGGTCACGTCCAGACGCGGTGTCAGCGCCCAGAAGTCAGTACCCACTTCCCATACAGCCCAGAGGGTGGTGCCGAACAGGAACACGGCGTAAAGCAGTAATGCAGAAGAGCGACGGCGGAACAGCAGCCACGCGGTGACCAGCGAAATCACACCGGCAATAATGTAATAAAGAGACCCCCCTAATTTCGCCAGCCAGATACCGCCGGCTAAAAGATAAATCCCGCTTAACGCGGCGAACAAAGCGGTAATTATGACGACGATGCGTGATAACGAGGCTTTCGTTTCCATAGTTGATGACCTTACAGATTTTTATAATCGTCGATTCAGGTGCGCTGAATCTTCAAGAACACCCGGTTTACACGGGCGTCATGCCTTGCGAATGCTGCCAGCGTAAATACGTGCAGGCGTCTGGCAGCGTCGCGGGGTACTTTTCTACTGAATTAAAACGGACTTCTGTGACTGACTGAAAAACGTAAAACTTATTCGAAGCTATAAGAGAGCGTAGCTCCGCCACCGTAGTTCCTGCCAGGTGCTGGCTCGAAATAGCGGCCATTGCCTTCATTGACGATCACGGAACCGACATAATTTTTGTCGAACAGGTTGTCGACGCGGGTGAACAGGTCGAGCGTCACTTTGCTCCAGTTGAAGCGGTAACCTGCGTTCACGCTGGCGACGGTATAGGCCGGGGCCTGCTCGCTGTTTTCATCGTTGACTTCGATGTCGCTCATGTAACGAACATCTGCGCCCGCGTGCCAGCCGTCAACCGGTGCCCATTCCAGCGAGGCATAACCCATGTTGCGGGCGATCCCCGGCAGACGGTTACCCGCTGGCGTACAGTCGCCCGCACCGCAGGTTTCGTTGCGGAATGTTGCATCGAGTAACGTCCAGGCCATTTTCACGCGCCAGTTCTCTTCGAACTGCTGATCCAGCGACAGCTCAAGCCCGCGACGACGGGTTTTCCCGGCGTTCATGTAGCTCGAACGGCCGCCGACGCTTTCGGCAACAATCAGCTCGTCATCGGTATCGGTCTGGAACACGGCGGCGGTCACTAACCCGTTGCCCACGCGCCATTTGCTGCCAACTTCAACCGTGGTGCTGGTCGACGGTTGCAGATCCAGGTTCAGACCTGACTGGCCGTCAGTGCGGTAAGAAAGCTCGTTAATGGTCGGCGTTTCAAAACCACGTCCCGCAGACACATAAGTGTTCAGCGTCGGCGTGACCGCGAAGTTCAGGGACGCCATCGGCAACAGTTTATGGTAACGGCGTGAACCGCTGTCATCCGGGTTGCTGCCGGTGATGTAGTAATCCGTTGAATCGAAATTGACGGTGCTGTAGCGCGCGCCAACATCCAGCGTCCAGCGCGGCGTCAGGTTCCATGTAGTTTGCAGATACGGATCAAGGTTCCACATCACGTTCTTTTCGTTACGGCGTTCATTGCCCTTCACGCCAAGATCGCCATCAGAATCAAAGTTCTCATACCCGAAACGGCGCTCGGTCATGGTTTCATAATCCAGGCCACCGGTGACGGAGAACGGCACAGAACCGATCTGATCGTCGTGTTTCCAGCGGGTATCCACACCGGAATATTTACGCTCCAGCACAATCACACCACCAGCGTTCAGCGGGTTTTTCTGCGACGCGGCAGGAATGGTTTGGTATTGCGTCGTGTGGCGCTCGCCGTGATACGTCATCAGACTGAACTCGTCGTTCTCGCCCATCTGACGCTGGTAGCGCAGGCCGACTTGCGTCTGATCCAGCGATTTACGCGCATTGTACTGATCGGCACGTGTCGCCTGTTTCGGGTTGTCATGCCATTCGGATTCGGTCAGACCGCCCGGATCGTTCGCATCCACGGACACGCTGTTAAACATCAGCGTCAGGGTGCTGGCGTCATCGATACGCACGCCCAGTTTGCCGTTACCGAGATTTTTCTGCGTACCGCTGTGGTCGCGGTAACCGTCGGTGGTGAAACGCGAACCGGAAATCAGGTAATTCACATCGCCCGCGTGCGTACCGTCGCCGGTTGCGCCGCTGGCTTTTACGCTGTTACGGAAAGAACCGTAACTGCCGAAATAGGTACCAGCTTCAAGTTTGGCGGGCTGCGAACCGGTTTGCGTATCCACGTTCACCACGCCGCCGGATGAGTTGCCGTACAGCGCCGAATACGGGCCACGCAGCACTTCAACGCGGTCGACCGAGTTCAGATCGATATTGGAAGTCTGCCCCTGCCCGTCTGGCATGGTGGCCGGAATACCATCAACATAAATACGCACGCCGCGCACGCCATACATGGAACGGCTGCCGAACCCGCGAACGGAAAGCTGTAAATCCTGCGCATAGTTCTGACGGTTCTGCACCTGTAAACCCGGCACGCTGCCCAGACTTTCCGACAGGTTAACCTGCGCTTTGCTGTTTCTGAAATCGTCGCCATCAATCACGCTGACTGCAGCAGGCGTGTCCAGCTCGGATACTCCGCCGGTGCTTTCACGTTTGATAACCATCAGCGAGGAAGAATCTGACGTATCATCGGAATCTTTCGCCGAGGTGCCCGACGCTGACTGTGCGTAACTGACTGAAACTGGGTTCAAAACTGATAGAAACGTGATGATAAAAGCAGAAGTTTTGGCGTTCACTTTATGAGTTCTTTTGTTTTACGTTAAAAGGTTGAGTCAAAAAAGACGACGCACATCTCAATTTTAGACATTAGAAGTAGACACAAATCGACCAATCTGATTGAGAGCGGTGAAGAGCGTCACTATAGTTTTTTTCTTCCTGTTAGTACATACGCAACTTTACAAATATAACTTTTTAACAAAATACCGCACGCAGAGTACATTTGGGGGTCAATTTCATTTTAAATCTCCGCGCAAAACCTGCGTGTATATACAACCTGTGGCTTTTTTTCTCCCATATGAAATAAACGACTTGTTTCACTTGAAAATTAACCTGAGAACATCAGGGTTATTCATTATGTTAGATGGAAGCGATTACAGTAAATTTAACGCATTGATTTTTAATAATTTTATAAAAACAGTAAATTACAAATAAACGCAATTCATAACGCACAAAAATCACAATATCAGTCGGAATATCCTGTTTCGCATTCCTCATAAAATTCCGCTTACTGAATGAATGTAGACCACTATTTGCACAACCGGGAATAAGTCGCGGCTTTTTTATACGCACAGTGTTCCGATATAGGGCACCGCCCTGCCTTTACAAAACAAATAGAACCGGATGGCTGGTGACGCGCGGATTTGGGCAGGGAAAGCGTTTTCACAGAAGTCATACCATGTGCTTACGTTTAGCTTCAACATGACGGGTAACCGACACAGCCGCGTTCGGTTCCCAGGCAGCGTTAGGCTCGATGAAGTAGAGATTCAGCTTCAGGATTGGTGATGCAGAGAAGTGTCTTCTCTTAGGGGTACTTTATTGATCAGACAGTGAAAATTCTCTGAGAAGCGATCAGTTGAGCGCCGCAAACGGTTTTCATCCCCTCCACAGCTAATGCCAATCCATTAACTGTAATTTGAGGCGTACCTTCCGTAATGGGAAAAGTTCCTTTACACATCGGGCATGAGACCCGATGCCCAACGCCTGCAACGGGTATATTTGAACACGTTACCTGTTCAAACCCTTCTGTTACTGTTCCACCGTGCGTGGTTTTATCGCCTTTAAGTATTACGGCCAGATTAGGCATCGTGATCGACTCCAAAGAGGGTTAAAGACATGTTGTGGTTATTTTTGTGGGTGTGGATGTGGGTGTGATTTTTTCCACATCAAGAACTGAATCTTTACCCAGTATAATTACTGTGATGGTCTTTATAAAATGTTGACCTGAACATGAAGTGCCAGGGGTTGAACCTTCAACGGTTAGCTGTGAGATCCCCTCATGCTGAGGTGTTCCCTTTATTTCGAATATCCCTCTTGAGATTCCACCATCTTTAGTAGGGTGTAATACATTCAAATTCAGACCGTCATCTAATTTATTATCATTAAATTTTATTTCGTAAACAACGAAAAGGGTTTCTATTTTCAAATAATATGGCTCTCCCACTTTGGTAATTAGATAATTATCATACTTCAACTCCAGATCTGGGGTCTTCCAGCAACAACCATTTAAGAAAAGCAAAATCAATAAACACGTAAAAGACCTCATATAATTATTGATGAAAGCTAAAAGGATTTTATTAATTGCATGTATACTCCTTTTGCTAAAGGCATTTTATAACCACCGGTTCATTTCTCAATAGGATTACAGTTTGGACTTCCGATTTTAATTCAGGATCTATCATCACCAGTTTGAGCTTTTTTCTAAACTGTAAACCGGAACACTGAGTACCAGGCGTTGAGCCTTCCACTTCAAAAGATATAATCCCAACCTTATTTGGCACCCCTGTTATTTCAATGAATCCGTACATCGAACTATCAACATACGCCCGTATATTCATACCGCTATCTGAAAATCCTTCTACATTTATAACGTCCAGTCTCCTGACTGGTGAACCCTTCGTAATAATCCTAACATGATAGGGGTTTCCAACTCTCGCTACAGGAGGTTTTTGTGGATATAAGTCAACATGTCTTTCTTCCAGAGAGCAGCATCCAGTAATTAAAAAAATCAAAGCAAGATAATTTGACTTCATGACCGTCTCTTTTAGGTTGATTTCAAATACCATTCATCTACAATTTATAAAAAAGCATTCATATTTAAATAACCCTACCCAAACATTTAGTCATTGCATTATGATTATCAGAGTCACGGAGGCTTAACTTTAGCGACTCATTATCTGACTTAATAACTGATATTCTGTATGTCTTCGAAAACTGCAAACCAGGACATTGTGTCCCGACGGTTGAGCCAACAATATGTATATCAAAAGACTTCAACGCCAGAGGAATACCCGAAATTTCAATGACACCTCGACTTTCTGAATTATCCTCTCTGGGAGAAATTAACTTTATTTTCAAACCGTCCTCAATGTATTCATTTAAGTAAACCCCATCATTAACGAAACTCATCCATGTTACAGGAAAACCATTGGTGTATATCGTTGCATAAAACGCCTCCCCTGCTACCGCCTGAGGGAGCTTCTCAGGTAAAAATCCTATATGCTTATTGTCAATAACTGAGCAACATCCAGAAATAGCAATAATGAAAAAAATAAAAAAATTTCTCATCCTATCCTCACGGTATTTTTTTAAAAACAACACATCCATAAACATATGTTCTGTACTTACCAAACGACATGGGACCACTTAACCTAAATTTACTTAATTCTTTAGACTCCCCCCATGAAAACAACTTAGCATCAACTAGCTCACTATCGCTCGTTTCGCTACTTACCAATAAATTAGATTCATATAAACTCAGTTTTTCTTCAAGAACAATCCAGTGTGAAGGATATCCACTCTCACCACCACTAAGTAAACCATCATTAACGAGTACAGCTACATGGTTAGTTGGCTCAACCAATTTATTTAATTCTAATACTTTATTTTTTGACCAAGACGTCAGCGTCATCTCATGGAAAATTATTTCTGCGCCAACCGCTGAAACCCATTTTATTATACCTTCAGGCAACGTGATCCCGCTAACCGTATCATCCGGAGAATTATATTTCATAAAAATATTTTCATTGTCCCTCAGACTTGCCAATGATATCCAGTCAATCGCTGGCAAACGTGTGCTTGCATCGGGCCTGGTGTAATTTACTGGATGGCAACACCCTTCAGAAGGTATTACTTTAAGACTGCCCAGAATACCTATTCCATCATTCCATAAGTCCTTTATGAATTGACTGTAGACATCAGGCCGATCCTTTAAAAGGGAAAATAAGAACGCTGCAGGCCCACATAAACTTGCGTCACGTTGGTCAGGAAATTGAAATCGCATGTATTCTGATGCTAATGCCCGATACTCCAACCTCGCCCGTAACTGCCGTTCTATTTTACTCTTCTCAAAAGGATCGTTGGGATGCCCGACGGGGAACTGCGAATCAATAAAAATTCGGTGATTGGATATTGTGCAAATTTTATCGAATGCCGGGTTCTTTGTTGTTTCTGCAGAACTAAACTTTTTATTAAACACTGTCCAGTTGTTCGTGGTACTGGCATCCGGGAATGAATTAATCAGAATATTTTTATCCGTGCATAATCCCTGACAAAAAATATCGCAATACACCAGGGGTTTCTCAGTAGGTGCATTTACAAACGTCATGTGATGATGTGCAGAATGGCCGTCCTGCGTGAAAGCAGTCTCTGGTTCAGAATGTAAAATATCCTGCTCGCCAGAAGCCTCACGAAGGCTCATCACATAAGTATATTTTGTGAAATCTATTGTAACGCAAGCATCCTGATTCAGGGCTTTTAGGGTGAAATACGCATTAACGTCCATGATTATTGAATCCTGCTTTGATTGTTATGCAATACAGCTTCAACATGTATCTGATCGGCTTTTTCGCTAGTAAATATTTGCGTATAGCCCTGATCGTCAGTCTGGCCGGTCATCTGGCTTCCATCAGGCAAAAAGGCAATATAGTCCGTCCCGGTATAGGGATTATTCTGGTCGTCTTCGAGTAAGAAACGGGCCTTATATTTATCCTCTTCATTGTCTTTATCCACTTCATCTTTCTTATCATCTGAGGGGGCCGTATTCTTGTTATCCGAAGAAGGGCTTTGCGCATTATCATCTTCAGCCGGCGAGAAGGTTGAGGCATGAATTTCGACGTTACTAAAGCTTCTGCCACCACCTTTTGATGCTGACAGAGAGGAAACCACTGGCGGGAGTATTTCAACCTTACCGCGGAGCCGGATAACCGGACCTTCCAGCGTGATGCCGGACTCATCAATAGTGATGCGCCCCATGGGTCCCTGAATATCTACTTTCTCGTTGCCTTTAAGATTGATTTTTTTGGCCTGAATACTGTTCTCTTTGCCCGTTAAGATCGTTTCCTTGCCCTCAGTCAGTCGTGAGTAATCACCGGCAGTTTCACTGTGATAATTCGCCTGTGAGAATTCTTCTCTGTGGGCTTTTACATCGAGATGCAAGCCACCTTTGATAGTGGTATGGCGGTCTCTTTCCACGATGACCGTATCATCCCGGGCAACCGATAAGCGCTGGTCATTTCCTACGACTATTTCACGATCGTGCTGAACGGTATTGTATTGATCATTCAGCACTACCGTCTTCATGTCCTTCTGCGCGTGCATCGACAGGAGTTCCTGACTGGTCGCATCTTCGAACATCAGTTCGTTGTAACCGCTGCCTTTGTAGGTTTGTGAGCGGATAGCCATCTGCGTTTTGGTGCCCGGCAGGTCACCCGGCGAGCGGTTGCTGGCGTGGTAGGTGCGACCGGTGATAATTGGCTGGTCAGGGTCGCCGTTGAGGAAATCGACGATCACTTCCTGCCCGACGCGCGGGATCGCGATATTGCCGAAACCCGTGCCAGCCCACGCCTGTGACACGCGGATCCAGCACGAGCTGTAGTTGTCGGCTTTGTTATAGCGATCCCACGCGAATTTCACTCGCACGCGGCCGTGCTCGTCGCAGAAAATTTCTTCGCCCGGCGGGCCGGTGACGATGGCGATCTGCGGGCCGTCGATGCGGGGCTTCGGCTTCGGCATGGGCCGCCAGGTTTGGGTGGAAGGGATAACCTCAAATTGGGTGCTCAGCGTGGTTCCCTGGCCTTCGTTCCCTATCCACGCCTGCGGCTGGTCGCCGTGCATTTCGATGGAGACTACCTGCCAGTTGGCGTTCAGGTCTTCGCGCGGGTGGTCGGTCAGGGTAAAGCACACGCTGGGACAGAGCTGCGGTGAGTTAGTGCTTCCTATCACCATGTCAGCGTCGTTGCGCCAGCCTTCCATCTGATATTTGGCGAAATCGGCGCCGTGCTGCTCGTCTTTAAACCGCCCCGGATAGTCAAACACGTCGTACACCGTATGCTGGTGTCCCATTTTTGACGGTTTTTCCTGATACTGCGCCTGCCAGTTCGGCGCGGTAAACGTGTAATCCTGCGTGATGACTTTTGAGGGGCGAACCTGCGCGCTGCGACGGAAATTGTTGATGCAGTAGGTCTCAGCCTCGGAGGCGGCGTTCGGGTTGTACGGGAACGCGCCGATATTGGTCAATGCGCTGCAGTTGTCCGCGAAAGTGAGTTTTTGATCGTTGGCCTTCAGGAACTCTTCTTCGTAAAAGAAAATCCCCTCTTCGGCGGTCAGGCGCGAGATGAAATCGAAATCGCTTTCCATAAACTGGACACAAAACTCGCGCCAGCTGTGGCTGGAGCGGAACAGCGTGTCGTGTTTGAGGACGCCCATCTCTTTGAGCAAGGGGGCGAGAATGGCAACAATATTGAGGTTCTGAAAACTGCGGCAGTTGCGGCGCAAGGAACTGCGCCAAAAATAAGGGCGGATAATCATGCGGTACAGCGTCTGGTTTTTGCCGGTATCGCCCTGCTCGCAAAAGGTGACGATACTGCGAACCCTGCGCTTTATTTCGTCACCCTGCCAGATCACCAGCGTCGCCACTTCATCCAGCACTTTTTCAAACCCGATAGCCGGGTCGCTGCTGACCAGCACGACACCCAGGGTAAAGAGTTCTGAGTAGCTTTGGGAAAGGTTAAAATTCAGGACGGCAAAAGTGTCTTTAGGAGTTTTTCCGACATTGATGGTAAAGCGGGTTCCATTGAGTGGCACGTGCTTAGTCCTTAAGCTGAGAGGAATAATCATTGACCGGAAAGTGAATTCACCAATGATTCATCATTAATATAAATACAATAAAATCAATAGGATAATTAAAATAAGAGTGCGAAAAGTAAACCTAACAACGCGAGAGTTCCGTGATTGTTATCACAAATAGAAGATTGGAGTAGCGAAGGGAAAGGCGCGGTGAAATAAGCCTGATCAGCCGGTGAAAACCGGCTTTTACGGAGGTTATGCTTTTCGGGTGTACGCGATCATATGGGAAAGCGCGTACACCACGCAGCCGAGGAAGGCGGCGGGGGCGAGGCTGTCGTAAAGATGTCCCGGCTGGGCGCCTGAATACAGGATGATCGCCGAAACGGCGATACCCATCATCGCGCCGGGCATATGGATCCAACGGCTGAAGCGTTCCTTTTTGGCTTTATACGCCGCGAACTCCTGCTGCGTGCGTTCCAGTGCGTTGCCCAATCTTTCGCAATCTTCTTCATTCTGGCGAAAACCTTCGGTTAAACGGGCGTTTTCGTCATCCCGTTCGGCCAGCCGCTTTTTCAATTTCACCAGATTCTCTTTCGCCGATTGCCCTTCAAACTCCTCACGTTTCAGGCTGACACGCAGTTGGGTGATTTTGCGGTTCGCTTCTGAAGTGAGTTCTTTTTGCTGTTCAAGCAGCGCGTAATTACCATCCGCCCGGCGGTTGGCAGCATGGCGTTTATTTTCTTCTTCGCCTACGCGGTGTTCTGAATCGCTTTCCATCTGATTTAAACGCTGTTGCAACTTATCGCGCGCTGCCGCCATCGCGGCCATCTGGCTGCCGGTATAGCTGATCAGCTTATTTGCGGCGTCCAGCTCAGCAGAGGTCGAAGCCCCGGCGTTTTGCTGACGTGAACGGAGCAGCGCCAGTTCATCCGCGTGCTGGATCCTTTGAATTTCGGCCTGACGTTGCAATTCGGTGATCCGGGCGTTCAGGCGATAAGCTTCATCCCTCATCTGCCCGATCTCTTCAGCATTGCCGGTGACAGGTTTATTGCGCGTAACGGCGAGTTCGTGGGTGAGGCTGCGCACCTGTTTTTCCAGCGAGGCCAGTCTTTCCAGCGTGACGGCGGTGTCTTTAAAAACGGTTTTAACCTTTGCCTTATCTGCATCAGAGCGGCCGAAACTGACGCCTTTCAGCGCATTTTCCACTTCGCGGGCGATAGTGGTTTTGTCCATTGCCTTCATCCGGTTACAGGCGCTCGCGAGAAAACTCGCGGCTTCATTGCTGTTTCCGGTTCCAAAGGCTTGTTTGATAAGGCTTTGTATCACGCTCATTGTTGTCGTGCTCACTCGCAGAATATATTCAGGACACGCATGATGCAGACCTTAGGTGCATCAAATTCTAATTAATCATTGTATCAGATAGGATTTGTTTTATTTATCGAAGTTATTTTAAGCGGGTGTTTTGAAGGATTAAAGGCAGTGATCATGAGATAAAAAAAACCGGAACAAGGTTTCCCCCACTCCGGCTGTCTTCATGCCAAAATTAATGGAATTGCAGGTACGCGACGTGAGTTTGCAGATATTCCTGCAAGCCGTGTTTACCGTCCGCGCCGCCGACGCCGGATTTACGCCAGCCCGCATGGAAGCCCTGCATCGCTTCGAAGTTCTCGCGGTTGATGTAGGTTTCCCCGAACTTCAGTTGCTTGAGCGCTTTCATCGCAGTGTTGATGTTTGACGTGTAGATCGAAGACGTCAGCCCGTATTCGCTGTCGTTGGCCATCGCGATGGCTTCATCCAGCGTTTTGAATGTCGCGACGGGCAGTACCGGGCCGAATACTTCTTCGTGCATGATCGGCATGTCCTGTTTCACATCCACCAGCAATGTGGGCTGATAGAAGAAGCCTTTGTCGCCGTGCCGTTTGCCGCCCAGCAGGACTTTCGCGCCTTGTGATACGGCTTTCGCCACTTTGTCCTCGACGCGTTTTAACGCCGCACCGCTGATGAGCGGCCCCATATCCAGGTCTTTTTCTTCGGCGGGGTTGCCGAAGGTCACTTTTTTCATCGCCTCGCTGATTCGCGAAATGAATTCGTCGTATACGCCTTCCTGGACGTAAACACGTTCCGCACAGTTACAAACCTGTCCGGTGTTGATCACACGCGAGCTGACGATAGCTTTGACGGCCAGATCCAAATCCGCATCGTCCATCACGATGGCCGGGGCTTTACCGCCCAGCTCCAGCGACACTTTCGTGACGTTCTGCGCGGCGGCGGTCATGGTGGCGATACCGGCGGCGACGCTGCCGGTCAGGCTGACCATCCCGACTTTCGGGTTGGCGGCCAGTTCCTGCCCGACGGTAGGTCCGTAGCCGGTCACAATGTTCAGCACGCCTTTAGGCAGACCAATTTTGTGGATGATTTCAGCGAAAATCACCGCATTATTCGGGGTGATTTCGCTCGGTTTAATCACGATGGTATTGCCCGTGATCAGCGCCGGTGCGGCTTTGCGCGCAATCAGGAAGAACGGGAAGTTCCACGGCAGGATCCCGGTGGTCACGCCGATGGCTTTGCGGAACACAAAGATATTTTCGTTAGGCCGGTCGCTTTGAATAATTTCGCCTTCGTAACGGCGTGCCCATTCGGCCATGTAATCGAGATAATCAGCAGTGAACAGCACTTCGGTTTGCGCCAGGCCGAAGGTTTTACCGCCTTCCGCAATAATGGTTTCGGTCAGTTCGGCTTCGCGTTCGCGGATCCCGGTGGCGATTTTGTGCAGCCACACGCCACGTTCCACCGCAGGCAACGCTTCCCAGCCCGGCTGCGCGGCTTCGGCAGCATCAATGGCTTTTTTCGCGTCTTCCGCAGAGCCTTCAGGGATCTGCGAAATCACCTGTTCTGTCGCCGGGTTGACCACGTCAATCCACCGACCGCCGGTGTTTTCAACAAATTCGCCATTGATGTACATACGTTTTTGAACTGTGCTCATGTCAGAAATCTCCAAAGACCGGATAGAGGGATGATGAACGAGTTGTTAAAAAATAAGCTCTTTTTTGTAAAGTTCTAACAGCCTGTTCTATCCGTGAGGTTTTTACCTTTCCGTGATTGCCAGTTCATTTTGAGAAATGGCAAAAATGTCATGATCGGTCTGCCCGACCTAACATTTTTGCAAATTGAGTATTTTCCTTCGGAATACCCAAAATAGTTCGAGTTACAGAAAGGCGGCAAACAAGGGAATCCCGATGAGCTGACATAAGTCAGTGATTCGGGTGACCGCGTGCAGCCAACGCATCTCTAGCTCGAAATATGAAGGGTATTTACTGGCGGACGTGGCGGGGCGCATACCCAAATTCACGTTTGAATAAGGTCGAGAAATAGTTGCTGTCGCAGAAACCGCACTGATGGGCGATGTCCGTGATCGAGCTGTCGCTGAAACGCAGCATATTGCGCGCATTGAGCAGGCGCAGGCGGTTGAGATAATTGAGCGGCGTGCAGCCGGTTTGTTGTTTCATCTGGCGATGCAGCGTACGCAGGGACATGGAGAATTGTTCCGCCAGCACCGGCCAGTTAATCTCTTCGTCATAATGCTCGTTCATCCAGTCCAGCACATTATTCAGGTCGCCGCCCTGCCCGCGATAACCGACGTCACGGCTGCCCTGACGCAGCAGCAATAGAAGCTGCATAAAATACAGTTCCTGCTGAGCCTGCGATTCCGGTGTCTGGCTGACCGTTTTACGCGCCAGCAGGTCGATGAGCGTTTTGGCCTGCGTCACCTGATTCGGGCTGATGCGCCAGTGCGCCGGATAAATGCCATCGACTTCCTGCGGCAGTAAATCGCTGACGCCGTTGAGGAAACGAAACGCATTCGGGCCACGGTACAGGACGTTGGTCAGATGCAGATTGTCGGTATCTTCGTAGAGATGGTGGTCGCAGTGGCGCACAAAGCAGACGCTGCCCGCACTGAGGATCAGCGGATGGTCATTAAAAACATGCGTCCCGGTGCCCTGTTCGACCAGCACAATCTCGTTGAAATCCTGATGATGATGCTCAGGAAAAGTTTCCTGCGGGTAACGGGGTTCAATGGCGACCGGAAAATTCCCTGAGGGGAAATAATCACTACTGCGTAACACGGTCATTTCCGACTCCTTATTAACATTATCGTAATATCTTAGTCGTCACTGACGCCGCCATCGGGTTGAAATTGTGATCTGCCAGCCGCTTTTGAACAAAACCTTTCTTTCCCGACACAATCTTTCGCAATCCGGCGTATGACGCAGGTTTACGCCCTCTTTCAGTGCGGTTTTTCCGGGTCGAAAATCGGTTTTTTTCGGGGTGTTTCCGTGGCTCGAAACAAGATTGTTATCAATTTGTGAGGTTGTTCTCTTAAACCTTTGCAGCTTTGCCATAGTTAGCGCAGAACTGGCACTCGCGGAAAGGTCAGATCCTCAGCAACCTCCTAGAGTCGTGATCATGCGCCTGGCGCGTCGGCAATTTTTGGTCGTTAAACTTTATGCAGACTTATGCGGAGTACAAACAATGAAATTAAAACACGTACTGAGCCTCACCCTGATCGCGAGCAGCATCCTGCTGGCAGGCGCGGCATCGGCAGAAGTGAAGATTGCGCTGGTGGCAAAGTCACTGGGCAACGGTTTCTTTGAAGCGGCAAACGTTGGCGCGCAGCAGGCAGCGAAAGAGCTGGGCGATGTGAAAGTGATTTACACCGGCCCGACCACCACCACCGCCGAAGCGCAGATTGAAGTGCTCAACGGCTTGATTGCCCAGGGCGTTGATGCGATTGCCGTTTCCGCCAATGACCCGGACGCGCTGGTGCCGGTGCTGAAAAAAGCCATGCAGCGCGGCATTAAAGTGGTGTCCTGGGATTCCGGCGTCGCCAAAGAAGGCCGTCAGATCCACCTGAATCCGTCCAACAATGCGCTGATCGGCGAAACCAACGTCAAACTGGCCGCCGACGCACTGAAAGCACTGAATGTCGAAAAAGGGGATGTCGCGATCCTCAGCGCCACGCCAACCTCGACCAACCAGAATCTGTGGATTGCCGAGATGAAAAAGGTGCTGCCAAAGTACCCTTCCGTCAATCTGGTCACTGTCGCATATGGCGATGATTTATCA
Source organism: Rahnella sp. PCH160 (assembly GCF_047784855.1). Lineage (NCBI taxonomy): Bacteria > Pseudomonadati > Pseudomonadota > Gammaproteobacteria > Enterobacterales > Yersiniaceae > Rahnella > Rahnella sp. PCH160. Next base: position 457,891 of record NZ_JBLOGT010000002.1, read on the forward strand.
GATAAAAGCTACCGCGAAACCATCGGCTTATTGAAATCTTATCCTGATCTGAAAGTCATTATTTCCCCGTCTTCTGTCGGGATTGTGGCCGCCGCGCAGGCGGTGAAAGATCAGGGCAAAATCGGCAAAGTTTACGTGACTGGCCTCGGTCTGCCGTCTGAAATGGCGGGCGCAGTGAAATCCGGTGCGACCAAAAGTTTTGCCATCTGGAACCCGATCGATCTTGGCTACGCCGCAACCTATCTGGCCGACGATCTGGTCAAAGGCACCGCCACCAAAACCGAAGCCAGCATGGGGCGTTTAGGCAAAGTGAAACTGGACGCAGACGGCAGCGGCGCGATGGCTGAACCGTTTGTTTACGACGCCAGCAACATCGACAAATTCTCGAAAATATTCTGATCCTGACGGCGGCTCATCGTTGTGCGGTGAGCCGTTTTGTTGTGCTTAGCCAGACAGGGGAAACGAAATGACAGATTCCACGACTCCGCTTTTGTCATTACAGGGCATCAGCAAGGTCTTTCCGGGCGTCAGGGCGCTGAATAACGTGCATGTGGATTTGTATCCGGGAAAAGTGACGGCCCTGATAGGCGAAAACGGCGCGGGTAAATCCACGCTGGTGAAAGTCATGACCGGCATTTATCAGCCGGAAGAAGGCGAGTTGCGCTATAAAGCGATTCCGATAAAACTGCCCAATCCGGAATCGGCGCACAAAATCGGTATCACCGCGATCCATCAGGAAACCGTGCTGTTTGACGAGCTTTCCGTTACCGAAAATATCTTCGTCGGCCATTACGTTTACCGCGGCATTTTCAAGCGACTGAACTGGCCGGCGATGCATCAGCAGGCGCGCGATATTCTGACGCGTCTGGAAGTGAATATTGATCCGCACGCCATTTTGAAAGAACTGAGCATCGCCCAGCGCCATATGGTGGCGATTGCCCGCGCGCTGTCATTTGATCCGCAGGTGGTGATCCTCGACGAACCGACGGCGGCGCTGTCGCAGCATGAAATTGTGGAGTTTTATCAGATTGTCGAACGTCTGAAACACGAAGGAAAAGCCATCCTGTTTATCTCGCACAAGTTCGATGAGATTTTCGCGATTTCCGATTTCTACACGGTGCTGCGCGACGGCAGTTATGTCGGCTCCGGCAAAATCAGTGATATCAGCGAGCCGCAGATGGTCACGATGATGGTCGGGCGCGAAGTCAGCCAGGCGTATCCGAAAGTGAACTGCGAACCGGGTGAAACTGTGTTGCAGGTGCAGAATCTCAGCCATCCGACCGAATTTTCAGGCATCAATTTCTCCCTGCGCAAGGGCGAAATTCTCGGATTCTACGGGCTGGTCGGCGCGGGACGAACCGAGCTGATGCAGGCGCTGTTTGGCGTCACGCAGCCGAACGGTGGCAAGATTCTGATCCACGGCAAAGAACATCATTTCACCCGCCCTTCTCAGGCCATCCGCGCGGGAATTGTGTACGTGCCGGAAGAGCGCCAGAAACAGGGCGCGATTATCGATTTGCCGATCAGCCAGAACATCAGTTTGCCGCAGCTCAGCCAGCTCAACCCGCGCGGCGTGCTCAATGATAAAAAAGAGTGGGCGCTGGCCGATGATTATGCGCGCCGGTTACAGGTGAAAGCCTCGAGCTGGAGACAACCGGTGGGCACGCTGTCCGGCGGCAATCAGCAAAAAGTGGTGATCGCAAAATGGCTGGCGACGCAGCCGGACATCATCATTCTTGATGAGCCGACCAAAGGGATTGATATCGGTTCGAAAGCGGCGGTGCATCAGTTTATGTCTGAGCTGGTCGGGCGAGGGCTGGCGGTGATTATGGTGTCGTCCGAATTGCCGGAAGTCATGGGCATGGCCGACCGGATTATTGTGATGCACGAAGGGCTGATGGTGGCGGAATTCAGGGCGGGTGAAGCGACCGCCGAAATGATTGTCAGTGCCGCCAGCGGCGCAGGCGAGGAGGCGGCATGATCAAGAATTTATTTAAATACCGTGAGCTGTTGCTGGCGGTGGTGATTGTCCTGATGGTGCTCGGCGTCGGTGCGCGTTCACCGGAGTTTATCGGCGCCGGAAACCTGCTGGAGATGTTCAACGACACCTCGATTCTGATCATTCTCGCGCTCGGCCAGATGATGGTGTTGCTGACCAAAGGCATAGATTTGTCGATGGCCGCCAATCTGGCACTGACCGGCATGATTGTGGCACTGATCAACTTTCATCACCCGGAGATTCCGGTGTGGACGCTGGTCGTGCTGGCGACGGTTCTCGGCCTGATCATGGGCGCAATTAATGGCCTGCTGGTCTGGAAAGTGGGGATCCCGCCGATTGTGGTCACGCTGGGCACCATGAGTATTTATCGCGGGATTATTTTCCTGCTCTCGAACGGCGGCTGGATTAACGCGCATCAGATGAGCCCGGATTTCCTCAGCCTGCCGCGCGCGCCGTTCCTTGGCCTGCCGCTGCTCGGCTGGTGCGCGATTGCCGCGCTGATTCTGGTGGCGTATTTCCTGCGCTACAGCCGGACCGGTCGTGCGTTATACACGGCGGGAGGCAATGCCACGGCGGCGTATTATACCGGCATCAACGCAGGCAAAATGCAGTTCATCAGTTTCTGCCTTTCCGGCGCGCTGGCGGGTTTCTGTGGTTACCTGTGGATTTCACGCTTCGCCGTCGCCTACGTGGACGTCGCCAACGGCTTTGAATTGCAGATCGTCGCCGCCTGCGTTATCGGCGGGATCAGCACGATGGGCGGCATCGGTTCGGTGGTGGGCTGCCTGCTCGGTGCGCTGTTCCTCGGCGTCATCAACAACGCCCTGCCGGTAATTGAAGTGTCGCCGTTCTGGCAAATGGCCATTTCGGGCGCGGTAATTGTCATCGCTGTAATTCTCAACGAACGCGGCAATAAGCGTAAAGGAAGACTGATTTTACGCCATTCTCCTTCCGTCCACGTATCAGGACCTGAATCAGAGGCCAGATCATGAATAAGACCTTAACTTCAACTTCGCGCACGCCTGCACGGGAAAGTGTGCCGATGGCCGTGACGCCGTTCTTCCGCCGCCTGATGTGCTGGGAAGGATTTTTGCTGGGGGTGACGCTGCTGGTGTTCGTGGTGAACGCCCTCGCCTCGCCGTACTTCCTCAATATCTGGAATCTGTCGGACGCGACGTTCAACTTTACCGAAAAAGCCATCATTGTTCTGCCGATGGCGATGCTGATTATCGCCCGCGAAATCGATTTATCCGTCGCTTCAACGATGGCGCTGAGTTCAACCATAATGGGATTCTGCGCGCAGGCTGGGCTACCGACACCGGCGCTGGTGGGCGTAGGGCTGAGCGTGGGATTATTGTGCGGGCTGATTAACGGGCTGCTGGTGACGCGTCTGAATCTCTCGTCGATTGTGATCACCATCGGCACCATGAGCCTGTTCCGTGGCATCACGTATGTACTGCTCGGGGATCAGTCCCTGAATAAATATCCGGCCAGCTTTGCGTGGTTCGGGCAGGGTTACGTCTGGGGGCCGCTGTCGTTTGAGTTCGCGTTATTTCTGGTTTTGGGCGCCGTCTTTTATTTTCTGCTGCACAAGACTAACTTCGGCCGCCGTACCTACGCCATCGGCAATAATCCGGTGGCGGCCTGGTATTCCGGCATTAACGTGAAGCGCCATAACCTGACGCTGTTTGTGCTGGTCGGCGTGATGTCCGGGCTGGCGGCGGTTCTGCTGACGTCACGGCTGGGCAGTACGCGCCCGACGCTGGCACTCGGCTGGGAACTGAGCGTGATTACGATGGCGGTGCTCGGCGGCGTCAGCGTGCTGGGCGGTTCCGGCAGCATGACCGGCGTCATTATTGCCGCCTTCCTGATGGGCCTGCTGACCTTCGGCCTCAGTCTGCTGAACGTGCCGGGGATCGTAATGTCAGTCATCGTTGGCGCGATGCTGATTGTGGTGATTTCGCTGCCGGTGCTCTACCGGAGGATTATCACAGCGCGGGGGGAATAACGTCTGACTGATAATCCCCGCCTGCGGGCGGGGGTTGTGGAGAGAGAGTTATGTTTCAATGCCTTCGCGTAATGCCTCAACCAGCTTCTCCAGCATAAAAGCGATAAATGCCGTGCAGTCACTGGCGCGGTCGCATTCACCCAATACGCGGTAATAGTCCTGTTGCTGATTATGGATCAGGGTTTCAACCGGCAGCCAGGCAAGCTCAGGACGCCACTGGCTCAGGATCAGCGTTTGCCACAAACGCCCCATTCTGCCGTTGCCGTCCGCAAACGGGTGGATGAATTCAAATTCGTAATGAAAAATGCAGCTGGCTATCAGCGGATGAATCTCGGTTTCCTTCAGCCAGTTCAGCAAATCGGCCATCAGGCGCGAAAGCTGCCCGACCGGCGGCGCCATATGAATCAGCTGATTATCGCGATAAACCCCGACATCACCGCTGCGGAGGTGACCCGGCGCATCCACCAGGCCGGTCATCATCAGCCGGTGAGCTTTCAGGACGTCGTCGAGACGATAGCTTTTCCACAAGGGTAACTGTTCGTAAGTCAGAATCGCGTTACGAACCTCCTGAATATCTTTTTGCGGCGCGAGCACGCGCTTGCCTTCCATAATAGCCGTCACCTGTTGGGTGGACAGGCTGTTATGTTCAATCGCCAGTGAAGCCTGAATGGTCCGGATGCGGTTTTCTTTCCGCAGCAATACCGATGACTGTTCCGCATGCGCGGCCCAGCGCCCGAGTAATTCTCCAACCTCAACGACCCGGTTCAGAATGGCAGGCGTAATACTGTACGGTGGCTGATAACCTGCCATTCAGTGCTCCTTTTAGAAATAGTGATGCGTAATAGTATCACGCGACAAAATCATCAAAAATTCTTCTTTTCTCTCCAGCCACTGAATCCTTTATGCCGCCGCCTCTTGATTAAAAGGCTATGACTCCCGTAGTTTAAACCCACAGCTTGGTTTCTGAATGTCTTGAAACAATGGGGAAAACATATGCGGATTTTAGTAGTAGGCGCGGGTGCGACGGGCGGATATTTCGGTGCGCGGCTGGCTCAGGCCGGGCAGGATGTGACGTTTTTACTGCGCGAGAAACGCGCGCTGGCAGTGCAGAAAGACGGACTGACGGTTCACAGCCCGCACGGTGATTTCCACCTGCAACCCGCCGTCGTACAGGCTTCTCAGCTGACCGGCCCTTATGATCTGATTTTGCTGACGGTGAAAAGTTTCGGGCTGGACGCGGCAATCAAAGATATCGCGCCGATTGTCGGCGAAAATACGCTGGTCATGCCGGTGCTCAATGGCATGAAGCATATGGAAACGCTCAGCCAGCGCTTCGGCGAACATGCGCTGATTGGCGGCCTGTGCAAAATCAACGCCACGCTGGATGCTGACGGCCATATCCATCAGATAACGCCACTGCACCAGATTATCTATGGCGAACTCTCCGGCGAGAAAACCGAACGCATTCTCAAAGTCGATCAGGCATTCCAGAGCGCCGGTATCGATGCCATCCTTTCGGAAACCATCATCAGCGATTTGTGGGAGAAGTGGCTGCTGCTTTCGAGCTTTGGCGCCATCACCTGCACCATGCGCGGCAACATTGGTCAGGTCGCCTCTGCGCCCGGCGGAACCGAGTTCGCGCTGGCCATCGTGAACGAAGCATTAACCACCATGAAAGCCTTTGGCTACGCGGAACGCGCAGCGGCGGTGGCGAAAGTCAGAGAATCGGTGACAGATAAAAACTCACCGCAAACGTCGTCGATGTATCGCGATATGACGCAGGGATACCCTATCGAAGCTGACCAGATTATTGGTAATCTGGTAGAACGCGCAACGCGTGTGGGGATCACCATTCCGCTTTTACAGGCCGCGTATACGCATTTGTGTGTGTATCAGAAGAACCGCGAATAATGCCTGATCCTGCCAAATCTGAAGGCCAGAGGATCTTCAAACGATAAAAACAAAAAACCCGCCAAAAGGCGGGGATTTTGTGGTGCTTCGATTCGCGGTCTGACACCAAACAGGCGACCTGCAAGGGGCAGATACACTTAAATTTGCTCACCCGGCTACAAATCGCGCGAATTCACTGTTGTGGCATATCTTTTATGGATTTAATTTGAGTTAAATTGAGTCATAAATCCAGTCACTTGCATAAATCAAACAGGTTATTTCAATAAAACCATCTGGCGTGATATCCCAATCAAAACCCACCGCGAGGAATATTATTCTTCCGAATTCTCTTTTTTATTGCCCGCTAATCCTTCCCCGGCAACATGCGTATCAGCGTATTATCACGGCGGCCATAGTGGTGCCAGAGCGCCGCAAAAGCGTGTAATCCGATGAGGTAATATCCGGTATTCGCCAGCCATTCATGCAGGGTTTTTAACTGTTTTTGTAAGGGCAAATCAGCCAGATAGCTTCTTGGCATTCGGATGGTAAACATCGTCCAGTCATGGCCGCCAAAATATTGCGACAAAATACCCAGAACCGGTAAACCGATAAACGTCAGATAAACGATGGTATGCAAGGTAACCGACAAACAATGTTGCCACTGCGGCAAAGCAGGCTTAATGGCGGGCGTGACGTACATCGCGCGAACAAAAAGGCGCACGCACATCAGAAATAATACGCAGAACCCCAGGCTGTAATGCGTGAGTGTTAATAGCTCTCGTGCAAAGGAACCTTTCGCGAAGGCCCCTTTTAAATCCATCGTTGTATAGGTCAGAACGACCAAAACAAACACCAGCCAGTGCAGCACAATTTGCGCGGAAGAATATCGGGTACGCATAGATGTTCCGGTAAACAAGGTTACCGTTACCTTACTGGCTGAGACTTAAGCTTACATTAAGAGACGGCAGGTTTGGTTGTCATGAAAGTGTCAAAGACCAACGCTGCAAATCTCCGGATTTTCAGCAGGCCTGCCTTTTATTGATCTCTAATCAGCATTTAATATGCTTTAACAGACATTATTTAGCCGTAAATTTCATCTCAGCGTTAACGCATAATATTCAGAACTGCTTATGTATTGTGCATTGACGGACAATGGGTTAGCTGAAAAAACATCAGCGGATTGAACAGTTTTAATCAAAAAATAAATGCATTAATTCAGCGTGTTAAGAATCATTAATTCGCGCACTGCCGCAATATGTCGGCCGTGGTGCCGGATACAGCTCTGCACTACGCTTATCCGTGCCACCCATTGCATAAATATATTTTACCTTTTAGCGCTCTTTACCGAGAGATGCTTTAAGAATTCGCATGGGGGCAAAAAACACTTGTGGTTATTTTAACTATTCACAGCAATCAATCGTGAGGCTTACCTATGTCTGATCTTCAACTGAACTCCAGCAATAATATCCTCAACGTTCTGGTCGTCATCGACACTGATTCCATCGTTAATGATTTTAAAGGCAAGAGCCCAAGTCAGAACTCTGCGAGTCCAACAGGAATTGGTCACCAATATGCCTATATGGTGGTGACGACCCCTTCCGCAATAAGTGGAACGGGGACTGCGGATTTGAATCTCTCTGCTAACGTGGGCGACGTTATTCGCTGGACCGGCACATCGGAGTCAAACAACTTTGACTCCAGCGTACTGGTATATGGTTTGCCACAGTTTGGCAGTGGCACTCAGGTATTTACGAATCCGACATTTAAGTTGTATACCAAGAGTTCGATGTTGCCCGCGCAGAACACCATTTTCCCGGTGACATTCCCGTCACAGTCTTTCTGGTTTATTCAGGCAGATATTAGCAATACAGGCACCGAGCATTACATGGTCCAGTTTGCTCTGTATTATCGTCCAAGCGGGGGTGCGGAAGAGTTGTTTGGCTATTTCAGCTGGGATCCGACAATTACTGTCAGCAACTGATGCCGGTAATTTTGTAGTGTAACCAGAACGTCAATGTTAACGGCTGATTGCATGTGCTGGTTTAACAGAGCATGCAATCAGGGCACATCAGTAAAGCGGAGAGGCGATTAACGCGCGATCAGGAAGCTTTCCAGCTTGGCGCCTTTATCCAGTGCGGCTTTGATTGCAGAAGGCGTGCGCCCCTGGCCGGTCCAGGTTTTTTTGGAGCCGTCAGTATCGGTATATTCATAGATTGCCGGACGCGGTTTACGCTTGGCTTTGGTGGTTTCTTTTGCAGACTGATGACCCAGCAGGTCATCAATTGCGATGCCGTCATTGGCCAGCATCTCACGGTATTTCAAGAGTTTTTCATCACGTTCCTGCTGCTGCGCACTGCGCGCTTTCACATTCTCGCGTGACTCTTCGACAATAGCAGTCAGCTTTTCCAGAATTTCTTCCAGAGTGCTTAAAGGCGTTTCACGAGCCTGAGCCCGGAGTGTACGGATATTATTCAAAACGTTTAATGCGTTGTCCATGATGTGCTCACTTTAGGGGGGATCATTAAATTAGTGACACTGATTCTACACAAACAAATAATGATATCAATTGCGCCAGCGTAATATTAACGCTCATTACGGCATTCCTTTGTCTGCCGTTTAGTTTCATTGAATCTTAATACGCTATTTTTATAAGGGATTGCAGTATGCGAATAAATAAAAATCATATCTTCACCCCTTAATCCTGACGAATATGTTGCTAAATATTAACCCAAATTTACTCCTCTTCTTAATAGTGCCGCTGCGTGAATAACAGATGTTGTTATTATGTACGATTCACAGAAGTTCTTTTCTTTTCGTGCTGACGATCCCTCGGATATCGCGTTAACAATCTAATGTCCGATTTTTCTCCGCCAAAACGCATTTCCTGCACAATAATAAGTATGCGATTTAACAAATCCCGCCGCAGACTGTGACATCCGTCACAGACAGGATCCTCTTCATACGATGTTTAAAACCCTTTTTTTCGCGTGCGCCGCCTGCGTGCTACTCAAACTGGCACTCGACTGGCAGGTTATTTTACAGGCGGTTGAAGGCTGACCGCCGCTTCTTTCGCCATGGCGACAAACTCAGGCAAATTGCAGGCGCGGAACATCTTAAGCTGGGACAAACTCAGTGTTCTTCTCAAAAAGTGAACGGTTTACTCATTTTTATTCATTTTTATTAAATCGTGCAAGCGTCTACTCTTTACGGACTGGCTTAACGAGGACACCAAAATGACGACAACGAATCCGAACACGTATGCAATCTCAGTCAATCCGTTTAACGGCGAACGCATCGCAGACTATGCGTATGACACCGATCTGGCGCTCGAAGCCGCCGTTGCACAGGGCTTTTCTGCGTTTAAACAATGGCGCAAAACTGACGTAAACGAACGCGCCGACCTGCTCGTCCGTCTGGCTGGCGCCCTGCGCGAAGCCAGCGAAGACATTGCACGCAGCATTTCTCTGGAGATGGGCAAACCGGTGAAACAGGCACGTGCCGAAGTGGAGAAATCCGCCGGTTTGTGCGAATGGTATGCCGAAAATGGCCCGGCGATGCTGGCACCGGAACCGACACTCGTCGATAACGGCGAGGCACACATTCATTACCGCCCTTCCGGCATGATTCTGGCGATTATGCCGTGGAACTTCCCGGTCTGGCAGATCCTGCGCGGCGCGGTTCCGGCTTTGCTGGCAGGGAATACGTTCCTGCTGAAACCTGCGCCGAGCGTCATGGGCACAACCTATCAGGTGAAACAGGCCGTGCTGAAAGCCGGTTTCCCGGCTGGCGCGTTTGGTGTGATTAATGTCGGTACACCTGCGGTGGCCGGGCTGATTGCCGATCCGCGCGTGGTGGCGGTGACGGTCACCGGCAGCGTGCGTGCCGGTGCGGCTATCGCTGAACTGGCAGGTAAACAGGTGAAAAAATGCGTGCTGGAACTCGGCGGGTCTGATCCGTTTATCGTTCTTAATGATGCAAATCTCGACGAAGCCGTGAAAGCTGCCGTCGCCGGGCGTTATCAGAATACCGGGCAGGTTTGCGCCGCCGCCAAGCGTCTGATCATCGAAAAAGACGTGCTGGATGCCTTCACCGCGAAATTTGTGGCGGCCACACAGGCGCTGGTGGTGGGAAATCCGCTGGAGGACGCCACATATATCGGCCCGATGGCGCGTTTCGATTTACGCGATGAACTGGATAAACAGGTTCAGGACAGTCTGTCTGAAGGCGCGACGTTGCTGCTGGGCGGTGAGAAAATTGCCGGGAACGGTAACTTTTATGCGCCGACCATTCTCAGCAACGTCACACCGGAAATGACCGCATTTCGTCAGGAACTGTTCGGGCCGGTCGCAGCGATTACGGTTGCCCGCGACGCAGATCACGCGGTCGAGCTGGCCAATGACAGCGATTTTGGCCTGAGCGCGACGATTTTCACCGCCGATGCAGAACGTGCAAAGCAGATGACCGCAGAGCTGGAAACCGGCGGCGTCTTCATTAACGGCTACAGCGCATCTGACCCGCGCGTGGCATTTGGGGCGTGAAGAAAAGTGGCTATGGCCGCGAACTGTCACACTTCGGCCTGCGTGAATTCTGCAACGTGCAGACCGTCTGGTCTGATCGCAAGTAATCTTTACGTCGTTGTAAAAAAAGAATCACAGGATTACAGCATCCTGTGATTCTTGGCATGTACATCCCCTTACCGCGCTCATCAGTCATAACTCGACAGAGAAAACACAAATGATTAGTATTCACATTCTCATTGCGTGCTCTTCTCAAAATTTGCGATTCAGACAGATGACCACGGTCAGATGATCCTGTGTAAAGACAATGAAAAGAAGCGGCGGCGCGTTCTATTAATGTGGTTTTTACGGGATACATTATGTCTTTCAGTGGCAGGGATTACGGCGCGGAAACGTCTGCGCCGGAGAACAAAAGTACGCTTTCAACCTCATTGTCGGCACTGGCGATCCTGGTCATGACGGCTTCTTCCGCGGCTTCCGGCAGTACAACAACAACCGCTGCGCCCGCCGCCGATGAGAATATGGTCGTGGAAGGAACGACAGGCGCAACCGCCGATGAATCGCAGGATTACAGCGTCAAAACCACGCGCGCGGGCACGAAGATGTTGCTGACGCCGCGTGACGTGCCGCAGTCCGTCAGCGTGATCACTAAACAGCGTATGCAGGATCAGAACCTGCAATCGGTCGGCGACGTGATGGATAACACCACCGGCATCTCGACGGAGGTCATCGACAGCGAACGCGTTTCCTATTTCTCACGCGGCTTTTATATCAATAACTACACCTACGACGGTATTCCCTCCTCCGTCAGCGATACCTGGAACTTTGGCGATGCCGCCGAAGACACCGCCATTTATGACCGCATAGAAGTGGTCCGCGGCGCGACCGGGCTGATGACCGGTGCGGGTAATCCGGCGGCGTCCGTCAACATGGTGCGCAAACAGGCGGACAGCAAAGAATTCACCGGCAATATCAGCGCCAGCTATGGCAGCTGGAATAAACAGCGTTACGTGCTCGACGTTTCCGGCCCGCTTAATGAAGAAGGCTCGGTGCGCGGCCGCGTCGTGGCCGGTTATCAGGATCAGGACAGCTGGCTTGACCGCTACCATAAAACCAAGAAATTCATTTATGGCGTGATTGACGCCGATGTGACCGATAACACCACCGTGTCGCTGGGCTACGATTATCAGGAAAATAACACCGGCAATCCGACGTGGGGCGGGCTGCCGACCTGGTACAGCAACGGCGCACGCACGCATTTCGACCGCAGCACCAACACTTCCGCAGACTGGACGCACTACAACACGCAATCGCGCAAAGTCTTCGCCAACGTGAAACATGATTTCGACAACGGCTGGACATTCCGCGTCAACGGCACGCATGGCGAGCAGAAGTTCGACGATAAACTGCTGTATATCGAAGGTTTTCCGGACGCGACAACGGGTGAAGGGATTTCCGGTTTCGGCAGTAAAGACCGGGGCACGCGCAAACTGGATTCGGTAGATACCTACGCCAGCGGGCCTTTTCAGCTCTTTGGCCGCCAGCATGAAATGGTCGCGGGCGTCAGTTACAGCCGCCAGCACAACTCGACGTACAGCGCCAACGGGCCGATCGACAGCGACACCATGGGCAGTTTCAACAACTGGAACGGCGATGTCGCCGAACCGGCATGGGACGACTGGTATCTGAACGCAGACGACGTAGTGCGCCAGAAAGCCGGCTACCTGGCGACCCGGTTCTCGCTGGCCGACCCGCTCTCGCTGATTATCGGCGCGCGTTATACGCAGTGGAGCACCGTCGGCAGCAGCGGCAATATGCGTAAAAATAACCTCACGCCTTACGGCGGGCTGGTTTACGACATCGACGATACGTGGTCGGCTTACGCCAGTTATACCTCCATCTTCCAGCCGCAAACCTACCGCACCCGCGACGGCCATTACCTGGCACCGGCCACCGGGAAAAACTACGAAACCGGCCTGAAATCCAGCTGGATGAACGACCGCCTGACCGCCACGTTCGCCGTTTTCCGCATCGAACAGGATAATGTCGCACAAGCCGACGGCGACAACTTCGTCAATGACACCAGCGAACAGGCTTACTACGCCGCGCAGGGCACAGTCAGCAAAGGCGCTGAATTCGAAATTAACGGCGCGGTGACCGACAACCTGCAAATGACATTTGGCGCCACACGCTATGTCGCGCGGGATAACACCGGTGGGCGTCTCAACAGCAACATGCCGCAGACGCAGCTGAAATTGTTCAGCCGCTATCAGTTGCCGTGGATGCCGGATCTCACCGTCGGCGGTGGCGTTAACTGGCAAAACCGCACCTTCCAGGATGCCACCGGGCCAGACGGCAACACCGTGCGCGTTTATCAGGGCAGCGTTCCGCTGGTTAATTTGTTCACCCGTTATCAGGTCACCCGTCAGCTCGCGGTACAGGCAAACGTCGATAACCTCTTCGACCGCAGCTATTACTCGTGGCTGAGCGATTACGCCGTTTACGGCCAGCCGCGCAGTTATTCCGTCAGCCTTTCATACGCGTTCTGATGTGATCGTCATCGCGCAATTACCCCCTTTCGATGCGGTAATTGCGCGATTGGCTTTCGGAACATTCCGATAACATCCCTGAAATAAATCAACAAAACGACGCCTGCACGTCAGATTATCTCAGGGAATAACCATGACTCGCCTTCATCGCGCAACAGGCGGCTGTGCCCGTTTTGTTTGCGCCTTTCTTCTGTTGTCTTTATTTTCAATATCGTCTGCCATCGCCCAATCAGCGGGCTGTACCGCACTGGATAACGCGACGTTCTCCACCGCGACATTCGCTGCACAGGCTTATCAGGCCAGCCAGTTTGAGGCCGGTGATACTTTAACGCTGACGTTTACCGATTCCGGCGCAGGCGTGAACAGTGACATCACTAATACCGACAGTTTCGGCCTGACGAACTACGGGATGAGCACGTTCTCAACCTATTACCCCACCGCAAGTTCCGGCGGTACGGCGGGAACACATACTTATACCGTCACGGGCTCGCAGCTGGTGAGTGCCGGACTCCGGTTTCGCATGACGACCAGCCACGGCTACCTCAGTCCGCTCACGGTTTCCTGTACCTCAGCGACCAGCGCATCAGCGGATGCCAGCCTTTCGGCGCTTTCGGCTTCTCAGGGTTCACTGTCTCCGGCGTTTTCTTCCGGCACCTCGTCTTACAACCTGGCTGTGGCGAACAGCGTCACGAGCATTTCTCTGACGCCGACCACCAGCAACAACACGGCAACTGTCACCGTGAACGGCGTATCCGTCACCTCGGGCAGCGCGTCCGGCGCGATTGCGTTAAGTGAAGGTAATAACACTTTAAGCGTGGCCGTCACGGCGGGAGATGGGACAACCACTTCCGCCTATACCGTAGTGGTGCAACGCAGCGGACTGGCACCGGTCGCAGGTTCGGACAGTGCCAGCGTGGCGATCAACAGCAGCAATAACGCCATCACCCTGCCCCTTTCCGGCGGAACAGCCACATCGGTGGCGGTAACGTCTTTACCGGCGCACGGCACGGTCGTCATCACAGGAACCACCGCCACTTACACGCCGTTGAACAACTATTTTGGCGCGGACAGTTTCAGTTACACCGCCAGCAATACGTGGGGAACGTCCACTCCGGCGACCATCAGCCTGACGATTTCTGCGCCCACGATTACCCTTTCCCCGCGACACTCGCAGCAGCGGCTTCCGGCACCGCTTACACCCAGGCATTCACGGCAAGCGGCGGCTCAGGCAGCTACAGTTTCTCAATATCAGGAACATTACCGCCCGGTTTAACGTTCACACCGGCTGGCGAACTTTCGGGAATACCGACAGCGGCGGGTAGTTATAATTTTGCAATTATTGCGCAGGATGCAGCGAACGCCGCGACGGGAACGCAAAACTACACAATAACGGTTTCCGGGCAGGCACCGGTTGCAAATGCGGTCAGCACGACCGTCGCCGGGAACAGCAGCAATAATGCCATCGTGCCTGCACTTTCCGGCGGAGCGGCAACGTCTGTCACCGTTGCCACCGCCCCCCTTCATGGCACGGCGGTCGCTTCCGGCACGACACTGAATTACACGCCCGTTGCCGGATATTCAGGCACGGATACTTTCACCTATACCGCCAGCAATAACTGGGGAACCTCAGCGCCTGCCACCGTCAGCGTCCACGTGTCCAACATGACGCTGAGCTTCACACCGGCCAGCGGCGCATTGTCTTCCGCCACTGTGGGCACGTTGTGGTCACAGACCATCACGGCCAGCAACGGCACGTCACCTTATACCTACAGCGCCTCCGGCCTGCCCGCCGGGCTGACAATCAGCGCCAGCACCGGCGAAATTTCCGGAACGCCAGTGGTATCCGGTAACTATACAATTCAGGTCAGCGCGGCGGATAACACCGGGGTCACCGGCACGGCCAGTTACCAGCTTGCCGTTGCTGGTCAGGCACCGGTCGTCAGTGCGGTGTCATCAACCGTGGTGGCAAATACCCGTGAGAATCTGATTGAACCGGTGTTATCCGGCGGTGCAGTAACGTCGCTTGCCATTGTGCAACAACCCGCACACGGCACCGCGCGCATTCAAAGCCTGAAAATCCGCTATACGCCTGTTGCTGGATATTCCGGCAGCGACACTTTCATCTACAGCGCATCCAACAATTTTGGCGCGGCGCAGGCGACGGTCACACTTAACGTTACCGCCACGACGCTGGTATTTACGCCCGCCAGCGGCGCATTGCCGGAAGGTCGCGCAGGCACGGCTTACCGCCAGACGTTCAGTACTTCAGGTGGCGCAGCGCCTTATCAGTACCGCATTTCAGGGGCTTTACCCGCCGGATTAGCGCTGGCTGGCGATACCCTTAGCGGGACGCCAACCGCTAAGGGCAACAGCAATTTCACACTGACGGCGACGGATGCCAGCGGCGCAACCGGCCAGGTCGCGTATACGCTCGATATCATCAGTGCGGAGCCAGTGGGTGCGAGCCATGCTGCTTCCGTACTGGCCGGGAAATCCGTGCGCGTTAACCTGACGGAAAACGCCACAGGCGGCCCGTTCACCGGTGCGCGCCTTGTTGATTCAATGCCAAAAGCGTTGGGTAACGTGACGCTTGAACAGAGCGAAAACAGCGTTTATCTGGATTTCGACGCAGCCAGTCAGGCTTCCGGCACGGTGGCACTACGCTATGTGTTGCTGATGCAAACCTCGCAATCTGCGCCCGCGACGGTGACATTTACCATCGCCGGACGTCCTGACCCGTCAAAAGACCCGGACGTTCTCGGGCTGGTCAGTGCGCAGATTCAGTCGGCACAAAATTTTGCACGCGCTCAGATCCGCAACTTCAGCGATCGTCTGGAAACCCTGCACAATCCGGCCAGCGTACACAGCGAGATGAACGGTATCCGCTTCACCATGCCGTCGTCTAAAAAAGAACGCGGCCTTGACGACACGCTGTGGAATTCCGCCTGGGAAAATAGCCGTCAGATCCCCGAACTGCCCCAACTGACCGATAAAACCTCCGCACAGCATCCGCTTAACCGCAATAATTCACGCATCAATTACTGGACCGGCGGGTTTGTCGATTTTGGTCATTCCGGTAAAGACGGCGTGAGTTTCAGCCATACGCTGGTCGGGATCAGCACCGGCGCGGACTACCAGTTCACCCCGTCAATTACCGCAGGCATGGGGATTGGCTTCGGCCGGGACGTCAGCGACATTGGCGACAGCGGCTCCCGCAGCAACGGGCGCTCCGTCAGTTCAGCGTTTTATGGCAGCTATCATCCGGGCAAATACTTTATCGATGGCCTGATCGGCTATAGCCGTCTGGACTACGACAGCCGCCGCTACGTGACAGAAATGGACCACTTCGCGCGCGGCGATCGTGGCGGTTATCAGGTGTTTGGCGCCGTCACCACGGGTTACGATTACCGTCTGCCGGACCTGCTCATCTCGCCTTACGGACGCCTGCAATTATCGCGCACGCATCTGAACAGCTACTCCGAATCGAACGCCGACGCCTATGATCTGGCCTTTGCGTCGCAGGTGCTGAATGACGTCACCGGCGCAGTCGGGATCCGCACGCAGTATGCGTTACCGCTGACCTGGTCGATGTTGCGCTGGCAAAGTCGTGTCGAATACACACACGCCTTCAGCGATCAGGGCCGCGCCCGTCTGGGCTATGCGGACAGCGGCAATGACAGCTGGAGCGCAGATGTCTTCGGCGACAGTCAGGAAAACATCGTGCTGGGCATGGGGCTGGATTTCCTGCTGCCGCACAACATTACGCCGGGTATCGCGTATCAGGGAACGCTGGGGCTGGATGATGCGCGAAGCCGTTCTCAGATGATCATGGTAAGGGTGAATATCGGATTCTGAGGTGTTTAAGAAACGAGATAAAGGGCGTGAGAACGCCCTTATTTTGTGCGGAATTATTGGGGCGGGGTGAGAATTACGTAATAATTCGTGCGTAATCAGCTTTTTGTCGTTTTGGTTACGGGTTGTGATCCCGCAATAACTGTTAATTTCTTATCGGTGTCTTTTTCTTCCTGCAATGTTTCTTCAAGTAATTTCGCAGCCTGAGAATATCCCAGTTTTTTTGCTAACGCGGCTAATGTGCCGTAAGTCGCAATTTCATAATGCTCAACTTTTTGGGCAGCACCGATAAGCCCGGCGTCCAGCACTTCGCCTTTTTCAACCGAATCGATCAGCTCCTGCGCTTCTTCGACCAGCCCTTCCATTGCATGACATTTCATACGTTTAAGGCGAATTTCATCTGAAGACTCAACAACTTGATCTAACCTTTCAATCTGCCCCTGCGTTTCTTCAAGGTGTGTTTTGAAAGCATCGACTAATTTAGGGTCTGTGGCGGCACGGGCCATTTTAGGCAGCGCCTTAGTTATCTGACGTTCAGCACTATAAACATCAGATAAATCATGAATAAATAATTCTTTTAAGGTTGTAATAGACATTATATTTCCTTTTTACAGAGGCGGATTTATTGACTCATTAAGCGTAGTCCCTTTGAACGAAGTAAATTTCGTTTGAGACTTATCTCATCAGGAATATAAAATAAAAATCTATTTTTATTCATCCATAAATACGCTAACTCCCTGCCTGCTATGACGATAATATTATTTCCCAACAGCCGGAAAAAATAACATTGCTTTTATATTAAAAAACAAATTTCCATTCAGGAAGTACGATCGCTTTGTCTGATCACCATCAAACGCATTTGACGCAATATGAAGTGCAGAATGTAACTCACTGCAACGATTAAATTTTCTCTGGAAAGCAAACCTCAATTCTGCATTAAGGCTGTTGGTTTACTTCTTTGTATTACGCTATAGTGCGCCCGCTGCGGCAAAATCCGCAGCCGGGTTTCGCAGCTCGGTTAACTCTATAAGGACGTACTTAATGCCATGCATTGAGTGCTAATGTCTTTGCTCATCTGTTATTTGTACGGCTTACGCTGTCTGATAACATCAATGGTGGCTCAGACGGGGCAGCCTTCGGGCTGGCCGGTGTCCTTGTAGGCCGGTACTGCGAACCTTGTCTGAGCTACCACCAAAGAGTTTCGCAGCTCTCGTGGTAGTCGTATTTACTACAAGGAGATGTCAATGAAACTATCGCATAGCCCCACTTTTCTGCCCTTCTGCACCGCGGTTCCTGCGCAAGCCAACACAGGAGCAAACCGTAATGAATAATCAGGACTGGCATCAGGCCGATATCATTGCCGCGTTACGCAAGAAAGGCACCACGCTTGCCGCCGTTTCCCGCGCTGCCGGTCTGAGTTCTTCGACGCTTTCAAATGCGCTTTCCAGACCGTGGCCAAAAGGTGAAATCCTGATCGGTCAGGCGCTGGGCATTCCCCCTTCCGTCATCTGGCCGAGCCGTTATTACCATCCTTCCACCCATGAACTGATGCAGCGGCCACCGCGCGCGGCGAACCGGATTTAAGGAACTGCTTGAGAAAACAGGGTTAAGGGCGCGGAACGTGCCCTTTTATTTGCTCATGTCAAAAACACCGAACCTGTAACCCACTGTAAATATCCTCTTTGAATATTGCGTTAAGTGTGGCGGAAGTTTGCTTAACACTGAATTAGCAATTAAAGCTAAAGGTCGCAACATAAAAAGGTGTTTATTGGCAATGTGCCCGATAAATATCACCTGTGCGCAATCACCGCGGATAATTACGACACGTTCTGAATACCCAAATCATCTGGGGTATTAAAACTGTATTAGCTAGGAGTAACTCCATGAAAGGCTTAGTCAATGATGTTTTATCCATATTCTATCCAAAAGCTGTTAAGCCTGTTTTGGTGCGCGCCGGATTATCGCATCGTGAAATAGCCTCCCTGCAAGCCGTCGGCGTGACCACGGTTTCCTGGGCAACGTCCATGGAAGAACTCAACAGTGCATTTGTTAAGAAAGCGTTAGACGCCGGTGCTGTCGGTTACCACATCACCAATGTGGAATCGCACAAACCGGGCAAGGAAGATCAACACGTCATGGCCGCAACGGCAACCTTCTACCATATCAACCACAAAGTGGCTTATGGCTAATGGATTACGACAGCCGTGATGAAATCAAAATGCCGCAGGCCGGGGAGGTTTACGGCATTTTTTATTCTCAGAATGGCTATTTGCAATCAATTGAAGGGAACACTCTGCACCCTCAACACCCATCATTCTCTTTTTCTTAGTGTAAAGAACGAGTAAGATTAGCCCGGATAACAACAAATAAGGGAAAGGAATAGGAAATGGGATCAATGGTTTTTTGTAGGGGATGCGGCAAGGAAATCCACGAGTCTGCCAAAGCATGTCCACAGTGCGGTGCCACTCAAAGCACGGGTGCGCAAGGGACTAAAAGCAGAGTTACAGCAGCTTTATTAGCATTCTTTTTAGGTGCCTTTGGCGCGCACAAGTTTTACTTAGGCAAAATCGGGCAAGGTTTCTTATACCTCATTTTCTGCTGGACGTTTATTCCGTCCATAATCGCATTCATTGAGTTCATTATTTACTTATGCGATTCAGATGAAAATTTTGCCAAAAAATACGGCTGAATTTACGCATCTCATCACGATAAAAGCCGCTTATTAAGTGGCTTTTTTTATATTCCGCACCAGAGAACCATTGTTATAAAGGTCATTAGTGTTGCATGAAATAACACGTCTTAACGTTATAGTGCTCAACAAAAAAAACCCATCCCCACCTTTCGGCAGAACTGGGTTTTCAGCAATCTTTGCGCGTTAAATCAGATTACATCTGGATCAGATGTTTGATTTTCACGTCAGGATTGGTATCGGCAGCGTAATCCACGCCGTTCAGGCCGAAGCCGAACAGGCGCATAAATTCGCTTTTGTAGCCTGCAAAGTCAGTCAGTTCAGCGATGTTATCGTTGGTGACTTCGTTCCACAGTTTGCCCACTTCGCCCTGCACTTCTGGCGTGATCTCTTTCAGGTCAGCGCGCAGACGGCCTTCGTTATCAAGATGCGGAGAAGTCCCGTACAGGCTGTCTTTGTACAAGCCGTAAACCTGCTCGATACACCCTTCGTGAGTGCCCTTCTCTTTCATCACTTTGAACAGCAGGGAAAGGTACAGCGGCATCACCGGGATAGCAGAACTCGCCTGAGTGACAACGGCTTTCAGAACGGAAACGCGTGCGTCGCCGTGCTGTTCTGACAGTGAGTTGCGGATATCCAGAACACGTTTGTCCAGATCCTTTTTCGCTTCGCCGATAGAACCGTTCCAGTAGATATCCTGCGTCACTTCTTCACCCAGGTAGGTGAAGGCCGTGGTTTTCGCGCCATCAGCCAGCACACCGGCGGCTTTCAGGTCTTCAATCCACATCTGCCAGTCTTCGCCACCCATAACCGCGACAGTCCCGGCGATTTCTTCCGGTGTTGCAGGTTCAAGCGTGGTTTCATTAATGGTTTCTTTATCGGTGTTGATACCACGGACAGTGACTTGCTTACCGATGGGTTTCAGGGTGGAGTTGAATACTTCACCGGTTTTCGGATGGGTGCGGCGCGGCGCAGCCAGGCTGTAAACCACCAGATCAACCTGACCCAGATCCTGTTTAATCAGTTCGATAGTTTTCTGTTTTACAGCATCAGAAAACGCGTCGCCGTTGATGCTTTTGGCATACAGGCCTTTTTCTTCAGCGAATTCTTCGAAAGCGGCAGAGTTGTACCAGCCCGCGGTGGCGGTTTTGGATTCGTCGCCCGGACGTTCGAAGAAGATGCCCAGCGTAGCCGCGTCTGAACCAAAAGCAGCGGAGATGCGGGCTGCGAGACCGTAACCGGTGGACGCACCGATCACCAGGACTTTTTTCGGGCCGCCGTCGATTTTACCCTGTGCGGTCACGTAATCGATTTGTTCTTTAACGTTCGCCTTGCAACCTTCCGGATGGGCAGTAACACAGATAAAGCCACGGATGCGTGGTTTGATAATCATATAGACCTCATTGTTACAACTGTCTCAGTAAATTGGTCGATAGAATATAGGTTTGCGCCGTTTCAGGCAAAACCTCCTGCTTTATCCCATCGTAAACAGACTTCTCTTAAGCGAAAACGGGTTCAATTTTACCCAAATGGGAAAAAAACGAACCATAATGCCGGCTTTGACAAAGTGTAATCCAGTTCCTGCGTCGCTCCTGCGCGGCGTTCAGTTTTTTCCTAAATTTCCGCTCCAGCGGCGTTAAAAAGAACTCATTCCGCCCTTTCCCTACCAATATTCTCAACATGCGTTACGTTTAGAAGCTGTGTGATCTGCATCACACTTCCAAACTACAATAATGAAATACAGGGAGCACTTGTGACTGACAAACTCAACAACGGGCAGGAAAGCGAGGTAAAGAAAACGCCGCAGCCAACCGAACCGCTGGTAAAAATCATCGCGTTTATTGCCACCCTGGGTGGTCTGCTTTTTGGCTACGATACCGGGGTGATCGCGGGCGCGCTGCTGTTTATGAAGCACGACCTTCACCTGACATCGCTGACCACCGGGATGGTCACCAGTTTTCTGATACTGGGTTCTGCCATCGGTGCAATTTGCGCAGGGCGTGTCGCTGACCGGTTTGGCCGCAAGAAAATCATCCTCGCGATGGCGCTGATTTTCATGCTCGGCTCGCTGGGTTGTGCGCTGGCGCCGAACGTCGTACTGATGATTATTTTCCGCTTCATTCTCGGGCTGGCCGTCGGCGGTGCAGCGGCGATTGTGCCGATTTATATCGCCGAAATCGTGCCGTCCAACCGTCGCTGGCAATTTGTCACCTTGCAGGAGCTGATGATTGTGTCCGGGCAGCTGATTGCTTACACCAGTAATGCGGCGATTAACGAAGTCTGGGGAGGAGAAACGACGTGGCGCTGGATGCTGGGTGTCGCGTGCGTTCCGGCGGTGATTTTGTGGGTCGGCATGTTATTCCTGCCGGACACTCCGCGCTGGTACGCCATGCATGGCCGTTACAGTGAAGCGCGCGACGTGCTGGAACGCACCCGTAAAGCGGGCAAAGTCGAGAAAGAACTCAGCGAAATCCGCAGTTCCATGAGTTCCAAAAGCGAAAAACATTCCCGACGTCAGAAGACCATTTCCGTGTGGATGAAGCGGCTGGTCGCGCTGGGGATAGGTATCGCGATGCTTCAGCAACTGTCGGGCGTGAACACGATTATGTTCTACGCGCCCACGATGTTGCAGGCTACCGGCCTGAGTACCAATGCGTCGCTCATGGCGACCATCGCGAACGGGGTGATTTCCGTCATCATGACCTTCGTGGGGATCATGCTGCTGAGCCGTTTCGGGCGTCGTCCGCTGCTGCTGACCGGCCAGATTGGCTGTACCTGTACGCTTCTGGCGATCGGGCTGGTGACCTGGCTGATGCCCGAAACGGTTAACGGTCATCCTGACGCGGTGCGCAGTTATCTGGTGTTGGGCGGAATGCTGATTTTCCTGAGCTTCCAGCAGGGCGCGCTGTCGCCCGTGACCTGGCTGTTGCTGTCAGAAATGTTCCCGATGCGCATACGCGGAATGGCCAACGGGGTGTCAGTATTTGCCATGCAGATGACGAACTTTTCTATCGCATTTATGTTCCCGATCATGCTGGAAAGTATCGGGCTGACCTGGTCCTTCTTCACCTTTGCCGCCATCGGCGTCGCGGGCGGGATTTTTGCGGTGATTTTCGCCCCGGAGACACAGGGCAAAACGCTGGAACAGATCGAGAAACACTTCAAAAAGCATTTACAGGACGAGCCTGCGGAGCAGCAGCCAGGCGTTTAAGAAGACTTACCGGCGCAGGGACGCGCCTTTCACTCAAGCCTCACGCATATCAAAACGGTGCTTCCGGCACACCGGGCACTGTTTTTCATCTGCTGACCAGGCTGTAAACGGACGGCGGCAGGTCGTACACACCGCGCCCGTTGTTTCGAAAATTTCTGAAACCGCCGCCGTCTCCTCCTCCACGCTGATCGCTTTTTCAAAGCAAAGCGTTTCGCAGTTGCCGCAACCCGTGCAATTTTGCGCAATCAGCATGAAAGACATTTCACTGATTTGAATCGCCAATTCCGGGCAAACCCGCGCACAACCGCCGCACAGCGTACATTGTTTACCATCCAGCACGATGCGATATTCCGTCACCTGCGGGAAGCAGGCGCGTCGTGCCCTGCCGCCCGGCGTGACGTGGCCGGTCTGACGCGAATCATCTTTAATGTGCAGCCAGCGACGGCGCGATCCCTGCTGAATATCTTCAGAAGGTGGCCGGAGTTTCCACAACGGTTCACCGGTTTGTTTCAGCCGGATATTCAGTGCGGCAACCGCCATCAGCCAGCCGGGATGCAAACCGGCCTCCATTTCGACAGAACGAATTTGGTATTGCGCGTGCCACATCAGCAGTTCGTTAACCGACGGTGCACTCAGACTCAGCGGCATCGTCAGACAACATTCGCGGTAAACACGTTCCGGCGGCGTAATGTCTTCAATTGCGCCAGCCGGACAGGCAAAAAGACAGGCCCCGCAGGCCGTACAGCCTGCGGTTTCGATTTCAACTTTCCCGTTGTTTAGCTTTATGACGCCCGCGCTGCAGGCATTCACGCAGGCCTGACAAGGATTGCCGGGCAGAGTATTGCGAACGCAGGCCTGTCCGGCACCGGCTTCAGGCGGACGGGCATTGAGCGAAAACAATTTCATTAATGAATGCTGAAGAAGTTAAAGCGCAACATCACTTCGGCAACAACGATTAGCACCGCCCCTGCCAGCATCCGCAGGCGGCTGAACCGCTGAGTGTGCAGACATAATGCCGTCACGCACACGCCTGCAATCAGCAATGCCCAGGCCACAAAGCGCGTGACCGCCATCTGCCCGTAGGCTTCCAGAGGCTGATGCGGGAACGTCATCAGATCCTCGCCGCCCAGACTGGCCAGATAATTGCCGTACACCGGCTGGACCAGCAGGCGCAAAACGGTGACCGCGATCAGCACGCCAATCGACATCATCGCCAGCCTGTGCACGGTTCCCCACGCCAGTAACGGACGCGCCGCCAGTATCCACAATCCGCTGACCGCACCGAGGGTCAGCGCGGTACCGCCGAACATCACGTAGGTGTTGAAATGCATCCACGTCACAACGGAAGCGTGAACGTAAATCGCACTCATGCAGAAAATATCTACCGCACCCATCGCGACGGCAATCACCATTAACAGCGTAATCACCCGTTTGGTCAGAAGCGCCGTCAGCGTCGCCAGCCCCAGCGCCGCCAGATACGCACTGGCGAACACGATTTCACGGCTCAGCCACGAACTGCTGAAATGGCTCAGCGCATGAAACGCGTTGAGCGGATACCCGAGATGCGCGGTGGACGCGATAAGCCCCAGCGCACCGGCGGTAAACGCCGTCAGCATGGCGGGCAGCGCAAGACGATGCTTTTCTCTGGCGCTGAGTTTGTCCGCGCCGGAAATCAGGATCAGCGTGGTGAACAGCGTGATGCCGACGGAACTCTGGATCAGCAGAGTAAAAATAATGAGTGGCCATTCATGCATGATTATTTACCTCCCTTTTCAGCGCCCTGATGCGGTTTGATGACCAGATTGGGCTGCGTCAGCGAGGATTCAGGCAATCCCTGAACGTCGCTCAGGCTGCCGTATTTTGCGCGTAACTCGTCGATTGGCCCGAATTTGATTGCGCCCAGGGGACAGGTCGCGACGCAAACCGGTTGTTCTCCCGCTGCCTGAAGATCGACGCAAAAATCGCATTTCGACATCTGGCCGGTTTCCTGATTTAACTGTGGCGCGCCGTAAGGACATGACCATGCGCAGTAGCCGCAACCGACACATTTGTCGGTATTGACGCGCACAATGCCGTCGCCCGGACGTTTGTGCATGGCGGTGGTCGGGCAGTTTTTGGTGCAGATCGGGTCTTTGCAGTGATTGCAGGAGATCGACAGCGTGTAGGCATAAACGTTGTTGTAAACGCCGCCCTGCCCGGTTGATACAAATCCACCGCCTTTCACTTCGTAAATGCGGCGGAAACGGCGGCCCACTTCCAGATTGTTTTTATCCTTGCAGGCAACCTGACAGGCTTTGCAGCCCGAACAGCGGGAAGAGTCGATAAAGAAACCCAGCTGGCGGTCGCTGACCGGCGCGTAATCTATAAATTGGCTCATGCTTTAACAACCTCCACCAGCATGGTTTGATGAGAATTCCCTTTTGCGAGCGCCGTAATGCGCGCAGAACTGAGCACGTTGGCGCAACCGCCTCGGTCAACGCCGTTTTCATCCGGCTGCCACCACGCGCCCGCCTGTAAAGCCACGACGCCGGGCATGATGCGCTGCGTCACTTCCGCCGAGATCAGCGTTACACCGCGATCGTTGTGAATGCGCACGCTGTCACCCTGCGCAATGCCGCGCTGCATGGCATCAGCCGGGTTGATCCACAGTTTTTGCTCCTGAACTTCTTTCAGCCACGGGTTGGCATACTGCGTTGAGTTCGCGCGGTTTTTGCCTTTCCAGGTGATCAGCTGTAACGGGAAGCGGGCAGAAAGTTCATCTTCCGGGCCTTCGTGCGCCGGCACGTAATGCGACAACGCCGGGATTTCCGGATGATGCATGTCGTAAAGGCGCTTTGAGAAAATCTCAATTTTGCCGGAAGGCGTCGGGAACGGATTGTTTTGCGGGTCGCGGATGTTCGCTTCGAACGCGATATGCGGTTTGCCCTTGAAGAGATAACGGCGGGTGATCATCAGCTCATCGAAGGTCGGCAGTTTTTCATCCGGCATCGATTCACGGGTTTTCTCCCAGATGCTGACGATCCAGTCTTTTTCCGTACGCCCGAGGCTGAACGCTTTTTCAACGCCCAGTTTGGCCGCCACGTCGCGCAACCAGTCGTAGTCGGTACGGCTTTCAAACTGCGGTTCAATCAGCTTTTCAGAAAGGATCAGGTAGTTGCCGGTTCCCCACGACTCACCGATATTCCAGCGTTCCATAAAGCTGGTTTCCGGCAGCAACAGATCGGCATATTTCGCGCTGGGCGTGAGGAACAGATCACTGGCCACAATGAATTCAATTTTGGATTCATCTTCGAGAACCTTTACGGCCTGATGGATATCGGGGTTCTGGTTCGCCAGATAATTCCCCGCGAGCGAAAACAGGATGCGGATATTGCTGTCCAGTTTGTCGCCGCCGGTCAGCCCGTCCGCAGGCGTGATTTTGCTGGCGTCATCCGCCGCCTGCACCCAGTTCATCACTGAGATTTTCTTCGTCACCGGGTTGTCAGGCATTTCAACGCCAGCGGTGAATTTGCGGCTGCTGTCGCCGCCATAACCGCCCGCCCAGCCGCCCTTCACACCGACATTTCCGGTGATCGTCGCCAGTAATGTCGAACCACGCGCAGTACGTTCGCCGCAGTTGTGACGCTGCGGGCCCCAGCCCTGGATCAGCGCCGCCGGTTTGGTGGTGGCGTAATCACGCGCCAGCTGGCGGATAGTTTGCGCAGGCACATGCGTGATTTTCTCCGCCCATTCCGGCGTTTTTTTCACGCCGTCTTTCGCGCCGGTCAGGTACGCCACCAGCGATTCATTGGCCGGAACGCCTTCCGGCATCGAACTTTCGTCAAAACCCAGGGTGTAACGCGCAACAAACGCTTTATCGTGCAGATTCTCGGTGATGATGACGTACATCATCGCATCCATCAGCGCATTGTCGGTGGACGGCAGCAGCGGGATCCACTGATCCGCCAGCGAAGCCGCCGTGTCTGAATAGCGCGGATCCACCACGATAAACCGGGTGCCGTTCTGTTTCATTTTCTGAAAATAGTGATTGGTATGCCCGAAAATGGTTTCGTTCGGGTTATGCCCCACAAGATCACCAGCGGCGTTTCCGCCAGTGTATCCAGCGTATTGCCGCTGGCTGCCGCGCCGTAGGTGTAAGGCGTCGCCGCCGCCGTATTGCCCATGCTGACCGAGTGATAGGTATTGAGATAGCCGCCGGTCTGGTTCAGTAACCGGCGCACCATGGTATCGCCGGAGAACGGGCCGCCGCTGACCGCCGTGCCGACGTGAACATAGCGCGATTCCGCGCCGTATTTCTCCGTGATGCGTTTGAGATTATCCGCAATCAGCGTCGTGGCTTCGTCCCAGCTGATCCGCTCGAATTTGCCTTCGCCGCGCTTGCCGACGCGTTTCATCGGGTATTTCAGCCGGTCAGGGTGATAGACAAATTTCCGGTAACTGCGCCCGCGCACGCAGGCGCGCATGATGGGCATTTCCGGGTCGAGATCAGTATCCGGACGGGTGGAAATACGGGTGACGACGCCTTCCTGCACATGGGCGCGAATATCACATTTGCCGCCGCAGTCGAACGAACTGCATGTGGGAACGATTTTTTCCGGCGCAGGGGAAGCATCTTTAGAAATCACCGGAATGGTTTGCGCTGCGAAGGCAGGTTTGAACCCTATCAGAGGAAGTGCGGCCACCATGCCGCTGAGTTTGACAAAATCCCGGCGGTTCACGCCTGAGGGATCCTTACAATCTTCATTATTTTTCATAACATTAGCTCACAAAAGAAAAAATCATCTCACGACTAAGTCAAATTTTTCCTTGTGTGATATCAACGCGCTCGCAGGTGGCCTCTCCTTTCGGAGTAGATACGCTTTATTTTTTAATTTCATCAGGTTATCTATAAATTGCCGTGATGTATCGCACGCAATTCATAGTTCAGAATAGGTATCAAACGCCGCTATATTTCTGCCCATCACATTTGATGCATCATGTTGTATAATCGGCTTCCACGAATTCCTTCTTAATCCGGGTGCGCGCACTCTATTGCTACGGTGAACTTTGAATTATCCCATCAGCTCAATTAACCACGCCTATCTGGGCAGCAGCGTCTACGCCACGTTGCGCGAAGCCTTAATAACCGGCCGCCTCAAACCCAATGACCGCCTGCGCATCCGCGAGCTGGCGGAACAGGTCGGCACCAGCGTGACGCCGGTGCGGGACGCGATTTTACAGCTGGCAAAAGAGCAGGCGTTGGAAATGCGCACACCGAAAGATATCCGGGTGCCGCAGCTTGATGAGCAGCAGTATCAGGAAATCCGCACCTTGCGGTTAGATCTTGAAGGTCTCGGGGCGGAAAAAGCGGCGCAGACGGTGACGGAATATGAGTTACAGCGCATCGCACAAAACATTGAGAACAACCGCAAAGCCATCAGCAGCGAAGATTTGCCGGAAGCGTTGCGTCTCAACAGTGAGTTTCACCTGATGCTGGCCGAAAGCGCGCGGATGCCGCTGTTGAGTAATTTCATCGACAGTTTGTGGATGCGCACCGGCCCGCTGATTGCCCAGGCATATGCGCATTTTTCCCAACGGATGGCGATTGAACATCACGAAGAAATCTTGCACGCCCTGCGCAAACGCGACAGCGCTACGGCAAGAAAAGCCATTCAGGAAGACATTCTCGACGGCAGTCAGAAGATGGTTGAATTCCTGGCCGCCAGCCGGGAGAGGTGATTTTAGAGCGGGAAATTCTGCCAGCGAAACTGGCAGAATTAGGCAAGACAACTAATTACACATAACCCCTTTTCTGATAGGGTTTCTCTCAATTTCTCCTTCCTTCGTTTCAATATCTCAGCACTTAAATGCATTTATGGTGATGGTCTTCTTGGTGGGCGCATTTTTTGCGTCCCTTTGTGAGGGTTCTGACATGGAATTTTGGCTTTTCATTCTGGCTTTACTCGCCCTTTGCTTTCTCTGTATCAAAAAGAAAAAAACTACCGGTACAAAAAAATCTGTCAGAAACTCGCCTCATTCTCACCATGTTCCCGAGAGTAACTTTTCATCTGTTAATGGAAGAACTGTGAATAAAAAGCCCCAACCAGTACCAATCCGCGGCGAGCAGATGACGATGAACTGACAACGTTTAGTTGTATTGATGGGAATTTGAAATCCACGGAAAAATGCGACGATATCCCAAAAGAAAACGCCCAGCGAAAACACTCTAAAAAAGGACGCTGGATCAAACCGGGGATACTGTCACGGTGCAAACCAGAGTCATTAGCCGGGGCAATTTTTATTACGGTGAAGAGTTAATCAATTTCCCTTCCCATCATTACTATTCTGATGACGGCAATGATGCTTCGTTGGTTAATGGTTCCCTTCTGACAAGTTTCGCACCTGAAAATTATCAGGATGAAACCCTGAGCTACTGGCCGAGGTATGCCTCACTCTCGCCCGGTTGCCGGGGAGCCTATCTCAACTGGTTGGCCAGCGAGCGTTCAGAAGCTTCCTGCCCGATTGGCTATATTTTTATCTACTTCTACGGGCTTGAACGCCGGATTCTTTTAGATGGAAAGCAAGGGATAGTGGCTGATGATGAATTCAGGCAAATATTTGATGAGGTTTACCGGCTAAGAAATATCTTCAAAGATAATTACTCCTTCCGAAATTACTCCGCCCGTTTAATTGATGTGATGTTATTCCTCAGGCCAGAGGTTGTTTCAATACCCGAAGCCTCTGGTTTTATCTTAACAAATGAATCACTGTCCTTTCGGTTTCAGCTGGCAAAAACCGTTGAAGAAGGGCTTCCGATAGCGGAAGCAATGGCACTTGCCTGGGTAATTTATTATCCCCTTTACACTTTGCGAACCCCTGCCCGACGATGCGAGTCTGAGTTTTCAGCACTTTTCAAAAAACGTTATACCCAAAAGTTTGGGGCGAGCCTGATTGTTAAACCGAACAAGACGCGATTAAAACTGGAATATACCCCGCCAATAACACACTCAGGGCATTGTTCTCGAACAACCCGATCTCAACGACCCGAGTATGTTGAAGACCCCCTGCAAAAGCTGATACAAATTGCAGAAACCGCCACCGATGAACTGGAAGCTTACAGCCGGTATTTAGGCAAAAAAGACACATCAAAAAACGATATTGCCGCAATGGTATTACTCCCTGAAGAAATACTTTCGGAAGACAATAAAAAGTTAATGACACATTTTAAAAGTTGGGCTGATGAACGTATCCATGAACATAATGGATTAGTGCCTCTCTCTGCATTTTGGGAATGTTTAGGAATATCTTCACCAGAAAAAATCAATAAAAAAGAAACAGAACTGATGCAGGGTTTTACCGGTAAAGCGGGGTTCGGCTATGCGCCAGATAGCCGCTATCATTACGCGAAACCTGAGCCTGACGGCAATATTGTGTTATTCGCATGCGAACCTGGCGAAAACCTTATTCCCTCTTCAGGATTTGCTTCGGTATCGGTTGCACTGCGTCTTGGCGCTCAAATGGCACAAGCAGATTCAGATATAGATGAATCCGAACGCGGGTTATTACAGCGAATTATCGATAACAACCACACTCTGTCTGCCGTAGAAAAGCGCTCATTGCATGCTTATCTTGTATGGCGTCTGAATATGCAGGCAAACGTCGCAGGCCTTAAAGCCAGAATTGATCAGATCAGCGTTCAGGAAAGAGCAAGTATCGGTGAAATTATTGTCAGCGTTGCCTGTGCCGATGGGAAAATAACCCCCACTGAAATCAGACAACTGGAAAAGATCTACACGCATCTCGGGCTGGATAGCAATGCCGTCACCCGCGATATACATCATTTTTCGACCTCTTCAAAAATGTCGTCCTCTGCATCAGATGGCTCTAAATCCCCGGAGAGTTTCTCTCTGGATAAAAACATTCTGGCCCGTCATGAATCCGAAACCAAAGACGTTCAAAACTTGCTGAATGCTATCTTTGAAGGCGAGCAACCTGAGGAACCCGTAAAAACATCTTTACCGGTTTCTCAGCCCGTTTTGACAAATCTTGATCAGGCTCACAGGACTTTTTATGAACATCTGCTGCAACAGGATGCATGGGCCCGCGAGGCGGCCACAGAGATTTGCAAAGGTCTGGGATTAATGCTGAGTGGCGCGGTAGAAACAATCAATGACTGGTCTTATGAACGGGTCGATGCGCCGGTTCTGGAAGATAACGACCAAATATATGTGGACTTAGAAATAGCCCAAGAACTGAAAGGATAAACAATGTCTGTTACCCGTATTCGCCTCAAAGAAAAAGATGCCATTATTCAGTCATTGAAGTCCGGTGTAACGCCTAAAATCGGCATACAGCATATTCAGGTTGGACGGATTAATGAACTCAAAGCACTTTATAACGATATTGAACGAATCTCCGAAGGAGGGGCAGGTTTCCGTCTTATTATCGGGGAATATGGCTCTGGCAAAACCTTCTTTTTAAGCGTGGTTCGTTCAATCGCTTTAGAGAAAAAATTAGTGACCGTACATGCCGACTTATCGCCTGACCGCCGCATACATGCATCCGGGGGACAAGCACGCAATCTCTATTCAGAGTTGATGATGAACTTATCAACCCGCAACAAACCTGATGGCAACGGACTTCTCAGCGTAGTCGAACGTTTTATCACCGAGGCACGAAAGGAAGCGGAATCAATAGGTTCAGGCGTTCCCGCAGTCATTCATCAAAAACTTTCTGCGCTTTCTGAGCTGGTGGGTGGCTACGATTTTGCAAAAGTCATTGAATGCTACTGGACCGGCTATGAGCAAGATAATGAAGCATTAAAATCAAATGCGATTCGCTGGCTGCGGGGTGAATACACCACCAAAACCGACGCCAGAAACGATTTAAATGTCCGAACGATCATATCGGATGCCTCATTTTATGATGCGCTGAAACTGATGAGTTTATTCGTTCGTCAGGCGGGTTATTCCGGATTACTGGTGAATCTTGATGAGATGGTCAATCTCTATAAGCTGAATAATTCCCAGGCGCGAATGTCCAACTACGAACAGATATTGCGTATTCTGAACGATTGTTTACAGGGCGCGGCTGAGCATATTGGTTTCCTTCTCGGTGGCACGCCTGAATTTCTTTTGGATCCGAGGAAAGGGCTGTATAGCTATGAAGCGCTGCAATCCCGTCTCGCCGAAAACAGCTTTGCACGACACGCAGGCGTTATTGATTACTCATCCCCTGCCCTGCATTTAGCGAGTCTGACGCCGGAAGAGTTGTATATCCTTTTAAAAAATCTTCGCCACGTTTTTGCTGGCGGAGAGGAAGATAAATACCTTGTCCCCGATGAAGCCCTGACCGCTTTTTTACGCCACTGTAGCAGTGCGATTGGTGATGCTTATTTTCGGACGCCCCGAAACACCATAAAGGCGTTTCTGGATATGCTGGCCGTACTCGAACAGAACCCTTCAATGCAATGGTCACAGCTAGTGACAGCCGTGGAGATAAAAGAAGATAAGCCAAGCGATATGGATATCACCGTTGATTCGGACGATGGCGATGATGAACTGGCTGACTTCAGACTATGAACAGTGAATATCAGCGATTGGATCCGCGGGTGCAGAAATGGGTTTTCAAGCAAGGCTGGAAAGACCTGCGGGAAATTCAGAAAAAAGCGATTCCGCACGTTCTCGCTGGCGACCGTGATGTGCTTATCAGTGCTTCCACTGCGGCAGGCAAGACAGAAGCTTTCTTCTTGCCCGCCTGTTCTGCCATTGCTGATATTCATGACAGTTTCGGCATTTTATACATCAGCCCTTTAAAGGCGTTGATAAACGATCAGTATCGCCGGTTGGAAGGCCTGGGCGAAATGCTGGATATGGAAATTACACCCTGGCACGGTGATGTCGCGCAAAGCCACAAAACGAAGGCGAAAAAGAACCCCTCAGGAATTTTACTGATTACCCCGGAATCTCTGGAGGCAATGATGATCCGTTCCTCAGGGTGGATGCAGCTGGCTTTCGCAAAATTAGCCTATGTCGTTATTGATGAATTTCACGCCTTTATCGGGGCTGAAAGAGGCATGCAACTTCTTTCGCTGCTGAACCGGCTCGAACATTTGCTTGGCAGAACAAAAGCGCCCATACCACGGGTGGCATTAAGTGCAACGTTAGGCGATTTGAAAACCGTTCCTCTTGCTCTCAGGGCTAACTCGTCATTCCCATGTGAAACAGTCACAGCCGCAAACAACGATGCAACGTTTAAAGTGCAGGTGAAAGGTTATCTGGAGCCACTGATAAAGGATCCCGCTTCTTCTTCATCCGCAGAACAGAAGGTTTGTGATGACCTTTTCCGGCTCTGCCGTGGTGATTCGCATCTGGTTTTTGCAAACAGCCGCAAACGTACCGAAAGTCTCGCAGCCTCGTTAAGCGACCTCAGTGAAAATCATGTTGTCCCCAATGAGTTTTTCCCTCATCACGGTTCGTTATCACGCGAATTGCGTGAAATGCTGGAAAAAAGGCTTCAGAAAGGGAATTACCCCACCACAGCCATTTGCACCATGACCTTAGAGTTGGGTATCGATATCGGGAAAGTCGCCTCTGTCATTCAGGTGACAGCGCCGCATTCAGTTTCAAGTTTGCGTCAAAGAATGGGGCGTTCGGGAAGGCGTGATTCAGCCCCGGTTCTGAGAATGTTAATCACGGAAAATGAGCTTACGCCAACATCGGGATTAGTCGACCAGTTACGACTGCAGCTGATTCAGTCAATCGCGATGTTACGCTTACTGATTGCCAATCAATGGTTTGAACCTGCGGATGTTCAGCAACCTCACTACTCCACGTTGTTCCATCAGATACTCGCGGTCACCGCGCAATGGGGCGGCGTCCGTGCCGTGCAGCTCTTTTCACAATTATGCCAAACTGGCCCCTTCCAGCAGGTCTCCGGTGAACGTTTCAAAAAGTTGCTTCAGCACATGGGCGCACTTCAGTTTCTAACCCAGCTTTCAAGCGGAGAACTGGTTTTAGGCATCGAAGGAGAGAGGCTGGTCAATCAGTACACCTATTTCGCCGTGTTCAAGACGCCTGAAGAATTTCGGATCGTGACGGGCAACCGAACTCTGGGTTCTGTTCCCATGGACTCCCCCGTCATACCTGAGCAGCACATTATCTTTGCCGGGAAACGCTGGAAAGTCATAGAGATAAACGCCGAAGCGAAAGTCATTTACGTGACAGAAACCAAAGGCGGTAAACCGCCGATATTTGGTGGTGAAGGAATGTCGGTACACGATGTCGTCAGACAGGAGATGTATAAGATATTTTCCGAAGGCGACTATCGTATTGCGACGGGTGAGCATAAGAAAGATTTTGCTGATACCACAGCACGGAAATTATTCGATGAAGGCCGTTACTATTTTGAAGCCAATAATCTGGCTAATGAACGCATTATTCAAAACGGCGGATATGTTTATATTATCCCCTGGCTGGGCGACAGAGCCGTAAACACACTTTCTGCATTATTGCTTTATTGCGGATTCAGGAGTGGGGCATTCGCTGGCGTTATCGAAATAGCAAATGCGAAGGTTTCGGATGTCAGAAAATCTTTATCCCTGATGCTTCAGCAAGGCCTTCCCTCTGAAACTGAGTTGGCAAGCCGCGTTGAGGAAAAGCATCTCGAGAAGTTCGATGAATTTTTGCCAGAAGACTTGCTTACCGAAAGTTATGGATTGCGCGTTTTTGATATCAAAAGTGTGCAGGCGTGGCTGATGGCAGAACTCAGCGGCAATCCGGTAGTTGAATAAAACGGAAAGACATTCTCGACGGCAGTCAGAAGATGGTTGAATTCCTGGCCGCCAGCCGGGAGAGGTAATATTTAAACAGGAATATCCGCCAGCACGCCCGCCAGTGTTTCCAGTAACAGCGTGGCGTGTTCGGGCTGGAAGACCATCGGCGGGCGGATTTTCAGGACGTTTGCCGCCGGGCCGGTGGCGCTGATCAGAATCTGTTTTTGCCGCATCTGGTTAACGACAAACGCCGCCAGCTCAGGCGCGGGCGTGTTGCGCTGATCGCTCACCAATTCCACGCCGATAAACAATCCGTCGCCGCGCACATCGCCGATCACCGGATAACGCGCCGCCAGTTTCAGCAGCCCCTCACGCAGAATTTCCCCCGTCCGTTGCGCGTTTTGTTGCAGTTCTTCACGTCGTAAAACCTGCAAGACCGCATGTGCCGCGCGGCACGAAACCGGATTGCCGCCGAAGGTATTGAAATAACGCTGACGGCGGCCAAATTCCGCGAACAGTTCCGGCCTGCCGACCAGCCCGGCGACAGGATGGCCGTTACCCATCGGTTTGCCCAGACTCACCAGATCCGGCATCACGCCATAACGGGCAAAACCCCAGCGCTGGCTGCCGGTGCGGCCAAAACCGGGCTGCACTTCATCGGCAATAAATAACCCGCCAGCCGCACGGACAAGCGCCACCGCGCGCTGCATGTCTGCCGGTTCAGGGCTGAAAACGCCGTCGCTGGAGAAAATGGTATCTACCAACAGCGCCGCCGGTTTCACGCCCGCCTGTTTCATGGCTTCCAGCACCCGTTCTACGCCTGCGGCGAAGGCGCCCTGACGGCGGAAAGTGTCCGGCGCATCAATCAGCCAGACATTTTTGCCCTGCTCAAAACCGTCGCCGAGCGAAGGCGAAAGTTCGGCCAGTGCGCTGGTGACGCCATGATACGCCCAGCGCGTGACCAGAACGCCCTGCCCGCCGGTGATTTGCCGCGCCACGCGCAGCGCCAGATCGTTGGCTTCACTGCCGGTGCAGGTCATGGTGAGATTGCGCAGTTCCGGCGGAAACTCCGTCAGAAAATCTTCGGCAAACTCAACGATGGCGTCATGGAGATAACGCGTGTGCGTATTGAGCTGCGCCGCTTGCGTGGCAATCGCTTCGACGACGGCCGGATGGCAATGCCCCACGGACGCCACGTTGTTGTAAGCATCCAGATAGCGCCGCCCTTCGCTGTCGAACAACCAGACACCTTCGCCACGCACGACGTGCAGCGGTTCCTGATAAAACAGACGATAACCGCCGCCCAGCCATTGCTGGCGGCCTTCTAAAACCTGTTGCTGAGTCAGCATGTTGACTTCCTTTACGGCAAATGAGACATGCAGGACTGACTGAAAATTTCGCCAATCTGCGAAAAAGACAGCGCCATCAGACGCGATAAACTGCCCCACGCGTGCGCCTGATTACGCAAAATATACTCACGGTTTTGCGGATATAACACGGCGCGGTGCTGGGCGATCAACAAGCTCAGCGCCAGCCGCGAGGCCACCAGTTCAGGCAAAACCTGCTGTTCCGCCACGCTCAGCGGCTGGCGGGCGGTGTACGCCGCAATCATCGGATGGCAATACCGGAAGAGGTTTTCGCCCTGACTGTCGAGCTGATACGCCAGTGCCGTCGCCAGTTCATTGATCAGCGGCGCATGGAGCGCATCGCCAAAATCAATAATTCCCGCCAGCCGCTGCGGGTTCGCGCTGTTAACCAGCACGTTATGCGCGTTCAAATCGTTGTGGATCACCTGTTTGCGCAGCCCACGGCTGGCGGGCACCACTTTTTGCTGATGGACTGCCAGAACGCGGCTGATGGTGTGGCGCTGTTCAGGATCGGCCAGATGCGGGATCCAGCCTTCCAGACGCGACATATCACTGATATCCCACAATAAATCCCGCTTCGCGCCGGGATGTTGAAAATCGCTGAGGGCGATATCCAGACGCGCCAGCGTATCGCCCAGTTCATGCATCAGCGCGGGTGAACGTGGCACCTGATATTGCGCGATCCCCGGAAGATAACTGACGGCGCGTAAAGTCAGGTTTTGCCCGCCGACGCTGACCTGCGGCGTCAGTTCGCCGCTGCGGCTTTCCTGTAAACGCGGCACCGGCAGCGGGCTGTCGCGCAACGCAAGATGGCTGAGAATGGCGGTCTGAAAATCGACTTCTTCGGGCACTTCTGCCGGATTCACAAACCGCAGCATGTAAGCGCGGCCAGAAAGCGTGGTCAGGCAAAAATTGCTGTCGCGCTCTCCGCCCAGAACCTGCGCGGAACCTTCCAGCCCGTAGATTTGCGCGGCGATATTTTCGGCCTGAGACGGGCTGACGCACGGCACTTCTGTTGTTAACAGTGACGGCGCTTCAGACATGCTGACCGCCGTTAACGTGGATCTCCGCGCCGTTCACGTAAGACGCGCCAGAGGTGCAGAGGAAGTAAATCAGCGACGCGACTTCTTCGGCTTTGCCCAGACGCTGGAGTGGTACGCTGCGTTCCACGATTTCCTGCGTGCCCGGCGACAGAATGGCGGTATCGATCTCACCCGGCGCAATCGCATTGACGCGCACGCCGTGCGGGCCAAACTCATGCGCCATTTCGCGGGTCAGCGTGGAAAGCGCGGCTTTCGAACAGGCATAGGCCACGCCCGCAAACGGATGCACTTTGCTGCCTGCAATCGACGTAACGTTGATGATGGTACCCTGCGCGGCCTTGAGTTCATCAAATAAGCCGGTCGCCAGAATTGCCGTCGAGAACAGGTTGACGTTAAACACCTGTAACCAGGTGGCGTAATCGCTGCCGAGCACGCCCATGCGTCCACCCGTCGGCGTTTTTGGCGAGATACCGGCGTTATCTACCAGCGCATCCAACCGCCCGCCGAGGCGTTCTTTAATCATCGGCAGCGCTTTTTGCACGCTGTCGATATCTTCCAGATCCAGGTGAATATGGTTGAGGAAACCTTCGGCCCACGGGCATTCATCCACCCAGTTCTGGCGCGATGCAGTAAAAATCCGCCATCCGGCAGCGTAGAAATGTTTAACCGTGGCATGTCCGATGCCGCGACTTGCGCCGGTCAGCAATAACGTTTTCTTCTCTGTCATGGTGAAGGTCCTTATCATTTTGATATTTGATGCATCAGGAATAATCAAAAAAAGAGGACCTGTAAAGTCCTCTGATGTATTTATGTTTATTGTGCTGCCGCAGAATGACGCAGACGCTCGCCACGACGGCGCAGCAGTTCCATCACCAGCAGTAAAATCAGCGACGCGCCAACCATCAGCGATGCCGCCGCAGCAATCGTCGGATCAAGGTTTTCACGGATACCGGCAAACATCTGGATCGGCAACGTGCGCTGACGCGGACTGGCGAGGAATAATGTCACCACCACTTCGTCAAACGAAGCTGCAAAAGCAAACAGCGCGCCGGAAAAAACGCCGGGCGCAATCAGCGGCAGTGTCACTTTGCGGAATACGCGCCACGGCGAAGCGCCCAGACTGGCCGCCGCGCGGGATAAATTGCGGTCATAGTTTTTGAGAATTGCGGTCACCGTGATCACCACGAAAGGTACACCGAGCAGCGCATGCGCCAGCACCAGCCCAAGATAGCTGTTGAGCAGGGAAACGCGGGCAAAAAAGAAGAACATTCCGACGGCGATGATCACCACCGGCGCGATCATCGGCGAAATCAGAATCGCCATTACCAGAGATTTGCCGCGAAACTCACCGCGCACCAATCCCACAGAGGCAAGTACGCCCAGCACGGTCGCCAGAATCGTCGCCAGTGGCGCAATCAGCAGGCTGTTACCGAGCGAACTCAGCCATTCATCCGAATGGAAAAACGTGTGATACCAGCGCAGCGAAAAACCGGTCAGCGGATAACTCAGAAACGATCCGGAATTAAACGACAGCGGCACGATAATCAGCACCGGCACAATCAGAAACAGCAAAATCGCCGCGCTGTAGAAGTTGAAACACCCGCGCCACAACCGCAAAATCAGCACCCCTTTTTGTTTCATACTGTGTTTCATGGTCGGGCTCCTTTAGTTCGCAGCCACTTCGGCTTTGGTGCGCGTCACACGGATATAAACGATATAAAGCAGCACCACGATCACCAGCAACTGGCTCCCGAGCGCCGCCGCCATTCCCCAGTTCATCGTGGTATTGGTGAAGAATGCCACAAAATAACTGACCATCTGGTCACCCGGCCCGCCGAGCAACGCCGGAGTAATGTAGTAACCAATCGCCATCATAAACACCAGCAACGCGCCTGCCGTCACACCGGCATACGTCTGCGGCACGTACACACGCCAGAACGCGGAGAAAGGATGCGCGCCGAGTGAAATCGCCGCGCGAACATAGTTCGGCGAAATGCTTTTCATCACGGCATATAGAGGAAGGATGATAAAAGGCAGCATAATGTGCGTCATCGAGATGTACACACCGAGGCGGTTAAACACCATCACCAGAGGGTGATCGATAATGCCGGTGGAAAGCAGCGCGCGGTTGATCAGCCCGCCGGATTGCAGTAACACAATCCAGCTGGCGGTGCGGACAATCAGCGATGTCCAGAATGGCAGCAGCACCAGGATCATCAGTAAGTTGGCGCGACCCGTTGGTTGCTTCGCCAGCCAGTACGCCAGCGGATAACCGAGCGCGACGCAGCACAGGGTGACGACCAGCGCCATCCACAAGGTGCGAAGCAGAACGTTAACGTACAGCGCCTGATCCGGCGGCAGCGCGGTAATTTTGCCGGTATCGACGTCAATTTTGCGGTCAACCGCGGCCAGTAAATAGTAGGATGTCAGGGGTTTTGCCACGCGTTGCAGCGTCTGCCAGGTGCTCAATTCACCCCACAGCGGCATGCTCTGGATCAGCGCATCCTTGACCGGCGCGGTGCCTTCGGGCACATGGCGTAATGTGCCGGTGATCAGGCTCCGGTAACGGTTATCCTCATAGCTCAGCCGTTTGGCGATGGTCGCCATCTGGCCGCTGTTGCGGGCATTGCGCAGGTCAGTCACCAGCGCAGAAAACGTCGCTTCATCTGGTACGGTTTTCCCTTCCCAATGGGCAAGCTGCGCCACGGTTGCCGGCATCGTGGTGCCAAGCTCCGGATTGGTCACGCTCTTGCCCAAAATGGACGCGATCGGGAACAGGAAGCTGATAATCACAAACAACAAAAGTGGCGCAATCAGTAGCAAAGAACGTCGCGTATACGCCGCTTCAACTTTACGCAGGCGCTGACGCAGCGTCGGCCCTGAAGCGGTGTCGTCATCCGGCACCGGTGTCGTCAGCATTTCAGTCTGGCTCATAATTTTCTCCCGCTGCGGGTTCTCTGGTATTACCCAACTCAAAACACAAAATCATTCGGGCTGAATCAAGACGGCGAGCGAGGCGAATCCCCGGTCACATACAAATGACTGTGACCGGGGATTCGTGAGCGAAGCCAACGCTGGGTCAGACCGAAGGATGACGGGTATTTACTTAGCAGCCCAGGCGTTGAAGCGCTGTTCTAAGTCTTCGCCATGCTCAATCCAGAAGTGTGTATCGACCTGCAAAGCGCCTGCCAGGTTTTTCTCGGCAGTCGGCAGATTCTGCGCATATTTAGGGTCGATCATGCCGGTGACTGATTTTTCAGTCGGGCCGTAGGGGATGGTTTCAGCAAAGACTTTCTGGTTTTCAGGTTTGTTGGCGAAAGCAATAAACTGTTCGGCCAGATCTTTGTGTTTCGAGCCTTTCACGATGGCCCAGCTGTCGAGGTCATACAGGCTGTTGTCCCAGACCATTTTGAAGTCATGACCTTCACCCTGTGCGGCGCTCACGCGGCCGTTATAAGCGGAAGTCATCACAACGTCGCCGGAAACCAGCCACTGAAGCGGCTGCGCGCCGGATTCCCACCACTGAATATTCGGTTTGATTTGATCGAGTTTTTTGAAGGCGCGTTCCACACCGGCTGGCGTGGCAAGCACTTTATAGATGTCTTCACGTTTCACACCATCGGCCAGTAAGGCGATTTCCAGCGTGAATTTGGCGCTTTTGCGCAGTGCGCGTTTGCCCGGAAAATCTTTCATATCCCAGAAATCAGCCCAACTGGTCGGCGCTTTTTTCAGTTTGCTGGCGTCAAATGTCAGCACGGTTGACCACAGGAAAATGCCCGCACCACATTCGGTTACCGCGCCCGGCACGTACTGCGTTTTGTCGCCCAGTTTGCTCCAGTCCAGCGGTTCAAACAGCCCTTCGTCACAGCCACGGATCAGTTCCGGGCTTTCGACTTCCACCACGTCCCAGCCGACCTGTTTGGTTTCCACCATCGCGCGGATACGGGCCATTTCACCGTTGTATTCGCCCGGCTCGATGGTGCCTTTACCGGCTGCCGCGAAAGGTTTGTAAAACGCTTTGTCCTGAGCGTCTTTATTCAGACCGCCGAAAGAGATCACTGTCAGAGATTCAGCCTGGGCCTGAAACACCAACCCGGCGAGAAGAGTGGTAAGGGCAATCTTTTTAAACATGCTGTGACTCCTGGGTTAACTAAAAAAGTAAGGAAAGCGCTAAGGTAACGGCATTGTTAAAAATATGATGCATCATATTTTATGATGAAGCATAAACCATGCCATTACTGTGGAGTCCGTCCGCCACGCCGGAAATAGCGGGCGGACAGGTTTTGCAGAGGCGTTATGTGATTTTTTTGTGCCTCATGACCATTCAGTTTCTTTTTATTGTTTAACCTTGCACTGCGTCCGTGCATTTCTGCACCCTATCGGGACGTTGTGCGTCAGGATTACTCACCCAGCTCAATGCACAGATATTTCATTTCCAGATAGTCGTCCATACCGTGGCGTGACCCCTCCCTCCCCAGACCGGACTGTTTAATGCCGCCGAACGGCGCGACTTCGTTAGAAATCAGGCCGGTATTGATGCCCACCATGCCGTATTCCAGTGCTTCCGGAACCCGCCACTGGCGCGCTGAGTCACGCGTGAAGAGATATGCCGCCAGCCCGAATTCGGTATCGTTAGCCATCGCCACCGCCTGGGCTTCATCGGTAAAACTGAAAATCGGCGCAACAGGCCCGAAGGTTTCCTCGCGCGCAAATTTCATAGCAGACGTCACACCACCGACCACCGTGGGCTGGAAGAACGTACCGCCCAGCGCGTGTGGCTGACCGCCGGTGAGAATTGTCGCGCCATGCGATAACGCATCGTCGATGTGCTCACGCACTTTACTGACCGCGGCGTCGTCGATCAGCGGCCCCTGCGTGATGCCGGTTTGAGACCCTCGCCCACTTTCAGCTTTTCCACTTCTTCGACCAGCCGTTTGACCAGCGCCGGGTAAATCCCCTGCTGGACATAAATCCGGTTGGCGCAGACGCAGGTTTGCCCGCTATTGCGGAACTTCGAGGCCATAATGCCTGCCACGGCACGCTCAAGATTGGCATCATCGAACACGATAAACGGCGCGTTGCCGCCCAGTTCGAGAGAGAGTTTTTTCACCGTCGGCGCACTTTGCGCCATCAGAATGCGCCCGACTTCGGTCGAACCGGTGAAACTCAGTTTGCGGATCACCGGGCTTGCGCACAGCACTTTGCCGACATCCTGCGCAGAACCGGTGATCACCTGCAATACGCCCGCCGGTATGCCCGCTTCCACCGCCAGTTGTCCGAGTGCTAAGGCGCTGAGTGGCGTTTGTTCAGCCGGTTTCACAATCATCGCGCAACCGGCTGCCAGCGCGGGTGCGGCTTTACGGGTGATCATCGCCGCCGGGAAATTCCAGGGCGTGATCGCCGCGCACACGCCAATCGGTTGTTTCAGAACCAGCATGCGTTGTGACGCCTGAACCGGAGCCAGCACGCTGCCTTCCACGCGCTTCGCCTCTTCGGCAAACCATTCAATAAAAGACGCGGCGTAGACGATTTCGCCTTTTGCCTCCGCCAGCGGTTTGCCCTGTTCGGCGGTCAGTAATGCGGCCAGATCGTCCGCATGTTCCAGCATCAGTTGCGCCCATTTCTGCATCAGCGCAGCACGTTGCTTACCGGTTTTCCCCCGCCAGCCCACCTGCGCCTGTTCTGCGTAAGTAATCACCTGGGCCGCTTGTGCCGGAGTAATTTGCGGAACGCTGCCGATCACCACGCCCGTTGCCGGGTTAGTGACGTCTTCGCGTTCGCCGTTTTCGCTGTCCACCCATTCGCCGTTGATCAGGCATTGCTGGCGAAAGAGTTCTGTATGTTTGAGTTGCATAACGTTCCTCAGTCAGCCAGTACGCGGGACAAAATCGCCAGTGCATCTTTGAACTGCGCATCGGGAATGGTCAGCGGATACAGGAAACGGATCACGTTGCCGTGAACACCGCAACTCAGCATCAGCAATCCGGCATCCAGCGCTTTACGCAGATACTGTTTGGTCAGTTCAGCGGAAGGTTTGCCTGTCGCCGGGTCGTTAAATTCTGCTGCGACCATCGAACCCCGCGCACGCACATCGACCAGCGCCGGGCATGTCGCCTTAGATTTTTCCAGCGTTTCAACCAACTCTGCACCCAGACGGTTTGCGCGCTCGCACAGTTTTTCTTCTTCGATAATATCCAGAACGGCCAGCGCCGACGCCACTGCCAGCGGGTTGCCCGCGTAAGTGCCGCCCAGACCGCCCGGTTCCGGCGCATCCATCAGTTCAGCGCGGCCGGTCACACCGGAAATCGGAATACCCCCGCCCAGGCTTTTTGCCATGGTGACTAAATCCGGTTGGGCATTCGGGTAGTAATCAGACGCAAACATTTTGCCGGTACGTGCAAAACCGCTCTGCACTTCATCCGCGATCAGCACGATGCCGTGACGGTCACAAAGATCGCGCAGACCTTTCACAAAATCTTCCGGCGCAATATTAAAACCGCCCTCGCCCTGAATCGGTTCGTAAAGAATGGCGGCAACCTGCTGCGGGCTGATATCGCTGCGGAAAATACGTTCGATGCTCTCCAGCGCCATTTCCGTGCTGACGCCGTGGTGCGCGTTCGGATATTGGCCGTGGAATACGGATGCCGGGAACGGACCGAAGCCCACTTTGTACGGCACCACTTTACCGGTCAGCGCCATGGTCAGTAACGTGCGGCCGTGGAATGCACCGGAGAAAGTGATAATACCGGGGCGACCGGTGGCAGCGCGGGCAATTTTCACCGCGTTTTCTACCGCTTCGGCACCGGTACTGAAGAAGGTGGTTTTCGCTTTTCCTGACACTG
This sequence comes from Rahnella sp. PCH160, assembly GCF_047784855.1. Lineage (NCBI taxonomy): Bacteria > Pseudomonadati > Pseudomonadota > Gammaproteobacteria > Enterobacterales > Yersiniaceae > Rahnella > Rahnella sp. PCH160. The sequence continues at coordinate 501,610 of NZ_JBLOGT010000002.1, forward strand.
GCGCAATTTCGTTGATACGTTCGGCCAGCGTGACAAAGCTCTCATAAGGCACAATCTGGTAGGCGGTGTGCGTGAACAGGTCGAGCTGTTTGCGGATCGCTTCGACAATTTTCGGATGGCGGTGACCGGTATTGAGCACCGCGATCCCGGCGGTGAAGTCGATATATTCACGGCCCTGCTCATCCCACAACGTTGCATTTTCCGCCTTCGCTGCATAGAAATCACACATCACGCCGACACCACGCGGTGTGGCTTCTTTACGGCGTTTTTCCAGTTCGCTGTGACTCATCTTTCGCTCCTGCCTGAAGGTTATGTTTTGGAGATTGCCGGTTGTAAGGTGAACAATTTGTCGAAATAGCAATCCGTCCTTGTTTTTTATCCTGTCAGCGGCCCTATAATCCAGAACCAGTTTTATTTATTTTGAGGATCCACTTTTGCGCTCATTGCTTTCTGACCTCATTTTTCAGCGTCTGACCGGGCTTTCCGAATCTTCTGCGGGCACGCTCAACAAGCGGGTTTATCAGGCATTACAACACGCTATCTTTGATGGCAGTATCAGCCCCGGCAGCCGCTTGCCCGCGTCACGGGATCTGGCCAAAGAGCTGGAGATTTCGCGCAATACCGTGCTGGCGGCCTACGAGCAATTACAGGCTGAGGGCTACATTCAGACGCGTACCGGAAGTGGAACCTTCGTCACAGCAGATTTACCGGAAGACGGCGTGATTGCGGATAAAACCACCACGCGCTGTACCCCGCTTCGCAGCCACGTTTCACTTTCCAAACGCGGTTCGAATTTGCTGACACGGACCGGCGTGGCGTCGCACCAGTGGGGCGCGTTTATGCCGGGCGTGCCGGATGTAACAAAGTTCCCGCATGACATCTGGCGCAAGCTGCAAAACCGTCTGAGCCGCCGCCTGCACCCGGAATATCTCACCTACTCGCGCCACGGCGGCTGCCCGGAACTTCAGCATGCGCTGGCCGATTATCTGCGAATTGCACGTTCGGTGGACTGCACGGCCGACCAGATCCTCATCACCGCCGGTACCCATCAGGCGCTGGATTTACTGGCGAAAATGCTCTGCGATCCGGGTGATGTCGCCTGGATTGAAGAACCCAGCTACTGGGGCATTCGCAATGTGTTGTCCATCAACGGCGTGGATGTTCAACCGATACCGGTCGATGAAAACGGCATGGATCCACCTGAAAATCCGCCAGAAAACCGCGCACCCAAGCTGATATGCGTGACACCGTCACATCACTATCCTCTGGGTGCAGTGATGAGTCTGGCACGCAGACAAAAAATTCTCGCGATGGCCAGCCAGCAAGGCAGCTGGGTGGTGGAAGATGATTACGACAGCGAATTCCGCTATTCCGGCAGCCCGATCCCTGCGTTGCAGGGCCTGAGCAGCGATGCGCCGGTGATTTATATCGGGACGTTCAGTAAAACGTTGTATCCCGCGATGCGGATCAGTTACGTCGTTTTGCCGCGGCCTCTCGCTTCGCGCCTCAAGATCGCGCACTCCGAGTTGTACCGTGCCGGTAACGGTTTAACGCAACTCACGCTCGCGGAATTTATCCGCGAAGGCCATTACGCGGCGCATATTCGCAGGATGCGGCTGATTTACGGTAAACGGCGTAGCGCACTGACGCGGCTGATTGAACAGGAACTCGGGCCGGAGTTTTTGATCGAAAACAGCAATGCCGGACTACATCTGATTTTGTCACTGCCGGATTCGATTGATGACGTGGCGCTGAGCGCAGAGCTGGAACAAAAGCACGTTCTGACCCGGCCACTTTCAGCGTATTACCTTCGGCCTGCTCCTCGGCGCGGGCTTTTGCTCGGCTATGGCGGTGTTTCTGAGGAAGAAATCGTGCCTGCCTTCGGGCATATCGTGGATTGTTTACGGCGCAGGCTGCAACCTTACAGTGCAACCGATGAACGGGGTGAGCTCGCCGAACCGGAAACGAACAACTTGCCTGATCCTGCGTAATTGCTTTTTCACATTGCTAGCAATCTCTCGTTTTAATTAAAAAATAGCAATAAAATTCATAAGCCTGCGAGAATTCTCTCAGGCTCTTTTTTTTGTGGTTTTTTGCGGAAAAATGCTTGTTAGCGTTTCAGGCGGGTGGTAAAGATTTTTAATAACGCCAGACAAACAATCCTTCTGAGGATGTTTTATGCATGATTTGTGCCGGGTTGCGTCATCCACTTTCCAGTCTTTTTCTTCGCGGAGTGCCTGTTATGAGAACGTATGTCAGCTTCAAAAATATCAAGAAGAGCTATGACGGCGACAAACTGGTCGTTAAAAACCTCAATCTTGATGTCCATGAGGGTGAGTTTTTGACGCTGCTTGGCCCTTCAGGTTCCGGCAAAACCACCAGCCTGATGATGCTTGCAGGGTTTGAAACACCGACCCAGGGCGAAATTCTGCTGCGCGATAAACCTTTGCATAATCTGCCTCCGCATCAGCGTGATATCGGGATGGTTTTCCAGAACTACGCTCTGTTCCCGCATATGACGGTGGCCGAGAATCTGGCGTTTCCGCTAACGATTCGGCGCCTGAACAAGACAGATATCAAAGAGAAAGTAGACCGCATTCTGGACATGGTAAAACTTAAACCACTGGCTGACCGCTACCCTGCCCAAATGTCCGGTGGGCAACAGCAACGTGTCGCCCTCGCCCGCGCGCTGGTGTTCGAGCCCAAACTGGTACTGATGGATGAACCGCTTGGCGCGCTGGATAAGCAATTGCGTGAACATATGCAGATGGAAATCAAACAATTACACCAGATGCTGGATCTGACGATTGTCTACGTTACGCATGATCAGAGCGAAGCGATGACCATGTCTGATCGCGTGGCGGTGTTTAACGATGGCGTTATCCAGCAGATGGACAGCCCGAGTGTGATTTATGAACAACCGGATAATGCGTTTGTTGCTCAATTCATCGGTGAAAATAACAGCCTGCTGGCCACCAACACGGCGGCAGAAGGTGATTATTATCGTGCGTCGCTTGATGACGGCACAATTCTTCGCGCCGTTAAAATTCGTCCTAGTTCGCCCGGTAAGAAGATTTTACTCTCCATCCGCCCTGAGCGAATCAGTATCAACAATCCTCAGCCAGGGATGGAACAAGTCAAAGCACGGATTAAACAATTTATTTATCTGGGCGACCATGTTCGCATGATGACTGAAGTTGCCGGTCAGGATAACTTCATGGTTAAGCTTCCCGCCGCGCACATAAAACCGGAATGGCAGGCGGGTTCTGAAGTTCTGCTTTCCTGGTTACCGGAACATCTGCGCGCTCTTGATGTTGTAACCCATTAGTTGCGTATCCAATAAACCCCTGAATCCCCGAATCCCGAGATTTTGTAATCTCGGGATTTTTTTGTATAACTGCATCTTGTCATCTTGTCATCTTGTCATCTTGTCATCTTGTCATCACAAGATAAATCTCATAATCATAAAATCACACCATCCTGAAATCCCAACATCCCAACATTCATCACGAACCGCGTTAATCCTGAGATTTTAAGATTCCATAATCTTACACAATCAATAAATCCCAGAATCCTTGAATCTTAATGTTTTGCATTCATTACATCCATAATCATGGAATCTCTGAATCCCCGCACATTATGAGAATCCTACAATCCCGAGATTCGTCGAATAAATCCTGTAATCTCAAAATCCTATCGGGGATTATGTAATCCTGCCATCCTCTGATGGCAGATTATTCCCAGCCACACGTAACACAACTAACCAGTTGATTTAATTGAAATGATTATGTAATCATACAATCCTAGCTCAATATCATGTAATCCTGAGATTCACTTTCAATCCCAGGATTATATGATATCCATAACAATATAAGACCGTTCAGCTCTCATTAATGTGTAATCTTATACTCCTGTAATCCTCATTAAGATTACGAAATCATGTCATCCTGGAATCCAGGTGTACCGAACATGCCGGCTTGTTCTTCTAAAGATAATTAATGATTCGAAGATTAGTTAATCCCATAATCCTACTATTCATATCCGAACGTTTCAGTATTTTGTGATCTCAGGATTTCCAGAATCACTTAATCCTGTAATCATAAAATACAGGATTAGCATTACATACTTCTGAAATCCCAAGATGTATACATCCCTGGATACAGAAATCACAAGATGGTGAGATGGTGAGATGGTGAGATGGTGAGATGGTGAGATGGTGAGATGGTGAGATGGTGAGATGGTGAGATGGTGAGATGGTGAGATGGTGAGATGGTGAGATTTTCGAGGCTATTGTTTTGGACGTCAACATCAGCCGAAACTTTTCGGCGTTCTCATTTGCATGTCTCATTTGCATCATGCATCCCCGAAAAATCCCAAGATTGCAGAATCATAAAATCACAAGATAGCGAAATCCTCGTAGCTTCATGTTGTACCATTATTCTCTGAGATAGAAACTTCAGCCTCATCCGCCTGTAATCCTGATATCCCAAACTCCTGGGATGATGAGATTCAAAAATCACAACATCCTGAACATAATGTTACCGTCGCGAGCTCTTGACTGGTAATCACAGAATCCCGAAATCACAGGATAATGTAATTCGGTAATCCTAAAATATTGAAATCCTCGGATGTAAACTTTATAGTAGTACTTCAATCCTGTGATTCATGGATTTTTAAATCCCAGAATCCTATGATTACATAAATATTGAATCCCAAAATCACATAAGCTTGGGATTCACTTGTCTTCATTCTAGCGCTTCATCAAGAGGTTGTTATGGCAGCGAAAATTATTTCTTTCCTGAACGGGAAGGGCGGGGTAGGGAAAACCACGACTTCTATAAACATCGCAACCTGTCTTGCACGGCAAGGGCACAAAGTTGTGATGGTCGATACCGACCCACAGGGAAGCATCAGCAACTGGTACGATGAAACTAAATGTAAATTTGATCTGGCTGAAGCCGCATCAGAAAAAGAAGTCTATACCGTACGCAAACAGTTGAAAGAATATGATTACGTTGTGATTGATGGAGCTGCGGCGATTTCTGCCATTTCATCAGCTGCGGTTATGGTGAGTGATTTAGTCTTAATCCCCGTGACACCGTCACCTTTAGATTTCGCAGCCTGCGGCGCAATACTTGCCGTTGTCGAAGCGCGTGAAAATTTACAGCCAGTCATCGCGCGTTTTCTGATCACCAAGAAAGTCGCCTCCGCTAAGATGTTGGAAGTCCTGAAGGAATCAATTGCTGATACGGGCGTTCCGGCATTGCGGACAGGTACCACTCAGCGCCAGGTTTACATCCGTACCATGATGGATGGCGGAACAGTCTTCGATACAACGGACGGTAATGCGAAAGGCGAGATTGAAATTATGACCAAAGAAATTACGGAGTTGTTGAAATGAAAATGAAACTTGGCCAGCACCGACAACTGACTACAGCACTGGACGCTGTAGCAAAGCCGCCCGCTTCAGTGAAGAAATTACAGACTAACATCGATGAAGAGTTGCATCGCCGTTTCAAAACCAGCTGCTTCTTGCAAGATCGCGAGATGAAAGACGTTCTGACAGAGCTGATCAATGCCTGGCTTATCACCAACGAACGTTCCTGATCGTTTGTTCCGTCTGGATCGGGCCTTTTCAGGCCCGTTTCTGTTTCTAAATCTGCACTACATTGTCCCGTCTGGTGTTACCTCTACCCAATCCTTTACGCAACAACGTCGCCAGTCCTTATCAGGATCCCAAGATCAAATAGTGTTTTGTTTTATTTATAAGTTTAGATCTTTCTCTTTAAGAGAGGTTTTTTTCTATGTAAATCAGCAGGGTACAACGGGTCTTGTGGAGATATTTCATGCTCCAAGTGGAGATCCTTCCTGCTGGATGTGGATCCTTTTCATGATCAATGTAGAGCTTTTTCCTGTGGATAATTTCCTTAGAGATCAGTCCACTGGATACGTGGAGCTTTTTTCTGTGGACAGTTTTCCCTTGCAACCCATGTCATGAACATCAGCTTAGATTTAACGCTAACATATTGCTACAACTCATTTTTCTGATAAGTGGAGTAATTTCCTGATCCCTGAACGAGCACTCATGTGGAGACATTTCCTGTGACAGCGTCACGTTGTGTCACGTAACAGGGAGAGGATCATCCTGGTCAGGCATAATCCGCTTTAGAAATCCGTATCCGGGCAGCAGAGCAGAGCAGGGCATATGTGGAAGATTTTCCTGATCCAATCAGCGGTCATGTGGAGACATTTTCTGATCTCATTAACACTATTGAAACGATCGCTGAAAATATAATGTATTATAAACAGTAGGTTAGATATTATGTGACATTGTCACTTGCCTATATGTGGAAGAATTATCTGATCAAACGTGCGTGAATTAACGGTAACTGTCCGGTCAGCTAACACTTTGCGATGGAATACGTGGAAGTATTTCCTGATCCCGCGGATTGCTATACGTGGAAAGATTTCCTGAGAACTGAACGCCCCCTTATGTGGAGTTATTTCCTGATCGCTGAACGTATTATCCCAAATGTGGAGACATTTTCTGATCCCTATGGCTGCATACGTGGAAAGTTTTCCTGTAGATCCTGGTTCTTGCTGCGAATCAACACTGAGGATGAAATGAGAAGGGGATCACAAAGCCGGTTCCGGTCAGTTAACGTGCAATATGGACTCATATGTGGAAGAATTTTCTGATCTGCAGGGGAACTTAGCGCGTATATCAGACATTCCAGGCAGGAGATCTTCAGTTCGATAAGTGGAGTAATTTCCTGTAAAAAACGTGCCGATCCAGCATGTTAAAAAAAGGATCCCGAATGCGGCTTAAAAGCATATGTGGAAGTTTTTCCTGATCGCTGTTTGGTGATCCTTTTGTAATGCATTGAAATTAATGGGATAAATAAGCCTTGTTTTTACTTTACGTCAGTATTTTTTATGTGGAATAATTTACCTACTTTCCACTTATGGATCCTGCTACATGGAACTGAATAAACTCACCGTAGTTCAGGGGAACGATCTTCTTGAAGGCGCCTATAGCGTTACTCTGGATGAAATGCGCTTGCTTAACCTGGCGCTGGCACAAATTGATAGCAGGAAACCTCAGCCGGACACGTTATATCGACTTTTCCCTCAGGATTACCAGCGGATCTACGGGGTAAACCCGACCAGCAGCCATCGCCAGTTGCGTGAAGCGGCAGAAAGCCTGATGAAAAAGCCGGTCACCATCTACAAACCGGATACGAAAACCGGCAAGGTTCGTACTGTGCAGCTTTCGTGGTTCTCACGCCTGGAATACGTCAGCAGCGATGACCACAGCGCCGTTGTGCTGAGATTCGGTCAGGACGTTGCGCCTTATCTGTATGAATTAAAAGAATCTTTTACCAAGCTCAATTTTGCGAATATCGCAAAACTGGATACACCGTTTTCCGTGCGTCTGTATGGCTGGTTAATCAAAGCCAAAAACCTCTACGGGCGGCGCAGTGGCAAAGCCATTGAAGTGACCCTGGATCTCAACTGGATGCGCGAGAAGGCGGGTCTGGCGGGCAAATACGAGGATTACCGTGACTTCCGTCAGAAGCTGCTTGAGCCGACGATCAACCGGATCAACGCCAATACTGATATTTCCGTGGTCTGGGAGCCGGTGAAGCAGGGCAGAACCGTTGTTTCGATCAAGTTCGCCTATGTCGATGAGTCAGCGCCAGAAGCCAGCAAACCGCTGCGCCCGCGCTTACCACGCCGTCCGCGCGCGGTGGCAGGCTCTGCGCTGGAAGGCGAGTGGGCTCGCCGCTGTATCACCATCTTCGAAGAGTATCGTGAGAAATTAAGTGCTTACGACGTTGAAGAAAAGGCGACGTTACCGGATCTGCGCAAACTTTCTGGTTGGTACAAGCTTCTCGGCGAGAAGAGCAAACAAAAAGAGATCCTTGCTGAAGTCAGTTCCCGCAGTAAAAAAACCGCAGCCTGAAACTAAGGCCGGAAAGCATTCAGAAAGAAACGGCGTATCTTCGATGAGATACGCCGTTTTTCTTTGTGCGCATCCGGGTATCTTTGGGCTGTTACAAGACTAACCTGCTGATTTTTATACCATCTAATGTTAGTGAGTACTTACTGGGTGTGATCAGGAAATTCTTCCACATTAGCCGTTTTGGTGGCTTTTTCGGCGTACAGCCCAAAAGCTATAAGCCATATTTTTTCGTTGTTAGACAAGGACAAACCCCAACCTTACTCTTCGTCATGTTTTGTAAACCTATTGCACACTTATTGATGAGGGATGTCACTTGGCTACGTTACTCACTTCTGCCCCGGCGCAATCAGTTTCCCGCGCGGGCCGCACCGCTTCTTTTAAAATCGCATTGCTGGCCAGCGCGGTAATGTTTTCTTCTTTATCCTTTGCGGACGATGTTCTCAAAGAAGGCATCACGCCCGCCACAGACGCCAGCCAGGTACCTGCTGCCGCAAAATTGCGTACAGATACCGTGATCGCCGGGATCTCCGAACCGCAGGGCATTTTTAACCCTTACTTCTTCGTGAATGGCTGGGATGAAAACGTCACCAACGTGATCTTCGCCCGCCTCATTGACTGGGACAGCCAGGGCAAACTGGTTCCGGGTCTGGCAGAAAGCTGGACAGTCAGCCCGGACGGCAAAACGTACACCATCAAATTGCGTCCGAACCTCAAGTACAGCGACGGTTCTGCGCTGACGGCGGAAGATGTCGCGTTCACACTGACCGTTTTGTATGACCCGAAATATGATGGCGATACCGATATCACGCTGGCGCATATCGCCGGTGGCGATGACTACAAGCAGGGCAAAGCGGACAGCATCAGTGGCCTTAAAGTCATCGACCCGCTGACCCTGCAGGTGACGACGACGCAGGCAGGCGCGACCACGCTGCAAAAAATCGGCGGCCCGGTGCTGTCGAAAGCCTATTACGGCAAAGATTATCAGCGCGGAAATCTCGACACGTTGCGCACTTTGCACGGTAAACCGTTGGGCAACGGCCCGTACGTTTACGATAAATACATTCCGGGGCAGGAGATCCGTTTCCACGCCAACACGAATTATTACCGTGGCACACCGCCGACGCCACGCTTCATTTATCGTGTCACCAATCCCTCGACCAATTTCCAGTTATTCCAGACCGGCGATACCGATTACGACGCTTTTACGTCGCGCCCGGATGATATTGAACAGTTGAAATTGCTCGGTTTTGCGAACATCAACCTGTACGGATCCAGCGATTACAGCAAGATTGAGTTCAACCTGCATCGTCCGGTGTTGCAGGACGTGAAAGTTCGCCAGGCGCTGATCTACGGTCTGGATCGCCAGAAACTGATCGACGTGGTGTATCAGGGTTACGGCACCGTGGCCATCGAGCCGATCGCGCCAATCTCCTGGGCGTATAACACCGACGGGGTGAATCCGTACAAATTCGATCCGGCGCAGGCCAATAAATTACTGGATGAAGCGGGCTGGAAAACCGGCGCGGATGGCATTCGTGTGAAAGACGGTAAACGTCTGGAACTGACGCTGCTGGTCAGCAAAAAAGTGCTGAACGACGCGCTGATCCCGATTGCCAAAGAGGATTACCAGAAGATTGGTGTGCTGCTGAAACCTCAGGTCGTGGATTTCAACGCGCTGATGTCACAGCGTAAAGCCGGGAATTACGATCTGGCGTCATTCAGCACCAGTACGCTCAACGATCCGCACGACGGCGTCTGGGATTACTACAGCACCGAGGCCAAAGAGCAGGGCTACAACAATCCGGAAGTGGATAAGCTGATCAACGAAGGCAATGCGACGCTCGACATCGAAAAACGGAAGCCGGTTTACCATGAACTGTACAAAGTTCTGGCGAACGATCCGCCGGTGATCCTGCTCGGCAACCGTAAAATTCTGTCGGCCAGCAGCGCCCGCGTGACCGGTTTCAAACCGGATATTTACAACGGCCTGACCGGCAGTCTGCCGGATGTCAAAATCGTTAAATAATCAGAAATCACGTTGCTGCCGGTCGTTACCGGCAGCTTCAATGAGAAAGTCATGAGAAATTTCATTCTGCGTCGTTTGCTTCAAACCATCCCGATGTTGTTCCTCGCTTCGCTGCTTATCTTCATGCTGTTTGCCAAAACGCCGGGCGATTTTATCGACGGGAACATTACCCTGACCGCGCAGCGTGCCGCTGAACTCAAAGCGTTATACGGCCTCGATCAGCCGCTGCTTAGCCGTTATCTGCACTGGCTGGGAAACCTGCTACAGGGCGATCTGGGCTTCTCGCTGCAATATCAGATCCCGGTGAGTCAGTTGCTGGATCAGTACATCTGGAACTCCTTCCTGCTTGCGACCATCGCGATGGTGCTGTACTGGGGGATCGCGATGGCGGTGGGCATTGTTTCTGCCATGAAACCCTATTCGCTGTTTGATCACGTCGTCAGCGTGGTGATATTCGCGGCGATGTCATTCCCGACGTTTTTCCTCTGTCTGCTGCTGATCAAATGGTTTGCAGTTGATCTTCACTGGCTGCCGGTCGGCGGTATGACCAATACCGGCAGCGACGCCACGGGCTGGGCCTGGGTGATGCAGGTCGCGGCACATCTGGTATTACCGGTGATTGCGCTGGTGATGCTTCAGGCGGGCAGCCTGACGCGCTATTTTCGCGCCAGCATGCTGGACGTCGTGCGCATGGATTTTATCCGCACCGCACGCGCTAAAGGGCTGCGTGAGCGCACCGTGATCCTCAAACACGCATTGCGCAACGCGCTGTTGCCGATTATCACGCTGTTAGGGTTCGAGCTGCCGGGGCTGTTTTCCGGCGCGCTGATCACCGAAAAAGTCTTTAACTGGCCGGGCGCGGGGCACATTCATATTGATTCGCTGGCGGCGCGTGATTATCCGGTGCTGATGGGATTCACGCTGTTTCTGGCGGTGCTGACCATTCTGGGCAACCTGATTGCCGATGTGCTTTATGCGTGGGCTGACCCGCGTATTCGTGTGAGGTCGTGATGTTTGGATCATTATTTTCAACTAACCGGCGTCTGCGCGAAGCGGAAATTCCGGTGATGGCGCAGGTGACACCGTCACCCTGGCAGCAGGCCTGGAAATCGTTACGCCAGAACCGGCTGGCAATGTTTTGCCTGATCTTGCTGCTGGTCATGGCGGTCTGGTGCGTAGTGGGCCCTTACTCTTCGCCGTGGCGCGATGATGCCACCGATGCGCTGATGATTAATAAAGCGCCAAACGCAGAGCACTGGCTGGGCACCGATTTTCTGGGGCGTGACGTTTACACGCGCCTGCTTCTGGCCGGGCGTATTTCGCTGATCATCGGCCTGCTCACCATGTTGCTCTCCGTGACGCTTGGGTATCTGATGGGCGCGGTTTCGGGGTATCTGGGCGGCATTGCCGACAAAATCATCATGCGTTTTGCCGATCTGGTGATGACCATTCCGAGCCTGCCGCTGCTGATTGTGATGGGCGCGATGCTGTCTGAACTGGATTTCTCACCGGATTCCCGCGTCTACATGGTGATCGTAATGCTCAGCTTGCTGGAATGGCCGAAGCTGGCGCGTCTGGTGCGCGGACAAATTTTGTCCCTGCGCGAGCGTGATTTTATGCTGGCGACGCAGGTGCTCGGGTTATCCGCGCGCCGTCGTCTGTTCGGCCATCTGTTGCCCAATACCGTGCCCATTCTGGTGGTGATGGCGACGATGGCGGTGGCAAACGCCATTCTCAGTGAATCGGCGCTCAGCTATCTCGGGCTGGGCGTGGTGCCGCCGACGCCTTCATGGGGAAACATGATGGACGCCGCCAACAGCCTGATCGACTTCCAGCGTCGTCCGTGGCTGTGGATGCCGCCGGGCGTGGCGATTTTTATCACCGTCATTGCGATTAACGTACTGGGCGATGGCCTGCGCGATGCGCTCGATCCTAAGATGAAACGGAGCAAAAAATGACTGAACCATTGATCCGTTTTAATCAGCTTTCACTGTCATTCTCCAGTGATCAGGGGCGTGTGCGTGCGGTGCAGGATGTCACGTTTGACGTTCAGGCCGGGCAAACCGTGGGCATTGTAGGCGAATCCGGTTGCGGAAAAAGCGTCACGGCGATGTCGCTGATGGGATTACTGCCGCCACAGGCCGCGCGCATTGACGGCGGGGAAATCCTGTTTCAGGGACGTGATTTACTGAAATTGCGCCCGTCACAAATGGCGGATTTACGCGGGAACCAGCTGGCGATGATTTTTCAGGAACCGATGACTGCGCTCAATCCGGTGCTGACCATTGGTGAACAGCTGGTTGAGCCGCTGATCCGCCATCTCGGGGAATCGCCAAAATCGGCCTGGGAAAAGGCAACGAAGATGATCACTGAGGTCGGGCTGGCGCGTGCAGAAAGCCTGATGACCAGTTATCCGCACCAGCTTTCAGGCGGTATGTTGCAGCGCATCATGATTGCGATGGCGCTGAGCTGTAAGCCGCAGCTGCTGATCGCCGATGAACCTACGACGGCGCTGGACGTCACCGTGCAGGCGCAGATCTTACGGCTGTTGCGCGATCAGGCGCAACAAAACCACATGGCGCTGATGCTGATTACGCATGATCTGGGCGTGATTGCGCAGATGGCGGATCACGTGGTGGTGATGTACGCCGGTAAAATTGTTGAGCAGGGTGCCACGGCGGACGTGCTGCGCAATCCGCTGCATCCGTACACGCAGGGGCTGATCGCGTCGCGGCCCACGCCGGGCGAGCGTCGCCGGCGGTTGTATTCTATCCCCGGTCAGGTTCCCGATCTGGCCGCGCTGCCGCCGTATTGTGCCTTTACCGATCGTTGCGAACGCGCTACAGAACGCTGTCGTCAGGGGATCCCGCCGCTGGAAGGGCGGTCACGGCAGGCTGCCTGTTTTTACAGCGGACTGAGTCCGGCGAATCAAATGACGCAGAAGGAGTTGCAGCCATGAGTGCTGACTATCTGATGAGTACCGACTACCTGATAGAAGTCGACGGACTGAAGAAACACTTCCCGATCCGCGACGGCGTTTTCGGGCAGGAAACCGGGCAACTGCGCGCGGTGGATGGCGTCAGTTTTAACATCCGCAAAGGGACGATTTTCGGGCTGGTGGGTGAATCCGGCAGCGGCAAAACCACTGTCGGGCGCACGCTGCTTGGGTTGTACGACAAGACGGCGGGCAGCGTGAAGTTTCGCGGTCAAGACCTGCACCGGCTCAAACCGAAACAACTTAAAGCGCTGCGGCCGAAAATGCAGCTGGTGTTTCAGGATCCGTACAGTTCCCTGAATCCACGGATCCGCATTGGTGACGCGATCGGCGAAGCGATGCTGGAACATAAACTTTGCTCACGCGCTGAAGTGCACGGCAAAGTGCTGGACGTGATGAAAATCTGCGGGCTTTCACCGCTGCATTACAACCGCTTTCCGCATGAATTTTCCGGCGGCCAGCGCCAGCGTATTGGCATTGCACGGGCGCTGATCCTTCAGCCTGAATTTATTATCGCCGACGAACCAATCTCCGCGCTCGACGTCTCGATTCAGGCGCAGATCATCAATTTGTTCTCGGATTTACGCGACGATCACGGCGTGACGTTCCTGTTTATCTCGCACGATCTGGGCGTGGTGGAACATCTGTGTGACGACGTGGCGGTGATGTATCTGGGGCAACTGGTGGAAACGGCGAGCCGCGATACGTTGTTCCGCCAGCCGTTGCATCCGTACACGCAGGCATTACTGGCCGCCGTGCCGACGCTTGATCCTGACAGCGAACCGGTGGCAATGGTTAGCGGTGAAATTCCGGATCCGTCAAAACCGCCGTCCGGCTGTCGTTTCCATACCCGCTGTCCGCGCGCGACCGAACGTTGCCGTGCTGAAATTCCGTTACTGCGTGAAGTGGAAAGCGGCCACCGCGTCGCCTGCCATCTGGTGTAATTTCCGGTTCTTTCCCGCCGCGGCTGACGTCAGTCTTCCAGCATGCGGCGGGCTTCGCTCTGCATTTTCTGCCCGACGTTTTGCGTCACCTCAATCACCTTCTGCGTTGCTGGCGAAAGAAACGCGCCTTCGCGCCAGGTAATCCCTACACGGCGCGGCATCATCAGTTGATCGTTATCAATCCGGATGAGCCGGGAGATAAATTCTTCCTCAACCAGAATGTTTTCAGAAAGAAAGCTGAGCAGGCCACTTTTGGCGATCAAGCCGGGTACTGACGCCAGCGAGCTGATTTCCACTTTAACGTCCGGCAGCGGGCAATGATTCTCATAGAATATCTTGTCCAGCCACTGGCGCATCGACACGGTTTTGGCCGGTAAAATCCATCCGTAACGGCTCATATCGCGCAGGGAAACCGGCCTGCCCGCCAGCGGATGGTCACGTGACGCTGCGACGACCACGCGATCGGCGGTGACCGGCACCTGAACCACCGGGCTTTCATAGTTGACCAGCGGCCCGATAATAATGTCGATGACGTGGCGCTCCATCAGCGTAAACAGAACATCGTTCATGCCGATCTGGATTTCCAGTTTTACGTTGGGAACCTGTGACTGAAGCGTTTTGCAGATTTCCGGCAGCAAAAATTGCGTCGCGGAACCCGACACGCCCACACGCACAATCCCGCCCGCGCCGCTGCTCAGTTCTGTCATGACTTCGGCCATCTCATGATAAGAATTTTGCAGCGCCAGACCCCGCTGATAAAGAATGCGACCCGCCTCGGTCAGTTCCAGACCACGGCCGACTCTTTTGAATAATTTGATGCCCAGTTCTTTCTCTAAACGGGTGATGGATTTTGACAGAGCGGGCTGCGTAATATTTAAATTTTGTGACGCAAGTCTCAAATTTATCATCTCTGCGGCAGTGACGAAATAATCTAAGTCCCTGTTATTAATCATACATTCCTGAAATTCATCGGTTTGGTAAAAAAATATAGTAGAAGGCATGAGAGGCGCGGTCAATAATCTCGCGATCTTTACGGGGGCATGAGCGTCACCGCAATCTGAACACCAGTGAATTCACCTGTTTTACGTTAAATAAGAAACTAAGCGCATCTATGAAAATTGTTAATTTCATCATCACTAAAGAACAAACCCAAAGTTTCGGCCTCTTCCAGGCAGACGGCATCGTCGATGTTGGCCGTCACTCGGGATGCCGCGACATTAACGAATTCATGGCGCACCATCAGCTTGAAGAATTGCAGCGTTACGCGCCGCTTCCGGCGGATCTTCAGCTCAACGATATCGGCTTCCTGCCGGTGATCGACCGTCCGGGGAAAATCTTCGGCGTCGGCATGAACTACGCCGAAAAGCGCAAAGAATTTAACGAAACCTGCGATGCGCCGACGTTGTTCGTCCGCTTTGCCGATTCACAAGTCGGGCATAACGGCAGCGTTATCAAACCGTCGTCGACAAATGAATTCGATTACGAAGGTGAACTGGCGATCGTTATCGGCCGTACCGGGCGCAATATTTCCGCAGACGACGCGCTGAGTTATATCGCCGGTTACAGTTGCTATATGGATGGTTCGGTGCGCGACTGGCAGCATAAATGGTATACCGCCGGAAAAAACTGGCCGTCGACCGGGGCATTTGGTCCGTGGATGGTGACGCCGGATGAAGTGGGCGATCCGCAGAATCTGAGCATAAAAACCTGGCTCAACAACCGGCTGGTGCAGAACGACACAACCGCTAACATGGTTCACACCATTCCGCAAATCATCGCCTATATCAGCACGTTTACTCAGCTTTCACCGGGCGATGTGATCATGACCGGTTCACCGGGCGGTGTGGGTAAAACCCGCGTTCCGCCGCTGTTCCTCCATGAAGATGACATCATTGAAGTGGAAATCGAGAACATCGGCCGTCTGACCAACCGGATCGAAAATTCGCCGCTGTCTGAAATAGCGCATTCAAAAACAGCGGCCTGAACACATCAGCGGGTTTGATTCACCAAAGGCACCGATCTTTCGGTGTCTTTGCTTTTAACGACCATCAGATACGTCAGCGTAAATGACAATCCCAGCGACAGCACCACGCCCATTACGATGTAGATGAAATACGGGCCGATGTAGGCGGGCAGGCTGAAAATGCTCGACAGAATATAGCCGTACAACCGCACCCCGAAGAACGCGATAAACGCCGACGCCACAGAACTGCTGATCGTGGTGGCGATAAACGCTTTTTTGTAGCGCGTCAGCACGCCAAACAATGCCGGTTCGGTAATGCCCAGCAGGCCAGAAATCGCCGCCGACAGCACCACAGATTTCTGCTCGCGTGTTTTTACGTGGAAGTAAATCGCGAAGGTCGAGCCGGCAATCGCCATGTTGGCCATAAACATCATGGGCATCAGCATATCCCAGCCCTGATCGGTGAAGTTCTGCAAGGCAATTGGCGTCATGGCGTGGTGCATTCCGGTGAGGATCGCCACCGGGCGGATCGCGCCAACGATAAAACCGGCAAACACCGATGACACTTCAAACAGCCCCTGAATGCCCAGCGCCAGCAGTTTACCCAGGTAAATTCCGGCCGGGCCAATCACCGTCAGCGAAACCAGCGCCGCAATAAATAACGTCAGCGTTGGCGTGAAAACGGTTTTCAGCACGTCCGGCATGATTTTGTCCACCCAGCGGTGGATGTAGCTCAGTGCCAGCACCGAGAAAATCACCGGAATAACGCTGGCCGAATAGTTAAATACTGAAACCGGCAATATATCCATGAAATACAACGCGGTCGGCGCGCCAGCGGTATGGCTGGCGAGCGCTTTTGCGGCGTAGATCAGCGTCGGATACATCAGGCAGGCGGCGACCGCGGCGGCCAGATATTCATTGGTTTTGAAAATTCTCGCGGCGGAGACCGCCAGAAAGAACGGCAGAAAATAGAAAACGCCGCTGGCGATCAGATCGATGATCATCACGGTTTCGCTTTTCGCCGAAATCACCTTGAGGGCAATTAAACCGGCCAGTAAACCTTTGATCATCCCCGCGCCTGCGATGGCCGGAACGATCGGGCCAAACACGCCGGACACCGTGTCCATGAACATCGAGATCAGACTTTTGCGCGCATTTGTGGAAACATTTCCTGTTGGCTTTGACGCCGGATCCAGCTGCGAAACAATCGCTTCGTACCAGGTATTCACTTTCGGGCCGACAATAATCTGCACCTGACCGCTCTGGCTTTGCGCACCCAAAACGCCGGGCAGATTTTTTATCTCATCCCACGCCACTTTATTTTCGTCGGCTAAATCAAAACGCAGACGGGTCATGCAATGCCAGAATTTATTAATATTCTCTGCACCGCCGACGCCTTTAATAACGGACTGCATTATTTCTGTATTCACCCTGAACCCCGCGACGGAAATTGTATTTTTATTCTCAGATGGGAAGGGAGTGTAATGAGCGTTGTTTTTAAAAACAAACCAATAAAACAGGATCTCCGTCACACAATCCGCGCTGTAAGCCTGGTTTAACGGGGTTTTGTGATAATTGGTCTGGTTTTTAGCAGTAATTGGCCGGTCTTTCAAACCAAAATAAAAGCCTGAAATTTAGGTTTACAGGGAGGCGGAAAATACGGTGAAATAACCGCAATACGAATATTCCCGCACTCTTTTCCTTAAAGGATCTGAAGGCCATTATTAAGGATTTTCCATGAAACCTGTGCTGATTACGCATATTGAATGCCAGATAACGCGCCCCGATCGCCATAATTTAGTGGTCGTCAGAATTGAAACGGATAGCGGTGTTTTCGGCCTCGGCTGCGCCACATTCCAGCAGCGTCCGCTGGCGGTGAAACTGATGGTCGATGAATACCTGAAACCGCTGCTGTTAGGCCGCGATGCAAATCACATCGAAGATATATGGCAGATGATGAGGGTGAACGCGTACTGGCGTAACGGGCCGGTGATTAACAATGCCATCGCGGGCATCGATATGGCGCTGTGGGACATCAAAGGCAAGCTGGCGAATATGCCGCTGTATCATTTATTCGGCGGTAAATCGAAAGATGCGGTTATCGCGTACAGCCACGCGGCGGGTGAAACGCTGGAAGATCTTTACGGTGAAGTGGATCGTCTTCTGAGCGAAGGTTATCGCCACATCCGTTGCCAGCTGGGCTTTTACGGTGGCAATGCGCGCGATTTCCACACCACGCGCGAACCGGCGGCGGGCGCGTATTACGATCAGGATCAGTACATGGATAACACGCTCGCCATGTTTAAAGCGCTGCGTGAAAAATACGGCAATCAGTTCCACATTCTGCACGACGTTCACGAGCGTCTGTTCCCGCAACAGGCGGTGCAGTTTGCAAAAGCGGTGGAACAATATCGCCCGTATTTTATTGAAGATATCTTGCCGCCAGATCAAAACGAATGGCTGGCGCAGATCCGCAGCCAGACCGCTGTGCCGCTGGCCACCGGCGAGCTTTTTAATAATCCGGCGGAATGGAAGGATCTGATCATCAACCGCAGGATCGACTTTATCCGCTGCCACGTTTCGCAAATCGGCGGCATCACGCCAGCGCTGAAACTGGCGCATTTCTGCCAGAGTTTTGGCGTGCGTCTGGCCTGGCATTGCCCGCCGGACATGACGCCGATCGGCGCGGCGGTGAATACGCACCTGAATATTCATCTGCATAATTCAGCGATCCAGGAATTTGTTGCTTATCCACCCAATACGCAGCAGATTTTCCCCGGCGCACAGGCCCCGGTGAACGGGTATTTTTATCCGTGTGAAGAAGCCGGGATCGGCGTGGGTTTCAACAGCGAGGTGGCGAATGAATTTCCGGTGGTGTATCGCCCGCATGAATGGACGCAAAGCCGCCTGCCCGACGGCGTGATCCACACGCCTTAAGTCTGGCGAAACGCCAGATTATCCTGATTAAACGGGATGACGTAAGTGCATGAATAATCGATATCTATGATATCGCTGAACGCGTAAACGCGGCCGCCCTGCAAAATCCCTCTGTTGGTAATCTGCATGGCGGCGATGCCTTTCTTGCAGCCCAGCAACTGCGCCTGCTCTTTGCTGACGGTGACCGCCTGATAACGGGTGAGGGAATGCGAAATCGCGAAGCCTTTATTCAGAACGTATTGCTGAATGGAATGCTCAATCGTTTTCTGATTCAGATCAGCAAAACCTTCGGCGGGCATCCGTGAATACTCAATCTGTACGTTGCGCTGGCTGATGCGCCGCAGCCGGGTAAACGCCCAGATAAAATCATCTGCCGTTAAATCAAAAACCTGCTGTTCTTCCCGGTCTGGTCGCCGTTTGTGCAATTCCAGCATTTTGAAACTGATGTCGGTGAATTTCTTCTCGGTAATCGAGTTGTACACCAGCGGATTACTGCTGACGCCCGCATTGATATAAATCCCCGAGCCTTGCACGATGCGCACCGCGCCGATACTCACCAGTTTTTCCAGCGCCTTGCGCACGGTAAACCGCGACACACCATACTCTTCCGCCAGCTGGCGCTCCGGCGGCAACTTTTCCGGCACAGATCCGCTGTGCTGATAAATCTTGCTCAGCAAATCCTGAGCGATAAATTCACTTTTTTTCATCGGCGTCTGGCTTATTCGGGACAGGGAGTTCGGGAACGCATTGAAACATGCGACAGGCGTAAAGGGCAAATTACAGCCTGAAAGCTGTATTGGATTTTTACAGCTTATAGGGTGTAGAGGATATTTTAATATTATCCGCTTTAGAGGATAGAAATTGATTTATCCCTTACAGGGGATATACTGAAAATATCCGGCAGGGAGGATAATATGAATATAACTTCAACAAAAATGTTGGCCAATGCACTGCGGAATGAACGTAAAAAGCGCAAACTGAGCCAGAGTAAAACCGCTGAGACCATGGGCCTGAAACAGTCCACGGTTTCTGAATTTGAAAATTACCCGGATGGAACCCGGTTGGAAACACTGTTTAAGCTGCTCGCCGCGCTGGATTTAGAGCTGCAGATAGCACCAAGAAACAGTGATCCGCAGGACAAAACGTCGTGGGATCAGGAGTGGTAATACATGGATAAGTTAACGCTCGCGTTAAATGGCATTACGGTGGGAACGTTAGAGAAAGCCAGTGGCGGTGAAATGTCATTTGTGTATCACGAAAGCTGGCTGAACCGGGCGGGAGCTCGTGCCATTTCGTTATCGCTTCCGCTGCAAACCGCAAAGTTTCGTGGTGCCGTGGTATACAACTTTTTTGATAACCTTCTCCCCGATAATGAGCAAATCCGCAGCCGTATTCAGGCGCGTTTTGCCATCCCGACGAAACAACCTTTCGATTTGCTTTCCCGCATTGGGGGCGATTGTGTCGGTGCTGTTCAGTTGTATCCGGAGAACAGCCAGGTCACACCGGTCACTGAAATCCATGCCCAACCGCTAAGTGATGAAGAAGTGGAACATCTTCTTCAAGGCTACAAAGAAGCCCCTTTGGGCATGGAAGCGGAAGTGGATGATTTTCGTATTTCGCTGGCCGGAGCTCAGGAAAAAACAGCCCTGTTATGGTATCGCGACCAGTGGCATCGCCCGCAGGGAAGTACGCCGACCAGCCATATTCTTAAACTTCCCATTGGCTATATAGCAAACAATGGAATCGATTTAAGCGAAAGTGTTGAAAATGAATGGTTGTGCCTGAAGATTGCGGAACAGTTTGGGCTTCCCGCCGCCCGTGCCGAAATTGCCCGTTTCGGTACGCAAAAAGTGTTAGTGGTTGAGCGCTTTGATCGCCGCTGGTCACAGGATGGTTCCTGGTTAATGCGGCTGCCTCAGGAAGATTTCTGTCAGGCGATGGGCGTGGCTCCGGCACTGAAATATGAGTCTGACGGTGGTCCGGGAATAGCGGAGGCAATGAAACTCCTGCTTGGCTCACAGCAGGTTTTGCGTGACCGGGAACTGTTTTTTAAAAGTCAGATTCTGTTCTGGATGCTCGCCGCCATTGACGGTCATGCTAAGAATTTCAGCGTGTATATTGAACCCGGGAGCGCATACCGGATGACGCCATTGTATGACGTGATGTCTGCTTTCCCGCTTATGCATCCGCAAGGTATACCGGCGAAAAAAGCCAAAATGGCGATGGCCGTTCTGGGGAAAAACCGGCATTTTCACTGGGACAGGATCCTTCCCCGGCATTTTGGCACAACGGCGCAGCGGGTCGATTTTCCGCAAGAGAGTGTGGTCAGGATGATGGCGGAAATGAAAGAAAAAACTCCGCAGGTGATTAAGGACGTCTCGGCTTTATTACCCGCCGGTTTTCCTGCAAAAATCAGCGAAGCAATATTCGCAGGATTAAAGAGTCAGGCATCAAGGCTTCCCTGAACACCTCGATAAACAACCGCCAACAAAAAGCCCGCCAGTTCACACCGGCGGGCTTTGTTTTTCGACTGAATTAAATCGAATTACTTCTGATCAGGCAATGCGTAGGCAATCACGTAGTCGCCGCGTTCTGCGGACTGACGTGCGCCACCGGCGCTGATGATGATGTACTGTTTACCGGTTTTCGGTGAAACGTAAGTCATCGGGCCGGACTGGCTGCCCACCGGCAGGCGGGATTTCCAGATTTCTTTACCGGTGGCGGTATCGAACGCGCGCAGATAGAAATCCTGCGTACCGGCGAAGAACAGCAGGCCGGATTGCGTTGACAGGCTCGCGCCCAGCGTTGGCATACCGACTTCCATTGGCATACGCATTTTGATGCCCAGCGGACCGGTGTCTTGCACCGTACCGACCGGAACCTGCCAGACGATTTTACCGGTTTTCAGGTTAACCGCAGACATCGTACCAAACGGAGGTTTCTGGCAAGGAATGCCCAGCGGAGACAGGAAACGCTCGCGGACTGCGCCGTACGGCGTACCGTCCATCGGCACCATCCCCATCTCAATACCGCTCGCGCCAGTGGGCACTTTGGCACGTGGAACCATGTAGTTCGCCAGACCCAGACGCATATCATTCACGAACATGATGGCGTTGTTCGGGTCAACCGACACGCTGCCCCAGTTCATGCCGCCCAGAGAACCCGGGAATTGCAGGGAACGATCCAGACCCGGAGGCGTATAAACGCCTTCGTGACGCATGCCTTTAAACTCGATGCGACACAGCAACTGGTCCATCGGTGTTGCGCCCCACATGTCAGACTCTTTCAGCGTCTGATTGCCGATGTTTGGCATACCGACAGAGAAAGGCTGCGTTTTGGAGTAGCGTTCGCCAGGAACGTTACCCTGTGGTACTTCGCGGTTTTCGACTTTCGCGACCGGCTGACCGGTTTCGCGGTTCAGCATGAAAATCATGCCTTGTTTGGAGGTCTGCACCAGAACCGGCGTGCTGCCACCTTTACCGTCCGGCAGGTCATACAGCAGCGGCTGAGACGGCAGGTCGAAGTCCCACAGATCGTGATGTGTGGTCTGGAATGTCCAGCGAACTTTACCGGTTGTGGCTTCAACGGCGACCACCGATGAACTGTATTTATCGTCCAGCCCGGTACGCGTGCCGCCGAAGAAGTCAGGCGTGGCGTTGCCGGTTGGCATATAAATCAGACCCAGTTTCGGATCATAAGACATCGCTGACCAGACGTTCGGCGTACCACGAGTGTACGTCTGACCTTCCGGTGGCAGCTTGGTGATGTTCGGATTACCCGGATCCCATGCCCAGACCAGTGCGCCGGTGTGAACGTCAAACGCACGCACTACGCCCGGAGGTTCGCCGGTCGAGAAGTTATCGGCGACACGGCCACCGACCACAACCACATTACCCGCGACCAGCGGGGTAGAGGTCTGCTGGTAGTAACCCGGTTTGACTTCGCCCATGCCAGTTTTCAGGTCAACCACGCCATTGTCACCGAAATCAGCACAAGGCTTACCGGTATCAGCGTTGATGGCGATCAGACGTGCATCGATGGTTGGCAGGAACAGACGACGTTCGCAGGTTCCGCTGACGGTACCGCCGGTGGCCGCTGGCGCATCAGCCGCAGGAATGGCTTCCGGTTGAGTCGCCGGAGCCTGAGGCGCAGCGCTGTTCTCGTAATAGCCCAGACCACGGCAACGCTGCCAGTTTGGCGCAGTAGACTTGGAGTCGTATGCCCACAGTTTTTTACCGTCATCCACAGAAAGCGCGATCACTTTGCTGTACGCGGTACAGACAAACAGCTTGTCACCGATTTGCAGCGGCGTGTTCTGGTCTTCTGCACCGGAACCGTTGCTCTGCGGGATATCGCCGGTATGCGCAATCCACGCCACCTGCAATTTATCGATGTTGGTTTTGTTGATCTGATCCAGTGCAGCAAAACGGTCGCCTGCGGTGGTGTTACCCCAGTTCGCCCAGTTTTTCTGTTCCGCACCTTTATCAACCGGTTTGACCGGAACCTGATCGTTGTCGGCGCTGATGATTGGCGTCGGCACGAACGTGTTACCGAATGCCGCGATCAGGGCAACGGCCAGCACGGCGGCGAGAGAGAAACTCGGGCCTTTGCGGGCAACCCGACCCGCGCGCGTTTTCAGCAGCGGATATGCCAGTGCGACGAGGAAGGCCAGAACACCAAAGGTGAACAGGCGGGAGAACAGCGGCCAGAAGGTGAAACCGGCGTCCCAGATAGCCCAGATAACAGAAAGCACGAAGGCGACGGCGTAGAGCCATGCGCCCGAAGGCTTGCCTTTGAAAATTAAAACGGCGGAAACGACGAGAGCCAGACCCATCAGCAGGAAGTAAACGCTTCCGCCTAATGTGGCCAGATACGCACCGCCGATGCCGAGTGTCAGGCCGATAACGACCATCAGCGCACTCAGCAGCCAGAGGAGCCAGGTCCATTTACTCTTAGTTGTTGGCATGATTTATCTCACTGCACATATGTTATAGACAAAATTATTGTAGTCAGGATGTGTGAAAAGCTGGAAACACGTAATGAACACCCGTTATCAAATGAACCAGATAGAACAATTTCGCCGAAATAATAATACTTCTCACCGAAGTTGTGAATGTGTAACGAAGAGTTTGAATTTAGGTGAAGTATTATAGGAGGGATTATTCTTTGTGCGGATTATTTCTATCATGATGATTTAAAATGATAAAAAAAATAAACTTATTCAAATAAATGATATTTAAACGGTGATTTATATTTTTTAAGTCTATGCGGGCGCACTATTTGCGTACAAACGGGGGATTCTGGATAGAGAATTTGACTGCAATCACAAAGAATTGTGATTTCTTGTGAACCTTTTGGGGAATTTTCCTGATGTTGCGGCGAGGTAAAGATCACCGCGCAGGATAGCTGCTGCATGGCTCAGCGCCGGCAGGTAACGTGAATGATTAAATTAGTTACAACATACTTTATATGTGGAAAGATCTTCTGTCCGCGTTATCTGTATGTGCCCTGCAAATTGGCGGCATGAGCTCTCTCTGTAAGCCGCATAGCAGGCGGAGTCTGGCTTAGTTCAAAAGATGATTAGGAATACCCTAACGGTCGTTATAAAAAAACTTGACCCGGTGACGGTGATCACGTTTTATTACGATAATTCTACACGTACGTAATAATTCACCTTGCTAAGGATAACAATAATGACTGAGTGCTCATCGCTGGACACCCGGCCAGAAACGTCTGCATTTCGCCGCTGGCTGGCGGTTTTTTCATTGGCCTGTGGCACCTTTGTTCTGGTTAACACTGAATTTCTGCCCATCGGGCTGCTGTCGCCGATTGCGCAATCTTTGGGCGTGACGGAAGGCCACGCCGGGCTGGCGGTGATGTTGCCGGGATTCGTCGCGGCGATTTCTGCGCCGCTGATTATGCTTTTCGCCAAAAAAATGGATCGCCGGAATCTGCTTTTATTGCTGTCTGCGTCGGTGATTTTGGCAAACGGCATCGCGGTGATGGCGGAATCGTTTAACGTTTTGCTGATCGGACGCATTATTCTCGGCATCGGTGTCGGCGGTTTCTGGTCGTTTGCTATTCCGTCCGGGCGCAGGCTGGTGGCCGAAGAGCAGGGCGCTCGCGCCATTTCGCTGATCACCGCCGGTGTGGCCGTCGGAACCGTGGCGGGCGTTCCGGCCGGGGCGTTTATCGGCGATCTGTTCGGCTGGCGGATGGCGTTTACCCTGAACTCCGTGCTGGCGCTGGTTTTCTTTGTGCTGCAATGGCTGGCGCTGCCTTCATTACCGGCGCAGCAGTCAATCGGTTTGCGTGCGATGCTGGGCGTCACGAAAGTCGCGGGGATCCGCTACGCGCTGATTATCGGCGTCTTTATGGCGGGCGGGCATTTCGCCGCTTACACCTATCTCGAACCCTGGCTGCGTTTTAACCTGAAACTCCCTGCCAGCGAACTCTCTTTATTGCTGATGGGTTACGGGGTTGCGGGGCTTATTGGCACATTGACCACGGAAATCACCGTGCGTGAATTGGGGGTAAAGAAAGCTTTTATGCTGAACATGTTGCTGCTCAGCCTTTCGGTGCTGGTGTTGTCGCTGTTTGACGTGCCGTTGCCGCTTGCCAGCGCGCTGATTATTCTGTGGGGCCTGTCGTTTGGTGCGCTTCCGGTGTGCCTGAATATCTGGACTTACCAGGCGTCGCCCGCCTTGTTTGAAACCGGTTCGGCGTTGCTGGTGTGTGTATTTCAGACATCGCTGGCGCTGGGCGCGCTGTTTGGCGGGATCCTCGCGGATAACGCCGGTGTGAGCAGCGCGTTTCTGCTCGGCGGCTTGCTCACATTACTGGCCGGTATCACCATTTTCCTTTCCCGCCCACAGCCGGTCGCGCTGCATTCTGCAAATGAATGACCGTTAGCGATCAGGAAATCTTTCCACGTAAGCGATTCTGACCTCTCAGAAGCCTGCGTCTGGCAGGCTTTATTTGATTTAAGGCAATTTCAGTTGAATTATTGTTCGCATGAACTTCAGCGCCCTGCTATTTTTTTAATGGGATTTAACCGAAGGGAGTGCGTTATATGAAAGTGTTGAGGAGTGAAAAGGACTATATATCGTGGATGTTTGAAGACTACTTTCGGTTTTCAGATTCCCCGGTTTCACCTTTAATGAGTGATGAGGAAATTCAGCAGGCACTGGTTGAATTGCATCCTGACTCTTTCCCCTGTATTGGATATTTAACTTCTACACCAAGCGGTTGTATTTACGATGTAAATTATATTTCTCCCGACACAGTTTCTGTGTGAGCGGCGGAATTAGATCTACGGTAAATCTATTTTATTGGTAATGAAATACCCCAGAAAAACATGGTCTTGAGAATAATCCTAGGCCATTTTTTGTTTTACCGAAACAAGTTGTATAAAAGTAAAACAACAGAATCACAACAATCAGGTTACCGATTCATTGCATTAGCGTAGAGATCCCCGCCAAAAATCTCCCTTTTTGCATTAAGTTATTTCTTTTTCGTATTTGCCCATATGGACACGTTTTGAAACACTGTGTCTGTAAAACCACGGTTTAATTTGCACACTTATTCACGGAAAGAGTAGACCTCATGCGCACTGCAATAAAATTTTCACTCCTGGCGTTATCGCTGGTTGGCGCACTGTCGCTGACCGCTTGTGATCAAAAATCTAAAGAGAACCACATTAAAGTGGGCATCAGCGCGGGTATCGACCAGCAGATGTGGGAAACCATCAAGAAAACAGCTAAAGATAAATATAATCTGGATGTCGAAGTCGTGACGTTCAATGATTTTGTGTTGCCTAACTCTGCGCTAAGCAGCGGTGATATTGACGTCAACTCATTCCAGCATCGTCCGTATCTCGACAAGCAAGTGAAAGAACGCGGCTACAAGCTGGTCGAAGTGGGGAAAACCTTCGTTTATCCGATTGCGGCGTATTCCCGTAAAATCAAATCCATCGATCAGTTGAGCGATGGCGCACAAGTTGCCGTGCCCAATGACCCGACTAATCTTGGACGCTCGTTGCTGCTGCTGCAAAAACAAGGGCTGATCAAACTGAAAGATGGCGTGGGCTTGCTGCCAACGTCGCTGGATATCATCGAAAACCCGAAACATCTCAAGATTGTTGAGATTGAAGCGCCGCAGCTGACCCGCGCGATTGATGACGACAAAATTGAACTGGCGATCATTAACACCACGTATTCCGGTCAGGTGGGTCTCACGCCGGGCAAAAATGGTCTGTTCGTCGAAGATAAAAATTCGCCTTATGTGAACATTATTGTGGCGCGTGAAGATAACAAAGACAGTCAGGCCGTGAAGGAACTGGTTGAGGCTTATCACACTGATGCGACGGTAAAAGCGGCGGACGCCATCTATCACGGTGATGCTGTAAAAGGCTGGTGATGGTGCGGAAGTAGATAAATCATCATTGAATCCTGAGATTTCACAATCTCAGGATTTTTTGTATCTGCATACCGAAAAAACGGCTGTCAGCAGACGCCGAAATCACCGTCTAAGTGATAAAGATTCACGGAATCTGCGGCCACTTCGATCTCTTTTTTTGAAAAATCATCCGTACGCGCACACCACAATGTTTCGCCTTCCACGCGCAGCACAATCATTTGCGGTCCGCCGGTTTTTGACTGAACCAGATCCTGAGGTTTAAACATGTTTTTCTCTCTGATTTTTTGTGAGGGTGAATGAATTTTGTGGTTGGCGATAAAACCGCGGTGAAGCCGCATAGCCCGACGATCCTCGCGAAACACAGCGTCAAAGCTATACTTATAGCCAATGTAATACAAACCGGAGGAAAAACATGACCATTCATAAGAAAGGATCGGCGCACTGGGAAGGCGATATTAAACACGGTAAGGGTTACATCTCGTCTGAAAGTGGTGCCCTGAAGGATCAGCCGTACGGATTTAACACCCGTTTTGAAGGTAAGGTCGGCACCAATCCCGAAGAACTGATTGGCGCGGCGCATTCCGCGTGCTTCTCGATGGCGTTATCACTGATGCTCGGCGAGGCTGGGCATACGCCGGAAAGCATTGATACCGTCGCTGACGTCTCACTCGATAAAGTGGACGGCGGCTTTGCCATCACCAAGATCGCGCTCGACAGCAAAATCAAATTGCCGGGTATCGATAAAGACAAATTTGACGAAATTATCAAAAAAGCCAAAGCCGGCTGTCCGGTTTCACAGGTGCTGAAAGCGGAAATCACGCTGAATTACCAGTTGGAAAACTGATAATCGGTTAAGCCGTCAGCGTTTGAAACGAATAAAGCCACGCGTTATTGCGTGGCTTTTGTATTACTGATGGGCAAAAAGTTCTTCTATCGACTTAGTCGGCAAGAAAAGCGAATTTGCGTTATCACCGGTGAGTGATATGAAATCCAGTTTAAGATAGAACTGTTTCGCCCGCTCATTGAGCGCGTCCACAAACATCGCATGGACTCCGACAGTCTTCGACGCGTGGAAGACGACGCTCATCGCATGTATGACAAGTGTGGTGCCCCACTCTTGTCCCTGTAAATCTTTATGAACCGCTAAACGCCCTAAGGTAATGCCTGGAACGTTTTCATAAGGCACTTTGCGTTTCCAGGTATTCGAGGGAAGTGTTTCCTTTTCGAATGAACACCCCGACAACGTGTAGTAACCGACGACTTTTTGTATCGGCTCTTTGGTCATGAGCAGATAAGCGCGCAAAATTCGGTTTTTATGCTGACGAGCCAGATGAGCCGTAAGAAAATTATTCAGAGACTCTTCGCCACAGTCGAAATCTGATAAATCATATTCGGCATCTTCAGAAAAAATTCCAATGGTTAAATCAGCCACGTCTTACTCCATGTTTTTAAGACGTTTTGCAGCTCGTTTTAGCCTGTCATTCAGTACTGGCGGGTGACTAATCGCATCCATCACCAGATTCCACGATTCGTTGTTAAGGATCAGACGTCGATGCTGTTCAATAACTTCCGCAGCGCGTTTAGAAGCACTGGCCACCATAAATTGGGTCATTGTCTGGTTGGACATTGCCGCCGCTTCTTCGATCGCGCTCTTGTCGTCGTCACTTAATCTGAGATCTATGCGCTGTTTCTTTGGTGCTGACATGATGAACCCCTCGACTGCGAACCCGGAGGCTGCGGCCGTTCTGTTTGCTTTCAGATATTCAAAGAGATTGAGACTTGCGATGCGTACGGTTTTATTCCGTACATTAACTATAGGTTTAATCAGCGAATTTTTCAATTGATATGTCCTCTCCGTTGCTGCTGGTGTGCACTTGCCTGATCGTGCGTCCATTTTTTCACCCGATACCCGTGGCGTAACTTATCCCTTTCCGCGCGAGTGTTCGAACGCGGGTTTCCCGTTTTCCATCACACCTCGAAAACATAATTCTCCCCCCGTTTGACAAAAATCCTTCGCCTGCCATTACTTGATCATTCCCTTAAACCGAATGCTAAGCCATTGCGTTCGATTATATGTAGAGGTCATGTTGTCGCCATGCTGACGTTACGCCAGATCCGCCATTTTATTGCCGTCGCCGAAACCGGTTCGATTTCTGCCGCCGCGCAGGCTTCGTTTGTTTCGCAATCGTCGTTAACGCAGGCGATTCAGCAACTTGAAGTGGAAACCGAAGCGCGGCTGTTTGACCGTCACGCCAAGGGAATGACGCTGACGCATCAGGGACATCAGTTTTTGCGCCAGTCTTACCTGATTCTCGCCACGGTCGATAACGCCAAACGGAGCCTGCAACTGGGAACCGAAAGCGTGACCGGGCAAATCACGCTGGGCGTAACCAGTCTGGTGGCCGGGTATTTCCTGGTGGATTTGCTTAAGCAGTTCAACGCCTATTACCCGAACGTCGAGGTGAAAGTCGTCGAGGATGAACGCCAGTACATCGAACATCTGCTGGTCAGCGGCGAAATTGATATCGGCGTGCTGATCCTCTCAAACCTTGAAGACCGCGATGCGTTGCAGACCGAAGTGCTGACCCATTCCTCTTATCGTCTGTGGCTGCCGCCGCTGCATCCGTTGCTGGAGCGCGAGAGCATTTCGCTGGCGGATATCGCGAATGAACCGCTGATTCAGCTCAATGTGGATGAAATGGAAAAGCACGCCCAGCGGCTGTGGGCGCGGGCGGGGCTGAAACCGAATATCGCAATGAAAACCGCCTCGACCGAAGCCGTACGCAGCTTGGTCGCAGCAGGGCTTGGTGTATCCGTGCAGCCGGACATGGCGTACCGCGCGTGGTCGCTGGAAGGCAATATGATCGAAGCCAGCAAACTGGAGGATTCGATTGAGCCGCTGGATATCGGGCTGGCCTGGCGGCGAGGCAGTGCGCGGCCCGAGCTGGTGACGCCGTTTCTCACCATTGCGCGGGAAAACAGTGCCAAGCGACGTCCGGCTTAACGGAGCATTCGTTTTTTCCGAACGCAGCCTTCAGTAATTGCTATTTGTTGCCCTCAGGGAAATTACCTAATGTGAATAGACAAATTGTTACTAACAAATAACATTTTTGTTAATTCACGATGATTGTCTTCTCTGTGGGGTAAGCGATGTCGGATGCAGAATTTGTTGCCCGTTTTTCTGAAAAACATGCGATTAACGGCGACCTCCAGACCGGCGAGGGCGCCACGCAAAGTATTTTCAATCCCGCTACCGGCGAAGTGATTGCCGAAATCGCTGAAACCTCGCTTTCTCAGGTCGGTCAGGCCGTCACTGCCGCCAATAATGCTTTTCTGCGCTGGTCACGCACCACGCCAGCCGAACGCGCCTCGGTGCTTTTGCGCATTGCCGATGCCATCGAAAAACAGGCGTCGTCTCTCGCGCAGCTGGAAGCCATTAACTGCGGCAAACCGCTGCATCAGGCGCTGAAAGACGATCTGCCCGCCGCCATCGATGTGTTCCGTTTCTTTGCCGGTGCGGTGCGATGTCAGCAGGGCCAGCTTTCCGGCGAATATCTGCCCGGCCACACGTCGATGGTGCGCCGCGATCCGCTGGGCGTGGTGGCGTCGATTGCGCCGTGGAATTACCCGCTGATGATGTCGGCATGGAAGATTGCTCCGGCGCTGGCCGCAGGAAATACCGTCGTCTTTAAACCTTCTGAACATACGCCGCTGACCATTCTTGCGTTGCTGCCTGCGTTACAGGACATCCTGCCGCCCGGCGTGCTGAACGTGATCACCGGCAGCGGCGACGGCGTCGGTAATGCGCTGGTCAGCCATCCGCATGTTCGCCTGATTTCCCTGACCGGCGATATCGTCACCGGCCAGCGTATCCTTCAGGCTGCGGTCAAAACCGTGAAACGCACGCATCTGGAACTGGGCGGTAAAGCGCCGGTGATTGTGTGTAATGACGCCGATATTGACGACGTGGTGGAGGCGGTCAGCCGCTGGGGATACTACAACGCGGGGCAGGATTGTACGTCCGCCTGCCGCGTCTATGCGCAGGCCGGAATTTATGCGCGTCTGGTGGAGAAACTCGGCGAGGCGGTCTCGCAGTTATCTTTCGCCCGCAAAAACGACAGCGAAAACTTTATGGGGCCGCTCATCAGCAGCCGTCAGCGGGATCGCGTTTCAAGCTTTGTGGAGCGGGCGCTGAGCCAGCCGCACATCGAGCGCATTACTGGCGCGGCGTCGCATTCCGGCCCCGGTTTTTATTACCAGCCGACGTTGCTGGCAGGCTGCCTGCAAAGTGATGAAATCGTCCAGCGCGAAGTGTTCGGGCCGGTCGTGAGCGTCACGCGGTTCGACACGATTGCGCAGGTCGTCAGCTGGGCAAACGAATCAGAATACGGGCTGGCGTCGTCGGTCTGGACGCAAAATATCGACCTTGCAATGCAAATCTCTTCCCACCTGCAATACGGCACCACCTGGATTAACACCCACTTTTCATTAGTCAGCGAAATGCCCCACGGCGGATTAAAACGCTCCGGGTACGGCAACGATCTTTCCAGTTATTCATTACAGGATTACAGCGTAGTCAGACACATCATGGCGAAGTTCAAACCACAATTCTAAAAACATATCTATGACGACAGGACAGGAGTAACCGATGAAAAAGCTATCTGCTATTTGTTTGGGCCTGCTGAGTTTTTTAAATACCGCTCTGGCCGCGGAAACACCGGCAAGTCTGGGTAAAGGCGAAGGTCAGTTAAATATTGTGGCCTGGCCGGGGTATATCGAGCGCGGTGAAAGCGACAAAAATTACGACTGGGTGACCCAGTTTGAAAAACAAACCAGTTGCAAAGTAAACGTGAAAACGGCGGCGACGTCCGATGAAATGGTCAGCCTGATGGCGAAAGGCGGCTATGACCTGGTAACGGCGTCCGGCGATGCGTCGTTACGTCTGATTTACGGCAAACGTGTGCAGCCGATCAACCCGGCGCTGATCCCGAACTGGAAGAGTATCGACCCGCGTCTGACTCAGGGCGCATGGTTTAACGTGGGCGGAAAAGTGTACGGTACGCCGTACCAGTGGGGGCCGAACCTGCTGATGTACAACACCAAAACGTTCCCGACCGCGCCGGACAGCTGGGCGGTCATTTTCGTTCCGCAAAATCTGCCTGACGGTAAACCGAATCAGGGACGCGTACAGGCGTATGACGGCCCGATCGCCATCGCTGATGCCGCGCTGTATCTGAAAAGTACCCAGCCGGATCTGAAAATCGACGATCCGTACCAGCTCAACGAAACCCAGTACGCCGCCGTGCTGAAAGTGCTGCGCGCGCAACATCCGCTGATCCACCGCTACTGGCACGATGCATCGGTACAGATGAGCGATTTCAAAAACGAAGGCGTGGTTGCCAGCTCTTCCTGGCCGTATCAGGCCAACGCGCTGAAAGGCGAGAAACAGCCGGTTGCCACCGTGTTCCCGAAAGAAGGTGTCACCGGCTGGGCGGATACCACCATGTTAGCCGCCGATTCCGAACATCCGAACTGTGCGTATCAGTGGATGAACTGGTCGCTTGAGCCAAAAGTGCAGGGCGACGTTGCCGCGTGGTTTGGTTCCGTGCCTGCGGTTCCGGCCGGATGCAAAGCCAGCCCGCTCTTAGGCGCGGAAGGTTGTGAAACCAACGGCTTCAATAAGTTTGCGTCCATTTCCTTCTGGAAAACGCCGCAGGCCGAAGGCGGGAAATTCGTTCCCTACAGCCGCTGGACGCAAGACTATATCGCCATCATGGGCGGCAGATGAATACGCTTTATCCTTTGAGCCGTCTCTGCGTTGGCTGCGTTCGCGAACCCCGGTCACTTACTTCAGTAAGCTCCCGGGGATTCACTCAGTTGCCGCCTTGATACAACTCAAATGATTTTGCGTTTGATTTCGGTGAAAAAATCCAGGAGAACTTTATGCCTGCCGTACAGTTCATCAATGTTTCCCGTTTATTCGGGGAAGTCAAAGCCGTCGATAATGTGTCGATTGATATTCAGGACGGCGAGTTTTTTTCCATGCTCGGGCCTTCGGGCTCGGGGAAAACCACTTGCCTGCGTCTTATCGCAGGTTTTGAAACGCTGACATCAGGGTCAATCCGTATTCACGGGCAGGAAGCCACTAAACTTGCGCCGTACGAGCGCGACGTGAATACCGTTTTTCAGGATTACGCGCTGTTTCCGCACATGACGGTGCTTGATAATGTCGCTTATGGCCTGATGGTCAAAGGCGTGGGGAAAAAGGAGCGAACGCACAAGGCGATGGAAGCGCTGGAACGCGTGGCGCTCGGTTTTACCGCCGCACGTAAACCGGCGTTTTTGTCCGGCGGCCAGCGTCAGCGTGTGGCGCTGGCGCGTGCGCTGGTGAATCAGCCGAGCGTGTTGTTGCTCGATGAACCGCTTGGTGCGCTGGATCTCAAACTGAGGGAACAGATGCAGGGCGAGCTGAAAAAGTTGCAACGCGAGCTGGGCATTACCTTTATTTTTGTCACCCACGATCAGAGTGAAGCGCTGTCGATGTCGGATCGCGTCGCGGTGTTCAACAATGGCCGCATCGAACAGGTCGATACGCCGCGTGAGCTGTATCTCAACCCGCGTACCGCGTTTGTCGCGCAGTTTGTCGGCACCGCGAACGTGCTGACCTCCGATCTTTCCCTGAAGCTCACCGGCCTTTCCGGCAGCCGATCCATCCGCCCTGAACATATCCGCCTGACACCTCAACCGGTGGCCGGAACGGATACGGTGCAGGTCAGCGCCATCCTCAAAGATATTCATTTCCAGGGCGCCGCCACGCGCTACGAACTGGCGCTGGAAGGCGGTGAGAAGCTGTTTGTCAGTGAGGCAAATAACCTTTCGGTCAGCGCGCAAAACACCTTCCATCAGGGGCAACCGGTGGTGGCCTGTTGGGACAAAGATGCCATGGTGGCGCTGCTTGAGGGTTAAACGATGGATATCAGTATGACTCCTTACGAGAAGCGATCGCGGCGGGGCCGGGCGCTGGTGACATTCCTGCATCGTCGTCCCGGATTTTATCTGGCGCTGCTGCTGGTGCCGCCGCTGTTGTGGTTCGGTGCGGTGTATTTAGGCTCGCTGTTTGCGTTGTTGTGGCAGGGTTTTTATACCTTCGACGACTTCACCATGACGGTGTCCAACACGCTGACGCTGGCCAACTTGCAGGCGCTGTTTGATCCGGTGAATGCCGACATCATTATCCGCACCGTGACGATGGCGCTGCTGGTGTCATTTTTCAGCGCAGTGCTGGCGTTTCCGATTGCGTATTACATGGCGCGTTACATCACCGGCAAGAAAAAGGCGTTCTTTTATATCGCCATTATGATGCCGATGTGGGCGAGCTATATCGTCAAAGCGTATGCATGGACGCTGCTGCTTTCCAAAGGCGGCGTGCTGCAATGGTTCCTGGAGCATCTCGGGCTGGAACCGCTGCTGACGGCGGTGCTGAGCCTGCCGGGGATTGGTGGTAACACGTTATCGACATCCGGCATCGGGCGCTTCTGGGTCTTCGTCTACATCTGGCTGCCTTTTATGATCTTGCCGATTCAGGCCGCGCTGGAACGTCTGCCGCCGTCGCTGATTCAGGCGTCGGAAGATTTAGGCGCTAAGCCGTGGCAGACGCTGCGCTACGTGATTTTCCCGCTGGCGGTGCCGGGGATTGCCGCCGGGTCGATTTTCACTTTCTCGCTGACGCTGGGCGATTACATTATCCCGCAACTGGTGGGGCCGCCGGGGTATTACATCGGCAACATGGTGTATTCACAACAAGGTTCGATCGGCAATATGCCGATGGCCGCCGCGTTCACGCTGGTGCCTATCGTGCTGATTGCGCTTTATCTGTCGATGGTTAAACGATTGGGGGCTTTCGATGCACTCTAAACGCGCACCCTGGTTACTCAAGTTGTCCGCGTGGGGCGGGCTGGTTTTCCTGCATTTCCCGCTGCTGATCATTGCCGTCTACGCCTTTAACACCGAAGACGCGGCGTTCAGTTTTCCGCCGAAAGGTTTCACGTTGCACTGGTTCGCCGTGGCAGCGGGGCGTCACGATATTCTCGACGCCGTCTGGCTCTCGGTGCAAATCGCCTGCTACGCCACGATTATCGCGATGGTATTAGGCACGCTGGCGGCTGCGGCGCTGTATCGCCGGGATTTCTATGGCAAAAACAGCATCACATTATTGTTCATGCTACCGATCGCACTGCCGGGGATCATCACCGGACTGGCGCTGCTCAATGCCTTTCACGCCGCGCAAATCGAGCCGGGAATGCTGACCATTGTTATCGGCCACGCCACGTTTTGCATGGTGATTGTTTACAACAACGTGATTGCGCGCTTCCGGCGGATTACGCACAGCCTGATTGAAGCGTCGATGGATCTCGGGGCGGACGGCTGGCAGACCTTCCGTTACATCATTTTGCCCAATCTCAGCACCGCGCTGCTGGCGGGCGGAATGCTGGCGTTCGCGCTGTCTTTCGATGAAATCATTGTGACGACATTCACCGCCGGTCACGAACGGACATTGCCTATCTGGCTGCTCAATCAGTTGGGCAGGCCGCGCGAAGTGCCGGTGACGAATGTTGTTGCGCTGAGCCTGATGGTATTGACCATGTTCCCGATTCTGGGGGCGTGGTATCTGACAAGAAACGGGTCTGATGTGGCCGGTGACGGCAAATAATAAGGATAAATGATGCAAACGAACATGCTGATTAATGGTGAGCTGGTTGCCGGAGAAGGGGCGTCATTACCGGTTTTCAACCCGCATAACGGACAGGAAATTGTGCGTCTGGCGCAGGCCAGCGAACAGCAGACCCTACAGGCCGTGGATCTGGCGCATCGCGCATTTACGCAGTGGGGGCAAACCACGCCGAAATCCCGCGCCGGACTGCTGCTGGCGCTGGCCGATCGCATTGAAGCCAACGCCGAAGCGCTGGCAAAACTCGAATCCCTTAACTGCGGCAAACCTTATCATCTGGCGCTGGGCGATGAGATCCCGGCAGTCGCCGATGTGTTTCGCTATTTCGCCGGTGCCAGCCGTTGCCTGAACGGTTTAGCCAGCGGGGAATATCTGGCCGGGCATACGTCGATGATTCGCCGTGACCCGCTGGGCGTGGTGGCGTCTATCGCGCCGTGGAACTATCCGCTGATGATGGCGGCGTGGAAAATCGCGCCGGCACTGGCGGCGGGAAACTGTGTGGTGATCAAACCTTCCGAAATCACGCCACTGACGGCGCTGAAGCTGGGCGAACTGGCGCAGGATATTTTCCCGGCTGGCGTGCTGAACGTGCTGTTTGGCGACGGCCAGACGGTGGGTAACGCGCTGACGCATCACGATAAAGTGCGCATGATCTCCCTGACCGGTTCGGTCGCGACGGGCGAAAAGATTGTTGCGCAGGCCACCAGCGGCATCAAACGTACACACATGGAACTCGGCGGCAAAGCGCCGGTGATTGTTTTTGATGACGCGGATATCGATCAGGTGGTTGAAGGCGTGCGGACGTTTGGTTTCTACAACGCCGGACAAGACTGTACCGCCGCCTGCCGCCTCTACGTGCAGAAAGGCGTTTATGCCCGGCTGGTTGCCGCGCTCGGAGAAGCGGTTTCCACCCTGAAATTAGGCACTGATGAAAGCAGTGAAATGGGCCCGCTGGTTTCTGCGGCGCATCTCGAACGCGTCGAAGGTTTTGTTCAGCGCGCAAAACAGGTGCCGCATATTGAGGTCGTGACTGGCGGCGAACGCGTCTCGGGCGAAGGGTATTATTTCCAGCCAACGGTGCTGGCGGGCGCACGGCAGGAAGATGAAATCGTTCAGCGCGAAGTGTTCGGCCCCGTCGTCAGCGTGACGCAATTCGATACCGAAGAACAGGTTCTCGACTGGGCAAACGAGTCAAACTACGGGCTGGCCTCGTCAGTCTGGACGCAAAACATCGGCCGTGCGCACCGCCTCAGTGCCCGCCTGCAATACGGCTGCACCTGGGTGAATACGCACTTCATGCTGGTCAGCGAAATGCCACACGGCGGGCAGAAACAATCCGGCTACGGCAAAGACATGTCGATGTACGGACTGGAGGATTACACCGCGATCAGGCATGTGATGATAAAACACTGAGAATGAGGTAACTGGCTGTAATAGTTAACTAAACTATTCCGGCCAGTTTCTTATCGGGCATCTGTGGGGCATTGAAGTCGAAATTCTGATTAAGGACGGCAATCTGGTCACCATTTTGCTCAGCCATCCAATTTCCATAAACACTGAATACCATCTGCGCATTTGTGTGCCCCATCTGACTGGCAATGAAAGTAGGAGTTGCTCCAGTTTTAAAATTTGCTTAAACATATGGGCTTTCCGCATCATTTTTCAAAATACACATATAGTAGTTTAGTGCCGTTCCATTTATATATTAACTGCCAAGTTCTAATTACAAACAAAAGATTTAATCTTAACTAATTCTAAACAACTTTTGGCACAGTGACAAGTCTCATTGCAATATGTTAATATATAACAAGAAGGAATTTTGGGTTTTAGCTATTAGATATAACCATGACAAATAAAACACAAATTGGAAACGATGTTAATGTTTAGACTCGATATAAATGCACTTAGATTTCTGGCTGTAATATCAGTTGTTTTATTCCATTTTAAAATGCCTTATACCTCTGGTGGATACTCCGGTGTCGATATTTTTTTTGTGATATCTGGATATCTCATGCATCACATGCTTTCTAAAAATACGCTTAATCGAGAGAATATAATAATATTCTATAAGAGACAGTTCTCTCGTATATTTCCGGCGTTAGCAGTGTGCTTGTTTATATTCTCCATAGTTTCAACCATCCTAAGTCCGTTATCCCTTCTAAATAGTATCAGAAACCAGGTTCTTTCCGCAGCTACTTTCACGTCAAATTTATTTTTTACAAATGCACTTTCTAGCTATTTTTCACAAACAGCAGACAGTTATATTTTTCTTCATACTTGGTCATTGGGTTTGGAGTTCCAATATTATCTGATTTTTCCATTAGTTCTATTGGCTATACGGAAATTAAAATTTGATGAAAGTTTGGCAATAGCGTTTATTGCTGGGCTGTCTTTGATTTTTTGTTTGGTGATGGTAAACATTAATCAAACTGTGACATTCTATAATCTTCCATTCCGAGCATGGGAATTACTGGCAGGGGCTTACGCATCATCAATTGGCGATGTAGTAAAATTAAAACCTAAGACTAAAAAATTAGTCGAAGTTACCTGCATTTGTGGGATTTTGGCATTTGTCATTTTTGGAGATTCGCCTTCTTCATGGCCTGATGCAAAGGCAACTATACCAACCCTACTTACGTTCATTATTTTAATATTAAAAGTTGATAACGAATGTGTTGCCCTTAAAAATCCATTTTTTCAGGGATAGGGAAGTGGTCATATTCAATATATTTATATCATTGGCCACTAGCATCAATTTTAGTTACTCAGAATTTAGAAAGTAATAATATTTTAGTTTTAATATTCTTAGTTCTTTCGATCATTCTTGGATATTTATCATATAGGTTTGTCGAGAATAATAGGCGCATCCCTGCGATAACTATCGCCAGTTTAGCTCTAATAGCTATTTTAAGCCCGGTATTGGGTAAATATTTATACATACATGAAAAATGGATGGGTAAAAATGATCTTTTGTTGGACTCATATAGCAAGTACAATATTAAACCTCAATTTAACGGAAGCATAAAAAATCCGGCTAAAAGTTGTTTTTTGAGCAGCAAAAACCCTTCCATTGATGATTATGACTATAGTTTTTGTACTAATACAGAAAAACACAAAAAAACAATTTTATTATTTGGCGATAGCCATGTTGCGGAGTTTTCTAAAGCCATCAGAGAGAAGTACTGGAATTACAATATAATTCAAGCTACCGCATCTGGATGCCCGCCTATCATTAATGTGAAGGGCGACGGAACTTGTCAAACTTTATTTAAAATGGTATTTAACCAAATTATAAAGGAAAAGCAAATCGACATCGTTATAGTGGGTGCTAACTGGAGTGCTTTTGCTCTAACTAATGATGTCATTCCCGGAATAAAAGAAACAAACGAGTTACTCAAAGAAAAAATTCCTAGCGTTAAATTCATTAGCCAAACAAAGAACTTTCCTGCTGCACTTCCGATGCTAATCATGAATTCGAAAAATATTAGTGAAATAATTCCAGAGAAATCTAGTCGTGATTTTTATAATAAAATGAAGAAAGAACTACCATCAGTTGATTTTATTGACATCTATAATTACGGCTGCAAAAATGATAAGTGTATTTTATTAAACGACGACAATATACCCATGTTCTTTGATAACAATCATTACACATACGAATGGACAAAAAGTATTGTTAACGAATTGTTTTAGCTAAGATATTATTATCAGCTAATAACATTAATATCACACTATAGAGGCCACGTTGGCACATCAGACCTGATAAGGTCTCTGATACTGCAAACGGGCTGTCCAGTTGAATAGGGATATTCATACGCTCATTTTGGCTTTTTGTAGCGTTCACCCGGCAACCAGCATCTAAAAATATTGGCCCAATTAAGAGATAAGCCAATGAAAGTGCCGGGTGGGATAAAAATTAATGAGTAGGCCGCCATCGGGCGGCCTTCTGCATTTCTGAAGCGGAGCCTACGATGAACTGCTCAGGAAAATGATGGCGATAATGAACGAGACGACCGTCAGGGCTGCGAGTAAGCAGTTGCCGGGAGTCAGCAACTTGCTGTTGGTCTTGCTTCGGTGGTTTCGGAACAGTATCCAGATCATCACAATCCCGATGAGTATGAATATTATCCCGCCGGTCAGACTGGCAACTGAAGTCATGTATGAGCCCTCATCAGTTAAACCCTAATGATAGCTCATATTATTGAATCTATTCCCGAAGCAGGCGTGAGACCGTTACGCCTCGCCGGACGTTGCGATCTTTTTGCGGGCAATGTCGATGAACAGAATGCTGGCCGCAAACGAAATTCCTGATCCGATGATCATGGAAAGCAGATAAGAAGTGACGTAATTATATTCTTTATCTATCAATGTCTGTTGTTCAGAAATTAAATCAATGTTGTCCATGACATAACCCCGGGACAAAAAGAGCCCTGCCCACAGCGCGCCGCAGACAATGAAACAGGTGTAACAGACGTACGAGAATTTTTTATCAATATAATCAAGGTAGAACTTGGGATCTGAATAGGCCATTTTGAGAAGACCTAAAAAACAGCCCAGATAAATACCAATCAACCACTTCATTACGTCCCAGTTCATAGATGTCTCTGAATGTTGCCGCTGCGGCAGTAAACGATAGAAAGAAGCCATGTCCGGATGCCTCATTACGCATCGCCCAATAGCTGCCAAACCCCTAATAATTTGATTTTGCGTGGTTTTTGTCTGAAATGACGCGGCGTATTATCACACACACTTCAATATTCTGGCAAGATTGTTAGCGCTGTCGGGTGAGTGAAACAAGATAAAGAAAGTTCTAAATCACGGGGAATTAACCGAAAAAAAAGGGCCTCAGATTTTTCTGTCGGCCCTGTTTTGGTCATACACATTTTGATGCTTAATTAACGCTTTTTCGCCAGCAACGTCGCAAAACGCAGTTTATGGCGGTTGCCGTTTTCGTCGCGCTTATGCAGTTCACCGACATCTTCGTTGTATTTCACGATTTCCCAGCCAGCATAATAATTACACAGTTCTTCCGGTTTGAAGGTAAACGGGAAAGGCAGCGGGCACGGATAATCCGGGCTGTCCATCGCCGCGACAATCAGGTTGTAGCCGCCGGGTTTTGTCGCCGCATGCATGTCTTCGATGATGTGCGGAATGCTGTCGCGTTCCAGAAACATCATCACCACGGTGGAGAAAATAAAATCGTATTCGCCGCTGAAACGGTGCGAATTAAGATCTGCTTCACCGATCGAGATGTTTTGCAGTGATTCTGCGGTGATGATTTCATTCACTTTCGCGACGCTCAGCGCGTTGTGATCCCAACCGGTGACGTCAAAACCCTTCAGGTTAAGATAAAGCGAGTTACGCCCGCTGCCGCAGCCTAAATCCAGCGCTTTGCCCGGCTGGACGTGCTTTACGGCGTTGATGATTTCAGAGTGGGTGCGGGTCAGGCCGTATTTTTCGGTGTAATAATCTTCGTGCGCTAGGGTTGAGTCATCCCTGTTTCCTCTAATAGTGTATCGGCTATCCGCCATTATCCCCCAAAATGACGCCCACACCATTACCCTTAATAAGCAGCTTTATCGCCCAACATTTAAACCGCCAGCCAGACCTTCGCACTGGCTTTCATTTTGTGTTCCAGTTCGCTGCCACGCGTGGCAAATACGCGGCTCAGCGGAAAGCCACTTTTTTCCAGCATATAAGCCAGTGCTGCATATTCGCGCGGATACTTCGTCACGACGCTCTGGTCTATTTCCACCGGACCCAGCGGGAAGGTAAACGTGCCCATGTCGTACACACTCTGGCGGTGGAACAGTTTCCAGACGCCGTCGCGCTTTTCGGCCAGATCGTAAAAACGGTTATGACATTCACAGCCCAGATTGAGTTTGACGTTCTCGCCAATGATCATCGCGTTGGTTTCCAGGACCGCTTTGTCCCCGCTGGCGTTAAAGGTGACGACAGGGGAGCCAATCAGGTGTTTGGTGCGCAAATCCGACGCGCCCATACGCATTGAGCCATCAATAAAATCGCTCGCCAGCCCTTCAAACCAGGTGATTTCAATCGTGCCGTCCGGGTGGAATAAATTGCGCAGCTGATCCCATTCCCCCAGATCACGGTGCATCCAGCCATTCATCAGGTCATTAAGTTGCTGGCGGTCTTCAAGTTGATTTTGCATTTCGGTGACTCCGGTTAGTTGACGGTGTTCAGTTTGGTCGGGGAAGACGTTAAACTCAAATATATAGATTTGACTGAATAATCATTTTTAATGATTGGTGGGGTGAGTATGGATTTGCGTCATCTGCGCTACTTTTTGGCTGTCGCTGAAGAAAAGCATTTCGGGCGTGCCGCTGAACGGCTCAACATCGTTCAGCCCGCGTTAAGTATGCAAATCAAAGCGCTGGAAGCCGAACTGGGCGGCGCTTTGTTTATCCGGACCAGCCGCCACGTAGAACTGACGGAAGCGGGAATCCTCCTGCAGGCAGAAGCGCAGCGCACGCTGGACCAGGTGGAACATACGCGACTGGCCGTTGAGCGATCCCTGCGCGGGGAAACCGGCCGCGTCAGGGTCGGTTTCGCGGGCAATGCTATTTTCAGCGGTAAAATGACCCGTGATTTACGGCGTTTCCATAAAATGTATCCCAACGCGGAAATTGTGATTCAGGAAGTCGCGCCGCAAAAACAGGTGGAAGCGATCCTCGCCGGACAGCTGGATATTGGCTACACGCCGGATAACAGCACGACATCCGCAGCCGCCATCAGGGTGCAAAAGGCCGGAAGCTGGGAAATTATGGTGGCGCTGACGGACGATCATCCGTTAGCTGTTCATGCCTGTATTACCCTTGAAATGCTCGCAGAGCAGCCGCTGATTTTGTACGACGCGCACGATAGCCACGAGCATGTTTACCTCATGTTTGCGCAAAGGCTCGGGGATAAGTTTCGTGTCGCGCACCGTTCCGCCAGCACCCTGAGCGTACTGGCGATTGCCGCCGCCGGACTTGGGCTGGCACTGATCCCCGCGCCGGTTCAGCAGGTCAATATTCCCGGTCTGCTCTATCGCCGTCTGGATGCGCCGGAAATGATGGCCAATCTGGTGATCATCAGCCGTGTCGCAGAACCCGGCAACGCCGTCATGGCGTACCTCGAGATGGCAGCCCCGACGGTTTTGTGAGATGTTGTCACGCCGTTAATGTCCGCGATGATCGGTTTGCCGGTAAATATAACTGCCAACACCGTGAACCGGATCGCCCTGAAAACCCACTTTTTGCATACCGATTTTTTCCAGGACACGCTGTGACGCCAGATGGTTTTCACGCACCGTCGCGGAGATTTGCGGAATGCCAAAATGCTCAAAGCCGGAATTCAGCGCCGCGCTGGCAAATTCGGTCGCCAGCCCTTTACCCCACGCGGAAGTTGCGAAGCGGTAGCCGAGAAACACCCGGTGATTTTCGTAACCTTCGCGGACACTCAGCCCTCCAAACCCGATAATGTTGTCCGGGTGCGTATTCAGCGTAATCGCCCAGTGCCCGAAGCCCAAATCCGGCCATTCATGCAGCCAGCCGCGTAGCTTTTCACGGGCAAATTCGAGGTCAGGATAGGGGCCGCGCGGGTTGAACTGATTAGTCTGCGGGTCGCCGTAGAGGGCGAAAAGGGAATGGACATCATTGACCTCAACAGGCCGGAGCAATAACCGCGATGTTTCGATGAGCATAGTGAACGTTTTCCTCCCGTTAGCTGAAATCAATCTTAGCCTGAGCGGAGAACTCTGCCACTGTTTGTAAAGAATAAACGGTCTTTAAAACAAAAGAGAATGTGTTTATGCCATCGACATAATGCAGTAATATGTTTATAAAATCGTAATTTATCGACATATCATCAAAAAGTATTTATCGTATCGACATATCCTGAAAACGTGTCGATAAAAACGAGATAAATGAACTTATGTCATGGGATCCTGCAAAGCCTTTCAACCAACTTCCTCTTCTGCCGCCTGAAAATATCCAGGTGGAAACTGTGCCTGTATTAAAGGCATGTATCAGAGCCCGTGCCGCTCTGGCTGAATTGAAGCAGGCGGGTAATTTATTACCCAATCAGGGAATATTGATAAATCTGATCCCTTTGCTCGAAGCGAAAGACTCTTCAGAAATCGAAAATATCGTCACGACGACCGATCGTTTATTTCAGTTTTCTCAGGAAGATAGTCAGGCAGACCATGCGACGAAAGAAGCGTTACGTTATCGGAAAGCCCTGCATGATGGTTTCAAGTATCTGAAAAAAAAGCCATTGTGCATATCAACCGCGATTGGGATTTGTAGCACATTGAAAAATAGCGAAATGGATATCCGCAAGGTTACGGGAATTGCCCTGACAAGTCATGACCGACGCGTAGTTTACACGCCTCCGGCTGGCGAAAATGTCATACGTGATTTGCTGAGTAATTGGGAAAAATTTATTCATACAGAAGACGAATTGGATCCTCTGGTGAAAATGGCAATTTCACATTACCAGTTTGAAGCTATCCACCCGTTTTCAGATGGTAATGGCCGTACAGGGCGCATTCTAAATATCTTGTTCCTGCTGGAGAATGATCTGCTGACGTTACCGATTTTGTATCTGAGTCGGTATATTGTCGCAAATAAAAACGACTACTATCAGCTACTTCGTGGTGTGACAGCATCGGGTGAATGGGAGGCGTGGATATTATTCAT
The DNA here is from genome assembly GCF_047784855.1 of Rahnella sp. PCH160. Classification (NCBI taxonomy): domain Bacteria; kingdom Pseudomonadati; phylum Pseudomonadota; class Gammaproteobacteria; order Enterobacterales; family Yersiniaceae; genus Rahnella; species Rahnella sp. PCH160. The sequence goes on from NZ_JBLOGT010000002.1 coordinate 546,289, forward strand.
GCTCGCAGCGGTTGAACAAACTGCTAAATGGACGACAGATAAAATCGCCGCTGTCCGCATTCTCATTGAGATAACCACCGGATATATCCGGGAATCACTGCCAAAAATTTACAGCTATGAGCTGGTGAAAATTATTTTTGAGCAGCCTTATTGTCGTATTTCAAACCTGATTGAGTTGGGCATAGCGCGACGCCAGACAGCCTCTGTTTATCTTAAACAGCTTTGCGATATCGGTGTTTTATACGAGATTTCTGTCGGGCGGGAAAAACTGTATGTCCATCCGAAACTTATCGAGTTGATGACAACAAACGATAATAGCGTCACGCCATATTGATGCTGGAAAATTACCATAATCTGCACAACGGAACTCTACCAAAGTGACCTTGTTATCTCCCAACAACAAGGTCATGGTAATACGCGGGTTACAGATGGAGAGGTGAAATTAGTTACCGACCACCACGTGGTCAACATCAATTTCTACGCGGCCATCATCTTTATCCACATCACCGATAATATGCACGGTTTTGCCGATCAACCGCCGTTCATCGTCGTCGTCATCATCGTCCACGTCGATGCGGATTTTGCCCGTACTGTCCTGGAACCAGTAGCGGTCGTCGTCTCCGGCGTAGCTGATGATTTTTCCTGTCAGCATCACCCGTGCATCGTCGCGCAGTGTTTTGGCCTGTGCCACGGTGACTTCACGGGTATGTGAATGATTCGCCAGGGCGAACATGGGAAACAACATAATAAGTAATGCACTTTTTTTAACCATTAAGGATCCATCCTTCCCTGCGGGAATGCTATTCCGAACCGGTCTGAAAGTGAACAAAAGCAACCGGTTTACGGCGGAAGCGGATTCTAATCCTGAACAGAATGTAAGTTAATCCTGCGGGGAAATTATCAGAGATTTCTTTCACTTATTCTGGATTTATCTGACCCTTCAGGAAATCAATAAACCGCCGCACTTTCTCGGGAACGTGGCGGGTGTTGGGGTAGAGCGCAAAAATCCCCTGGGGCGGAAAACGATGATCGGGCAGCAAATGACATAGGCGGCCCGTGTCGATTTCCGGCTGGACCAGCCAGTCCGGCAGCAGCGCGACACCGGCACCGTGCAGGGCGAACGCCAGCAGCGATGACGCGTTATCGGCGGTCACGACTGGCGGCGTGGTAACGCGAAACGGCGTTTGTCCGCCCTGCGTGGAAATCACAGGCCAGCTCACCGGCAACGGCAGGCGACTGTGGGCAATCCATTTTGTCTGTGCGAGCTGTTGCAGATTTCCGATGTCGCCGTGTTCACGTAAAAACGCCGGAGATGCCACCGGCAATATGTCAAAACTGCCCAGCGCGGCGGCATGATGGCTGGAATCTGCCAGTTGTCCGAGGCGTATCGCCAGATCGAACCGGCCTGAAATCAGGTCATCGTGATGTGAAGACGCAACATGCTGAATGCGTAATTGCGGATGCAGTGCCGCAAACGCTGCCAGCGCCGGAACCACCACGCGCGCGCCGTATTCCGGCGTACTGGTGATCCGCAACTGACCGCTCAGCCCGCCGTGATCGCGCCGCACATCATCGAGCACGGATTCCGCGTCCTGCAATAAGATCCGGCAACGTTCATAAAAGCGCTCGCCGGAATCGGTCAGCGCCAGACGTCGCGTGCTACGGGTAAGCAGCGCGACGCCGGTTTCAGTTTCGAGCTGCTTAACGTTAAAACTCACCACCGCTTTGGTCAGCCCGAGGGTTGCCGCCGCGCCGGTGAAACTGCCCGCCGTCACCACGGCCACGAAAATCTCCAGACGTTGTAAATTCAGCATGCCGAAGCCTTTTATTGTCAAAATTATTTTGACAGTGTAACGGTTATGCGCCCGTATATCAGCCGCCATTTCTCCGTTACATTGCCCGCCATTCAGGGTGAAGGAGAGAATCAAATGCAGTACCGCACGCGTGTGGCCATTGTGTATCTGCTGGGATTTTTCGTTGATCTGATCAACATGTTTATCGCCAATGTGGCGTATCCCGGCATCGCCCGGCATTTTGACGCGCCGGTCAGTGCGCTGGCCTGGGTCAGTTCCGGGTATATCCTCGGGCTGACGCTGGTGATCCCGCCCAGCCGCTGGCTGGCTTCGCGGCTGGGTGCACGTCGCGTATTCACCGTTTCTCTGGCGATGTTTATGCTGGCGTCGCTCGGCGCGGCGGGTGCCGAAAGCCTGACGACGCTGACGGTCTGGCGGATTGTGCAGGGGCTGGGAGGCGGTTTGCTGATCCCCGTCGGGCAAACGCTGGCCTACGCACTTTATCGCAGTCACGAACGCGCACGGCTCTCTGCGGTGATCATGCTGGTTGGCCTGCTGGCACCGGCGCTGTCGCCGGTAGCGGGCGGCATCATCGTGGATCACCTGAACTGGCGCTGGGTTTTTGTTGCCAGTTTGCCGCTGGCGCTGCTCGCCTGGGTTCTGGCGTTGTGCTGGTTGCGCGAGGTTCCGGCTGAACCTGCGGTGCGCTTTGACCTGCGCGGTTTTTTGCTGGCCAGTCTCGGGCTGGCGCTGATTTTATCCGGCCTGACACATCTGGGAGAACGCAGCGGATTGCCCGCAGGCAGCGCGTTATTGCTGGCAGGCGCGGCGTGTCTTTACGCTTTCGTGCGTGATGCGCGCAGGCGACACAATCCGCTGCTGGATTTGTCACTGGTCAGGGAACCGCTGCTGCGCACCGCGATGATAATTTACCAGTGCATCCCCGGTATTTTTACCGGCGTGAGCCTGATTGCGATGCTGTTTCTGCAGGATGAAATGCAGTTTTCTGCCGCGCAGGCGGGCGGCCTGATGGTGCCGTGGTCGGTGGCGTCGTTTGCGGCCATCGGGCTAACCGGCAAAGTGTTTAACCGCACCGGCCCGCGCGCGTTGTTTATCCCCGGCTGTCTGGTTCAGGGCGGCGGTATTGCGCTGCTGGCGTGCATGACCGTTTATCCGCAGGCGTGGCTGGCGGTGGCGGCGTTCACGCTGATGGGGTTCGGCAGCAGTTTGTGCAGCAGTACGGCGCAGAGCTGCGCATTTTTACACATCGCCGCGCCGCAGCTGGCCGACGCCAGTGCATTGTGGAACATCAACCGCCAGCTGAGTTTTTGTCTTGGCGTGACGGTGATCAGCGTCCTGCTTAATCTGTTGCAGGCGCATCTGCCGCAATATGCCTACGAAGTGAGCTTCGGGCTGGCGGCGGTGAGCGTGCTGGTTCCGGTGATATTTTGCCTGAGATTACCGCGCGGGGCGGTGGTGCAGGAATGAAAACGACAGGAGAAAAGATGAACCGTTTTGTGAAAGAAGTGTTTGATGCACATGAACTTATCCGGCAATGGCTGGGTGATGCAGATTCACCGCAGGCGATTTGTGATGAATTGCTGGCGCGGTTTAGCGCGGAATATTCGATGGTGACACTCACCGGACACCGGCTGGATTGCGCGGCGTTACGCACATTTTTCACCGCGCAGCACGGAGCGAAATCGGGGCTGGAGATTCAGGTTGAGCAGCCGGTCGTGATGGCGGAAAGTGAATTATCCGCCGTGGTAACGTATCAGGAACGTCAGCAATTGCAGGGGCAGGCGGCGACATTACGTTATTCGACGGTGGTATTCCGCGTGGACGGGCAGGGCAAAATCCTGTGGCGACATCTGCATGAAACAGCGGCGGGCTGATTGCTGGCGTACAGACGAAAAAACGGCCTTCCCGCAGGAAAGCCGTTTTGATTTGAAACACGATATTGGGCTGGCAACGAAATCAGTGCGTCAGCGTTTTTCTGACTTCACTGACGTCTTTCGCTGTCACCGCGGGTGCGTTATTGCTCCAGCCCTGACGGATAAAGGTCGACAACTGCGCCGCTTCTTCATCGGTCAGACGGCCCGCAAAGCCCGGCATCGCCAGCGTTGACGGTGCGCGTGCGGTTGACGGTTGCTGAGCACCGGCGAGGATCGTGTGGATCAGACCGGTCGGATCTTTCGCATTCACAATCGTTGCCTGATCCAACTGCGGGAACACGCCCGGCGCGCCTTTGCCGGTGACAAAGTGGCAGGCGCTGCAATTATCCAGATACAAACGCTCGCCTTCGCTGAGGTTCTTCGCCGCCGTCAGTTTGGCTTCGGTCGCGCTGGCTTTCTGCGTGTCCGGTGCCGGAACCGGCGGATTGCCGCCCAGGAATTTGATGTACGCGGCAATGGCTTTCAGATCTTCATCGGTCATGTGCGCGGTGCTGTTCTCCACCACCGACGTCATTTCACCGCCCACGGCCGCTTTGTTGTTGCGTCCTTTGCCCAGATAATCAACGATTTCCTGCTGATCCCAGTGCGCCACGCCGCGCAGCGACGGAACATCCCAGTTATTCAGACTGCCGCCCGCGAGGAAATCAGCGTCGCTACTGTCCAGCGCCTTCTCGTTCATCCCCAGACCGCGCGGCGTGTGGCAACTGCCGCAGTGCCCGAGGCTTTCCACCAGATACGCGCCACGGTTCACTTCGGCAGATGCGCCGCCAATCGGCTGGAACGGTTTATCGGACGCGAACGCCCAGTTCCAGAAACGCATCCCCCAGCGCTGGCTGAACGGGAAACTCAGATCTGTTTCCGGCGGCTGTTCAGCACTCGGTTTCACGCCCTGCATGAAGTAAACGTAAAGCGCGTGCATATCTTCATCGTTGATTTTGGCGTAATCCGGATACGGCATCGCCGGGTACAAACGGGTGCCGTCCGGCAGCACGCCTTTACGCACGGCGTCTGAGAATTGCGCTTGCGTATAACTGCCGATTCCGTGATCTTTATCCGGCGTAATATTCGTCGAATAAATGGTACCCAGATTCGAGTTAATCGCCAGTCCGCCGGAAAACGCCGGTTTACCCGCCACCGTATGGCACGCGCCGCAGTCACCCAGACGCGCGACGTACTCGCCCTGTTTGATGAGCTGCGCGTTGTTAGCGTCATCAGCCTGCGCATTTGCCATCAGCCCGGCGCCCAGCAGTAGGGCGTTCGCGATAAATAAACGTTTAAGTTTCATCCTGTTCATCTCCGCTTATGCCTGAACCAGTGGACCTGGGTTTTTCAGATACTGATCTTTAATCGCCTGTGCGGCCATCAGCGTGATGGCCCCGATGGTGTCCGTCGGGTTCGCCTGGAAGTTCTGCGGGAAGGCATTACCGCCCGGCACAAAGACGTTATGCACATCCCAGCTTTGCAGGAACTTGTTCAGCGCGGAGGTTTTCGGGTTATCGCCCATGACCGCGCCGCCGACGTTGTGCGTCGAAACGTATTTGGTCAGGTCAAAGTGTGCGTCCATCGGCAGGAAGCTTTCGCTGTAGCTGTCCGGGTTCAGCTCTTTGGTGATATTGCCCACGATCCCTTTCAGGTATTGCTGAAGTTTGAGTTCGTTCTGTTTCCAGTCGAAGGTCATACGCAGCAGCGGATAGCCATATTCATCTTTGTAGTTCGGATCGAGATCCAGATAAATATCGCGATATGACTGGCAGGTGGTGGTGATGCTGATTTTCATCGAATGGCCGTACCACTCTTCCATGCCTTCTTTCCAGCCAGTGCCCCACGCCGGTGTGCCTTTTGGCAAAGACGTGCTGATTGGCGTGCCGGTGGCCTGAGAACTGTGGATTTTCGCGCCGCCGATAAAGCCCAGAGCAGGGCCATCGAAATTGCCCGGAGAGATATCGTTGATCATCTGGCCTGTTGCGCCTGCGGTGGCGAACGGATTGAAGTTTTTATCTTTGAAGAACAACGTTGAGCCGCCGTTGCTCAGGAACGCGTAGTTACGGCCAATCACGCCTTCTTCGGTGATCGGGTTGTAAGGTTTGCCGATCCCGGAAAGCAGCATCAGGCGGACGTTACAGAACTGGAAGCTGCTCAGCACCACGATTTTCGCCGGCTGGAAGCACTCGTTGCCCTGCGCATCCCTGTAGATCACGCCTTTGGCGGTTTTCTTGTCGTCATGCAATTCGACTTTCAGCACGTTGGCGTGGACTTCATAAGAGAAGTTGTCCATGCGTTTCAGGGCGTCCATGACCGCCGTCTGCGGCGAGGCTTTCGAGTAGTTCAGGCACGGATATTTACTGCAATAACCGCAGTAGTTGCACGGCGCGATCTGGTTACCGTACGGGTTGGTCCAGGCGCGGGACACACAGGCAGACGGGTTCGGGAACGGGTGATACCCCATCTTTTTCGCCACTTCGGCAAACATGCTGCTGTTGAGCGTATCTTCCAGCGCAGGCAGCGGATACGGCTCGGAGCGTGGCCCTTCAAACGGGTCGCCGCCTTCCATAATCTGGCCGCGCAGGTTGCCGGTTTTGCCCGACTGCCCGCAGATGTGCTCAAACTTGGTGTAATACGGCTCGATTTCATCCCAGGTGAACGGGAAATCCATGATCCGCATGTCTTCCTGCAAAATGCCCGGTTTGTACGCCTCATCGGCATACGTTTTGAGCTTCAAATCGGTCGGCGTAGGGCGGATAAGAACGGCCGTCCAGTGCAGACCGGAACCGCCAACGCCCGTGCCCGGCGCAAATGCACCCCATTTACGGGTCGGCAGCGCGGTTTCGCTCATGTTGTAACGCACGGTCACCGCCGCTTCGGCGGGCGTCGCCATCACTTTGTTGCGTACGGCGTAGGCGTATTCATCCGCCGGTTTCGGGTAAGCAAATTCTTCGTACCCGCGATCGCCGCCGCGTTCAAGTGCGCGCACGGTCAGACCGGCCATTGCCAGCTCGATGCTCATCAGCGAGCCCGCCCAGCCGAGGCCGACGACGACAACGTCGACTTCTGGTTTAATTACTTGTGCCATCTTTAATCCTGTCAGTCATCAGAAAACGGAAATAGGCTCCGGCGCTCAGGCGCGGGCACCTTGCAGACTCACCGGCCCCAGCGGATAAGGGACGTTGTGTTGCTTCACCCACTCCGTAAAGCTGGCGCGCGCACCGGGGAATCCGATGGCAATCCACGCTTTCATGCCTTTGTTGCCGCCATAAATCGGGTCTGCCAGATAGCCATGTTTGGTATCGGAAAGCAGTTCGCCGAAGAATTGCGACGCGACCAGATTCTCTTCGCCCATATCGGCAAAACGGATGCCGTTTTTCTGAAGCTGCGTCAGGGCGTTGTCTTTGTCCTGATCCGAGAGCGCATGGAAGTCTTTCTGATGATTTTGCTGACACCAGCTGTTCGCCAGGCGAATACCGGTTTTGTAGATTTGCTGAGGACGGAAGGGGATCTGATACCCCATAGTCGCGGGCGCGTGAACGTTAAACGGCCCCTGCATATAGATTTCTTCGCCGAAATCGCCGTGCATTTGCTGATCGATAAAAATCGGCACATTGGTTTCAAGCGCGCCGGGCGCTTTCCCTTTGCCTCCTGCGGGGATCAGACGGTCAGCGGCGGCCATAATAAACTGCCACTCATCCGCGCTGAAAAACACGGGTTTATAATCGAGTAAATCCGGGGCAGCCATTTCAGCAGCCTGCGCCGCGGACAACCCTTTCATCATGATGGTGCCGACAGGCAATGCCATCAGCGACCCAAGTAAAAACTTGCGACGGGTAGTTTTCTTTTGAAGGAGCATAGGATGACGACTCTCACATGCCTGATGTTAAGTTTGGGTTAATTGTTATTATTTTGGGTACAAATTTATAATATCACCGCTACATTTAAAATAAATGACTAATTTCCACAATGAATGTGAGGAAGAGATGTTTATTATGTTTTTCAGATGTCAGTGGTGAGTTTAAATTTCATATATAACATTGAGTTATGATTGTTTAATTTGGATGTGAAGTTGCGGGGATTTAGCATTTCTTATCAAAGAATAACGCCGGTAAATTCCGGTTAAATTTAGATTAATATAATTTCGGAAGGAAAGTTCATGTTATTTGTTGATATAAATGTTACCTAACATTTTTAACATTTAGAAAATGGAATAAATTTAATGTTTATATTTAAGGTCAATGCCAAGACCTTGGGTTGCCACCCAAACTGGCTTCAAGGGCTTCACACAGATTTGTGTAAGTTTCGGTTTTTCAATTGCAGTGATCGCTCAGGCCAAGACCTTGGGTTGCCACCCAAACTGGCCTTAAGAGGCGCCTATCGCCGCGCCTCTTAAGAATCTCCGGCTCTTTAACTGCGCGCTATCGCTTGCTGGCTATGTTTCAGAAACTCCTCTTATTGCCGCAAACGCCGCCGCTGCGCGGTCCTCTCGTTTCGGGTTCGAACCAGCTCGGAAAAGACTCTCGCCGTTTCTCACCGCTCACTCCACGTCGTTTTGAAAGCGGCCAATGGCTATGTAATTCGGAAGAATGATGTAGGGTGGTTTTGATTTTGAATTAAAAATGCCTCCAGCCGCTTTCAGAAAACTTGCTGAATGAGTGTTTCGAGACCTTAGTCTCGAAGACCGAAATGAAGGTACCGCGCAGCGGCAAGTTTTCGCGGCAATAGCTACGGCACCTGAAACATAGTCAGCGAGCGATAGCGCGCAGTTAAAGAGCCGGAGATTCTTAAGAGGCGCGGCGATAGGCGCCTCTTAAGGCCAGTTTGGGTGGCAACCCAAGGTCTTGGCCGAAGTGATAACCGCAATTGAAAAACCGAAACTTACGCCAAGCTGCTGCTTCAAAGCTGTTCGGGCGGCGAGCCCAAAAACAATCAGGCTGATTCCCTGATCACCAACCTGTACCCTGTATCCAAAATCGGTTCCTCAACCACAATCCCTTCAATTCTGTCCGCCAGCATACTGGCCGCTTTGATCCCAAGATCCCATTTCTCTACGCTGACTGTCGTGATCGACGGCCGGTTATGGGCCGCGAAATTCAAATCGGCAAAACCCATCACCGAGAAATCGTCGGGCACGCGCAGCCCTTGTGCTTCCGCTTCCATGATTACGCCCTGCGCCAGCGTATCGGAACTGCAAATGATCGCATCGAAACGTTCACCACCGGAGAGCATCTCTTTCAGCGCGGCGCGTCCGACTTCCATATTGGCAGGCAGTGACACCATCATTTCGCGGATTTCTGTGCCGGGTTGTGAACGCAATACGGAGATCGCGCCATTCTTGCGCACCACGGCGCGTCTGTCCGAAGCACAGATAAAACCAAAACGCGTGAAGCCTTTCTCAAGGAAGTATTCGCCAATCGCATTGCCCACTTTTTCGTGTGAGAAGCCGATCAGCATATCAATCGGCGTCGGGGTTAAATCCCAGATTTCCACCACCGGAATATTGGCGTTGAGGATGATTCTTTTCAGGTCTGAGGAGTGATGAATACCGGTCAGAACGATACCGTCCGGACGGCGCGAGAGCAGGGTGGCGACAATCTCAGTTTCCGCTTCCGGCTCGTAGCCGACAATGCACAGCAACATATGGTAGCCACGTGCCGCCAGTTGATCGCTGATCGCCTGAACGGTATCGACAAACATGTTGTTGTTAATCTGCGGCACGACCACGGCGATCAGCTTCGTGCGGCTGGTCGCCAGCCCGCCGGCCAGCATATTAGGGATATATCCGGTGGCGCTGACGGCTTCCATCACCCTGGCGATCGTCGCGGGGCGCACAACCTTAGGGTTATTCAGCGCCCGGCTGACCGTCATCGGTGAAAGACCGGCTTCTCTGGCAACATCTTCAAGCGTGGCCGTACGGGAACGACCTGTGTGATTCTTTATTATATTATTCAAAGCATTGCTCACTGGTTTGCAAGTTCAAACTACGAATGTTTGCGCAATCATTACCAGTTTCTCACAAGAAAATGAGGGGCGGTAGACCTGAAGTGTTAAAACGCTGTTATCAGACAGATATCGAATTGACGTGGAAAATTCTTAATCTATTCTTCTGTTTCCCCGCAGCCGTTTGCATGGCCTCTGCAAACGGGAACCTTATTTATTTTCGCGAATTATTTCCCCAAAACGTGAAGGGAGTCATGGGCGATGGTCAAGGAGAGACAATTTCTATAAGTTCGGAATTATCCCTGCCCGAAGTGATGCCGTATACTTCCCTCAAGCAGAAGCAATTAACACACTCTTTTTATCTGCTGAAGTTAAGTCATGACAGATAAAGAAGGATCCGTTGTCAGACCTGCACTCTATATGGGATACGAGGGTTTTCATTATGGAAAAGAAAGTCATTTATTTATTTTGTTCCGCCGGAATGTCCACTTCTCTGCTGGTGACTAAAATGAAGGTTCAGGCCGAGAAATACGAAGTGCCTGTCATTATTGAAGCATTTCCCGAAACCCTGGCCGCTGAAAAAGGCAGTGCAGCGGATGTGATCCTTCTCGGGCCGCAAATTGGTTACATGCTGGAAGAAATCAAAAAAGTATTACCGGGCAAGCCGGTTGAAGTGATCGATTCTGCCCTTTACGGCAAAATTGATGGATTAGGTGTATTGAAAGCAGCGGTTGCTGCGATCAAAAAAGCAGCAGCTCAGTAAGTTTTAACTTTTGCGTCAATTTTAAATTAGCAGTGATTAGCATTTTTAAGTCAAAGAGAACTCCAGTCAAAGAGCGAATTTCATACCCTTGCCGCCGGAAGGCGGCATTAAAGGAAAATGCCAATGAGCAAAGCCATTGATTCACTTGAAAAGATACTTCTCCCGTTTGCGGTAAAAATAGGTAAGCAACCCCACATTAATGCCATCAAAAATGGCTTCATCAAATTAATGCCGCTGACCCTGGCTGGCGCCATGTTCGTTTTAATTAATAACGTATTCCTGAACTTTGGTGCCGGTTCCTTCTTTTATTCCTTAGGTGTACGTTTAGACCCGTCAACCATTGAAACGCTGGCCGGTTTAAAAACCATCGGGATTAACGTTTATAACGGTACGCTCGGAATAATGTCCCTGATGGCGCCGTTCTTTATCGGCATGGCGTTAGCCGAAGAGCGAAAAGTCGATTCACTTTCTGCGGGTTTATTAGCCGTCGCCGCATTTATGACGGTCACACCTTATAGCGTCGGTGAAGCCTATGCCGTTGGCGCAAACTGGTTAGGCGGCGCGAATATTATTTCGGGGATGGTTATCGGGCTGGTCGTCGCTGAAATGTTCGCATTTGTTATCCGCCGGAACTGGGTGATTACGCTGCCCGCCAGTGTACCGACTTCGGTCGCGCGTTCGTTCTCTGCGTTAATTCCGGGCTTTATTATTCTGTTTATTTTCGGGGTAATTTCCTGGTTACTCGGATTATATGGCCACAACTTCCACCAGATTATTATGGATTCCATTTCTAAACCTCTGGCGTCAATGGGAAGCGTGGTGGGCTGGGCATATGTGATTTTCAACTCACTGCTGTGGTTCTTTGGTGTGCACGGTTCTCTGGCGCTGACCGCGCTCGACAACGGCATCATGACCCCGTGGGCGCTGGAAAACATCGCGCTTTATACCGAATACGGTTCTGTGAGTGCGGCGATTGAAGCGGGTAAAACCTTCCACTTCTGGGCCAAGCCGATGCTCGACTCCTACATTCTGTTAGGCGGTTCCGGCGCAACATTGGGCCTGATTATTGCCATCTTTATTGCGTCACGCCGTGCGGATCACCGTCAGGTGGCGAAACTGGCGCTGCCGTCAGGCATCTTCCAGATTAACGAGCCGATTCTGTTTGGTCTGCCGATTATCATGAACCCGGTCATGTTCATCCCGTTCGTGCTGGTCCAGCCGATTCTGGCAGCCATCACGCTGGCGGCCTACAGCATGGGCATTATTCCTCCGGTCACCAACCTCGCACCCTGGACAATGCCGACCGGGCTGGGGGCGTTCTTCAACAGTAACGGCAGCATTGCGGCGCTGCTGGTCGCCCTGTTCAACCTCGGTGTCGCCACGCTGGTTTACATGCCTTTCGTGATTCTTTCCAACAAGGCACAGGCGATTATTGAAGAAGAAGAAAGCGAAGAAGACATTGCGGCTGCACTGAAATTCTAATCTGACCTGAAGGCGGGGCGAAAATAGCCCCGCCATTCAGCGGACTTTCAAGGAGAGATAAACATGTTTGATTTAGACCATATCGAAGATACCGAAACCGAGTTGCAGGATCTGGAAGAAGTGGTGATGGGGTTAATCATTAACTCGGGGCAGGCACGAAGCCTGGCATACGCCGCACTGAAAAAAGCCAAAGAGGGCGATTTCGAGCAAGCGCGTGCGGTGATGGCGCAGTCAAAAATGGCGCTCAACGAAGCGCATCTGGTGCAGACCAAACTGATTGAAGACGATCAGGGTGAAGGGAAAACCAAAGTCAGCCTGGTGCTGGTTCACGCACAGGATCACCTGATGACATCGATGCTGGCCCGTGAACTGATTGCAGAACTCATTGAGCTTCATGAAAAAATAAAATAACGTAGGGATCCGGGATGCAGCCACAGGTATTGAGCATGGAAATCAAGACAGCGCGCGAAAATCAACTCTTCGACGGTCAAAATTTCCACATGTTCATCTACAACAAAGTAGAGAGTATTTCCGGGCTGCATGAACATGATTACTACGAATTTACTGTGGTGCTGACGGGGCGGTATTACCAGAACGTCAACGGGAAAAGGGTATTGCTTGAACGCGGAGATTTCGTTTTTATTCCTCTGGGTTCTAATCATCAAAGCTTTTATGAATTTGGCGCGACAAGAATATTAAATGTCGGCATCAGCAAAGCATTTTTCGAACAGCATTATCTGGCTCTGTTACCGGCACAATTTATCGCGTCGCAGGTGTATAAAATAAACCCCGAATTTCTGAATTATATTGAGTCCGTCACGGCGTCCCTTAATTTTCGTAACGGCGAATTTAATGAATTTCTGGAGATGGTGACGTTTTATATCGTTAACCGCCTGCGCCACCACCGTGAATCTGAAGTGACGGCGGATATTCCAGGCTGGCTGATGATGGCGGTTGAGAAAATGCATGATAAATCCCGTTTCGGGGACAAAGCCTTATCCAATATGGTGCAGTTATCCGGTAAGTCACAGGAATATCTGACCCGCGCCACGCAGCGCCATTACGGCAAAACGCCGATGCAAATCATCAATGAGATTCGTATTGATTTTGCGAAGAAGCAGCTGGAAATTACAAACTACTCCGTTACTGATATTGCGTTTGAATCCGGCTATAGCAGCCCGAGTATGTTTATAAAGAATTTCAAGAGGCTAACTTCTTTTACGCCAAATCATTACAGGAAGAAATTATTCAGCATTAACTAAATGCCCGTTATTTTTAATGGCTTATTTTAATCGTTTTTGTAATTTACAGTGCATGATTGTTGCACGGGAGCTCCTATGCGTAAAAAACTGAAAGTTGTCACTATTGGTGGCGGAAGCAGTTATACCCCTGAATTACTTGAAGGCTTTATTAAGCGTTACGAAGAGTTGCCGGTTACCGAATTGTGGCTGGTCGATGTTGAAGGCGGAAAAGCCAAACAGGATATTATTTACGATCTGTGCGTGCGCATGGTTGAACGCGCGGGTGTGCCAATTGAAATTCACAAAACGCTGGATCGCCGCGAAGCGCTGGCGGGTGCAGATTTTGTCACCACGCAGCTGCGCGTCGGGCAATTAAAAGCGCGTGAACTGGATGAGCGTATCCCGCTGAGCCACGGTTATCTGGGCCAGGAAACCAACGGCGCAGGCGGGTTATTCAAAGGATTACGCACGATCCCGGTGATTTTTGACATCATCAAAGATGTCGAAGAAATCTGCCCGGATGCCTGGGTGATAAACTTCACCAACCCGGCTGGCATGGTGACAGAAGCGGTATTCCGTCACACCCAATTCAAAAAATTCATCGGCGTCTGCAACATTCCTGTTGGCATGAAAATGTTCATTCAGGACGTGCTGAAGCTGTCAGCCGAAGACGATTTATCGATCGACCTTTTTGGCCTGAACCATATGGTGTTCATCAAAGACGTACTGGTTAACGGTGAATCACGCTTTGCGGAACTGCTCGACGGCGTCGCCTCTGGCACCCTGACGGCCGGTTCGGTGAAAAACATCTTTGATTTACCGTTCAGCGAAGGGCTGATCCGCTCGCTGAACCTGCTGCCATGCTCGTATCTGCTGTATTACTTCAAGCAGAAAGAGATGCTGGCGATTGAAATGGGCGAATTCTACAAGGGCGGCGCGCGCGCAACCGTGGTACAGAAAGTCGAGAAACAACTCTTCGACCTGTACAAAAATCCGGAGCTGAACGTCAAACCGAAAGAGCTGGAATTGCGCGGCGGCGCGTATTACTCCGATGCGGCTTGTGAAGTGATCAGTGCGATTTACAACGACAAACAGACCGAGCAGTACGTCAACTTCCCGCACAACGGCCATATTGATAACATTCCCGCAGACTGGGCGGTGGAAATGACCTGCACGATTGGCCGCGACGGCGCGAAACCGCATCCGCGTGTGACGCACTTTGACGATAAAGTGCTCGGCCTGATCTACACCATCAAAGGCTTTGAAATCGCGGCCAGCGAAGCGGCGCTGAGTGGCAAACTCAACGATGTCCTGCTGGCGCTGAACCTCAGCCCGCTGATTCATTCTGATAAAGATGCTGAAATACTGGCGCGTGAAATGTTGCTCGCCCATGAAGCGCTGCTGCCAAACTTTGCCGAGACCATTGCCGCGCTGAAATAATCCGCCGCCCTCCCGTAAAAAGGAGGGCGCGTTAAAAGGGACGCTTATGGATAAATTACTGATTGTGAATGCCGACGATTTCGGGCTGTGCAAAGCGCAAAACTACGGGATTATCGACGCGTTCACCAATGGCGTCGTAACGTCCACCACGGCGATGATGAATATGCCGACCATCGGGCATGCTGCGGCGCTGAGTGCGGAAAATCCGGGCCTGGCCGTCGGAATGCATTTTGTCCTGACGCTGGGAAAACCGCTTTCGCCGATGCCCGGTCTGGTGCGCGAAAACGGTGAACTGGGAAAATGGATCTGGGAAATGGCGGAGCAGGGCACGCTGCCGCTTGATGAAATTAAGCAGGAGCTGAAAGCCCAGTTTGCGCGGTTTACGGAACTGTTTAGCCGACTTCCTACGCATATAGACAGCCATCATCACGTGCATCTGCTTGCGCCGATTTTTCCGATTGTGGAAGCTTTTGCGAAAGAACAGGGCGTGGCGATACGCATCGACCGCGATGAAATCAGGAAAGGCGAAATTGTCCTGCGCGGTGCGCAAAGCACGCAAGGTTTCGACAGCACTTTCTACGGCGAGGCGATTTCAGAAGCGCTATTTCTGAAAACGCTGGATCAGGCCACCGCGCGCGGCGACGAATCTCTCGAAATCATGTGCCACCCTTCGTTTCTTGATAACACGATCCTGGCGAGCAAATATTGTTATCCGCGACTGGCGGAGCTGGACGTGCTGACGTCTGCATCGCTGAAACAGGCTATTGCAGAACGTGGGTTCAGGTTGGGGACGTTTAAGGATTTATAAACATGAAAAACATAAAGCCCGCTGCTGGCACTATGCTTGCGGCGGGCTTTTTGCTGTGCAGATTTAAACGTGTTTCATGCGTTCGTTAAGCGTTTCAACGATGAACGCGTTAACGGAAACTTCATTCTCAGCGGCTGCCTGATTTAGCCGGTCTCCGAAGGATTCAGGATAGCGCAGGGTGAAGGTTTTAATTTTTTCCTGTTTTGCGTAGGGTTCAACACCGGTTGCACTGCAATCTTCCAGATATTCACGAAGGGAAATTTCACCTTCCTTGTTCAGCCCCTGAATACTGTCAGAAACAAAATCACAATATCCAGATAAGCCCAAAAATTTGCCCCGGAACATACCAAGTTCAGGTACGTAGCTGATAACTGCGGGCTGGCCGCCGATGTTCATTGTGTTGAGCGTTGTAGTTTTGCTCATTATGGATTTACTCCTATGCTTTCCAACCATTCGCGCAGACTGACGACCGCGCCTTTATCTGTATCCGGAGACGGATGTGGGCGGTGAAATCGGGCGATGCTGCCATTAAGCAGGAATCGCACCCGGGAGCCGCTTCCTTCTTTAATTTCGCCACCTAACGATTTGATCAAAGATTCAATATCTGACCATTTGATACCCGAGGATACCGGCGTTTTAGAAATCTGGTCTAGCGTGTTTTTTTGTCTTTTCCTTAACACCGAAACGGATTCTGTCATTTCGTATTTTATGACTTCATTCTGTGAAGTCATTTTCCCTTTGTGATTTTATGAAGTCAAGTTATGAAGTCATATCTTGTATGCCAACATAACGGGGAATTGCTTTTAGCGGAGGGTAACTTGTGGAGAATATTCAGGAATGTTTGCTTGTCGCGCGAAACATTGTGCGCGGATTTTGTTCGATTAAATAGCTGTTGCTATGAAATTAATGCGGGCTTTCTCGAGTTATTGATAAGATTTTTGACCCTCTTTTAGTTTCTTTCCTGCAGGAAAGACCTGCATTTATTTTTTTACAGGTCATTCTCAGTTCAGAAGAGTGGGCGGTCAGGTAAACAGGTGGCTGAGCCATGAATGTTTCGCGGTCTGCATTGGCTGCGTGACGGGCAGTGCCGCAACTCCGCCCAAACCTCCGCTGCTTGTAAGCCCGATCCCCCACCGGGCGTTTTGTCTTTCTGCGACAAATCTCGCCTAAATCCGGCTTTCCGCTTTAATCCATTGCATAAAATCATCGATAAAGACCCGCGTTTTAAGCGGCAGGAGTTTGTTGGGCAGGGTGATCGCGTAGGTGTTGCGCGGGAGCGGGTTTTCCACGCGCCAGTCAGGTAAAACGCGGCGCAGTTTACCGCTGGCGATGTACCGGTTGGCGATAAACGTAGGGATCAGCGCAATGCCGACACCTTGCAGAATGGCGTCAATCATGGCGTCGCTGTTATTGATCATCAGCCTTGGAACCAGCGTCACACTTTCCATGATTTCATTTTGCCAGAAGCGCCATGCGCCGCGAAATTGCCGTTCATCAGGGAAAAAAATGTTGTGTTTGATGAGTCCGGCGGGGAAATCCGGCAGCACTTCGTCGTAATCCGCGGAACACACTAATACGTAATCGATCGGCATCAGGGCGCGGGCCACCATGTTTTCCGGCGGGCTTTCGGTGACCCGCAGCGCCAGGTCATAAGCGTCTTGCGCCAGATTACTGACCCTGTCAGACAATGTCAGCTCGACATTGATCTCGGGGTAACGGCGTAAAAATGCGGGCAGAAACGGTGTGAGCAGAATTTTACCCAGCGTATTCGGCGCGGTAATACGCAAAACACCCTGAGGGGTATCACTGAAACTATCCGCCTGGGAGAAGAGTGCCTGCGTGGCGGATAATACGGCCTGCGCCTGCCGGTAAATCTCGAGCCCGACCTCGGTCGTCGTGACCGATCGCGTGGAGCGGGTAAACAACACCACATTGAGGCGTTTCTCCAGCCTGTCGATCATCCTGCTTACTGACGAGGGGGCCATCGAGGTCTCACGTCCTGCCGAAGAAAAGCTTCCTTTTTCAACCACCTGAATAAAAACGGACAAACTGGGAAGCAGTTCTGCTAACTCACTTGTGTTCTTCACGCATAGCTCTTTTGTTTCTGGGATATCTAGCCAAATTAGCATCAAGCCGTATGATGTTCAACAGAGGCCTCATCGGGTGCAAATCGACCATAATAATCAATTTATTTAACAGGTTAGCTATGCCAAACCAAACGGTAATTGAAATGATCCGCCAGCGCGATGTGCTAAATGTTGGCGTTAGTCTGGGTTTTAAAGGGTTGTCATTTCGTAATTCCATAAAGAATTGCTGGGAAGGGTTCGACATTGATTTAGCCCGGGCTGTCGCGGTGGCGGTCTTTGGCGACGTCGGAAAAATCCATTATATGCCGTTGCAGTCTGGTGACCGTTTCCGGGCGCTGCGTGATGGTGTGATTGATCTGGGTTCGTTCAATTCCAGTATTACTTTCCAGCGTGAGGCGGAATCAGAGGTCACTTTTGTTCATCCGATGCTGTTTGACGGTGAAGTGCTGATGACGCCGGCCAGTAATTTGCTCGAACCGGTTGAACAGGCAAGTTATACCCGCAAGCGCCGGATAGCGGCCATGCGCGGTTCAACAACCGAAGAAAATCTGAAGCGTTATTTTGGAAATTTAAACCTGTACTGCGAAATCAGTCTGTTTGATTCGCCGTCTCAGGCACGCCAGGCTTATCAGCATGGTGAATGCAATATCTACTGTCTCGATTCCTATCTGCTGGCCGGTGAACGCGCTCAGCTGAAGGATAAAGACGCGCACATTATCTTGCAGGATCGTATCTCACTGGAAACCATGTCACCGGCGGTTGCATCGCATGACCCGCAGTGGCTGAAAGCGGTGACCTGGATCATGCGTGCGCTGATTGAAGCGGAAAACCTGCAAATCAGCAGCAAAAATATTCATGAAATGAGTCAGGAGGCGACGGGGTATCTGAAGACCTTCCTGTATCCGTCGGAACAGAATTGCAAGAATCTGGGTCTGCGGCCTGAATTTATTCGCGAGATTATTCTTCAGGTAGGCAACTACGGTGAAATATTCCAGCGCAATCTGGGGAAATACTCAGAACTGAACCAGGCGCGTCGTGATAATAATTTATGGTCGCAGGGCGGGATGTTGTATTCGCCTTTATTTATATAGCCTCTGATTTATATTTATACTTAATTTTATTACGTTATTTTCGCGCGGTTATCCTTTAAATATTCTTTGGCAGGAACATCATGAGTGAACTATTAGCTGAAAAACAGCAAGAGATGATTTTGTCTGGCTCTGTGAAAAAGAATTTCGGTTATTTAGAGACGCAGCCCGATAATGTTGATGCCAGCGTTATCAGAAATATTATTCTGCATGGCCATCATCAGGGCAATGTTTTATATGTTATTCGTAATTTCGCGAATAAACAGATTTGCCAGGATGTGGCTGAAAACTTCAATAAGATGGTGAATCGCAACGGCGGTGGAAACCGTGCGGATGACGGTTTTGTACTGACCAACCAGATTGGCGCCACGCAGTTCTCACGTAATGGCGAACAATATATGGCGGAAGTGAACCGGGTGAATGCCAGCGTCGCCGAACTGATGTCAGTGACAGACACGTATGCCACAGAATCCCTGTTCCTCAACCGCACGCTGGAAGATTTATTCCTCGAGGAAGGCATTCACTTTGGCCCGGCGCGTTATAAAAATACTTACGCCTGTTTTGCCACTTTCCGCCGCTGGCTGGATAACGGTGCCATGTCGCTGATGCCGCATGAAGACCGCGCCCAGCTCAAATTTGCGCTTCAGGATAATTTCGAAATTGCCGATGCAATGACGGTGACTGCTTTCAACGTGTGTCTGGAAGCGGCACAGGGCGGCGGTGAACTGAAAATGTGGAATCTCGACCCGGACGAACACTGCCGCGCCCGTTTTGGTGTGACGGACACCGGTTACCCTTATCCCCCACATCTGCTGCAGGGCGTGGAGTCATTATCCGTTCAACTGAATGCTGGCGATATTTACTTTATGAACGCCTGTCATTTGCACGGTGTGAGCAGTGTAAGTCAGGGAAGCCGTCTTACAGCCGGGCGCTTTATTGGCAGACTCAGTAACAGCAAAGTGGTGTATTGGACCTGACCGGAATGAATTAACAATGACGGATTATACACTCTTCCTTCTGAATTAATAATGAGTCTGATATGGAACATGTTAATCATCTTGCTGCCGAGGGATACGCTTTTATTCCTGGCAGTTATTATCAGGCGTTGCCTGAAGCGAATTACGAAAACAAAGATACTTTTCTTTCTGACCTGGAGCAGTTAAAACTGGCGTACGAGAATCTGACGCTGGATCCTTATTCTCCGGGTAACCGCTGGCGCGGTTATGCGCAATGTCGTCGTAATGCGCAGGGGGAACTTTCTTTTGGTCAATTCACGGCATATAAGCAAACTAAAAAATACAATCCGGATACCGGCGGTATTATTCGCCAATATCCCTTATTGCCGAAAAATATCACCGCTAACCGTCTGATGCAGGCAATTTTGCAAGACGATATCGCTTTGGTGGAAGCCTATGAGCGTATCGGGCCGCTGGATGAACTGACCATCGGCATTCACCTGTTCCGCTACGAGGCGCAGTGCGGTTCACCTGCGTACAGCTCGCCAGTGTGGCTACATAAAGATGATGAGGACGTGGTGTTTGTGCATCTGATCCATGCCTCCGCCAACATGCTGGGTGGCGACAATCTGATCGCGCCGAACCCTAAAAATATTGAGCGGGTGCTGCGTCTGGAGACGTTGTTCGACACGCTGGTGGTGAATCACGACAAATACCATGCCGTGACGCCGGTGGGTTGCCGGAAACCCGGAAAGACTGCTGTGCGTGACATCATTTTGGTCACGTTCCAACGTAATGAAGGAGAGGCGGCATGAGCCTGAACCTGAAAGCTTTTATCACCGGAGCATCCAGTGGCATCGGTCAGTCAATGGTGGCGGCCTATCTCGCCGCCGGTTATGTGGTCGAGGGCATTGACTGCGCCCCGTCCGTTTTCGCTGATGAACCTGACTACTCTCACCACCAGCTGGATATTACCGACTCCGCGCGCCTGGATGGTCTGTTTGAAGCGGCAGAGTACGCCAGCGGTAACAACGTTTTAATCAACTGCGCCGGAACCCGTGAAATCTGCCGCATTGATGAATTATCGCTGTCACTGTGGGAAAAGGTTTTTGCCGTCAACGTGACCGCCAGCTTCGTGGCCGGACGCGCCTTCTGCCAGCAACTGGTTCGGCATAACTTGCCGGGCAATGCCGTCAATATCGCCTCGGTTTCCGGGCTGATGGGCGAGCCGGATCGCACCGCCTACGTCTCGTCAAAACACGCCGTGATCGGCCTGACTAAACAACTGGCGCTGGAATACGGCAAACATCAGATCCGGGTGAATGCCATTGCGCCCGGCGTGATCCGCACGCCGCTGACCGAACCTTATTACGACAACCCGGCCCAGATGGAGAAGATCCAACGCGGTCAATACCTGCCTGTGCTGGGCGAAACCCGGGATGTGGCACACGCGGCGATGTATCTCACCTCTCCCGAGGCGCGATTTGTGACAGGTTCCACACTGGTTATCGACGGCGGCTGGACGATTGGTAAAGAACTTTAATCCGATGGCCGGCATAACGGCCACTCATGACTTGCAGGAGTTTTAACATGAACAACACCTATATTCTGATCCTGGGCGGTGAATTCGCCTTACGTGAACGCGTTCTGGCCGGTGCCCTGCGGGCTTCTGGCGGCATGCGGGTACTCACCATGGCGAAAAACCGCACCACGCCGACAATCAAATTTTTCGACGGCTTTTTGCCGGGCGATGTGGCTGATGCTGAGGCTGTGCTGCGTGCCGTTCAGGCTCATCAGGAGAAAACCGGTGAAAGCCCTGCGGCGGTGATCCCGATGAACGACTTTACCGTTCGCGCCGCCAGCCTGCTGAATGAGTATTACCAGTTGCACGGGAATGACAGTCAGACGATCACTAACTGCCGCGACAAATTTGTCATGAAGCAGATCCTGCAAGCCGCTGGCCTGCCGGTACCTCGCTTCGCTGCGTTTCGAACCCTGAATGAACTCAAGAAACTGATCGCAGAGATCGGTCTGCCGGTGGTGATTAAACCCCGTGAAATGGCGGGCAGCCTGGGTGTGTTAAAAATCAGTCGTGAAGATGAAATCGAAGAAATTTTCGGCAAATGCGTGACCGATGTCATTTCTCTGAACGGGGAATCATTTGCGCCGGAAGATCTCTTCCAGGTCGAGGAATATATCCCGGCATGGCAGGAGGTCAGCGTTGAGGTGATCAATCAGGGCGACTATCACCGGGCGATGGCCGTGACCGACAAATACCTGGGTGAAGAGCCGAATTTTGTGGAAGTGGGCCACAGCATGCCGTCGCTGCACAGTGACAATAAGCAACTGCGTGATATCGCCGAACGCGCCTGTCATGCACTGGGGATCCGCTACGGCGTGGCGCATTTTGAAGCGCGAATCACGCCCGCGGGTGAAATCAAAATCATTGAAGTGGGGGCGCGTACCGGTGGCGATACCATTATGGATCTGGTGGAAAGAACCTACGGTATCAATCCTTATGAACTGCACGTACTCAGCCATCTGAACAAACTTAAACCCCTTCCTGACACCCTGAAACCGCGTGGTCTGAGCGCCGTCGCGTTTATTAAAGCCGACGAAGGCGTGATTGAGAAAGTCACTCTGCCCGCCAGCCTGCCAGACCACGTGGTGAATATGCAGGTCACGGCGAAGCCGCTGGATACGTCGAAAAAGCTGGTGTCGTGGAAAACCCGCGAAGGTTCGGTGGAGTATTTCTGGCCACAGCGTGCAGCGGAACCGGGTTTTGATGAGCATTTAACGATTGCCGATCAGTACGCGCGTTCACTGTTTACGCTTCGTCAGGCTTGATATTAACCGGGCCGCCGTGCCTGTGCCGGTGGCCCCTGAACTCTTTTAAGGATAGTGACGATATGAACAGTGATCGTTTTGGACTAAAACGTTTTGTCTTTTCCCGCTTTGCCGGGTCACTGTGCGATCAGTTTCTGCTGTTTGCCGTTCCGCTGGCGATTTTGAAAGCCACCGGATCGTTGACCTTTTCTTCGCTGGCCTTCGTCATTGAATGGCTGCCGCGTATTCTGTTTTTCCCGCTGTCTGGTTTTCTGGCCGACCGTATCAAACCGCGTTTTATCTTCTTCAACGTAGAAGCAGGGCGCTCGGTGTTGATGGTGGTGGCCTTCCTGACCCTGACTTTTCATCCCAGCGCCACATTCCCGGTACTGGCCGTCATGATGGCGCTGCTGTCTGTCGCTTATGTGCTGAACTTTGTGGCGACTGAGGCGTTGTTACCGCGCCATATTCCGGCAGAGACCTTGCCGAAAGCACATTCAATGTTACAAGGCGTTGATCAGACCACGCAGGTCCTCGGGCCAGCGCTGGCGGTAGCCATTTCTGTTTATGGTGGCGTCGGAGCCATTTTAGCCTGTGCCGCCGTGCTGTTTGCTGTCTCTGCCATCAACTATCTGTTCCTCGAAACGCATGATCTGGTGGTTGCCGAAAAGATGAGTTTCCGCTCAATTGTGGAATCAAACCTTAAGGCGATTCATGTACTTAAGCAGAATAAAATCCTGCTGCATCTGTGTGCGCTGACCTGGGTGGTGAATCTGGTCTACGGGGCGGCGCTGGTGGTGAGTGCGGCGGTGATCCTCAAAGAGTTTCACCTGCCGGAAAGCTATTTTGGCGTATTACAAACTTCCGCCGCGCTGGTCACCATTGTGACGTTTCTCTTTGTGCCGCGCATTGCCAAACGCTTTGGTCTCTCCACGCTCGGGACACTGTCATTTTGCGGGATGATTTTGTCTGGCGCGCTGATGTCGTTGTCAGTCGATTACGCGATGTATCTGGTGGGTTATGCGGTGCTGATGGCCTTTGACGGCGCATTCAGTGTCTATCTGCGCACCTTGCGTAGCCAGATTATTCCGCAGGAGCATCTGGGGAAAACCATGGGACTGATTGGCCTGATGAATATGTGTTCGGTGCCGGTCAGTGGTCTGGCGGTAACGGCGCTGGCGGGCAGCTTTATGCCGTTGCAAATCATCGCCATTATTCTGGTTTTTGCGCTGGCATTAGGATTGGTGCTGATCGTCGTCGGTCGCCGCACCTTTGGCTACCGCAGCTGGCTACCCCCGGTGATTGCGCAGCCGCAGGCTTAACGAGGAGTAACCCCTTACCCGTGATGATGGGTAAGGGGCATGTCAGCTCAATCAACGTATCAGAAAGAGAAGCACGAACATCCCAGCGCGCCCCAGAAGGCGTTGTCGTCGGAGACCGGGACATCGGAACCGCGGGCAATGTCATGACTGTGTTTATGCACGCCGCAAGGGCCTGCGCACTGGTGCGCCTGGCGAACCAACCCGACGCGCGCTGCGCCTTGCGGAGGTGCGGAACGGTAATGCCCCGGCACGGTGGTCACCGGCGACCAGTCCGGCAGAACCGGGATCGCCGGTGGCGAAAGCGGCGAGAATCCGCCCGCGGCGTACACCACTTTGCCGTCTACCACTGTCATCACCGATTCAATCCCTTTGATGCGTTCTTCCGGCACGCTGAAGAAATCTTCAGAAAGCACCGCCAGATCCGCCAGTTGCCCGGCTCTGATTTGGCCTTTTTTGCCCTGCTCGCTGGAGAACCACGCGCTGCCCTGCGTCCACAACATCAGCGCAGTTTCGCGGTCGATTCTTGCGTCGTCATCGTACATCGCCATTCCGCCCACCGTGCGGCCGGAAACCAGCCAGTACAGCGCCGTCCACGGGTTGTAGCTGGCAACGCGGGTGGCATCGGTACCCAGCCCGACCGGTAAACCGGCGGACAACATTTTCGCCACCGGCGGCGTATGTTTGGTGGCTTCGAGACCGTAGCGCTCAGCGAAATATTCCCCCTGGAAGGCCATACGGTGCTGGACCGCAATCCCGCCGCCCAGCGCTTTGACGCGCTCAATATTCCGTTCGGTGATGGTTTCGGCGTGGTCGAAGAACCAGTGCAGACCGTTGAACGGAATATCGCTGTTCACTTTCTCAAACACATCGAGCATACGGCTGATGGATTCGTCATAGGTAGCGTGCAGGCGGAACGGCCAGCGGTGTTCGACCAGATGGCGCACCACGCGCTCCAGCTCCACTTCCGTGCCCGGCGGTAAATCCGGACGCGGTTGCAGGAAATCTTCAAAGTCTGCCGCCGAGAACACTAACATTTCGCCTGCGCCGTTATGACGATAGAAATCCGTACCCTGACCGGGTTTCAGCATGTCGGTCCACAGTTTGAAATCATCCAGCTCATGCTGTGGCCGCTGCGTGAACAGGTTGTAGGCGATGCGGATCGTCAGCTGATTTTTCTGATGAAGTTCATCAATAATCTGATAATCCTCGGGATAATTCTGGAAACCGCCACCTGCGTCGATGGCGCTGGTCAGGCCGAGGCGGTTCAGCTCGCGCATAAACTGGCGCGTGGAGTTCACCTGTTGTTCCAGAGGCAGTTTTGGCCCTTTCGCCAACGTCGAGTACAAAATCATCGCGTTCGGTTTGGCAATCAGCATGCCCGTCGGGTTGCCATTGCTGTCACGCTGAATTTCGCCGCCCGGCGGATTGGGCGTGTCTTTGGTGTAACCGACCACTTTCAGCGCAGCGCGGTTGAGCAGGGCGCGGTCATAGAGATGCAGGATGAAAACCGGCGTATCCGGCGCAGCCTGATTGATTTCATCGAGCGTGGGCATCCGGCGTTCGGCGAACTGAAATTCAGTCCAGCCGCCCACGACGCGAACCCATTGCGGGCTTGGCGTGCGCATGGCCTGCTCTTTGAGCATCCGCAGCGCATCCGCCAGAGAAGGCACGCCTTCCCAGCGTAATTCCAGATTGTAATTCAGACCGCCGCGTATCAGGTGAAGGTGCGAGTCGTTAAGGCCGGGAACTGCCGTGTGACCTTGCAAATCAACCACCTGCGTGCCTGCATCGGCGAACTGCATCACTTCATTTTCTGTGCCGACGGCAAGGAATTTGCCGTCTTTAATGGCCACAGCGTTCGCCAGCGGTTTTTCGCGGTCGACCGTGTGGAATTTACCGTTGGTTAAGATCAGGGAAGCAAAACTCGTCATTGGAAAAGCTCCTGTCATTGCGCGGTTGTGCGCGTCAGCCATGAATGAAAAACTCGGGTAATAACCGGCATCCAGAGGAATACCACCAGCGCAACGACGGACGCGTCATTGAGTAAATGGCCGCCCTCCGTGCCTTTGAGCTGCGGCAAAAAGAGACCCCAAAACCAGGGTACGATGTGCGTCGACGGGTAAATCACCAGCAGGGTCAGCAGATATTGTTTCCAGCGTGCCGGAGGACGAACCGTGGCGCTTGGCGGGGTGAACCAGAATTCGGCGCCGGGGCGCACTTCCGTGCTGTCGCTTTGCAACAGCAGCGGGCTGACTTCGTCCACCAGTTGCTTGCGCAGGTCTGATTTGTGCCAGGCGTTGAGATTTTCCAGCGTGTCGAACCGGACCAGAATGGTATAGGCATCGCCGCTGCGGCTCGGGCGGATAACGTTGACGCCCAGATGCCCCGGAAACGTACTGGCCTGCGGCATGATTTTATTCAGCCAGGCTTCGTATTCTGCTTCACGGGCAGGCGCAACTTTGTGCGTAATGACAAGCGTGACGTGTTGCTTGTGGGTCTGAGACTGGGACATTTACCACCTCACCTGTTGAATATGAAATCATTTATCGAATCAATGAAATGATATTAGTTGGCGAGTTGAATCAATGATAGGTGAGAATTTTGGCCTTCTTGTTAAGTTTTTTTGTTACTCATTTTCCCCGACCACGCGCAGGCTGCGCTGCTTCATGACGCGGTGCAAATTCGATTCCAGCCAGTTCGCCAGCCCGGAAACCTGATCCTTCACCTCAATCCCCAGCGGCGTCAGACTATACTCAACGTGCGGCGGCACGACCGGGAATGAACGGCGGTCAACAAAACCATCTTCTTCTAACGACTGCAACGTCTGCGCCAGCATTTTTCTCACTGACGCCCCCGACTTTCCGGCGCAGTTCGCTAAAACGCAGCGTTTTCGTCGCTCAGGGCCAGCAAAATCAGTAAACCCAGCGGCTGGTAATGTGCCGGAGGATTTCGCGGGACGGACAGTTAGGATCGAGCACTTCGCCCCGACGTATTTGTTCTGTCAGGGGCAGACGCTCTGCCGTTTTATCGGAAGAAATTATTTTCATACTAACCTTTTGGTGCGTACTTACGAAAAGTTAGTATATCGCATAGGATGTTTTCAGAGCCAGCGTCTTTTCAGGCCTCATGTTGAATAAACACTTTTTGGAGAAACAAAATGATTGCAATCACCGGTGCTACCGGCCAGTTAGGCCGCCTCGTTATTGCCGCACTTTTGAAGAAAGTGCCTGCTAATCAAATCGTTGCTGCGGTCCGCAGCCCTGAAAAAGCCAAAGACCTGGCTGATTTGGGTGTGGAAGTGCGTCAGGCGGATTACAGCCAGCCCGCAACACTGGATTCTGCCTTTAAAGGCGTTGAAAAACTGCTGCTGATTTCTTCCAGCGAAGTGGGTCAGCGTGAAGCGCAGCACAATGCGGTGATTGCTGCCGCAAAACGCGCAGGCGTTAAATTGCTGGCCTACACCAGCCTGTTGCACGCAGACAAAAGCCCGCTGGGCCTGGGCGTGGAACACCGCGCGACAGAAAAAGCGCTGAGTGAATCCGGCGTGCCTCATGTTGTGCTGCGTAACGGTTGGTACACCGAAAACTATGCGGCGAGCATCGCACCGGCACTGGCGCACAATGCGTTTATCGGTGCTGTCGGTGAAGGGCGTATTGCTTCGGCCGCGCGTCAGGATTATGCAGAAGCCGCCGCAGCGGTGCTGACCCTCGATAATCAGGCGGGTAAAGTCTACGAACTGGCAGGCGATGAAGCGTATACACTGGCTGAATTCTCCGCCGAAATTGCGCAGCAGTCCGGTAAGAAAGTGGATTACGTCAACCTGCCGGAAGCCGAATTTGCAAAGGCGCTGACCGGCGCGGGTCTCCCGGACTGGCTGGCCACTATGCTGGCTGATTCTGATGCAGGCGCGGC
>NZ_JBLOGT010000003.1:0-198061 GCF_047784855.1 Rahnella sp. PCH160
CTCTCTGGGAAAACGGGAATTAATGACCATTTCATGTCTCCGGCGGAGTTAAACGCTCCCCTTATCATGCGTCCGGGTTCTGATGCCGTCCAGCACGACCGGGCAGTCGTCTTGAGAATGTCGAAAAAGGGTAAAAAAATCCATCCCGTAAAAACCCGCAACGCTCGCCGCAGACTCGGCTGAGGCGTACCGCAGCACCGCGAGGAACTAACAGCCGCGACGAGGAAGCGTCATATCGTCTGCAGCCGATGTGAAAACCGCACACTCCCGGCCTGATGTAGCCATAAAAAAACCGGCACGCAGGCCGGCGGAAAGCGATGATCGGTTTTACTTACGGTTTTTCTTCCAGGTTTCAGACGCCAGAAACGCCGAGCGTACTACCACGATCGCCCAGCACAACTGCAGGAGTATCTTCAGGGGCACACTAAATCCGTCAAATATCAGCAGCGGCACGATAAACAGGCAGCTGATGAGAAAACACCACTCCGCCGCGCTTTTGCGTGCCCTGCCCGTCAACGTCTCCAGTCCGATTATCCCTTTGCATAACAGCATAAATGATATGGTTCTCTCCACAAATCTTCCGGCACGCCGGAGGGCTTCAGTCTTTTTTCAGCATGCGTTTGAAGCATCGTACTTAACGATTTCCGCAACCGGTTCGGATAAATATTTTCATATTTATGGGAAATGGTCGCCAACGGCCTTATCGTCTATTCACTCCGCTAAAAGGCCTGAAACGCTTGGCGATTTCAGGGTGAAATTCAACAAAAAAAATAATAATTATTCTTTAAAATCAAATCATTAAACTTTAAATTGCTGTGGAGAAATATACTAAGTACCATGGCAACTATCTGTTGCTAATTGTCCTCTCCCTTGGGAAATTTCAGGATGAAATCGCCAAAGGGAGAACTTTTAGACTTTGAAGTGCTTTTCGATTGTGTTTTGGATAACCAAATCAAGTTCATCTTGCACCTCTTTAGGTAGCCGGTTGAACTCGTAGCTGAGTAGTCGCCCTTTTGTTTTTCTCCGGGCAAACTTATCCTTAACCCCAAAGTTCCAAAGGGATGTAGTGATGATTTTTTGTTTTTCTGGGTTCTCTAACATCATGGTTGTTACAGACTTGAAGAGCTGAATTATCGCAGACTTCACTTCATCGGTGGCTAAACTGTCAGACAAAGTGGCTTTTGATTCGTTAATTTTTTCAACCACATCATCCACACTAATTTGCTTCGTCATCAGTTGCTGATATATATCCAGCAACAGCTTAAAATCAGGATAGGCGAGTTCCGACTGAACGGGGAAGGGAGCTAACATTCTGGTGGAACGGAGGCCGCCTGTATTGCACGTGTGACTTTCGCCTCAGACAACATTTCCGATTGAGCAATTTCCTTTTGAGTCATACCATTTTCACGCAGGATTAGTAAGCGCAGGCCTATCTCTCGCAGGTTATGCTCTTTAGCTGTTTGTAAATCGGCAGCAAGTTGCCGGCATCGGATGCACTGATATCTGACTCAGTCACCAGAACATTAAAACCCACTTTCTCAATGATAGCTCCGGCACGGCGACGCGAGCCGTCGAGGATCTCAATCCCCTGAGGTAAGCGTCTGCCAATTGCAGGGAAAAACTGCTGCAACTTAAGAGTTCTGGTTATGTCTCTTAAAGATTCAGGAGTAAGCGCAGACTGATCGCGCCCGTTCGTTTCAAGCGTAACGAAAGTACCAGTTTCTACGTTATCAGCTTCAACTCTTAACAATTTAAAGGATGCCGTTTTTCCTGACGCCAGCGTAAAGCGCTGCGTATAGCCTTCAACCTCAGTGTTGTCTTTATGCAATGACTGAGTAAATGTTCTGCCGATGGTGGTTCTTTTGGAGCTCATGATTTTCCTCAGTTCATTCTGATAAATTCAATACGATCAAATACGGCTTTGGAAAAATCTTCTGCCGCTGTGCGCGCATTTTTCAATGCTTCGCTACTTCCAACATACGTGGGTTTGCCGAAATGACCGTGTCGAAGGACTCACCACAGCGCTCAAAACCATCCAGGCGAGGCAAAGCCACATCAAGCATGTCACCGCCGAAAATTTCTTTAGCCAGACTGTGACACAGCTTGTGGTCGGCTTTGTTAAGTAGCTTGGACATAAAACCAATATTGCCAAGCAGGCGTGTTTTCATCCCTGAGTCTTCAATCAGGCTGATAAGCTCGGGCAAGCGGGTGAGGTACTTCAATGTCGAATGGAAGTCGACCTGCGCGGCGGCACCGGAGTCATTAGTAAATCAGCAGCAGCAATGGCATTTGTTAAGAAAGAATCCAGGTGGGGTCCGCTATCAATGAAAATAAAATCGTAGTCCCCGGAAATTTTATCAATGACATTTTCTCTCAGGACAGCAAAAGGGTTTTGTCCTGGAAGATGTTCAGCGCAAAGACTCTCCCATTTCGAGGCAATGAAGGCATCTTCAATAGAAGCGGGTAAAACATCCACCAGGGACGATGGAAGAAACGATAAATTCTTCCAATAATTCTTCTCTGGTGACATTTTGCAACATGGCCTGCGCTGCTGTGGTATCCACGGATCCGACAGAGCGCGTGTGGTTAAGGAACATTGTCGCTGATGACTGAGGATCGAGATCAATGACTAACACACGCAAGTCTTCCAGTAACAGATGCGGGTGTGCCGCAGACCATGAGCCAGAGAGACTGAGCTGACCGTTTTGGAGACTCCACCTTTGAGGTTACCCAAAAAAACAGTAAAGGCTTTGTTATGACGATCTCGATACTTAGGTACGCCACGGTAGTGATAAATATCAATGATATTCTGAATGCTCATGGCATATTTGGTAGAAAGTGCCGGCGGGTTTCTTTTCGAAGTTATAACCGGACTGCTCCATTTCACTTACAGCATAATCAACGCTGGCTCTGGTTAGTTTAGGTAGTTTAGCCAGTGCGGCTTTTGCATAAACCTGATAAAAAGAGGTTTCTTCAAGCTCTTCCTTCTGTGCTTTTATCTGTTGAGTAAGAGACACGAGCATTCTTTCTGACGCTCAGCGATTTTATCACCTGCTTGATATCTCTGGACATATCCCACCATATGCTGCATTTAATTAAAAAAAGCAATAATGCAACACAAAAGCCCTAATGTAAACATATCCAGAACTTATGATGCAGATCGGCGGACATGCTAACTTTTTTCGATAAATACTGAGTAAGTATTGAAAAGAATGGTTACATAGAACGGGGGGGCATCTATTTATATGTCAATGCCGATTGAATTGTGGATCTTCCGCAACTTGGGTGGAAGAAAATAAATGAAACTTATTAGTTAACAAGGATCTAAGTTGTTTTAAGTTAGGGACAACAAATGACTTCACTTCAGTCTCTGTTACAGTTGCCGCGCGGATGGCAGGTCGTCAACAAATCACTAGCCCACTCGGGGTGAGTATCAATCTCCGGGCAACCCGGAAATCAGCCAATTGCCCTGAATGCCTGAAGCGCAGTAGTTCCGTACATAGTTGCCGACGGCGGCGTATACAGCATCTTCCGTGCTCAGGACAAACGCTTTATCTAACCTTTGCTGTCCGCCATTGGTACTTTGCCGTAACCCGGCGTGCCCGCGTAAAATCTTCACTGAATCTCTGGTCCCTTTCGCTGGTTCTAGGCAGCAATCCTCAGAGGCTCTGCAGAATTTACAGCATCAACTGGGGCTAATCGCCGGTGGCGAGGCCGGAAGCGGCCGCAACAGCCACCGGTATCCAAACCAGCGCTGATACTCTGTTGCGCAGAGTGGTTCAGGCGTCTGAACCCGTACAAACTGTAACCCCGCATGTAGGGATCGATGAGTGGGCATGGCATCGTGGTCATCGATATGGCACGTTGATCGTCAATCTTGATACTCATCGCCCTCTGGTACTTCTTCCAGGACGTGAACAACGTGCCTTGGCGGCCTGGTTCAGAAAATATCCGGAAATACAGGTTGTCTCACGCGATCGCGGTGGCATCTATGCGATGGCCGCACGTGATGGTGCTCCGCAGGCCAGGCAGGTCGCCGATCGTTGGCACCTCCTGAAGAATATTGGTGACGCATTGGAACGGATGATGTACCGGCATATGTCGCTGATACGGCTGGTTGCCACTAAACTGTCGCCCAAAAAGAATGATCCTGAAGTTCAATCAGCAACCTCACCAGTACTTTCCTTCCGGAACGGATCAAGCAGCAAAGACGTGAAAAGCGGCATGAACGTTGGGTGGAAGTGAACTCACTCCATACAAATGGGCGAGGGATCAGGGAAATATCTCGTATCACCGGGTTATCGCGGGTGACTGTTCGCCGATGGATACAGTCGGTTACGTTCCCTGAGATGTCAATCAGGCCACCGAAGGCCAGCCTTCTTGACTCATGGCGCGCCTGGTTGGAACAACAACGGGAAAATGGTAACCATAATGCCAGCCAGATATGGCGGGAAATGGTTACTATGGGCTTCACGGGCAGTGAAACAACGGTCAGAGATGCCATTACCAAATGGCGGAAGGGGGTGACAGACCCGAGCATTGCTTCAGTCCGTCTTCCCTCAGCCTCAAGGGTCAGCCGTTGGTTGATGCCCTGGAGAATAATC
Source organism: Rahnella sp. PCH160 (assembly GCF_047784855.1). Lineage (NCBI taxonomy): Bacteria > Pseudomonadati > Pseudomonadota > Gammaproteobacteria > Enterobacterales > Yersiniaceae > Rahnella > Rahnella sp. PCH160. The sequence continues at coordinate 4,605 of NZ_JBLOGT010000003.1, forward strand.
AGAGGGGAAGAAAGCTACGCATCACGGTTCATCGGGTTGATGTGCGAAAAAGAGCCTCAACTGAAAATGGCACGGCAGCTGGCACTCGACTTCTACGGAATGCTGAAAACGAGAAATAAAACACTGTTAAACCCGTGGTTCATCAAAGTAACCGAAAGCGGGCTTATTGATCTGCAACGGGTTGCTGCAGGAATGGAATCTGATGCAGCCGCAATAGTTGAAGCTATCTGTTCCAGGTGGAGTAACGGCGTTGTTGAGGGGCATGTAAACCGACTGAAGATGTTGAAACGCCAAATGTATGGTCGTGCCGGGTTCGAGTTGCTGAGACGGCGAGTAATGAGTCCTCTTGCATGATCAGAACCACCCAAGTTGCGGAAGACCCATTTTTACATCGGTACTAACATTTATAAGGCACGTAACCCATGGAAAATCATACCGGCATGGCAATACCAGAACGACTGCCCGAATACAGCCAATCTGACTGAACAGCGGATCAATTCCGCCCTCGTTATCCACATATTGCCCCCTTTCAGGCAAAAAAAAAACCGCTCAATGCGGGCTGATTAGATTCCGGTGTAGTGGAAACGGCATGCAATAATAATAACTTCCCCATCCTTTACGTAGTAGACAAGCCTATGTTCCCGATCGATACGCCGCGACCATAGTGGCCTTTTATGCTTCAATGGCTCGGGTTTGCCTATCCCAACAAACGCATCAGCATGCACAGCTTTAATCAACTGCCGAACGCGCTCAAACTTTTTTGGGTCATTTTCCTGCCAATATCGATAATCCTCAGCTGCGCGCTGCGTGAATACGGTTTTCATACATCAATTTCTACCGTATCTCCACTATCCAACTGGGTTAACGATGCCTCTATATGTGAAGCGTTCGCAGGATTACTGAAAAGATAAAGCGTCTCGACCATGCTGCTGTATTCATCTGCGTCGAGCATCACGACGTCACGACTACCGCGACGGGTAATGACTACTGTATCCGCGTCATCGCTGACCTGATTCAGTACATTTGCAAAATTGGTACGGGCTTCTGTAAAAGTGATATGTCGCATGGAATAACCTCCTTAAGACGATTGTCAGGCATAATAGCAATGTACTTATTTAAGTACAAGTATGCCGTGCATAGTTAATATTAGCGTCATGGTATTCAGAGGAGGACAAGAAGGGAGGCGTTAAGTACCGATCATATACAAGAAATAAAACTCTTTGTTTTATCACTTCTTTCTCGCGATCAAAGCTTCAACCTCTTCGCAATACAGAACCTTAAAGGAATTGAAAAACGGATCAGACAAAGGATCAGGGTCGACTCTTAAACCGTAGCGTTTACCTTTAGCCCACCATTATTTCTTTTTGACCTTCCCGAAATTTCGCTCCTCATGCGTTTGACTGACACTTCATCACCAATAATCTCATACCAATGCAGCCATCTTTTTAAGTCAGCCAAGGGTAATTTCTCTTTCGGATCATACTCTTCCAGCTTGGCTCTAAAATCTTGCATTACCCCTATACATTTTCTCGCCCAGGCGCCTTCCTTGTCAGACCCTGTAATAGCATGGGGTCTTCTCGGCAGACGTGGCCGTAAAGGTTTGGCAGAAGCGGTCCCTGTCTCAGTAATGTAAAAAAACTTTATCGCTTTAACGGATCTTCCCATTTTTACCGGTTCCCAGGTGACAGAAATATCCGTATTGGCGTTAATACGTTCCACAGCAGGAACCAGCACATCACGTTTGAAAAATCGGTATTCTTCGTATTTCCCCACCAGACCCGTTCGCTCTTTCATCCAGTCAATTTCTAAGGCATCGGTCTCGATAATGCCGTTATTGCGGGCATTTTTTGTGAGTTTCCGAAACTTTACCAGCCAACTGTAAAGGCGGAATGCAAAGGGAGTATCCAGTTTTGACACATGCTGAAAATCGACCTGTGTAAACTCGCGCTTCAGGTCATAAAGATAGGGCACCACGTCAGGAGAAAAACGGATCGTCACATCGGCGCTGTTGTCGGATGCGTCATAGCGGATAGAAGAAAACCAGAACCGTTTGACTTTATCAAGGCGCTGCTTTTTTTCGTTCCATTCAAACGTGACAATCGGCTTGCTACCCAGTGAATCCGCGGCCTTTTTAAGCTGTTGATGAGTATGGGATGGATTGACCCGAACATTTTTTCAAAGTCAGCAGGAAACAAAGTATAAATACCATCGGGCTGAGGCTTTTTGCTGTCAATTTGTACCAATGCAAGATAAAGCAGGCGCATTTCATCAAGGGTCGCGCTGTAAGCACCTTCCAGAAGTTTATTGTCCTGAGTGACATACAGTTTTTTGACGCTTTGCTTGTCCATGTCTCAACCCAAAGGTGATATTTTTTCTGAATATATCACGTTAAAAATGGATTTATCAACAGATGATCGGATCACGTCTTGCCGCAGATCCGATCACGTGGCACCGCTAAAATTATCACCTTTCACCACAAATGTTATCACCTTTTACCGCAAATGATATCACGCAGTGGTTTTTAACTTACTGTTAGTAAACATTAATATCCTTCCTAGAAACAAGAAAAGAGAAATAAGAAACAAGAAATAAAACGAGCTAACGCAGCTTCGATTTGTTTTTTTATTTTGATCTCCACAGGAAGAATGATCGTCATACAATATTTACTATTTCGCTAAGATTAACCCCACACTTATACCCATAAAAATGGTATCACGATGATTTAAATGGATAAAAGCCAATAATTAACCGCAAAACTTATCACCTAAAAAATCTAAAGCACTCAGATCCTGACATCTAGATCTGTCTGAAAGGATCCGCACCCGTGTATTTACCATAACGAAACACATATCTTATGAAAAATTGGTGCGACGTTACCGCAAAAATTATCACGTATAGCGGCTATCCGTTCTAGATACCAGAACCTGGCAGAAATACACCGCAAATCGTATCACGTCCGGTTGATCATTTAAGCTGGGAAGAAAAACCATGGACGTACCGCAAAACTTATCACGTTTGGCAAAAAAGTAATTTTTTAACTATATGAATTACATATATTAATTTAATGATTTTCTATTACCGCAATTTATATCACGTTAGACTCAGACTTTTTTTCTTCTTCGTGGTCGGAAATCTATCCCCCCTGAAATGTGTTCCTTTCTTCAAAGCATCCATGAAAGCAATGGATAACAATGTGTAGTCAGTTGTACATTATGAAAGTAAGGACTAAAGTAGTACCACTTTGATATCAATATAACACTGGAAAGGTGCCATGATTATACTTATAGGGAGTCAAAAAGGGGGGTGTGGAAAGTCCACAACTGCTGCGAATATCAGCGCTGAACTTGCCAGACAGGGAAAAGACGTGATGTTGGTTGACGCAGATAGACAGGGAACAGCGTCGAACTGGATCAGCGATCGTAATCAAAATACGGATCTTCCAAAAATCCACAGTATCCAGAAATTCGACAATATCCATGAAACGCTTTCCGACCTGGCTAAACGTTATGAATATGTGGTTGTCGATTCTGCAGGACGTGACAGCCGCGAACTTCGCACTGGCATGAGTGCCGCTGATGTGCTGATCGTACCGTTTCGTCCATCACAACCCGATTTGGATACGTTACCTGCATTGCACGACATCATCACGATGGCGCTCGATTTGAATCCCAAGCTTCAGGTCAAAGCGCTGCTGACCATGGCACCTACCAACCCTGTGGTCAACGAAACGCAGGACGCGAAAATTTACCTGGCAGATTATCCGGTGCTGAGTCTGATGCAGACAATCATTCGTGACAGAAAGATTTACCGCGACTGTATGTCAGAAGGGAAAGGTGTAGTGGAGATGGATAACGGCAAAGCCCGCGGTGAAATACAGTGTCTGGTACAGGAGATCGTGAAATGGTAAAGCGCAGAGAGAGAGCTGTTCAGATAGCTGACGCCGAAAAAATTGAAGCTTTCGCGGCCCAGGCTGAAAGCAAGCCAACACAGAGACAGGAGCCTGTCCTTTCAAAGGATGCAAAACGCGACTTTAAGGCAATCAGGGTTCCCTTTAATGAATATGAGTTTACCCAGCTGGAGGGGCTGTGTGAGAAGACCCAGCGATCAAAGCTGAATATGATCCGTCATGCATTGTCCTTCTATGCTGAAAACGGGTTTGGTGAGTAAGAAATTAGACACTATTTTGGTACCAATAAGGAGCTTTTTAGGTATAAAAATAGCTCCTTAATTACACTGAATTAACGTTATAAAATGTCGGCATGCGGAACAGCCCAATCACCCATACATCCTGCCTGTAAGCCTGGCTGATACTGTACAAGCAATCGTTATCTGTGATGCACATATTACATACTAAAATGATGCCAATTTAGTGCTATTTTGATGCTGTAATGATGTTTAAATGGCATCATTTATGTATCAGTAATGCACTATTTCGATGTGTTTCTTTCAGTAATGTAACGGCCTGGGATTCGGGCATGCTGAAGGTGATCTGCTGACTGGCCGCAATATCTAAAGCAAAAACGCGCGTATACACTTCCGTACTTTCCGCTTTCTCATGGCCGAGCAGTGCCTGGAGCACCTTCAGTGGCGTATGCTGATAGCAGTGGTGCATGGCATAGCTGTGCCGAAAAACGTGCGGCGTCACCGGTACCGAAAACGTCACGCCGTCACGTCTTGCATCATCGACCGCCCGGGTTAACCAGTTTCGCACGGTCCTGTCGGTCGCTGTCCAGATGGGAAGCGGACGACGCTCACCGGTCTGCGCATCGGTCTCAATCCTCTCACGCGTACTGGCGAACAGCCGGCGCAGTTCGTCGACAAACCCCGGATCCGACAAAGGCACCACGCGGTTTGCCGATTTACCCTTGGCGGGACGGCCGGTACCGGCGCGGCGCTGCTTGGCGGTTCGGATCACCACGTGCGGGTAATCGCCGTTAAGCCTGAAGTCGCGCCTTTTCAACGCCAGCACTTCATTGATCCGCCCGCCGGTATTCCACAGCGTGGAGACCAGGGCGTGCTGTGACCAGTCAGGTAAGTAGTGCAGCAGGGCGCTGACCTCCGGCAATAAAAGGTATCTTGGCAAGTCGGCATAGGCTATCGCCATCTGGCGGAGGGCGAGCGCGCGCCGGTGATCTTCCGGACGCACCATTAACATGGGGCGACGCTCCGGTCCCGGCAGCGTAGTCATATCAGTCATAGGTCATCCTCCCGTTAAAACATAACCGCAAATTTCATCACGTTTGGTAAAAAAAGACGCAGATCGCGCTACGTAAAAAATAGCGCCCACAACCCTTGCCCGTTTCCCAGAATTCACACAGCGCGATCTGCACAAAATCATCCGCCAGCGGCGGCTAAGGTGACCATTTTCGCCCAGCGGGGGGGCGGATACCACGGCAAAAACTCGTGGGCGTGATCGGTCATCCTTTCCGACTTATGGAATTATGCCATAAAACGGAATCAAATAATTTAGCCCGTTGTACAGGGTGGATCCGAAAAGGATCCTTTCGGCGCTGTATTTAGTGGCTAGATATAGGTGTAAGCACAAGATTGTGGGGTTTAGGCCAAAATCCCGCCTGGCGGTCGCGGTTGCCGGTAATAGCAGAAAATGGAATGTGATCGTCTGGAGTAACAAAGTAGCAAGCGGCTAGATTTTACAGAAGAGGGGGCTATTTGGGCCAGCGGGAATTTGCTCATAATTATTCAGGCAGAATTGAGGTAGGTGAATTCTGAAAACTTTCGTGGGGTATAAGGCTCAATTTTTTAATCTCCGCAATCTGTGTCGCAGAGCCGGCTACCGGCGGCGATTATCCTGTGATTAAACACAGTGTGCCGAAAATCCGCGTCGCAATCGAGCGGAATAAATACCAAAATGGTGATCGGTCTTTTTGGGGAGTTATCCGGTATACCGGAAAAAGCCCAACGTGCGGAGGGGGATAGGGCGGTCAGCAACGCCCCCGTCGCTGCCGCCCGACCGGACCAGACGGTATGCAAGCCCATGAATCCTCAGCAATTATAACCTATACGTCGGAAAAGGTAACCCGCAGGCGGCAGGATGAAAAAAAACAAAAAAAAACGCCATAAACCCAAGATATGGTGTTCATGACGTTAAAATAGATACAGATGATGTGGTTAGGACCGTTTTCCCCGAGGGTGGCCTGAGAACGTTGGGCAGTCTGGCGGAAAACCGCAATCTGACGAAAATGGTAAAAGAGAAGTCCGCTCCTTACCTGAACTCAGTCTAAGTAGTCCTCCTGGCCGAAACCCGATAGACATACAATCTGATATTTTCCATCATCACGTACTGACCATTTTCTGATAATTCCGGCTCTCTGCAAAGCGGGAAGTAATAAATCTGCGCCTTCATCATCACTGAAGGTCAAAAGGGCAGTTTTCTGCCTGAACAGTTTGATAAATTCTTTCTCTTGTAACTTATTTACCAGATTAGAAATAGCCATTTTTTCATTATAACCTCCATCTATAAGTCTGATGATTAAGTTAATTTTGAAACTATCTTCATCGGATAATTCAATCAAAGAAATCATGACTTCGTTGGATAAGTTTAGGCTCACAAAGAATGCTTCATTATAGTTCCCATAATAGTTAAGCAGCAGCGTGGACTTCTCATTAACAGTAAAGTCAGGTGAACTATTTATTGCAACTGTAAGTAACCCAGCTTTAGTTCCACACACTTTTTGAGATTTCCGGTTTCTCAGCCATCAGCCGGTATTCTTCCGGTGTCAGGTTATTCAGGGATTCATGGGGCCGCTCACTGTTATATTCATTCAGCCAGCGCTCCGTTATTTCCCGTGCTTCATTCAGTGTTCTGAACAGATAAAAATCCAGTATTTCGGTCCGGTATGTTCGGTTAAACCGTTCTATAAACGCATTCTGTGTTGGCTTACCCGGCTTGATAAATTCCAGCATCACGCCATGCTCTTCGGCCCATTGCGCCAGAGCCAGTGATATCAGTTCCGGTCCGTTATCCATCCGCATCTTCAGCGGATATCCACGGTTTGCCACGACCCTGTCCAGCACTCTCACGACCCTCTGCGCCGGGATATTCAGGTCAATTTCGATCGCCAGTGCTTCGCGGTTAAAATCATCCACCACGTTGAAGGTCCGGAAGCGCCTGCCGCACACCAGAGCATCGTGCATAAAATCGATGGACCAGCTCTGGTTCATCGCCTCTGGCGTCGCCAGCGGAGCCGGATTACGCAGCGGCAGGCGCTTTTTTCCCTTACGGCGAAAATTCAGTTTCAGCAGGCAGTAAATACGGTGAACCCTTTTATGGTTCCATGTATTGCCCTGCCTGCGCAGCACCTGAAAAAGCTTTTTAAATCCGTATCGCGGATAGCGTTCAGCCGCCACGGTCAGCGCCATAATCACCGGCTCATCACGTCGCGTATCCGGCTGATAACGAAATACCGTCCTGCTCAGCGACAATGTCCTGCATGCCTGGCGTAAGCTCATGGCAAACTGCGCGGTCAGATAGCTGACCAGCTCACGCTTTATCGCTGGTTTTAAAGCTTTTTTTCAATAACGTCTTTCAGGGCGCGGCACTCGAGACTCAGGTCCGCAAACATCTGTTTCAGCCGGCGGTTTTCATCCTCAAGATCCTTCATCTTTTTGATATCAGAGGCTTCCATGCCGCCGAACTTCGCTTTCCAGTTGTAGTACGAGGCCTCAGAGATCCCGGCCTCGCGGCAGACATCCTTAACGGTGCGTCCGGCTTCGACGGACTTCAGAACGGCGATGATCTGGTGTTCGGTGAATCGTGCTTTGCGCATGGCGATCTCCTCCGGGGACATAATCAGTATGCCGGAAGATCTCTAAAAGTGAATGGTCCGGTTTACCGGGATACTTACAGCGGTATGAGTAATCAGCTTCATCAACTTCTACATCATCTGTAAATGATTGGAGATTATCAACGGTAAACTGCATTTTTTTGAGGATTTCAATTCTGAGTTCATGACTAAGAACTGAGTATTTTAGAAGGCTGACGATAGTAGTACTGTCTTCTTTTGAATCAATGAATACGTCACGAACAAAGATATCAATATGGCTGTCAATATAGGATTTAATTTTTGTTAGGTTATATTCATTAATCAAGGACAATGGAGTTTCGTCTACCAACTCACAGGTAATATTGTCATCCTGCAATACACCTGCAACAACTACACGATAATTTTCACGTGTGAAATCATACAAGTTATTATCTGTGACAATAATCAACGCTTTTGTTTCAATATCGGTAACAGGAAAAGTGATAGTGCTGTATATCACATCCAGCTTGATAATATTGTTCATAAAAGGCGTTAGCGTTTCCTCATCAAGATGAGAAACAAGCTTATAATCCCGCCCCTGAATAAATTCTCTATAACTGTCAATATCTTTCGAAACATCAGGGTTAACGTAAGCGATCATATTTATCGATAGCTTAATTAAATTTTCGACATATTCACTTTCACTAAGGGCTGAAAGGGCTGACACCATCCGGTCAAGAAAGCTATTATTCTCTAAAGAATACACAACAAATTTAGAATATGACCGGGGGTTGATAAATTTATTATCCAATACGTCATATACACTTAAAATTGAATAAAAGTTATTTTCGAAAATTTTGTATACCATACCAGACAAATAACTATTATTGGCGGTATTTTGGTTATCCATAAAAAATTCAATTAATTGATAGTGAAGGGCGCCTTCTCGATAGATGTAGTTTTGCGCCACAAGTTCCCCCAACACATCCTTCTCATTATCCAGTGAGAAGTTTTCATTGGTATCTTTACAGCTTACATGACGTCCCACAGCTTTAATGTAATCATTATCATTTCCGGAAATGGTGCCTTCATGAAAAATTGATCGAAACATCATGAAGTCTTGCATGATGTAGCCATTTGCCATGAGAAAATAAAGGACCTCATAGCCACCGAGGCGTAGTCCAGAGCGAAGTGCTTCGAATTGTTTTTTATCAATAATATCGCGATCATCGATTTTCTCTAGATACCGGTCAGTAATTTCCCTAAACTTTATCTCGCCAATATTAATTATCAAATCAGCCAGCGTAATAGAATTTCTTATTCTGATTTCATCTTTGATAACATTTAACTCATCATGCGCCAATTTAAGTGCTCTTGCTCTATCAGTTGAGACAAGTTGGCTACGTTGTTCATATTCTTCAATAATAGATGAGGCGTCTATTTTGATATAGTTAACATTGCTTGAATTTACTTGACCAATCCCATAACCTATATAAAGCGGTACCGACTGATTAAAGAAAAGATTAAATTCACCTTCATATTCGTGTAACTGCTGCGGTTCAATTTGAGTATAATAATATGGGTAGTTAGTCTCTCTAGTAGCAAACTTCATAATACCCCATGATTGAAACGAGATGAATTTGCAAATTAATTCCTTCCTTACATCTTCCTTTGAATTTGCGGACTCAGAATTTAACCTAGTTATTTTCTCAGATAACAATTTTGATTGTTCTTCTAAGGATTCAAAGTATTCCTTATGTAATTTCCTGAGCCGATACTCATTTATAAATGAGTACAGAACACCAGATTTTTTGTCAGCTAGGTTATAATCCTGAGCGTAATTATTTTTATAAAACATCAGTGCATAAATTTTGGCTACATCCTTCCCCCCATCAACTAACTGTTTAAATATGTTAAATTCATTAGTTATATTTTGAAGTGAACGCATATCACTGATATAAAGGGAAGTTTGCTTGAGCAGTGTAGTATGATTTTCTGGGAAGCCTATTAATTTATTTTTTAAATGCGTATAGGCATTCCTGGAGTCCATGACAGGGATAATAGGCAATATAAAGTCGAAGAATTTAGTTCGGATATCAGCGCCAAGGAAGATGTCATCTCTACAGGCATAGACAAACCTGACTGGTTCACCCTGCACATTATTGTTTACGATTTGATTAATTTCACGTAATTTAATAAAAACCTCTGTATTACCCAATCTATCCAGATCTTCAAAAACCACGATTTTGTAATTTGATCTTGAGAAGAAATAGACTATCTCATCAAGGCAATTATTCAGCAATGAGGCGCCTTCCTGGGAAGCCATTTCTGCACTACCTTCAAGAAATGCTAGCTTACTAAGCTTAATTTTCTTATCAAAGAGGCCTGCTTTAGATGCAACCCTAACAATGAAAAAGAGTGTTGTAAGTGCGAAGACACCACTTAATGCTAAGCGTAAATAGAATTCATCATTAAATGATGAAATATTTTCTTTGCTAGCACCGAATGCAGAAATAATTTTATTTGGGAATGTTGAGGTTAATAATAGCACACCAGGTACTATTATACTTAAACAAGACCAGAAAAGTGCGATTATATGCTTTTTATTCCTATTTTGGATCCTGTCAATGCGTGAATCTGGCAAGTTGTCTTTATTTTCTTTATATAGAATTTGTTGAAGAATACTCAGTTCAATCTCTGCGTTGCTCGGTGGGTTAATGTCATGCCTACCGGACATTGAAAAATCAGCCAGAGAAACGTTGATATACCCCTTTTTAAGTTGAGTTTCTAGATATGAAAGAATAACAGTGCTCTTACCAGCACCATATGGACCCGTAACAGCAATATTTTTGACATCTTTTTTTGAGAATGCAAAGTTGAGGGCTTTGAAATACTCCCTGACGCTATCATTAGATATAACTTTAGGTGTTAGCGTATCATAACCGCCTTCATCATGACTTTCTGTCGGCTCCTGGTCTTGGGAGTCAGTACCCGAATTCATGAAGTATTTTTTTATTTTTTCCAGAATTGCCATTCTTATTCCTTAAATTTGACAGATATCCCGCGCAGTTCAACATGTTATTTTTCGACTCACTGATACTCATATTCGAGGCTATAGCTAATATATACCAGCAACTGGCTGTAATAATATAGATCCATGCAATATACTTAAGCGGTCGGCTAATGAAAAAATCCAACAGTACCCCCCATGATGCCACATTTCGCCAGTTTTTAACGCAACCGGACATTGCCCGCGATTTCATGGACATCCATCTTCCGTATGTGGAGTGCCCCCGAGCTCGTAGACAAATCTGGCCTATATTTTGAGCATAGGAGGAGTCACTCAGTCTACTATATACCTGAATACCGGATCGGACTGACCCGTGCTGGGATTGGCTGAACTGCCTTTGTGTTGACCTGTCGTCCGGTTCAGGTATTTCCCGTGCATAGCCGGGCCCAGAGTTTGTGACCTGATAGGAGCCTTGTGCTGCAACTTGAGTGTCCTGTCCTGCAATGGGGATGGCTATTCCATGCTGACAGGGGGAAACCATGAAAAATCATCATTCATTCAATGACTCTGTAATTTTAGGTGTCGATACGCATCTGGATATTCACGTTGGTGCGGTTCTCAGCTACGAGGGAAAGTTGCTCGGAACGAAAGTCATACAGACTAACCAGGTAGGATATGAAGAAGTGTTCGACTGGGTACTCACTTTTGGCTCGGTGGAACGTGCAGGGATAGAAGGAACCGGAAGTACGGCGCAGGACTGACGCGATTTCTCATTAAAAAAGGGCTCGATGTTCTTGAAATCAATCGTCCTGATCGTTCTAAACGTCGCCTTGAAGGAAAATCTGATCCACTTGATGGGAGAATGCCGCCAGAACGGTTCTTTCCGGGAGTGCCAAAGCCGTTCCCAAATTGCAATCCGGTGCCTGCGAGGCATTGCGGATCATCAGCGTTGCCCGCCGGAGTGCCGTAAAGGCGAAAACTCAGGAAATCAATCAGCTCCGTGCGCTATCAGTCAGCGCCCTCCAGGATATCCGCGACATGCTGTGGAAATCAAAACCGCACGGATGCGTTACTGCGTGTATGCGTTTTGAATGTGCTGAGAAATCACCATTACTCCTGGAACTTTGTTGCACACTTCGAAGCCTGGCTAAACGGTGGCAGGCGCTCGCGGAAGAACTCACGCGACTGGATGAGCTACTGGATAATTTAACCCAAGAATATGCCGGAAGCTTACGGAGACAGTTTGGTGTAGGTCCTCAAACTGCAGCCATCTTGCTGGCAGTTGCTGGTGATAATCCTGAACGATTAAAAAATGAAGCTGCACTTGCGTCACTTTGTGGTGTAAATCCGTTGCCGGCATCCTCAGGTAAAACCATCAGGCATCGCCTGAATCGCGGTGGTTCACGTGAGGCGAATAATGCGCTATGGACAATCGCCCTGGTACGCATGCGCAGCGATCCGCGAACAAAAGTCTATGTGCAACGTCGAACAGGAGAAGAACTGTCGACAAAAGAAATTTTACGTTGCCTTAAACGCTACATCGTACGAGAGCTTTATCCGCATATTCTAACTGATTTGGGGCGAGCCCAACTGCGGCCGTTGACATAGGAGTGTCAATGCTGTGGCAGAATCGTTCTTCAGTTCGCTAAAAAAAGAGCGTGTCAGAAAGCGAATATATAAAACCCGGGACATGGACCGGGCGGATATCTTCGATTACATTGAAGTGTTCTACAACCGAACCCGACGCCACAGTCATCTTGGTGGTGTCAGCCCTGAGGCCTTCGAAAAGGCCTCACCGTGAGGACAGGAACTGTCTACGGAATCGAGGGCACTCCAGAAGACAAGGACCAGGTCGCAGAGCAATTAAACAACAGGCCGAGGAAAACATTGAAATTTAGGACGCCAAAACAGGTTTTTGAAAAGCGTGTTGCGTTGACAAGTTGAATCTACAACCATCAATTTTAAAATTTTCCAATCTTGCACCACACGCATTTATATAATGCATTTTTATGGGGTTACTTACTGCTCTGCAAACATTATTATCTTTAACAGCGGTACTGTACTGAAGGCTAGCAAGTGGCTGGGTTAAAAAATATCAATCGGTTGTAATCGCACTATCTCCATTCATTTGGGTGAGTTAGCTCAGGTATGGCTGCATTGTCAAGTATAACCATAGCCTAGAAGAGCCGAAGTTCAGCGCTATGATTAACAGCTTAAAAGTGCTTACTGCTCAAAGCGGATTTACTCAATTTTAGCCACAGATATATGGATGTGTTCAGGTACCAGAAATAATCTTGGCAAGTGAGTTAAGACTATTTCTATGCAATTTCTAATTATGCGCCTGGACATACCAAGCTCATGTGCTCGTCATTGCATTACGGGCATGACATTAGATAGGTCGAATTGTTTGGCTATGATGACTATTTAGGGGTTGATTAAGATGATAACCGAAAAAAATGCGCTTATTACAGGTGGTAATAAGGGGATAGGATTTGAGGTCGCACGTAGACTATGTGAACTTGGATTTAGCGTATGGCTAGGGTGCCGCAATGCGGAGCGAGGCGAAGAAGCGGCCGCTAACCTACGAGCTATGGGCTATATTGCTCACGCCTTACTGCTAGACGTAGCAGATCCAGCATCTGTAACCACCGCAGTTGGAGTTTTCCACGAGCAGGCGGGTAGACTTGACGTACTGGTAAATAATGCTGGCATTATTCTCGATCACGAAAAAAAACCAAGTGAAGAAAGCATCGATAATATCAAGGCGGTATTTGAAACAAATGTTTTTGGCCCAATTCGGGTAACACAAGCATTCATGCCTCTGTTACTTGAGGCACCAGCAGCTCGGATCGTGATGACGAGCAGTAGCGTCGGCTCACTGTCTATAATGTCTGATCGGAATCATCCATTCTATTCAATAAAAGAAATTGGCTACTGCTCTTCAAAATCAGCACTGAATGCCGCAGTAATTGCTTTTGCTAAAGAGTTAGAGGGGACAAATATGAAGATAAACGCCGGTGATCCTGGTCACACCTCTACTGATTTTAACAATCATGCAGGTCCTCGTAGTGTCGAACAAGCGGCGACGGTGCTTGTCCAGTTGGCAACACTTGATGCCAATGGGCCGAATGGTGGTTTCTTTAGCGAAGATGAAGCCCGCCCATGGTAGGCAGCGGTACTGAGTGTGCAGATAGCTAGTGACCTGCTCCCCGTTGATTAGTACACCCCGATATTAGTAATGTCTTCATAAGCCACATGAGGACATCCCCATGAAGAAGCGTTTTTCCGACCAACAGATCATCAGTATTCTCCGCGAGGCTGAAGCCGGGGTATCCGCCCGTGAACTCTGCCGCAAGCACGCCATTTCCGATGCCACGTTTTACACCTGGCGTAAGAAGTATGGCGGTATGGAGGTGCCTGAGGTTAAGCGCCTGAAGTCGCTTGAGGAAGAGAACGCCAGACTCAAGAAGCTGCTTGCCGAAGCCATGATGGATAAAGAGGCGCTTCAGGTGGCTCTTGGGCGGAAGTACTGACGACAGACCAGAAGCGGGAAGCCGTGATGTTGATGTGTGATGCGACCGGTCTGTCGCAACGTCGTGCCTGCAGGCTAACAGGTTTATCCCTGTCGACCTGCCGCTATGAGGCTCAGCGTCCGGCTGCTGATGCGCATTTATCAGGGCGAATCACTGAGCTGGCACTGGAGCGCAGGCGTTTGGGCTACCGTCGCATCTGGCAGTTGCTGCACCGTGAAGGGCTTCATGTTAATCATAAGCGCGTGTACCGGCTTTATCACCTCAGTGGCCTGGGCGTAAAACGCAGAAGACGTCGTAAAGGGCTGGCAACAGAACGTCTGCCGCTGCTCCGTCCGGCGGCGCCCAATCTGACCTGGTCGATGATTTCGTCATGGACGCATTGGCCACCGGTCGCAGGATCAAGTGCCTGACCTGCGTGGACGACTTCACGAAGGAATGCCTGACGGTCACTGTTGCCTTTGGGATTTCAGGCGTGCAGGTCACGCGTATTCTGAACAGCATTGCGCTGTTTCGCAGCTATCCGGCGACGATAAGAACTGTTCAGGGCCCGGAATTTACCTGCCGCGCGCTCGATCAATGGGCCTTTGAGCATGGCGTGGAGCTGCGACTTATCCAGCCCGGCAAGCCGACACAGAAAGGATTTATTGAGAGTTTTAACGGACGCTTTCGCGATGAATGCCTGAATGAACACTGGTTCAGTGACGTCAGTAATGCCAGGAAAACCATCAGTGAATGGCGTCAGGATTATAATGAGTGCCGCCCGCACTCCGCGCTGAATTATCAGACGCCGTCTGAATTTGCGGCGGCCTGGAGAAAGGGTAATTCTGATAGTGAAGGATCCGACATTACTAACTGAGCGTTGTATCTAATCCTGGGGGCAGGTCAGTTCGCTTAAGTTATTTCTATATTTTTATATTATAAACAACACTTCGTGTTGTTTATATGTTGTGATCTGTAATTCGTGCAAGACATTATTAATGTGCTGCGTGCATTTATATCGTGCGTTTAATGGTGATTGTTTTTATTTCTGCATTTAATAGAATTAGCACCCAATGCGGTCTGGCGAGAATTGCAGTAAGCACGACACATGACGTGGTTACGGCTCTGAATGATGATTCTCTCAGGTGTATGGCTGATGAAAATAATGCAAAGGTGCGATATGCTAAAACTTGAAGGCATGATTAATGAAATAACTCTCTGGATTGCTGATAATATCAATCAGCGGATCACAATTGCTGATGTTGCAGCTCGGGCTGGTTATTCAAAATGGCATTTACAACGTATATTTACGAAAGAAAAAAAAACAACTATCGCAACATGGATAAGAGATAAAAAACTGTCATCTGCTGCTCATGATTTAATCTACACGGCAGACACCATAATCGATATATCACTACGTTATGGCTATGACTCCCAACAGTCATTTACCAGAAGTTTTTCTAAAAAATTTAATGTATCGCCATGTCGATTCAGAACAATTAATTCAGTACATAAACTGACTGAAATCTACGAAGATTATTAATTCGACAAAGAGAATTTTTATGTTTTATCGTAAAAAAATACCTGCTTTTATTTTATTTCTTTCTATAATCTTCAGCTTGACTGGATGTGATAAATCAGATGAGTCTGCGACAAACTCGGTAAATCAACCTAATTCAGTGGTGACTGTTGCTGAAGTTAATCAAGCTCCTCTTGTTATGACCGTCGATCTACCCGGTCGGACTGTACCTTCCCGAATTGCGGAGATTAGACCGCAGGTATCAGGAATTATTTTAAGCCGGGATTTTACGGAGGGCAGTGAAGTACAGGAAGGGCAGCCACTTTATCACATTGATGCTGCATCTCTTAGGGCCGCTGTGGCTAATGCGCAAGCTCATATATCTCAGGCCAGTGCCCAACAAAGACTTTCGTCAGCAAAACTGAGCCGTTATCGCCCTCTGGTCACATCCCAACTGGTTAGCCGCCAGGAATATGATGAGGTCGCTTCTGCTGCAGCACAGTCACGGTCAGAAGTTGATGCCGCAAAAGCGGAGTTAGCGGCAGCACAAATCGACTTATCACATGCCACCATCAAATCACCTATTTCCGGCAGAATTGGGTTATCAACCGTTACGGAAGGGGCGCTTATTCAGAAAGAGCAGGCGAGCGCTATGGCAACGGTTCAGCAACTTGACCCTATTTATATTGATATCACCCAGCCTGGTGAATCTTATTTACAGCTTAAAAAAGCTATTAGCCGTGGTGAACTTAGGCAAGTGAATGGCAAAACAGCGGTAAGTTTAATATTGCAGGACAACTCTCTATATCCTTTAGAAGGAACGATTGCATTTTCTGATCCGACTGTTGACGAAACAACAGGAGCGGTCACTCTGCGTGCTGTTATTCCAAATCCACACGGGGAGCTGCTGCCTGGGATGTTTGTCAGAGCAAGGTTAACTGAAGGTAGTGACGATCATGCCATCCTCATTCCGCAACAGGCGGTGACTCGCTCGCCGCGTGGAGAAGCAACAACCCTGGTGGTTGATAAGGATAATATTGTGCATCAAAAAATAATTTCAATCGCTACCGGGAGGGGAACTTTCTGGCAAGTGACGTCAGGTCTCACATCTGGCGATCGCATCATTATTGAAGGAGTGCAACGCGTGAAACCTGGTGATTATGTCACTCCAAAATTACAGACACATCACTCAGAAACTGATTCTAAGCGTTAACCATCCTTCAAGGATTAAAATAATGTCGAAGTTTTTTATTGATCGCCCGGTATTTGCCTGGGTGATGGCAATAATCATAATGATATCTGGTGCCATTGCTATATTAATGCTTCCAGTAGAACAATATCCAGATGTTGCTCCAACAGCTGTTCAGGTGAGTGTTAACTATCCAGGTGCCGATGCCGCAACATTACAAAATACGGTAACTCAGGTCATTGAGCAAAATATGACGGGGCTGGATGGACTGTTGTATATCTCTTCGAATAGTGATTCAGCAGGTGCACTGCAGCTCACACTTTCATTTAAAAATGGTACTGATCCGGATATTGCCCAGGTACAGGTCCAGAATAAATTACAGCAAGCATTGCCCCAGTTACCCCAGGAAGTTCAACAGCAAGGGGTTACGGTTATGAAATCTTCCAGCTCCTTCTTCCTTGTCCCTGCTTTCGTTGATGAATCAGGACGGATGAGCATGGAAGATATTGCTGACTTTACATCTTCTACGGTTAAAGATCCTGTAAGTCGGATTAGTGGTGTCGGTGATACCCTGCTGTTTGGGTCCCAATATGCAATGCGGATATGGCTTGATCCGAATAAACTCAACAATTATCAATTAACACCAGTTGATATTACGCGAAAAATTCAGAGTCAGAATGCCCAAATTGCAGCAGGCCAGTTAGGTGGTTCCCCATCTGTTGAAGATCAGCAGTTAAATGCCTCAATTATTGCGCAGACCCGTCTGACTTCACCTGAAGAATTTGGCAATATTCTCCTTAAAGTGAACAGCGATGGTTCTCAGGTACGTCTGCACGATGTAGCCAGAATAACCCGTGGTGGTGAAAACTACCGCTATATTGTTAAGTACAATGGCAAACCGGCATCTGCTCTGGCGATCAAGTTGGCGACCGGTGCAAATGCGATGGATACCGCGAAATCGGTTCGTGCCAAACTCGCGCAGCTTGAGCCGCTTTTTCCGCAAGGGCTGAAGGTTGTGTATCCGTATGACACCACGCCATTTATTAGTATTTCTATCCATGAAGTGGTCAAGACCCTCTTAGAAGCGATTTTGCTGGTGTTTCTCGTTATGTTTATGTTTTTGCAAAACTTTCGGGCAACACTTATCCCGACAATCGCGGTACCTGTTGTTCTACTGGGGACGTTTGGGGTATTGAGTATTTTCGGTTATTCCATCAACACCTTAACGATGTTTGGCATGGTGCTGGCGATTGGTTTGCTTGTCGATGATGCCATCGTGGTGGTGGAAAACGTTGAGCGTGTAATGGCTGAAGATGGGCTTAAACCACGAGCAGCAACACGAAAATCGATGGAGCAGATTCAGGGCGCACTTGTTGGTATTGCGCTCGTGTTATCAGCAGTATTCGTCCCGATGGCCTTTTTTGGTGGCAGTACCGGTGTTATCTATCGGCAATTCTCAATAACAATCGTTTCATCAATGGTCCTTTCTGTGCTGGTTGCTTTAACACTGACGCCTGCATTGTGTGGCACGATTCTGAAACCAGTGAAACCCGGCAAGCATGTTCATCATCGGGGCATTTTTGGCTGGTTCAACAGGAAGTTTGAGCAAAGTAATAACCATTATTCGCGAGTAGTGGGGAAAATACTTGACCGCACAGGACGTATTCTGGTGATTTATGGAGTCATCCTTGTTGCGATGGTCTGGCTTTTTATGCATTTGCCTAAAGCATTTCTGCCAACCGAAGATCAGGGTGTACTTGCAGCACAGGCAATGTTACCTCCAGGAGCAACACTCCAGCGCACGCAGCACGTTCTGGATCAGATCAATGACTATTATCTCAAAGAAGAGAAGAATAATGTTCGGAGTGTTTTGACCGTTGGGGGATATGGCTTCGCAGGTCAGGGGCAAAATATTGGTATGGCATGGATAGGATTAAAAGACTGGAGTGTACGTGAAGGTATAGAAAATACGGTTGATGCAATTGCTGCCAGAGCTAATATTTCATTGCAATCTATTTTAGATGCCCAAATCGCTTCATTCAACTTGCCGCCAATCATTGCACTGGGTAATGCCAGCGGGTTTGATTTTGAGCTTATAGATGAGTCAGGCTTAGGACACGAAGCCTTGATGAAAGCGCGTGATCAACTATTGCAAATGGCGAGCCAGCACCCGGATGTACTGATGGCTGTTCGTCCAAACGGAATGAATGATACGCCGCAATTTAGAATTAATATTGACCAGGAAAAAGCCAGTGCGTTGGGATTATCTTTAGATGATATTAATCAAACACTCAGTGCAGCATGGGGGGGGTCTACGTTAACGACTTCATTGACCGCGGCCGTGTGAAGAAAGTTTATGTTATGAGTGATGCGCATTTCCGTATGATGCCTGAAGATCTGAATGACTGGTTTGTAAGGGCGGATAATGGAAAAATGGTTCCGTTTGCCAGTTTCGCCACAACCAACTGGATATATGGATCGCCTCGACTTGAACGATATAATGGGCTGTCATCTACAGAAATACTGGGCCAACCCACGCCTGGCAAGAGCTCCGGGGAAGCGATGGCGCTTATGGAACAACTCGCATCTCAGTTACCTGAAGGGATCGGTTTTGACTGGACTGGTATGTCATACCAGGAAAGAATGAGTGGGCAGCAAGCTCCTGCCCTGTATGCACTTTCACTGGTTGTGGTGTTTCTTTGTCTGGCCGCGCTTTATGAGAGTTGGTCCATTCCATTTGCTGTTATGTTAGTTGTTCCATTAGGGGTGATCGGTGCGATATTTGCTACCAGCATCCGCGGTCTTAATAATGATGTCTATTTTGTCGTTGGTTTACTGACAACCATCGGACTTTCGGCAAAAAATGCCATACTGATCGTCGAATTTGCTAATGATATGATGATAAAAGAAGGGAGAGGGTTAATTGAGGCAACCATTGAAGCTGCCAGGATGCGTCTCCGTCCGATACTAATGACCTCTCTGGCATTTATTTTAGGTGTATTACCTCTTGCTCTCAGTAATGGAGCCGGGTCTGGTGCACAAAATGCTGTTGGTACCGGGGTCATTGGCGGCATGGCTGCTGCAACCTTACTGGCTATCTATTTTGTACCCGTTTTCTTTGTTGTTGTGCGTCAGCGTTTTCCGCTCAAAAGAAAGAGTGAAGAAGACGAGTAAGTAGCATCTTGATTTCATTTAATATAATAAAACAGGCCTGATTCTGGCCTGTTTTATTTGCTTAAAATAAACCGCGTGAGCAGGTATCGCGATTTGGTGATTAGTGGAATTTATGCATTTATGAAATGCAGGGAAAGGGAATTGAAAACATTTACGCATTACAGCAAAATTTAACTCCTGCTTAACATCCAGAATATTGAGGTATTATCCATGAGCAAAATTGTTGGTATCATTGGCAGCGGTATGATTGGTAGCCAGGTTGCACGACTCGCTATTTCCGCCGGTTTTAATGTTGTAATCTGCAATACCCGGGGCCCTGAGTCTTTAGCCGACTTGGTTGCTGAATTAGGTTCGAAAGCTGAAGCCGCTGTATTTGATGAGGTTGTCCAGGCAACGAATTTGCTTGTTCTGGCTGTTCCATTTGCGGCATATTCTAATCTCTCAGCTGAGAAACTTGCTGGCAAAATACTCATCGATACGTTGAACTATTATCCTGAACGCGATGGTGTCATGGCTGAAGTTCACACTGATAAAATTGCAACCAGTGAGTTGGTACAGAATCATCTGTCTAAATCACTCGTAGTCCGGGCTATCAATAACATGGATTTTGTTCGTTTGCTTAGCAGAGCGCGTCCGGCTGGGGATAAAGAACGTAGCGCACTTCCTGTGGCCAGTAATGACGCGGAAGCGAAAAAGGTTGTAATTGAGTTCCTGGATGCCATCGGCTATGACGCGGTTGATATGGGGAGTTTGTCCGACAGCTGGCGTAGCGAGCCGACCATGCCTGTATATGTTAACCCTTACTGGGGACAGGATACGGTATACGAATCTGGCCCACGTGACGTTCAGTCATTTATGACTGCCTCTGGGCGTGTTGTGGATAAAAATGAAGTGAGTGAACTACTGTCAAAAGCGGTTCGCCATGACAAAATGTTTGGATTATTGGGTAATTTTGCGGTGGAAAAATCCTGATCTAACGTCATCCTTCGGTGACAGATAACCATCCACGCAACTGTGGATGGTTATCTGTCACCGAATTTAATTAATCAAATTCGAATAATCATTACGCGCTTATAACCAAAAATCTTTAAAAGAATTACTCCTGATATCACAAGCATCAATCTTTTTTAATGAATCCACCGGCTGAAAATTTATCACGTAACGCATCGACAAAAATTCGTGTCTTTACCGGAATAAGCGCACCCGGCGGCATTAAAGCGTGAACTTCAATGTCTCTGATACTCCTCCAGCCCGGGAGTACATGCACGAGTTTGCCAGCATTGATATAAGATGCAGCCATCCAGTCTGGCGTCAGTGTTATACCTGTACCCTGCATGGCAGACACGAGTATTGCCTCGCTATTGTCAGCAACTAAAGAACAGTTCGGTTGTATGGTGACTTCTTCACCCTCTTTTTCCAGTGTCCAGGAAGGCCATCCGGGAGCTTTTGTAAAACCAAGGCAGGCATGATTTTCCATTTGTGCAGGACTGGACAGTGTTTCATGTGAAGCGACATATTCTGGAGACGCAACAAGCATGCTGCGAAATGAGCCTAATTTCCGGGAAATAAGGGTACTGCTGGGTAACAACCCTACACGTAGCACTACATCATAGCCTTCTCCGACAACATCGACAGCCCGGTCTTCAAAGTGGGCATCAATTTTAATTTTAGGATAATCTGCAAGAATTGATGAAAAGAGAGGGGCAACCATTTCACGACCAAACGTGACGGGTACTGAAACGCGAAGTGTACCTTGCGGTGTCGCGGCAAAGTCACCCACTTCTCTGGTTGCGGTATCTACCTCTTCCAGCGCAGCTCTCAGCCGATTGTAATAGAGACTGCCCGCCTCAGTTAACATCAGACTGCGGGTCGTACGGATAAGAAGCTTGACGCCAAGCTGTTTCTCAAGCTGGCTTATTCGGCGAGATATGACGGAAGCATCTCGCATAAGCAGTACTGCAGCTGATTTGAAGCTACCTGTGCGAGCAACAGTAATGAAAGTCACAAGATCATCGAGTTTGTAGTCCAAGATAATTGCACCATGCGCATTTATGTTATGCGTTTATAGTCTATTGTGTGAATTTACACAATAAATATCATAGTAACCTGTCATTGGCAGGCTGATGTGTCGGGGATGAGCTATCAGCATCCTTTGTACCCGCTATCGATAGTCAGTGAACAAGTGGTTCGAAATCACTTCAATTTCTATTCATCAAACATTCCCTGGAGTTAAAAATGGCTGAACATCAGAGTCTTTTTATCGAAACAGCAACGGTATCACTTTCCGCTGCTGAAATAATGGCTAATGCTGCTATAGATGCTGCAAAATCTGCAGGAGTGGAGATCTCTGTCGCGGTAGTCGATGCTGGCGGGGCATTGAAAACCTTCAAACGTACAGATATGGCTCCTTTTCTGACTGTCGAAGCCGCAATCAATAAAGCATGGACTGCCAGCTCTTTTGGCTATCCGACCCATGTCTGGAATGCATATCTGATGGATCCTAAACTGGCACCACTTGCTCAGCTGCCAAGGATGTTGGCTGTGGGGGCGGCTTTCCAATAACCGTGGAGGCGAAAATGATTGGTGCTATTGGTATTTCTGGTGGTACGTATGAGCAGGATCAACTGTTTGCGGAGGAAGGGCTGAAAGCAGCGGGCATAAAATTCTGAATGACTGTTGCTCAGTGATTTTTATATCTATTAGCCATAATTAATCATGCAGGAGCGGAGCAATGAGTCATGCGCATATCCAATCCTGCACGATACCTGGAACTTCTATCCTGATGAATTCTGCGGAGTATATCAAGAAATGTACAACACGCCTGCTGTGCAGCTTTCTGCAAACATCTGGATGTGATTTAAAATTATATTGATGCACTGTATGCAAGAGAGTTATGTACTTTTTATATAACATCTACTGATTCAGCATTGGTATAATTCAGTCATCAGGATGTGATGCCAGATAGTGCAGTTAACATTTGTTGCTGTTTTATTCATGGCAATTACCTCTCTTGGAATTTAACTTAAAAGTTATATGGTTAATATATTATTTACAGGATAAATTATGAATACGTTTAAAAAATTATCGCTATCACCGCTTTTGCATTTATGACAACAAATGCGTATGCCGCAGATCAAGCGGCCTCTTGTGCCAGCTAAGAAATAATCGGGGTGGTTTCTGCATCTCATGTAAAAACACTGGATGAACTTAATGCTGAATTAAACCAGAATGTTGAGAAAGCCGGTGCTACGTGCTACCACATTACCTCTGCTAGCGGAAAATAACTATCTGCACGGTAGTGCTGAAATTTACAAATAATTTTTAAATACTTTAGTTTGTAAGATAAATTGTGTTTTTCTTGTTTGTCCACGAACTTTAGTAGTGTTGCAGTACAGATTTTCGTTTTATTATAACTCTATCTGTGAATTTTTCTGCAATCATTTGCTAATTTTGCAGATGGTAGTATATCTACGCGCCACTGTTAATATGTTCTCCAGCCAGTATTGCGGCGGCCTGCTGGTTTGAGAACATTTATTTTTCCTTCCTGTAATTCAAATCCAGGAAGATCCAGATGACCTTACCTGCAGGATACCATGTAGATAGATGATCCATGCAGCTGGAGCATTATTAATATGCATTTTTAGCTGATTATCATTAAGCAAATCGAGCGGTAATCTTGTCCCACTAAATCTCTTTGGTAAAGATATCTTTATGAAAATTTTTCTTAGTATAGGCTCAGGGCCGGGAATAGGGATTGCGACAGCAGTGCGTTTTGCCCGTGAAGGATACCGTGTGATATTGACGTCGCGTAATCAGGACTATTTGCACGCTCAGGTTAAAGAACTCACCGATGCAGGATATCAGGCCGAAGGCCGCTTTGTAGACGCGGGTGATATCAGTAGTGTAGTAAGTCTGGTGAATTCGGTCGAATCAGAGACAGGTCCCGTCGAGGTGTTGCACTTCAATTCAGCGGCACTCCATGCTGGAACCATTGTCGATCAGTCGGTCGAGAGTTTCATTCAAGATCTGGTCATCAATATTGGTGCATGCTTCGCTGCTGTAAAAGAGGCTTCACGTGCAATGGCAGAGAGAAAGAGCGGTTCCATTCTGTTGGCTGGCGGGATTTTCGCGCACACGCCAAACTATGATTACCTTTCACTGAGTATCGGCAAAGCGGGTCTACTGAATATGTCTAACGGCTTATTTGAGGACTTCAGGGAAAAAAATATTCATATTGCCACAATTACTGTGAACACCCTTGTCACTGCGGGATCTGCTGAATCAATAGGCATTGCTGAAGCTTTTTGGAGGCTTCATACCCAGGAAAAATCAGATTGGCTCGCTGAAATCAGTTATCCAATTAAATAATTTTATAAATTCCTTATTTGATGGTGAAAACAATGGCTGATAAAAAACATGCGCTGGTGACTGGTGCCATCGGAGGTATTCGGGAAACCTATGAAGTAAATGTGTTTGGTCCAATCAGTGTTACCCAGGCATTTCTGCCACTCTTAAAAGCAGCACCCGCTGCAAGAATTGTCATGCTCAGCAGTAGTGTTGGTTCGCTGAATATCATGTCTGATAAGTCACATCCATTCTATGCAATCAATGAATTAGGCTACTGTAGTTCAAAAACAGCCTTAAATGCGGTAGTGCTGGCATTTGCCAAAGAGCTGGAAGGTACGCCGGTCAAAGTAAACACCGCTGACCCCGGTTATACCGCAACTGATTTGAACGGACATACCATGCCTAGTACAGTCGAGCAGGCTGCTGAAATTGCGTTTAGACTCGCGACATTGCCTCCTGAAGGCCCTACCGCGGGTTACTTCAATGAGGATGGTCTTCTCCCCTGGTAATGAAATCCACCGCACAAGATGATCAACATATTAATTTTAAAAGAGCGACAAATATGAATCGAGTCCTGGTTATTACCTACCCTAAAAAAAATGTCAGCCTTGCTGAAGTTATGGAATCTGAATATGCGATGACAAATGCACTGCGCGATAAAGGTGTTATTGAGCATCTGTTTTCCAAAGAAAATGATGGTGGTGGCATTGTTGTATTCAATGCTGAGAGTATTGATGAAGTGAAAGAACTTGTGGCGGCCTTGCCATTATTCCCTTATTTTGAAAAAGTTGAATACTTTCCATTGAATAAGATTTATTAAACTTTATGTCCAGGGTGCGGAAAAATTACTGGAGGATAGTGTGATGCCAGATATTAATGCACAAATAATGCGCCAGCCTCAGCCTGGTTACCAGCGAGTCATGTTTAGTGGTGTAGAAATCACTGCATTATCTGACGGCACGATGGGACTGGGGAGTGATACTCTGACCGGCGCGCCAATATCGATAATTGAAGATTACCTCCGGCAGGCCCACGTAACGGAAGTTCACCTGACAACATCTGTTAATATTTTCCTCATTAACAAAAACGTGGAAATCTTGCGCGTTTCTCTGGTGTTAGGGAGTTATTGCCCGATATTATCAGCCAACCAGTGCCTGGACATACGTCAGGTCATTGTGGCTTCGTTTTGGATGTTAATGGCCAGAAACTTCTGTTTTGGGGTGACCTTATGCATATTGAAGAAGTTCAATTTCCGGCACCACACGTCAACTCCATCTTTGACATGAGTCCTTCAATGGCGGCAGCTCAGCGCAAAAAAAATTTGCCGAGGCGGCAGAGCAAGGATATCTGATCGCTGGATCACATATCACTTATCCCGGAATTGGACGACTGGCCAGCGAGGGAATTGGATATCGTTGGTGGCCACTACGATTTAGAAATGATGCAGTAATCTCCTGAATGAATATTTGTAGTTATATATTTAATTTTACAGAAGATTATCCTTCATAAACACCAATCTCTTCGTGGTTAAATTTTACTCAATTGAAATTAAATTTTAGAATATCTGTAATGTGCGAAAAATAAATCACATTGCATATGGGATACCGAATTTTTACTATTTCGGTAGTACGCATTAATCTTTCTGATAAGAGCCAATTATGCAAAAAGTTCATTTTGAAAACAACAGCATCACAATGGTTGGAAATTTATGGCTACCGCATGATACTGAGGACGGAACACAATATCCGGCGGTCATTGTTGTACACCCAGCAGGCGGAGTTAAAGAGCAAACGGCCGGAGCGTATGCGAAAAAACTCGCCGATGCGGGTTATGTTGCGCTCGCATTTGATGCTTCCTTTCAGGGAGAGAGCGGCGGCGAACCACGCTTTCTTGACCTGCCGATGAATCGTGTTGGTGATATCTTCAGTGCTGTAGATTACCTGACTACCTTGCCATTTGTTGATCCTGAGCGAATTGGCATTCTGGGTGTTTGTGCTGGGGGCGGATATTCGGTCCAAGCATCAACGCTTGATCGCCGAATCAAAGCTGTAGCCACTGCCAGTGCCGCAAATGTGGGTAATGCCGCTCGCAAAGGCTGGGATGGTAAGAGCCCG
This sequence comes from Rahnella sp. PCH160, assembly GCF_047784855.1. Taxonomy (NCBI): domain Bacteria; kingdom Pseudomonadati; phylum Pseudomonadota; class Gammaproteobacteria; order Enterobacterales; family Yersiniaceae; genus Rahnella; species Rahnella sp. PCH160. The sequence continues at coordinate 31,233 of NZ_JBLOGT010000003.1, forward strand.
GCAACTGCAATACCTGAAACGCTAGATATGCTTGTCAAACAGCGTTCACTTGAAGCGAATGGTGCTGATATTGCGTATGCCCCATATGTTCCTAATACTGGAGAAAGTAGCCCTTTCCGGGATTTATGTGAAGGAACGGATTATTATTTAACCTCTCGCGGGATGCATCCTAACGCACCAAATAAAATGCTGATGTCATCGCTTATCTACTGGATGGCATTCGATGCATTCGATCTGGTTGATCCTTTGCTTACTCAACCCTTGGCAATCATTGCTGGCAGCGCAGCGGATTCTTTATGGCAGAGCCAGGAACTCTATGCAAAAGCACCAGGCAATTCGAAAGAACTGTGTATCATTGAGGGAGCATCGCACATGGATTTATATGATGGTGAAGGACAAGAAAAGGCCTTAGAGAAGATAATACCATTCTTTATAAAGTATCTCTGATTTCCAACCACCATGAGGTTAAGAAAATAGTTTATTAATCTTTTCAAGGCATGGATTCATGCCTGTTAGTAATTTTAATATCTCATTGGATTAATGATAACCACTCAGAGATAAACGTTAATCTTTATATACATACTATTTCCTATTTTTTCTTTAATTCCGCAAGCAGATATTTTCAATAAGAAAAAACCGGTATTTTCAATAATAAAAAACACCGGAGAACATATTATTTACTAGATTCCTAATTACTCAAGTCTACTGCTTTTTGGTAGTAGCTTTGACCTGCTCCCCGATGTTAGTAATGTCTTCATATGGCCCTATCCCAAAATCCTGCTCTATTTAGAAACAGAATTCCGGCATGATAAACACTCCTTGAACGGAGCTGGTACCGATGAAAAAGTCACGATTCACCGAAGAGCAGATTGTCTTTGCCCTCAAGCAGTGTAGTGGTCAAGCAAAACTGGCCACGGCTTTAGAGTTTTCCCAAAACAATCGCTCTGATTCATTGGGTGTTAACCCACCATTATATTGGTGGGGTCTGAGCTGGCTGTAATAACCGATGATATAGGGGGCCGCTTGGGATTCGGAAATTATACCACATTAAGAGTTTTGTGCTTGCTGGACAGGTGGGTGTATGAAAGAGGCATCAAGATCGACTTCTCACTCCCCGGAACGCCGACGGACAACTCTACGGTGGAGTCCTTCAACGGCAGGCTGCGACAGGGAATGTCTGAACGAGAGCTGGTTCATGTCTCTGGAGGATGCCCGGTGCAAAATCGAAGCCTGGTGCATACACTATAACCAGAGTCGTCCTCATTCTGGGCTGGGCTGGATGACACCCTCCGAATTTGCCGAAAAATCTGCCGGTTGCCAGAATATGCAGCAAGAAAGAAGCCGGTTATTCCTGATTATGAATGGATCACTTACGGGGAGCGAGTCAAAACCTTACAGTTAGATGCGATACCCCGTCGATCATCCTGACTCAAACCTGAAAGACAGATTTAGCTAGAGCGATACCGATGAAATTTTATCGTTCATGATATAGTACCTTTGTTAATAAGATCACTCAGCATAAAGATCGTAGGAGTTATGCTGTACTATGGATGTCCATCAGATCACTACATTAACTTTTAAATAATAGACAACCTTCGATGCTCTAGGGATTTAACTCATTTATTTTAAGATATTATAAATTGACATGCGCAATAACTTAATGAATATTAATCTCGCATTCTCTTTATTGCGCGGTACTTTGAAGGTGGTGATTTGTAAGTGTTTGAGAATACCCTTGTAAAGGTTTGTTGAGAATCGAAACTATATTTGTAGGCTATATCTGCAATTGAATCATTTGTTTCAATTAAGTCTTTTTCGGCCATTTCCAGTTTTTTCTCTCTTATATATCTCCCTAGAGTAACTTTCTTCACGATAAAAAAATGCGCTGAAAATGCCATTTTGAATAACCTGCCCTAGCAGCAATATCCACAATTTTCAGAGGCTTACCTATATTTTAATCAATCCATAGGGTTATCTCATCGATGATAGACTCTTTGTTGAACATACAGTGGCCTCTATTGTAAGGGGATTTGACACTTTCTTAGGAAGGTAATAGAAAATTATTTGTATATATCCGCATCGCCATGGAGTAAGTTATTACCACTTGTAGACAGTATTTTGTAGGATGTAGCTCCTTTTTCATCTGCTTTACGAGAGAGTTCATCTGATAAGTCTTCAAGTGTCCAGGCATTACTAGCAGAAACAGTGCCAATTTTCTCTTTCCCATATGTGTTATTGATTTGTTGCGAAGCGGATGCGGCATCTGCCATAGCTAAGCAAATAAACAGGGTTGTAATAAGTAATTTTTTCATGACGACTACCTCGTTGATATACATGTTTAAGCCAGGATTTTTCATCATGTCAAATACCCATGACTTTAAATTCAAATATACAGATTCAAACTGTCATAACGCTGACGGATTTATGACAATGTTGTCAGGATTATTAAATATAAGCAGTGACACCTACAAATAAATTCAACTTAATTGTGTCGTTTTTTTCTTAAGATTGATTTTCATTAAATAAATCAGCGCAATGGAAAAAATTTAGATGACAGTTGCAAAGCTTCACACAGTTACAGTGGCGTTCTTTGTAGTCATCCCCACTCAGCTCCTGCGCGATTTGGCTTTCTTAGAAGAAGAAAAATGCGTATGTAAGATGATATCCTCATCAAGAAACTCACTGTTTAAAGGTAAAACTCGGCGTCGCGTATGAAAATTGTACATATCTCCGGAATGAAGTCGTGGGGAAGAATACCGCGGTTACTTACAAAATTGTCAGTTAACGGTCAGACTATTGTTAGATATAAACCTTTATAATGTGGGATGGGACAGAGGTTAGAAGGCATAAAAATTATGAAACTCCTGTTAATCGAAGATGAACAGAAAATCTCTTCATACATTAACACCGCTTTAAGAGAGCTAGGTTACAACATAGACATCACCTACGACGGCCGTGAAGGCTTGTACCTTGCAACTGAAATGGATTACGACGCCATTATCCTTGACGTGATGTTACCGTCAATGGATGGATATTCTGTTATTGCCAATCTCAGGAAAATTAAGCAAACACCCGTACTGATGTTATCAGCTCGCGGCTCTCTCGACGAACGAGTCAAGGGTCTGAGACTGGGGGCAGATGATTACCTTACAAAACCCTTCTCATTGATTGAACTGGTGGCCAGGATCCAGGCAATACTTCGCCGTCGTCCGAGCGATGGTGTTGATATTTCACAACTCCAAGTTCATAACCTTCAGCTTGATTTATTATCCAGAAAAGTAAATCGCGATGGCATCAGAATAGATCTTACACAAAAGGAATTTGCTTTACTGAGTCTACTTGCAAGGCATCAGGGGGAAGTTCTTTCGAAGATGATGATTGCCGAACAAATTTGGGATATGAATTTTGAAAGCGATGCAAATATTGTTGAAGTTGCTATAAAGCGGTTACGTGCAAAGATGGATACCCCATTCAAAGAAAAACTCTTATACACCGTAAGGGGGATGGGTTACGTCCTTGAATATCGTGAGGAAATCAGCGGATCTACCAATGAAAATACCTAGAAAATCGATTTCACATAAACTGGCTGTAAGTTTCGCAGTTTTGATGTTCTGCATTGCACTTGCCTACGCTTTGTGTTTAAGAGTCTCTCTGCGTGAGTCGCTGCATAAACAGATGTATAATGAACTTCAGTTCCGATATTCATTAATAGAGCCGTTGTTCAGTACGGAACAAAATTTATCGAACTGGGATGAGCTTAAATCTAAACTCCTTAGCCTCACGAACGCCGAGGGAAGTCGGGTTAGGTACTGGGTTCTGAGCGACAATCCAGAGTTTCAGATTGGTGGCATACCACCCGAACATGTAGATCTTTTTGCGTTAAAAGATGGCTTCAGCCAGATTAGCAGAGAAGAAAAGGACAAGTGCCCGCTATTCCTCCTCACAAAGACCATTCAATATAACAATGGTAAGATACCTCTTCATCTCATAGTTTCCATTGATTCTACACCCTATATGGGTACGCTTAATGAATTCACGCGTATTCTGATATTTATAACAGGCTTTGGCATAGTATTCGTCACGCTTCTAGGATTCATTATTTCTCGAAAGGGAATGAAACCTATTGAGCTATTAAGTCAACAAGCCCATAAGCTTGCACCCGGAATTAGTGGTCAACGTTTGGATGCAGCGTTATTACCAGAGGAATTGCGTGGTCTGGCTGAAGCGTTTAATGGCGTATTAGCTCGTCAGGAGAAAGCATGGCTGCAGCTTGAAAGTTTCAATGCGGATGTTGCACACGAACTTAGAACGCCTTTAGCAAGTATTATTGGTCAAACTCAGCTTGCGCTCTCTCGTAAAAGAAAAAATGTCGAGCTGGAAGATTGTCTAGCATCGAATTTGGAAGAAGTGGAAAGAATGGCATCTATTGTCAACGACATGCTCTTTTTGTCATATGCCCAAACTGGAAAACAGTCTCCAAAATTAACTGATGTATCACTTCGCGAAGAGGCGATTAAAACCGCCGAATATACAGAACCCTCTTTCACCGATCGTAATATTCGACTGGTTATTCATGGCGATGTTCAGGCTTGCGTAGATAAGAGACTATTTACACGCTCTCTTGCAAATCTATTAGAAAATAGTGCAAGACATGCCCATGAAGATACTCAGGTTATTGTGGATTTATCTTGCGATGAAGATCTAGCCACGGTAGAAGTTAGAAACTATGGTGATCAAATTGAATCTCTCCATCTGGAGAGGCTGTTTGAACGATTTTATCGCGTTGATAACTCAAGATCCCAAAGTGTTACAAATCACGGCTTAGGTCTATCGATTGTTAAGGCTGTTGCCCATATGCATGGAGGCGATACATTTGCTACCAGTTCAAATGGAATAAATTCATTCGGGTTCACGTTAAAGCTTAAAAAATAATTATTTTATTTTTATCATTCGCGCTGGGCATTCCCCACGGTACTGACAAAAAAGACAGGATGAAGTCATCATTTTGTCAGGATGAATCAAATATAATAACTGCGCCATAACGAATTTTTTATGCTGAACCAAATCGAGAGAAAGGATATGTAATGAACACAAAAATCATCATGGTTATTGCACGCGTTTTAATAACACCTCTATTTTTATATAGCGGCACAGGGAAAATTATAAATTTCACCGATAATGTTTTGAAAACTCCGTTTGGTGACACATTGATAGGGCGATTAATGATTGTTTTCGCAACTATAATAGAGGTTGGCGGGAGTATTGCATTTATCTTTGGATACAAAATAAAAGAAATGTCCCTTATTTGGATATTTTACACTTTCCTTACTAGCGTAATGTTCCATCAGTTCTGGACATTCAGCGGCACACAGCAAGCGGGTCAAATTGTTCAGTTCACAAAAAATATGAGCATTTGTGCTGGCCTGTTAATGTTCTATCTTTTCAGTCTCAATAAACCCTCAGCAATAAAATGATAAAGAATGGCACCTAGACGGTGCCATCACTTTATAAAAAAAACTGATTTTTGGGGTTTTTCCGCCTTGTAGAAGGGGCGCTGGGAAAACGAATATATAGTCACTCCCGTTTTTCCAACACCGATTCAACGATAAGTTGGCTTGCTTGAATCTATCCGGCGTCTGAATGGGATTTTATTCCCGTGCCACAATGAGTTCCGCGCCTGATAAACCTCCAGAAAATATAAGGCTTCAACGAGCCTTTCTGTGTTACAGGTTCCTTTGTATATGTTTCTGGTTGATGTTATGTAATGGTCAACTAAAACCGGACACAGATTTAGGCACATTGTTGTAATCGGCGTTCATATTCATTCGGCGATATATTGCCCAGCCGGTAGTGACGACGCTTCAGATTATAAAAACTGTCGATATAATCGATAACGTCTGCAATACCCTGACTTCGGGTTTCATAGCGACGATAATTAACTCGCTCTGCTTTCAGGCTGCGGAAGAACCTCTCCGTAACGGCATTATCCAGACAGTTACCCCGGCGGCTCATACTGCCCGTCACATCAAGTTCCTGCTGGCAGGACTGGAACTGGGCGCTGGTATATTGCGCACCTTGATCACTATGGAATACGACTGGGCCTGTTGGCCGCCGTTTATTAACCGCCAGTCGTAATGCCCGGATAGTCAGGGCGCTGTCCGGTTTGTCCGAGAAAGCCCAACTCACTATTTTTCTTGAACATAAGTCCATGACGATAGCCAGATATAACCAGCCCTGAGCGGTGCGAAGGTAGGTGATATCACCTGACCACCAGGTATTTAATGTCTCAGGGTTAAATTGTCGATTCAACAAATTAGCCGCCACTACAGCTGGTTTACCACCTCGAGGATAGCGATGACGTCCGGGACGCTTCGCAACCAGCATCAGGGTCTTCATTATCTGACGGACACGGTATCGGCCAACGTTAAAACCCTGTTCACGCAGCTCAATACACATGCGCCGACTGCCATACGTCGCATCCATTTCAGCATGAACATGCTTAGCCGCCGCATGAAGCATCAGAACATCTGCTCTGAGGGCTGGCCGCCTGCTCCGGGCGTAAAATACACTGCGCGTGAGCGACAGGCATCGACAGACTTGCTGGATGTTTGCCCCGGCCTTCTTCAGCTTCACCGCGACTTTTTGTCGTTGTTAATTTCCATGGCGAAGAAAGCTGAAGCCTTTTTTAACGGGTCATTGTCGCTTTGCAACTGACGTACCTGCTTTTCAAGTTCCTGTATTCGTCGTTGTTCAGACGTAATCGCGGTGGCGATAGGAGTATCTCCCCTGACTTCTCCGCGATATTGGCGTAACCAGCGTTGTAATGTTGAAAGGCCTATATTCATCGTTTCAGCAGCCTGGGTCACCGGGTACTTGTGCTGCAGAACCAAGTTGACACATTCCTGTTTGAACTCATGGGTAAACGTTTTTTTTCGCATTCTCACCTCGTTAGCATTGCTCATTATATCTCTAACAAAGTGTCCGGTTTGATTAGACCATTACATTATCAGTGGGTCGAAAAGCGAACGCCCTGGACTGGATGCAGCGTTGGCCTATTTACGCGAAGGAGACATTCTCGTCGTGTGGAAACTGGATCGGTTAGGCCGTTCTATGGCTCACCTGGTCAATACAGTGCAAGAACTGGCCGGTCATGGTGTTGGCCTCAAAGTGCTAACGGGACAAGGTGCAGCCATCGATACCACAACAGCTCCGGGTAAACTGGTTTTTGGGATATTTGCAGCACTAGCAGAATTTGAGCGTGACCTTATCCGTGAACGAACTAAGGCGGGTCTTACTGCTGCAGCTGCCAGGGGAAGAAAGGGCGGACGTAAGCCAGTCGTCACGAATGAAAGTTTGCAGAAGGCGCGGAGTTTAATGGCGCAAGGATTGAGTGTTCGGGAGGCAGCTGGAAGACTGAAAATAGGTAAGACAGCGCTTTATGATGCCTTACGTGCATTCAATAACAAAGATGATGAAATATCTCCGGTGTAAGCATCTAGCATAGAACCATACCGACCCTATATTATCGACGGAATATAAATACGGAGAAAGAATGGATGACACGGAAGACTTGGCTCATATTAATCACATTGCTGCTGATAGCCTGTGCGTCAAAGGGAAAAGTAGAAGCGAATGGTCATGTTATACCCTCAGACCGCGTTTCTTCGGCTGATAAAGATGGAGTCAATGAATCCCTGAGCGGCGCGTAGTGTGAGGCGAAAAACGCGTTTGAGCATCAGAACGGTGGAAATGGCCAGCTCAGAATAACGTTGCGGACGACCACGCGAAGACGTTTTGGGTTCGTCATACCAGGCCTGAATGGCCGACTCATCGAGCCAGAATATCAGTGAGCCCCGATTGACGAGCGCTTTGTTGTAGGTGGCCCAGTTGGTGATTTTGAACTTTTTTTGCCATGGGATACCTCCGAAGGGTCAGGAATGTGATGATCTGTTCCTGATCACGGCCAAAAGTTCTATTTATTCAACAAAGCCCCGATGAGTATTAAAAAAACAACGGCAATCTCACTTAAAAGAATTCTGCATTTATGTTAATATCCTAAAATAGCCAATAATTTATAACCTTAAAAATCATAATTTTAATGAGATAAGGCTATAGCACTGAAAGCAAGCGCCATTAGAGCGGGTGGTTGATAGGTTTAGAAGACAAAATTTGCACACTTTAAAATGTGAGTAACAAACAAATTTTCGAAAATTAAAGGGAAGGAGCCTTCACTTGGATAAGAAATTCTACTTCAAAAATTTTCTTACATGCCTGTTCTACTTAGGAGTAGCAGTGTCGATATTTGTGTCCCAGACGGGAGCTACACCGTTCTTATTCGCGTATACGATAATTATATCCGCAATGTTTCCACTTGCTCGCAAAGCTCTAGAAACGCTAGTGCTGAAGGTATCTAGTGAAGAATTTTGGACCACTGGGTTCTTTCAACCCAGTTCAGCCAAAAACACACTATGGGTAATATACTATGCGGTGATTATTGTTCTCGTCGTTCCCTTATCACTCATTTATGTCATCTTATATTTCAGTACAAAAAAGGCCACTTAAGTGGCCTTGCTTATCTCCTAATTTTTAGAGTGAGGAAATAAAGCTGTTCAGTTCTTCAAGCGCGGACTCATCAATAGCAGCACTGGCACTCGCAAGTAAAACTGCAAACAATAAAACCCCCATTGGCGATACGATCAGTGCTGCAAAATAATAGGCAAGAAGTTGGCTAGCAAGAGCACCGGCTAACAAGGTTTCAAATTTGATAAAAACAGGATGCCAGTTCCCGGTTTGTACCGCCTTAGAAATCTCATTTGTAAGTGTCGCTACATCAACAAACTTGGACGCGACGCCGAAGCCTCTCTGCATCACAGACAGTTTCTGCACTACTTCAGCTTGATCCATTGCTTGGAGAGCATTTGAAATTGCTGCTCGGTCTGATGCGCTAAATTTGGCATTAATGGCAGTGCCATATCGATCCCAAGCCGCGATGGCTTGAGCTGCATTCTTAATTGTTTTTCCTTTTGCTACATTGGCAAGCTGTGTCGCTTTGTTTGAAGCAATAATACCGTAACGCTGTGTGATATCAGTGTAGAAGTCGGAAACCTGTTGGATTGCATCCAATGTCTTCTGTGTTTCACTAGAGTACTGATACTTAGCAGGCACAGAGCCATTCTGAATAGATTTAATATCTTTATTAGTTTGAGCAATAGCTGCATTGGTAGTAGATAAAGCTTGTTGCCAATTGCTGACAGATGTTTTAAAAGGAATTATATCTTTTGATCTGTTTGCAACATAGGCCTCACCCTGAGTCCTTTCTGCATCATTAGCAGGCCACCAAATTTTCGAATTGTTATACATAACATCTGTTTCAATAAATAGTATTGTGGAATTCGCATATGCAATATTACGGTTCAATTCTAAAGAATATGCATTTTGTAACGCCAATGTTGTTTGTGCATAATTAATTGGCGATACAGTATTAGCTTTCGAATAATTTCGCTCTGCTGACAATCTCTGGTTTTGTGAATCAGTCAAACTATTTAATGCTACTTGTTGAGCCTGAAGTGCCTCCCCAATTTGAGCAGCAAGCTCTTGCTCATGAAATTCACGAATCTCTCTCGGGGTTTGTGGGCTACGAAATGTAGTACCCGCACGAAAAGCGGATGAATTAAACTCAAGAGATATCGAGTCTGCTACTGAAGTGATAGTATTCATTAAACCTGCTTTAACAGCACTAACACTCCCCCCGCCGTAAGCTTGCGTTTCCATATAATCATAAGTTTCAGCACTTTTCCGCTGCCATACAGTATCGCTCGTTTTATGGTATCCCGCTGCAATCAAACCCGCTTCATTCATAGTAGACATAAATATTTCCTTTTTCATATGCACACAACACTGTGTTTCAAAACAGTACCACATGCCATTTTTATATCTATGCGATTCAGATTAGCTGTCTACCACACAACATGAACACAACTATCACATTAATTAACAATCAAATATTTAAGGTTGCGTAAGAAATACAAGTCAGCGACCACTAAACAGCAAGATTATAAAATGAGGTGAAACCTAAATAACTTTTCCAAATAGTAGATCACCAGAAGGGAACTCAGTCCGATTTAAGCGATCTGATCAATCGCTGAATATCCCAAATCACCAACCGGACTGAGTCATGCAGATCATAGCACCGATACCCGACGCCGAAAGGCGTCTGATGCAAAAAACCATCCATAAAACATGTGATAAAAACCATGCCCGCAGACTTACCGCGATGTTGATGCTTCATCGTGGGGACAAGATAAGTGACGTTGCCAAAACGCTTTGCTGCGCACGTTCATCGCTGGGACGCTGGATTAAGTGGTTCACACTTTACGGGCTGGAAGGCCTGAAATCATTACCCTCAGGCCGTGGGCGACGCTGGCCGTTTGAGCACATTTGTGTGCTGTTGCGTCAACTGTGATTAAGCATTCGCCGGAAGATTTTGGTTATCAGCGTTCTCGCTGGAGTACTGAACTGTTAGCAATAAAAATCAACGAAATAACCGGGTGCCGTTTGCATGCTTCAATCGTTCGCCGCTGGCTTCCCTCTGCCGGACTTGTCTGGCGAAGAGCGGCCCCCACGCTGCGTATTCGCGACCCGCATAAAGAAGAGAAAATGGCCGCTATCGCAGAGGCGCTAAGCGAGTGTAGCGTCGTACATCCCGTGTTTTACGAGGATGAGGTCGATATCCATCTCAACCCCAAAATAGGTGCTGACTGGCAGCTACGTGGTCAACAAAAGCGAGTTATTACGCCAGGGATATTATCTGGCTGGCACGTTGCACAGCGGCACAGGAAAAGTCAGTTACGTCGGCAATAGCAGTAAAAACTCTGGGTTATTTATCAGCTTGTTAAAACATCTAAAAAGCACGTACCGGCGGGCAAAAACGATCACGCTGATCGTTGATAACTACATCATCCATAAAAGTCGTGAAACGCTTCGTTGGCTGAAGAAGAACCCAAAATTTATTGTTATTTATCAACCAATCTACTCACCGTGGGTGAATCACGTAGAACGGTTATGGCAGGCATTACACGACACAATAACCAGAAATCATAGCTGTCGATCGATGTGGCAATTACTGAACAAAGTACGGCACTTTATGAAAACGGTAAGCCCATTCCCTGGCAGGAAGCACGGTCAGGCAAAAGTGCAGCGATATTAGGAGCCGCTATTTAGATGAAAAGTATTATTTTTACTCTATCATCGCGCTCCAGGGCGAACCCGGGGTTTGAAGTTCAATGGACCGTAAACGTACGTTAATGACGTAACTATATGATTTTAAATCTGTAAAGTCGTGACGTTGTCGCTCAGAGTTACGTTTATTTGATTACCGGGTTTATTAACGCTGGAAGCGCCGAAAACCGCATGACTACTGGCATCAGCGGAATAAGTAAACAAAACCTTCGTTTTCTTTACCCGCCTATTCTGATCAAAAAAAACACTTAAGGGGTTTGAGGGCCATTGATGTAAAAAACCACGCTAAAAGCTTTCATATTGCGGATATTTCCCGATATACCCACTTCTTATGATCCACATTACATATTGACCCAATTCCATTGGTGATTGGCTGTCTCCAAAAGTGACATTATCAAATGGTTCTAACATATTCTGTCAATGCAGTTTTAAAGTGTCACCTCTTTATGCAAGTTAGAAGTGGCACTTCGCTAAAGATTGGAAATCGTCTATTCACAAATCACTGTCTATAAGTGTTATTTATTGGTTGTTAAATATTATTAGCTTATATGATTAATACTCTATCATCTTGTGAATAACAAATTGGAGATATTGTCATATTATCAAACAAACCAGTCATTGTGGGATCCGTCGTTCTGGATAAATTCACCCAAACAATCACGCCGATGTCGGGGTTGATAAATTAGTGACATGTCTACATGTTCTTCTAATTGGATGCATTACAAAAAAAAGATAACATGCAATATAAATAATAAATTCATATCACATGTTATCATCTATTACAGTGCATAAAACGTTATCCAATTAGCGACCAGAGCACATTAACCAACCCATTAAGCCCATTTATCACATTTTGATTATCGCTCGTAGCCACAGCACTTTTGGCATCTAACGTTTTCTGCGTAAGCTGGTTCAACTCATTGTCATCACGCAATGCCATGTCACGTTCTGCAATTTGTTGGGCCAAATAGTTAAATACAAATTGAAAATGTGAAAAAGCATCGCCATTATCCCTTCCAACCCATCGATTACACTCTCCAGCAAGATCGCTGATTGCGTTCACTAATCTTTTCTGAGCCTCTTTCATAAACACTCCTCACATGGCTATCGCCAACGCAGAAATTAAAGGTTTAGCCACTTCACCCACATACTTAAGACCAATCAACAAATTATCTCTTGCCATTTTCGACTGTTCTTTGCGCTCTTCATCTGTTAAGTTCCCGTCGACTATTTTAAGAAGGTGTTCATGGTACTGTATAAATTGCGATATTGCCTCTGACGCCGGAGGCGTATTTTTCTTACTATATTGAATTTCATTGGCTACGATATCATTCTCTCTAAAAAATGACTGACGCTGATTCAGTGTTGAAAACTCATCTGACTTTACATTTTTTCTGTAATAATTCACCAGAAGACCAGTATTTGTTCGCTTCATCGAATCAACGTAAAGTTGATTCATGTTATCGATATCTTTTTTAATGGCATTCATATTTTCAATCTGTTCGGCACCATGGCTTTTAACTAAAGTAGTAATTTCCTTGCCCTGTTTTTCGACTTTAATGAGATGTTCCAGAAAATTAGATAGATTGTGAATCGCTGTAAGTTGCTCCTTACCTAAATCGGCTTTAGTACTCAACATTGAAGCAACTTTTGCATTCGCTAAAGCTTTGTCCAGCAGATCGGATACGGGGGTTTTCGGATCGGAAAGCTTAGCTGAAAGCGCATCTAAATAATCAGAAAAAGACTTCATCATTAGCTCATCGGCGGAGAAATGCGATTTATTAAGAGGCGTTAACGACAAGGGAATGAACTTATCATTACCCGACGCACACAGGTCTGACCTCCCAGTTGTCTGATCTAATTTGTAATGAATGATATTGTCTTCATTAGGAATGCAATCTGGTTGCGTTATATAAACAAGCTCTGCATTTTTTTCTTGCAACAAAAGCAGTCCGTCGAAATACTGACTGGATAGATCAATCGCTTTGTGTCCTGCGCTCACAGTCTCACTGGCATTATTTTTTATCAACTCGCCTGAAGTACACCCAGACAATAGCAACAGCGAGAATAGAAATATATATGAACGGATTATCATTCTCATAAGCTTCACTCCAGATAAAATAACAACATTCATTGTAGATTTTCATCGGCCGCATAACTTATCTTCATCATTAACGATAAGACTATTCACTCGTTTATCTAAAACATCACTCTACGTCTGGACTAACCGTGCTAATACCGGAAATTTTAATCAGTATGGCCTACGTTATCGCATCAGGCATCATCCATTTATACGATTTTCATAAATCGACGCGCTTTTTGGTCAGGAATTTAATCATCTCAAATATCCTTTTGGGTGTTCACCGTTACCCGGTACTTTGCAGCACTGATGGCCGATCCTATCGCTTTGAACTTGCCACAAACAAGCTTGGGTCTGCCAGAACAGGATTGATAGCCCGTAGTTGCTCCTGGATGCGCACCTGCGCCTTACGGCTGGGAGACTTTTTACTTCGCTCCCGTTTGCCTTCACTTTCCCGCTCATCCTGTTTTACTTGTGCCAGTCTGAGTACCGTCCCAAGTCGTTTGTTATCGACAATTTGCCCCTGGTCGACACAGGCGAGTTTATCGAACACCTGGCACTCAAGGCTTCGGTGTCCATAATGGAAGGCGAGGGTGCCATCGGGATAATCCAGCACTTTAATTTTCTCCCCGGCAAGACGGCTGTTTTCTTCTGTTGGGTCCATCAGATAAAGGATCTTATCGTACTGGAAGGTCAGTGATTTCGACACGGTACGAACATCATGCCAGGCAAAGATATCTCTTAACTCAACGAGGCTTTCCTGCACCGGGCGATGCAAATCTTTAGGGAACTTGGCCGGTCGTGAAAACCGGCTGTTAAAGTCAGCAATGAAAGTTGCAAGCCAGGCATTTGCGGCCTCAATGCCGGTTATACCTTCCAGACGCATTTCTTTGATCAGCCGATCCTGAAGTGTCTGATTCGCACGTTCCACGCGGCCTTTAGCTTCAGAGCTGTTGGCACAAATAAGCTCGATTGCCAGGTCATAAAGCACACGTCCGAACTGGGTAACGGTGGTATTGCGTTTCTCCGGACCACTGACGCGAAATATTGCGTGTTTATCACTGTACAGCGATACCGGCTTCCCATGCTGCTCGATGTATTCCCGGGTTGCCAGCATGTAGTCAAAGGCTGTTTCTGACTCGCTGAACCGTAAATGCATCAGACGGCCGGTGGCATCATCAATAAATACCAGCAGGCAGCATTTTGGCGCACGGCCTTCAAACCAGTCATGGTGGGAGCCGTCGATCTGGATAAGCTCACCCAGGCAATCACGCCGATGTCGGGGTTGATAAACCCGTGACTTGCGGCGAGCATGCGGAACCCAGAGCCCGTCAGATGTCATCCAGTTGCGGACGGTCTCGATTGAAAGACGGATATCATGGCGCTCTCTGAGCTTTTCTGCGGCCAGTGTGGGTCCAAAAGTCACTGTAGTTTTCACGTATCAGCGTGAGGACCCGCAGTTTAAGTGATTCGGTCAGCCGGTGGTTGCTGGGCTGGCCGCGTTTGCGGCTGACAAGTCCTTCAGCACCAGAAACCCGATAACGATTGACAAGCCGTTGAGCCTGACGCTCTGAAATGCCAAGCTGTGATGCTGCATCGCGACGGCGTAGACGCTTTTCACAAACTGCCTGTATCACAGGTAAACGGTGGAGTTCTTTATCTGACATGGTCACCAACATGCGTTGAGTCCCTTAGAATTGCATTCAGTTTAGCTTACTCTAAGGTTACGTTTCTATCTGGATAAAAAGTGACATTACTAAATGGTTCCAACAAATTAAGTGCGCATAATGCTATTTATGTTAAATGTGATATCCGCTCATACCCCGGAACGCACCTCCCCCGCAGCTGAGCGATAAATCGCAGCGAATCATTCAGGTGGATTGTCATCTGAAGTTGGGCCCTAAATTATTCAAAACTACTGCCGATGATAGTCAATCAGACTATCAAAAGGAGATGTTTATGAATTATCTTGTCGTCATTCTTCCCATTTTAATTTCAGTCCTGACCTATTTGCAGACGCTTAGAAAGGACAACTCTGGGCTTGTCTCTGAGCTGTCTAAAGAACTTGCGTTACGAACACCTAACCCTTACATCATAGAATGTTTAGTCAGTAAAATTCATTCAATGCGCCCCATTTCCTACAAGCATATCAGGAAAATACTAGCATCCAACAATGCATATCCATCTCTTTTATACATCGCAAAATGCCGTCGGCTGCTTTGTTTAGCAGAACCGGTCATTAAGGGAAATACTGTGAGTTTTGATTTCACGCATCCTTTTAATAAAAAGGTTTTCCGTATTATGATCATGGTGTTATTTGTTTGTATTATTGTATTCATGTATTACGAATTCATTCAGATGCTCAATGCAGCAATTGATGTGTATTATCGGCTTCAATCTTTAGCAGTGGCATTTGAATGGAAAAAACCTGAGCTACGTTTTACATTAGTTGCCTACTCATCTGCAGTGATTGCTACTCTTATCATTTATTTTCTTTTTGCCAGGCTGTTTATCAACATTTTCCAGGCTAAAAAAATGATTATTAGGGCTAACGAGGTGCTGCACCAATCAGCTTAATATTAGCAATTTCCATTCCTGGTACCAAATAAACAGTGGGCTTGGTGCTTGATGATTTCTTCCCAATATCGGTGCCAGGATAAATCAGAGATCCGGGCCTGTTTGCAGGCTTCGGATAAATTCTGCCGGAGTCTGGTAATTTAACGAGGAATGTGGCCGGTACTGGTTATATTCCTACCGCCAGTGCTCGATCTTCTCCTGAGCATCTTCCAGTGACACGAACCCGTGTACGTTCAGACATTCATCACGCAGGCTGCCATTAAATGAATCAACTAGGGCGTTATCTGTGGGCTTCCCGGGGCGTGAGAAGTCCATCGTTACCCGGTTTTCATACGCCCAGCGATCCAGCGTTTTCGAGATAAATTCGCTGCCGTTGTCCGTCTGTAGCCGCTGTGGTACACGCTACTGTGCCTAGCGTCACGTTAGGTAGGTTGGCCATGGATAAATCTCTGCATAACCAGGGTTATGGTTCTACCTTAGTTGCACATGCGATGAAAGTTGTTTTCCAGGTCTCCCTTGCCGTTGGGATTCATGGACTTTTTGTTGAAGCGCTCAGTGGCAAAGCTGAAAGTTTTTATCTCGATATAGGATTTATTGCTTCAGATGGCACGAATGAGCACGCCCTCTTCTACCCGATCAAAGCGATAGAAACCTTGTTTGTTCAAGAGCGAGAATGACCCGATTTGCTATTAGTAGTTTCCGAGAGACTATCTAGCAGACAATTACGTTGATGATGCCATCCAAGGCAGCAATTGTGGCGACGCACCTTGCTCCAGCGGGGCCATGGCTGATGTTGTGCAGCTCCAGCACTTGGCTTCGTAATAAAGCCCGTCTGCCAGTATTTGTAGCTACTGCGATGAACCCCGAACACGTCGCAGAGAGAGGCCACTGAATAACGCGCCCTCCGCTCGGTATACCCAAAAAGAACAATCAAATTATAGCTAAATTCAGCTAAAGAAACTATCTAAATGACACTATATATTGTGATATAACCTTAATGACATTTTAAGGGGCATTTATGTACATTTTCGGATATCTCAGGGCTTCAACAAAAAGTCAGGATGCTAAAAGAGCACAAAAACGGATGAAGGCATTCGCGGAGGACAATGGACACCGAGTTGCCGCCTGGTATATCGAGAATGAGTCCGGTGCCTCGCTTCAGCGCCCCGAACTCATGCGGATGTTGGATGACGCAGATACAGGTGACGTTATCCTGATTGAACAGGTCGATCGATTATCCCGTTTATCAGAGGATGACTGGGGCGCGCTTAAAACAATCATTAACGCGAAGCAGCTGGCTGTCGTGAGCTTAGATTTGCCTACCAGCCAAATGGCGTTAACCGACAAGAGCGGAAATGATTTTCAGGGGGCGATGCTCCGGGCTATCAACGGCATGATGTTAGACATGCTTGCCGCGATATCACGTAAAGACTATGAAGACCGCCGCCGCCGGCAACGCGAGGGCATTGACAAAGCCAAAGCCGAGGGGAAGTTTCACGGACGCAGGGCTGACGAAGATTTGCATATGGTGATCATGACGCTACGAAAGAGCGGAAAGAGCCTAGCCGATGTATCCCGAATCAGCGGCGCGTCGCTGAGTACAGTTAACCGGGTCTGCAAGAAACTACGTGAAGAGGCTGAGTAGATGCTCATAGGGCAGGTGAGGGCGGTTACAGGCTACTTTGACAGAATGTCCCCGTTTAGCATGGACGTGGTTAAATGCGTGGCCTTGGTCGCCATGCTTATCGACCATGTGAATGACATTCTGTTGTCACCCTCTAGCCCACTGCTTTACGCCGTTGGCCGCATGGCAATGCCACTGTTCGCGCTTATCTTCGCATTCAACATGGCAAAACAGCCAGGCCGTGCCCAGGAACTGGCTAAACGGCAATGGAAGTGGGCGATCATAACCCAGCCTTTCTTTGCCTTTGCCTTTTATGACCATCAGCCCTGGTACGCGTTGAACATTTTGTTTGTCTTCGCCGTGTGCAGCCAACTGGTCGCGTGGATCTATCCCAGGACGCGGTATTGCTGGATAAAGAGCGTACTGATTATCGCCATTTTCGCGTGGCCACTGTCACTGGCCAGTTATGGGTTAGCGGGCATTGCCTTTGTGTTGATCTCAGTTCTGATGCTAGCCAGCATCACACCAGACAAGGTAGTTCTATTACTTTGGGTTGTATCACTGATCAGTTTAAATGCTGCTTCATTGATGACTGCGCCAATAATTGAAGTGATCGCTTTCGCCATTATACCCACGCTGTTTTTACCGCTATTCATGCTCACTTTAACAGATAGCGCGAAAGCAACAGGGAAACGCTTCTTACCGCGGCAAACTTTTTACTGGCTGTACTGCGGGCATTTGATGGTATTAGGAATAGTTTCAGCTTTACTCAGAACGTGGGGTATTTGACAAAATTCCAAACGGATGCCGGTATTTTGTCATAAAAACGATTTATGAGGTCCGCTTGGGAAAGGGAAAATATCCTACGTTTGCATGTTTCTTAAGCAGACATGATAGTCCGCTGTGTGCCAAAAGCAGAAGTTGCTAATAACAGTTTGTGTGGATTACGGGGGGCAGGTCATAGCGATGTAAATTGGCTAGTGGATTATTGGCTAATCAAATTAGCCAGAGGAGCAATACCCTGGCTGACTCCGCGTAGAGGTTCGCCAGGGATTGAGGCGATATCACTGTGCGGCTGCAACCTCGGTCACTGGGTTCTCATTAAGAGCATCGTTCATCTGAACCAGGATACCCTTTCTTTTGGATTCAATATCGCGGCGGGCTTTGACATATTGAGTTAGCAACTGGTGTTTCGCATCTACCAGCTTCGCTGTCGATGCAGAGAGAGCGTCCAGGGCTTCTTTCGATGCATGCATTGCTGTGGCGCGATCTACAGATGCCTTTGCACCTTCCTGCATTGCATTCAGATCGTCATAGGCCTTTCTGATTTGTGATGACAGCACCTTTTTCTGGCAATCAAAACCTTTATTTACGCTGGTCATTGATGCCAGTGTCATCTCTGATTTCATCGCTGCACTAATTCCGTTTAATGTGTCCTTTGATTTAGACGCAAGTGCTTCCGCTTTAGTACCAATAACTTTGCTTTTTTTTTCTATGTTATCAACCACCAGTGCAGGATAAGTAAACGATATTTTCTGTGTCTCCATTTTCGTCTCAGGCATGGCCATAACCCAGTCTTGCCGTTTCATCGTGAATTCTGGAACATCGAGCTTAATCTCATTGCGGACCATTTTAATTACAGGAATATGAGTACACATCTCTTTACCCGGCCTTATTTCGACTTTAGGACAGTCGAATTTAATGCCAAACGCCTCACACGTACCAGTCGATACGACAGTTTCCGGTATTCCTGGAACGCACTGAAGCTCCATCCTCGTTTCAGGAAAATCCCATGACCACGTTTGAGTTTTCATTGTGGTCTCTGGTAAATCCATAGACATATTTTGGTCGACCATTGTCACCGTTGGCAGGTCTAAAATGATTTCCGCAACTTCATCCCTGAAGTGAAAGGTTACGCCCAGAATTCCCTCTCCTGCGTTCGGATCTGAGGCTTCAGATTTAAGCTGCTTAATACCGTCTTCAATCTTGATTTTTTCCGTATTCATGATGCCTTCATATTTCATCTTCACGGCATCAGTATCCACATTCGAGATATTAGCGCATGTTGCGGGGGCAGCAACCTGAGCATTGCTTATGTCGGTGCTAAGGGATTGTGTTTCTTGTTCGGCAGCATAGAGAGGCGTGGATACTAGGGACAGCATGATTAACGAAGATTTTATTCTCATTTTTATTCTCCAGAGGTAAATGCGGCGTTATGCCGACACATCTTGTATAGCTTAATTTTTGTACAGAATTTGTGATGCAGGCTACTTGCTTTGAAGTGGTTCGCGCTGGCGGGTTTCATCCCTGCTTGTGCGAAGTGCTCGCGCTAAAAAGTAGAGCTAAATGCGTAATAGGGGTCTGAAGTCCAATGGAACGAAAACGTACGTTAGTGAAGTAACTAGCTGATATATAACAACATAACAGACATAGAAAAATACCCTCAAAACGGTATTTTTTTAATCAAAATAGGCATTTAACGGAAGGTTTTGTCTTCTAATCAAATTTTCAGACGATAATTTCCCTCTTACCGTACAGTTGGACCTCAAACCCCGAGAACTGCAACATGCGCAAAAAAGGTCAATCAGCGATTGTCGGCTTAGCCGTAACGCTGTTCCTTGCGATGCTGAAACCACACCGTGCAGGGGGTGATATGAATTTTAACACCACCATTAACGCTCCGGTGACAGTGATCCTGGCTCGCTGACATACCGTCCTCCGGGGCGGTTTTTTGCTTTAGTTGCCGACCTTTCGCCCGGCCCAACACACGCGTTTGCAGATCCATGTGCATCCGTTTATCACCGCGCTGGACAATCCCATTTTCATCGGTGTAATAGCATAGACCCATGCCCCAGCGACGTGCTGAACAGCAAGTCCGGCAAGCCATGGGAGCAAGAATTTGCACACCAGTAGGGCGATGATTACCAGTGCCACGATGATAAACAGGCGGGCACCAAATCCAGGCTCATTACTCTGGTAAAGGTTCAAGAGAACCTTTACAACATCACCGATGAACCACAACAGGCCAAGGTTGGCCCACTCAACATTTTTAATCTTATCGAGCATTTTTATTTCTCCATTTTGGATTTTTGAATTCCCTTAAAACCCTTCTTCAGACGTGCAGCATCGCCCCGGCTATTCAGCCAGGCTGGGTTACTCGCGTTTCAGGTGCCAGATAGCGACAACAGCTCACGCGCAGAATCATGGATCCTGTGGTTCGTTGTTGTGTCTGGGAGTTTAGGGAGGGGGTGCGGACAGGTTTTAGCTGCCCTTAACTATAGTATAGCACATATTGGTAAATCGTTCCACTTATTTTTGTTGTTTTGATACTCCATTTATGTTAAAGCGGTTCAGGTACTGTATATTTTCATCTTTCGGAATGTTCTTAATCACGCTAAGTTGTTCTCTTACTCAATCATTGCGGTAAGGGAATACATATGAATGTGAATATCAAACCAATCTATGGCAACTGGGATACAGGGTATGCTATGGATAAACATATGATTAGAAGTACATATTTAGGGGATAACGAGTATGGTCGCGCACAGTTTCACAATGAGCGCACAGAGGTTGGCGAGGCGCTTTATCAGCTGAAATACCAGTACTGCATATTCTGGCCTATCGTGAACACTCATTCTGGCAGAACGTGAACGCACTTTCTGGTTTCGCGTGAACGCGTATTCCGACGGAAAATACCACGATTTTGCACCATGGCCAGAATCACTGTTCATTTTGCCAGAATCGGTGTTCACCTGACCGGAATTGCTGTTCACGTTTCCAGAATCATTCTTAACGCATTGATTTTTGCTGCTATATCTATCCCTTTCATTACAGGGGGTGATATATGCCAAACAAGAGAATCGCAATGCGTAAAATCCATGAAATTTTAAGGCTGCGTTTTGAGGTCGGCCTGTCATTCCGTCAGATAAGCCAGTGCGCCGATGTCAGCACAGGTGCCATCCAGAAAATGCTCAAACGCCTTGAGGCCTCCGGGATCTCCTGGCCGTTACCAGAGGGGATGTCAGAGCCCAGGCTTGCCAGCATGCTGTATCCGGACTCTGACAGTCGTCCCGGTGCGCTGGAAGATCCTGACTGGGCTAAAATCCATATGGAGTTGCGTAAGAAAGGCGTCACCCGCCACCTTCTGTGGGAAGAGTATTGTCAGCGGATGCCGATCCGGGCGTACAGCTACTCACAGTTCTGCTGCCGCTACCAGACCTGGTCCCAGTCACAGAAGCGCTCCATGCGCCAACAGCATCTCGCTGGTGAAAAATGCTTTATCGACTACTGTGGGCCCACGGTGGCGGTTATCTCACCCGAAACCGGTGAGTGCCGGCAGGCTCAGATCTTTGTGGCGGTGTTGGGGGCATCAAACTATACCTTCGCGGAGGCCACGTATACACAGTCGCTACCGGACTGGCTTCTCAGCCACGTCAGGATGCTGGAGTTCTTCGGCGGCGTTCCCGAAATCCTGGTCCCTGATAACCTCAAAAGCGGGGTTAATAAAGCCTGTCGCTACGATCCCGAACTGAATCCGTCCTACCAGCAACTGGCGGAGCACTATCAGGTCGCGGTAATACCGGCCCGCCCCCGAAAACCCAGAGACAAGCCGAAGGTGGAAGTTGGCGTTCAGATCGTTGAGCGCTGGATCCTGGCCCGACTGCGGCATCAGGTCTTCTTCTCGCTGGCAGAACTGAACCACTGTATCCGTACGCTGGTTACGGATCTCAACGAACGCCCCTTTAAAAAACTGCCCGGCAACCGCCGGGAAGCCTTCGACAGGCTGGACAAACCTGCGCTCAGGCCGTTACCGGTACAGCCGTGGCGCTACCGGCACATCAAAAAAGCGAAAGTGAATATCGATTATCACGTTGAATATGAACAGCACCATTACTCTGTGCCGCATCAGTACGTCGGCAAAACGGTGGAACTTCATGCCTTCGACAACCTGCTGGAGGTCTGGGCTGAGGGCCTGATGATCACCAGTCACCCGCGGCGTCTTCATCCCGGTAACAGCACCGCAGCAGAGCATATGCCGGAGCGTCATCGCCACCATCAGCAGTGGACGCCAGAGCGGTTGAAAAACTGGGCGGCAGGCGTGGGCTCCGACACGCTCAAGTGGGTCAGTGAGCGTCTGGTGGAAAAAGCGCATTCGGAGCAGGCCTACCGCCTGTGTCTGGGGTTACTGAGCCTGACGCGCGAGTATCCTTCTGAGCGCGTCAACAACAGCTGCCGGCTGGCTAATGCTGAGGGGCTAACCCGACTGAAGCAGATAAAATCGATACTGAAAAATAATCGCGACCTTGTTCCGGCGGACGGCGATCTGCATCCGTCTCAGGAACTTCCTCAGGAACATGAAAACATCCGTGGCTCACGCCACTTCCACTGAAACAGGGAACTCGATAATGCCACATACGCTGATGAAACAGCTGACTGAAATGAAACTGATGGGAATGGCAGCCGCGCTGTCCTCACAGATGGAACAACCCGGCACTTACGAAGAGCTCTCCTTCAGGGAAAGGCTGGCGTTGCTGGTGACGCGTGAATCTCTGGAAAGGGATCAGCGCAAACAGAAACGCCTGTTGCAAAAGGCCCGGCTGAGGCTTGAAGCCTCGGTTCACGACATCGACTATCAGCCGGTGAGAAACCTGGAGCGTTCGCGGATCGCTCAGTTAAGCCAGAACGAGTGGGTGGTCAGGGGGCAGAACCTGCTGATAACGGGTCCCTGCGGCTGCGGTAAAACCTATGTAGGCTGTGCGCTGGGCAACAACGCCTGCCAGCAGGGTTACAGCGTACAGTACTGGCGACTGAGCCGGTTGCTGGTTGAACTGACCCACAGCCGGGCAGACGGCAGTTACCGGAAACAACTTGCTCAACTGTCCAAAACGCAGTTGCTTATCCTGGATGACTGGGGTCTCGAACCGTTACTACCAGCGCAACGTAACGATCTGCTGGAACTGATGGACGACAGGTACGGTAAGAACGCCACGGTCATGATAAGCCAGCTGCCAACGGATGAGTGGTACGGTTGCGTTGGAGATAACACATTGGCGGACGCGATCCTTGATCGTCTGATGCATAACTCGCACCGTCTGGAAATGAAAGGTGAATCGATGAGAAAACGACTGGCACAGGTTGACTAAAAGTGAACGGTCGGTGTAATAAAAAGAAGTTAGGGCGCGTTAGGAAATAACGCATTCACGTTCAGCCGGAACGACCGTTCATCTTCGCCAGAATACGCAAGTACGACTGGAACCAGGTTGAACCTCTCGCGCAGTGCTTGTATGACAACGCATTCCCCCTGTTTCAGGGCGTGCAGCTCATCATCCCGATGGCAGCATCTAATCCAAGAACCCGACAACCCGTTTCCGCTATAGCTGAATCTCTGGCCGAGAAAATTGATCCCAGCATGAACAGTTTTGACGGCTTGATTGTGAAACAGTCTGGCGGGCCTTCACTTAAAAATCTTCATACCAGAGAGGAAAAACTGGAGGCCGTGGCTGACATGTTCTCATATCAGCCCCTGATATCTTCTGAAGGGTCTTACAATGCGCTCATCATTGATGACCTTTACCATACGGGCGTGTCGATGGAGGCGGCAGTTGCGGCGCTCCGTGGCTATAGTAAAATAAACAAAATCTATGTCGCTGCTCTGACCTGGAAACCCTAATGAAAACTGTTTTTGTCGCTGGTTCGATAACGATCAAAAAATTAGACCCTCAGATAGTTGAGAGGCTAAAAAAAATTGTCGATCAACAATTCCGTGTTGTGGTTGGTGATGCTACAGGCGTGGATTCCTCTGTGCAGCAGGAGTTATTGCAGATGGGGTGCAGCGAAGCAACGGTCTTCAGCAGCTCGCCTAAACCGCGTAATAATCTCGGTTCATGGCCTGTTCACGTGGTTCATACGGATCACGCACCGGGAACCCGCGCCTTTTTCACCGCAAAAGACATTAAAATGGCGGAAGCCGCCGACTATGGTCTGATGGTGTGGGATACAAAAAGCCCGGGTACGTTAAGTAACGTCATTGAGCTTTTATCACGAAAAAAATATTCTGTAGTCTTTATCAATAAGACAAAAGAATTTGTTGTTATCAAAGAACCGACTGATATTGATTATCTGGTAAACCGCATGTCAGCTTCTGCACTTGAAAAAGTGGAAGAAAAAATAAAACTATCGGAAAGACTTTCTCGACTTAAAAATCAGCAAATGACGCTTATCTGAATTTAATTTTTTAAAAATAAAAACACTAAGGGCGGTTATCAACTGCTCTCCTGTGTTTATCCGCAACACGTTTCGCGCGGATTTCCATACGGCGTAGTGCTGCTTCAGATTTAAAAATCCGAATCTGTTTCACTCGTTCTCTGATGGACTTCGACGGATTAAACCCACCTTCCCATGAGGTATGCCTGATCTTGAACTCGCGGCAGATGTCTTCTGAAAGTTCGACAACGTAAAGACCGTGTGCTGCGTACAGTTCCTGTCGCTTTGCGTAATAGCCCTGAAAATCGGGCGCATCCTCAAAGTAGCTGTCATCAAGACTGGCAAGTTCGGTGGTCACCTGGGCGCGTTTGGACTCAATACTGTGAAGCCTGTAAAGCATATCAGTATCAAGGTATTTATAATCGCCTTTCACCGATGAAAGCTTCAGCTCAGGTTTTTCATAAGCCATACTCATTTCTTTCTCTGTCTGGTCGTATATTCCCTCATTGCCTGAAAGAAATTCACATTCAGCGATATACTTATCAAGGATGAAAATCAGCTGAACGATAATGTACCGTTCCTCTCTTCTGCGTTTCTTTTCTTCCAGCACGGCTTCTTTAACCGTGTTAAAAATCAGAGGAGCAGCAACTGCCGCCGCCGCCCCTAGTAAAGCCCACGTTTCTTTTTCCATCCGGTTGTCCTTGTGACGCTGATCCGGTTGCTTAAGCATTACCCTATGCATTAGACGACTGAATCACAGGATTGAAAACGCTGTGCAGTATTCGAAGGAAATTATTATCATCTAAAGGTAGAACGGAGTTTTTGATAATACCTATAGGTTTATTGTTATTGAACTCGGTGATGATTATCGTCCAGCCTTTCTCTTCAGAATACTGCAACGTATACTGCTCATTGAGCGACCATTTGTAATCATTGCCCGGTAAAATTGACATCGTACCGTTGTCAAAAACACTTCTTTGAGAAACATTAGTTTTCAGAACAAAACTAATCATCTGTTCATCAGGTCGACAGTGATTAGACCGAATAGAATCGGATGGGGGAAGTGTCAGTGACACATGTTCTTTTACAAACGTCATTGAAGCGATGCTGCATTCAATCGGCTTGTTTTTGCTGAAATACTCATCAGTGATAATTTTGCCATCAATAGTCGTTGACTCCATATCAATAAGACACTCAAGCCCGTTTGATATAAATATTGACTGTACCAACACTGATAAATCGTTAAAAGCAGACTCAATTATCTGTCTTTTATTTTCAGTTGCTTTTTTGTTCGAGTTAAAAGTCTCAACTTCTTTTTTTAGAAAGTTTGCATAATCTTCGCTTGTTGCTTCGCGTGAGGTAATCATTACAGCTCCTGTGAAATCCCGTTCTGACCTTTAGCGGTTATAAGCCATATCGCTGACGCTTATCAAGCATAAAGTAACTGCGCTCAAACAATAACCACCCCTCCCGCGCCCCTGCGTCACAACATGCTGTGGCC
The DNA here is from genome assembly GCF_047784855.1 of Rahnella sp. PCH160. Lineage (NCBI taxonomy): Bacteria > Pseudomonadati > Pseudomonadota > Gammaproteobacteria > Enterobacterales > Yersiniaceae > Rahnella > Rahnella sp. PCH160. The sequence goes on from NZ_JBLOGT010000003.1 coordinate 57,456, forward strand.
TTCCCTGCCCTCTGATACGACATACAGTGAACGCGGCGCGGCCACGTGCGGCTTTCCGGGGCGCTTCGCGCTGACAGTCACATTTTGCGATTCGGGTTTACTCCGGTATAAGGAAGTTTAACCGAATGACCGATCACCTTTTGCCGGGGTTTTTGTTCTGCCCTTGTCATCGGGGGCGGATTACACTGAAAGCCGGTCACACCACAGGAGAACGATCGTGGTAAAAAAACTGAAGCACATGGAACTCAACGCGCTGGAGCGCGACATCTTTGCCTCACAGCACAACACGCTGAACCTGAAGCTGCAACTCCTGGCGGAGGAGTACGCGCACCTTTACGAGGGGTCTGAAGTCCAATGGAACGAAAACGTACGTTAGTGAAGTAACTAGCTGATATATAACAACATAACAGACATAGAAAAATACCCTCAAAACGGTATTTTTTTAATCAAAATAGGCATTTAACGGAAGGTTTTGTCTTCTAATCAAATTTTCAGACGATAATTTCCCTCTTACCGTACGTTTCCGTACGGTTGGACCTCAAACCCCATTGACCTACTTACCATTTATTTACTCTTTAGATTGTTCGATAAATCTCCATCAGTCATAGGAACAATCGCGAACTTCCGCTTCACGCCCTGAGACATTCGACAAGCTTTTTATGGCTTCAGTAAGGGCGAGTGTCGCGCTTCGAGAGCCAGCAAATATTTTGCTTCGTCGTACTGGGTTCTGGTCTTCCAGCAGCGGTAAATGATCCTTATCCATTTGAAGGCAAGAGCCCGGATTGCAGACTGGTGAGATTTTCCTTTTTCTCGCAGTCCCTGATAATAAAGTCTGGCCCAGTATGATGAGTTAATCGTCTTCGCAGCCCATTCGACAAAGGTCTGCCTGACGAACTTGGCACATTGCCATCGCCAGTGAACCCATGATTTCTGGCCACTTCGTTCGGTCACCGGTGAAATACCTGCATAGTTTTGAATTTCTTCAGCGCTGTTAAACCGGTCACGGTTATCACCAAGTGCAGCAAGCATCCGTGGGCCCATACACGGCCCCATGCCCGGAAGTGATTTGAACAGCCCCGCATCTGGCAATGTGTCAAACAGCGTTTCGATTCGTTCGTCATAGGTTTTGATGATTTCACTCACGACTTTAATTTGTGTCGCCAGTGCTGTTGCCATCAAAGCATTAGCCTCTATAACACTCGGGTCTGTCGTCAATGGGATCGCATTATCAATACTCGCAACACGTTGCTCGGTAAGGGCCATTGCGCGGCCACCTCTGGCATTCAGAAAATTTCGGGTCGTGTCGCGCCTGGCTCGTTTCAGTTGTTGCAGACTGGGCCACCGGATAATCAACTCACACAAAAGTAAGCTACCCCGATGTGAGAACCACTCCAGTGGCTGAGGATAATACTGTTTAAGCGTGTTGATGAGGCGATTCACAAAGCGGCGTTTGTCTTCAACCAACTGACGACGTTGCTCAACCAGTTGCTGAAGTAAGCGAATATCCGCATTGTCGGGTTCAATAGCTTTTATCTTTTGGGGATAACGCAGCATTAACTCTAATGCCAGCTCTGCATCCTGCGGGTCATCTTTAGCGCCGCTGGGCGAGAAGGCTTGACGGTAACGAGCCAGGGACAAAGCGTGGACGGGGAAAACGGTGATAAAGGGATATTTTTGAAGAGCATATACCACGGGGCCCTTCTTCAGCTCGAGAGCTATGGCGATTCTGCCTTTTACTTTCTGGTGTAACTCAGTAAGCCAGGCATCAAGCGCTTCTGCTGTATGTTCAATCACATCGAATACGCGTTCACCGTTTTTAAACTGAACACAGACATCGTGTTTTTTATCCGCCCAGTCCAGACCAACGTGCGCAGCAAATTGATTAGTCACAGTCATCACCAACTCCTTTTTATCGGGGATTGGTATGCATTCCACGCTCTTCGAAAGAAATATAGCCAGCAGTTTATCTGCATGCCCTGAGTATTCGTTAGCGAACGTGGAGCACCTACTGGCTCGAAAGAAAAGCGGCGATCATCACGTGATTCTCGCTCAATACTCGTAACCAGCAAGCGCATACCCTGAATCACTTAATAGTGTAATTCTCAGGGTGCGAATGACTATATCTCGCTCTTTGCTGACCTGTGCAAGTTACCTTCTGGGGTATATTTTACGTTTTATTGCGCTCGAACAGAGGCCTAATTAATAGAAAAAATGGAAAATTAAATTTATGGCTAACATCCAATACAATCTAACCCGTGGAAGCGATGTCATCCGCGATGGGATGTACCTCGAACTTTCTGAGGCTGGAACATCCCCGCTCCGGCAAATTGCTGAAGTCTTCTATTCCGATGTAACTCATGAGTTCTCTTTTTCTTGCTACGAAAGATGCATCCCTCTGGAAGAGATTGAAAAGCTCATTCACGAAGCTAAAAAATTGCTTCCGCCAGCAAAGCAGGAATCTTGATGGGCCTGAACGTCTGCTGAGTGCCAAGAGCGGATATTTTAGAAAATTCATGTGGCCAGCATCAGTCTATTCAATAAAGGAGATGTATATATGGTTAAACACTTTTTTTTTGTGTATTTTCGCGCTTGTCGCTTTTTCTGTGGGTGCTGCAGATGATGGTGCCGGAGGTAAGGGGGCGGATGGTGGAAACGGTGGGGTGATGTCACAACCTGGTAAACCAGATGCAGACGGAGGGAGGGGCTCTGACGGGGGCAGTTCAGATAATTCACCAGGTAGGGCAGGATGCACAGGAGGAACTGATCCTGCTGAGAACGGCACTTTTTATCTCCCAGGAACAAAGGAACAATGCAATCCAGGTCCACAGGATTCAACAAAAAGTGCAAATTTTCTGTAATGCATCATATTCGTAACTGCTTTTATAATTAATGCGACTGGCTGACAGGCACGGTTGAGGAGACTCATTGGAGATAAAAAATTTGGATATGGAACTCAGTATCCGAGAAGCAATACGTTCTGATCTTGCGATCATTAGTGATTTGGCTCGCGAGCTCAATATCATCCATCATAAAGCGCGCCCAGATATTTATGCTGATGTGACTTTGAATGAGGGAGCAGATGAACCCCATTGGATGGAATTTATTGAAACTGATGATCATGTTGCGTTTATAGCCCTGCATGACTCTCTTCCCATCGGGTTTATTGCAGCGAACATATCAATACCCACAAGTCCACTTCTGAAGCCAGTCCCTGGTTGTAGGATTTGCTCAATATGTGTTCTTGAAACACACAGAGGGCAAGGAGTGGGTAAAGTATTGATGAACAGAGTGCGTGAATGGGCTCTAGCACGTAACGCGCAGGAACTCAGACTGGCTGTTTGGCATTTCAACAAGCCAGCAATCCGCATGTACGAGGAGTTTGGTTTTGAAGTTCGTGCGCTTGAAATGGGCATGACGATATCTTCTAAGGGGAAGGCCTGAGCGCCTGCCCCGTAACACATGGGAAGGTCAGTAGAGCATCATCAATGGCGATGACTATTCTGAACTTCCGCTCTTAGCTCATAGCGGCCTGGGATGTTCTTTACAGGCGCTTTGCGCCAAAACGGAAATTGCCACTAGAGAAGTAACGTTATCCAATAGGCTGAGCAAATTTCTTGAGTATGTTCTCAGCCAACTTTAACGCACGCTCGCGCTCATCTCCGACGCCAATTTCGCGCGATGCCTGCATGACTTTAACGAGTGTTTTAATCGTAAACTCCCGCTTTTCACCCAGAACGGTGAGCACCGCCGCTCCGATCTCATTACAGATGGCCTTGCCTTCAGTAAACTCATCTTGTTGAGACATAAGCTTCTCCTTTAACATTAATACACCATAAGTGTAATTTACCATAGTATCCGGGTACTGAATTACCATTGCTAAGACCCTAACATGCCGGATGTTTATCTTCTGACATGCCCCTGTTGATAGAGACACGATGTCATGTCTGCTCTTCGCTCTCAGCAGACCTTCAGCGCCACGTGATTGTCTGCTGTGTGCCAGGTATAGTCATTCACACCTCTGCTTATGTGGCCAGAATCGGTATGCCACTACATTACTCTGCCTCTTCACGTAGTTTCTTGCAGACCCTATTAACTGTAACGGCTCGCAATCTATGACGCCAGCTCGCATTCGACGACGGCGTGCTCACATTAACTGCAAATGAAATCATGTCTGTGTCGACGAACCGCTTCCGATTGAAGCCGCCTTTCAACGACTGCAAAAAACTCCATCGCCTCGGCATGGCTGCCAGCCGAGGCTATCTGTCGCACAACTCGGCAACGAGCTGCTAATCGCGCTAACGGTGCGTGACTGCCAACTGACGCGTGAAAAACTGGTTGAGGTGGCCAACCGCCTGATCGACGTACTCCGGGACGTCGTACATCTGGTAGTGGCGTGCGCCTGCGATTTCAAGGACCGGGTGCGCGGCTCGAGCCAACCCTGCGAGTCGGTAACCATCTTCAAACGAGCCGGTTGTGCCCGCCGAGTTTCCTGCAACGATAACTTGCACTGGCTGTGTGAGCAGGATTTCCGCCAGATGGAAAGCATCGAAGCCAAGAATTAACGCATCACTCAAGTAATGGCGGCGATTAGTGGAGTTTGCGTGTTGTCCGCGCTCGGTTCGGTAGTAAGTGATAGCCTGCAGCATATCGATGTCCTCTATACCTGCTGCCTTGGCCTCGGCCAACGTATCAGGGATCCATTGATGCAGTACCGGCTCGGCGCCGTGGGCTTCGTCTATCGCTTGCGCGGCTACGGTTTCCAAGAGACGCTTGAGGCTGTCACCTGCTGCAACCATTTTTCGAAAAGCATTGCCGATATCGCTAGGTACCACGACTCCCAAAGCCTTTACGCGATGGTCTATCATCGTTCCGGCTGCCGCGTAGCCGCCGCCGGCGCAAACACCCAGCATGCCAATACGCCCGTCGTCAACCTGGTTCTGGCGAATCAGGAAATCGACAGCAGCGCGCAGATCGGCGATACGGGCCGCCGGACTTTCCAGATCGCGTGGCAGGCCGGAACTCGCACCTTGATAGGTAGGATCGAATGTTAGAACGATGAACCCCCGCGCTGCCAGCGCGCGCGCGTAGTTGGCGGCGATCTGTTCCTTGACGCTGCTACCCGGCCCGGTGATGACAAGCGCAGGATAGCGCTTCATGGGTTCCCTTGGGGGAGGCATGTACAGGTCGGCGGCGATGGCAAAAGTGTCACGCGAAAATGTGGTGGCTCGGCATTGGATGGTGTTCATGGTGGTGTTTCCCAAGTAAAATACTATTGAAGATAAGATGGTACAATATGGAACTAGGTTATGCATAAACAATCACAGCTATGTACTATAAGTAAATACTGGCGGAATAGATGAGCGATCCTGCAAACATCTGGGCTCTGAACCACCGTGTACTTGGCCTCGTTATGAACGAATGCGCCGAACAACTTGCTTCGCTCAGGCTGGAAACGAAGGAATTTTTTGTACTTGGAGAAATTGAGCCCTGCCGCTATCCGGCCGAACTTTCCAAACGTTTGATGTTGCCAAAGGCCAGCGTGACAGTTTATTTGCGTAACCTAGTTGCAAAAAAATTCGTTCGACGCGAGATCGATGAGGGAGATCTGCGCCGACACCGGTTGGTGCTAACCTCAGAAGGTAGACGCGCACTCGACGCAGCAACGTTGGCGCTGTCTTCAAGCTTCGAGAAACGCCTGACGCGACTGAAGGTGCAGGAACGGGCTGAACTAGAGCGGCTACTTTCAAAACTTGTGTGACAGAAGCCCGCCGTTGGCTGAGTGGATAAATGGGTCAACTCGTAGTTGTAGTAGCTCGCGTTTCCAAACGGCTATGCTCGTATTCGATGCGTTTGCAGGCTCAAAGTAAACGTCTTCCCATCACCGTCTGTACGTAGCCTCCTCACTCTGCGAAAGCAGTTCCTGTTATTCTGGGGATGGTAACTACTGTGGACACTGTTAGCGGTTATATTGGGGGAAATCAATCGGTCGCGCTTGGGTCTACCGGTCGGTGGTCCGTCATGAGCAACCGACATAAGACATTCCTGTAGATTCGCTGCTGTAGTTGTGGCAGAGGTTGGACCGTATCCGTGACCGACAAACGTAAGAGGCTGACTGTCTATTTGCATCCTGAAGATGATAGTCAGGATGCCAGGGCAATGGACATCATCGAGTCAGTTCCCCTGCGAACCCGTGGCGAATTCTTCCGGGCAGCAATTGTGGGCGGAAGCGCGTTATACCAGTTGGATAAGCGTTTGCCGTATCTGCTGGCCATGTTGTTCGATGGTCAGCTTACCGCCGACCACCTGGTTGGCATCATTCAGCAGACAACGGGTTGGCAACCAACGACAGCCAGCATTCAGGAAGTCATTGCTGCCTGCGCCGGCCAGGTGACTGCAGCCCCCGCCATACCTGAGCAATCTGCCCGTACAGAAGGGGAAGAGCAGGCTCGCAATAATTTCAGACGTATGCTGAACAAAGATTGAAGCTCTTTTTCATTCAAATTTTCTCATTCAATCGTCTGACTCAAAATCTGGCTTGCATCTCCATCTATTAGTGATGAGGTTAATTATGTGGAAAACCCTGACGTCGACGTTGTCGAGGATGACCAGGATAGACCGACTAACATCGGAACAGCGTAAAGTGGTTGGCCGTCGATGTGTTCTAGGCAGCCTTGTGTTTGTTGTTATCCCGCTGAATATCGGATTCAACGGGCTGGTTAAAGCGATGTTTCATGTGCTTTTTGCACTGACAATGTGTGTCGGTGCCACCTTAGCCTTCGATGAGAAACCTAAAAAATAATCCCGGCAATACGGCAGGTGAGGGGCATTTTTTGGCTGTATAGCCCCTTGCTGTTTCGTCATACACTCAATCCATCCGCAATGTATCTCACTGCAGGTTCTTACTGTGGCGAGCCTTGCTGTCCGAAAATGAGGCATGACATGAGTTACAATCTCGCAGAACTTCCCCCGGAAGAACGGCAAAAAATGGCGGTTGATATGGCTGCCGCGACCGTTGCCTATAAGCTACGTTACGGCATGTCGGTCATTGTTGGCCAGATTGAGCTGGAGCAGCCGCCTGAGCTGAGAGAGTATTTCCGTGACCGCCTGGCTTACCATCGCAAGACATCAGCGACGCTAGGGGTGATCATGCCGCAGGCTTCTCTCTCGCCTGAAGCGCCGAAAAGATAACGCATGCTGATAGGGGGCCGCTTGGAAAAGGAGAAAAACCCTAGGTTTAGCCTGTTTCTTAAGCAGACATGACAAGCAGCTTTGAGCGAGATATAGTCATTCGCACCCTGAGAATTACACTATTAAGTGATTCAGGGTATGCGCTTGCTGGTTACGAATATTGAGCGAGAATCACGTGATGATCGCCGCTTTTCTTTCGAGCCAGTAGGTGCTCCACGTTCGCTAACGAATACTCAGGGCATGCAGATAAACTGCTGGCTATATTTCTTTCGAAGAGCGTGGAATGCATACCAATCCCCGATAAAAAGGAGTTGGTGATGACTGTGACTAATCAATTTGCTGCGCACGTTGGTCTGGACTGGGCGGATAAAAAACACGATGTCTGTGTTCAGTTTAAAAACGGTGAACGCGTATTCGATGTGATTGAACATACAGCAGAAGCGCTTGATGCCTGGCTTACTGAGTTACACCAGAAGGTAAAAGGCAGAATCGCCATAGCTCTCGAGCTGAAGAAGGGCCCCGTGGTATATGCTCTTCAAAAATATCCCTTTATCACCGTTTTCCCCGTCCACGCTTTGTCCCTGGCTCGTTACCGTCAAGCCTTCTCGCCCAGCGGCGCTAAAGATGACCCGCAGGATGCAGAGCTGGCATTAGAGTTAATGCTGCGTTATCCCCAAAAGATAAAAGCTATTGAACCCGACAATGCGGATATTCGCTTACTTCAGCAACTGGTTGAGCAACGTCGTCAGTTGGTTGAAGACAAACGCCGCTTTGTGAATCGCCTCATCAACACGCTTAAACAGTATTATCCTCAGCCACTGGAGTGGTTCTCACATCGGGGTAGCTTACTTTTGTGTGAGTTGATTATCCGGTGGCCCAGTCTGCAACAACTGAAACGAGCCAGGCGCGACACGACCCGAAATTTTCTGAATGCCAGAGGTGGCCGCGCAATGGCCCTTACCGAGCAACGTGTTGCGAGTATTGATAATGCGATCCCATTGACGACAGACCCGAGTGTTATAGAGGCTAATGCTTTGATGGCAACAGCACTGGCGACACAAATTAAAGTCGTGAGTGAAATCATCAAAACCTATGACGAACGAATCGAAACGCTGTTTGACACATTGCCAGATGCGGGGCTGTTCAAATCACTTCCGGGCATGGGGCCGTGTATGGGCCCACGGATGCTTGCTGCACTTGGTGATAACCGTGACCGGTTTAACAGCGCTGAAGAAATTCAAAACTATGCAGGTATTTCACCGGTGACCGAACGAAGTGGCCAGAAATCATGGGTTCACTGGCGATGGCAATGTGCCAAGTTCGTCAGGCAGACCTTTGTCGAATGGGCTGCGAAGACGATTAACTCATCATACTGGGCCAGACTTTATTATCAGGGACTGCGAGAAAAAGGAAAATCTCACCAGTCTGCAATCCGGGCTCTTGCCTTCAAATGGATAAGGATCATTTACCGCTGCTGGAAGACCAGAACCCAGTACGACGAAGCAAAATATTTGCTGGCTCTCGAAGCGCGACACTCGCCCTTACTGAAGCCATAAAAAGCTTGTCGAATGTCTCAGGGCGTGAGGCGGACGTTGTAGTTCAACGCATATCTGGCACGGAGATCTGTCATCAGTCAGACCTTCGTACCAGGCAGTTAAATTTTTTATCAAGCTTTACGCCGAAAATTAAGCTCCTCCTTCAACCAGCACAAAAGTTCCGGTCGCAGCACCTGCACGTATTGCTCTGGCTGCCTGATATTGAGGACTTTCATAAAAACGTTTGGCCTCGGCAAAAGAAGCAAACTCAAAAACAACATGCCTTTCATGGGATTCTCCCTCAAGGTTTTCATACTGCCCGGACCAGGCAATAACCTTTGGACTGAACGCCTGCATTGCTTCTCCGGCAGCCTTAGCATATTCGGCGTAGGTAACAGCGTTCGATACAGTGACATGTGCGATTAAATACCCTTTGTTCATTTCTTTATCTCTTTTGTAAAACGTGATTTATTCCAGCGCAATACAGTTCTGCAGGCAAACATGCAAGCAGCGGGAACGGGGGGTTACAACGTTTTTATCTCATTCAGTTTTGAGAGCGAGAGGATGCCTGGCGGCGAGCTGCGTTCTGATGCTCAATCATCCATCCTGGATAATAAGGAGGCAAAGCGCTTACCTCATCCAATCGCACCAGTTCCTCTGCTGTCAGAATGATATCGACTGCGCCGAGGTTGTCGTCGAGCTGCTCGATACGCTTCAGGCCGATTATGACGCTGGTGACATAGGGTCTGGTCAGTAGCCAGGCAAGCGCTATCTGACTGACCGATACGCTATGTTCTTCTGCAATGGCGCGCATTTCGGCAACGCATTGCCAGGCGTGATCGCGATCGACCGGTGGGAAATCGAATTTACTACGGCGTGCATCGGCCTGTGCTGATGAATCTGGTCCGAATTTTCCGGATAGTAATCCGCCAGCAAGAGGCGACCAGACAAGGAGGCCCATCTTTTCCTCCCGGATCAGGGGCACTAATTCCCGCTCCACATCACGCCCGGCAATAGAGTAATAAGCCTGAAGTGTCTCAAAACGTGTTGTATTACGTGCCTCACTCAGGCCAAGTGCTTTACCGAGCTTACCTGCGGCCCAGTTCGACACGCCAACATAACGAACCAACCCTTGCCGTGTGAGATCGTCAAGAGCACGCAGCGTTTCCTCAACGGGCGTGACCGGATCGCTCGCATGAATCTGGTACAAATCAATATGATCGACCTGAAGTCTTTCCAGGCTTCTCTGTACCGAATCCATAATATGCCCGCGTGATGCTCCCTGTGCGTTAGGCCCAGGCCCCATCACCCCACCTGTTTTTGTGGCAAGAACAATGTCGTTGCGTGCAACACCGAGTTCTTTTAGTGCGACCCCTGTAATACGTTCAGACTGACCGAAGGAATAAATATCAGCGGTATCGATAAAGTTAATCCCGCCGGCAAGCGCTCGCGCGATAATCTGATTTGCTTCATTCTGTTCTACTGCGCCAATAGACGACCACATGCCAGCATCCGAGTTGCCGCCCAACGTCATTGTGCCGAGACACATTTCTGAAACAAACAAGCCTGTACGCCCAAGTTGCTTATATTTCATTTGATTTACTTTTCCTCTTCACCAGTGATACCGCTTGCAGACACAGGATGTGTACGTGACGTAATTCAACGACTCTTTGAATTCATAGGTTGAAACTGGGAGGCAATATTTACGACACGTGCGCCATACAGGCGTGCTGTTTCAAGATCACCTGATGACATTTCTTCAGGGGAAGCATCGGCAGGGGTTTGTGCCATGGCACCGATATTTGAGCCCATCCGATTCAGATCATCACGCAAAGAGGCTTTGGTATTAGAGGACTTAATATCCATGTTGACCCAGATACCGCCGTGCTGACCAGCCAGCAAAAAGAAATAGGCCAGCGTATTCAGCTTGTCACCATTAATGCTCGCGCTGTTGGTAAAGCCACCGAAAATCTTGTTCACCCATTTGCCCTCAAACCAGGGTTTTGACGAGGCGTCTGCAAATTTTTTGAACTGCCAGCTCGGTCCACCCATGTAGGTCGGCGAACCGAACAAAATCACGTCTGCCGCATTGAGCTTTGCCCATTCGTCTTCAGCAATGTTTCCTTCGGAGTCGATAGCCACGAGCGTGGCGCTGGCACCTTCAGCGACAGCTGCCGCCATCCGTTCTGTATGCCCATAGCCAGAGTGATAGACGACGACAGATTTAATCATTGAAAGGGATTGAGTCATGATAATTGCCTTCTGCAAGTGTCTGCGTGGGATTACGCGGTGTGAAGACAGTCTATTAAGTATTATAATGATCATAAATAACCTTAAAATTAACACACTGTTATTTAAACGAGGAACAATGAAAAATCTTGAGGCACTGAGCATTTTCGCGCGCGTTGCGGAAATGAAGAGTTTTACCCAGGCAGCAGAAAGTCTTGGTATTCAGAAAGGACGTGCTTCAATGGTGGTTCGCGAGCTCGAACATGACGTAGGCGCTACGCTTTTGCACCGCACCACCCGGACCGTGCAGTTGACCGAAGATGGCCGTATTTTTTATTCGCGTGCACGAGACCTGCTGGCGGAAGCAGACGAACTGAAGTCAATGTTTTCACCTGGCGGAATGTCACTGCGAGGGCGTTTACGTGTTGATATGCCGGCTATTCTGGCACAAAGCGTAGTTATTCCCGCGCTACCAAAGCTACTGGATACCCACCCGGAATTCGAACTTGAGCTTTCAAGTACTGACCGCCGTGTTGATCTGGTTCTGGAAGGATTTGATTGCGTAATTCGTCTGGGACCCATTGTTGATGAGACCCTGATTGCCCGGCCGCTAGGAAAATTACGGATGATCAATGCGGCAAGTCCAGACTATCTGAAACGCTTTGGTGTGCCGCAGAGGATTGATGATCTTCTTAATCAAGGACACAGGATGGTTCATTACATGCGGAATTTTGGCGCGAAACCTGACGGATGGGAATATCCGTCAGGTGATGGCTACGACTCGCTGATGTTACCCGGCACGATGACGGTCAACAGCGTACCGGCCTACCATGAAGCAGGACTAGCGGGATTGGGGTTAATTCAGGGAGGTTATTCCGCACTCCTGCCCCATATCCAACGTGGAGCATTGATTGAAATCCTTCCCAATCTGCGGCCCATGCCGCTAAATGCATCTTTCGTTGTCGCGCACAGACGCAATTTGTCGCAACGAGTGAGGGCTTTTATGACTTGGACTGAAGAAGTTTTGAAACCTTATTTTGACTAATATCTGAGTGAATTAGAAAACGGAGAAGGTAAAGGCCTACGTATTGACCTGCTCCCCGTTGATCCACACAAACTGTTATTAGCTACTTCCGCTCTGCATGCCCTGAGTATTCGTTAGCGAACGTGGAGCACTTACTGGCTCGAAAGCAAAGCGGCAATCATCAAATCACATGATTCTGGCACAATATTCGTAACCAATAAGCGCATACCCTGAATCACTTAAAAGTGTAACTCTCAGGGTTCGAATGACTATATTTGGCACACAGCAGACGTTCAGGCCTATCATGATTCCAGCTTTGGTGGCGGAAGAGTCCGGCCCGTACTTCTTTATCCATGCAAAAAGACTGTGGGTAGTGATATCGAGACGTGTTGCAACACTGGAAACAGAATGGCCACGATCAACAACTTGTTTAACTGCTTCAATTTAGAACTCTTCTGGATAACGCTTACTGCTCATGTGCACCTCTCTTTAAGCCATTTTAAATGACTCCGAGGTGTCTGTTAAACCCGTGGCGATTCAGGCAGACTATTATTAATGGGGGAACGAACTGGTGATTATCGATCTAAGAGGCAGTATGAGCAAGGCTACAAAGATTGGCTTAGGGGTTATTGCAGTTATGGTCATTGCTATTGGCGCTCTGTATGTTGATTTCGAAATGGGAAAACGTGCCGATATTGAAGCTTGCCTGACACTGCAACCTTCTCAAGCCGCTAACGCGGTGATTAAAGACGTTGTTAGAGCAGATAATCAGATTTTTGCTAAATACCACCTGTCAGTTAGCGATTTGCATGTTGATATGGCGGCTGTTCAGATCGGTCCAATGAGTGCGCTGGTACCATTTCATATCTCGACTCACCCAGCTAAGCAGTATTTCGGTATGCCGCGTTGTTCAGTGCTGTCGAACGTAGAATATTCCAATGACTGAGAAAGGGCCAATGGCCCTTTCTCATCATACTTACACCTTTCAGCGCTTACCATTAAGGTTGACGGGATGTTCCCCATTAAAGTAGATCTCATATTCTTTGCCAGGGATCAGCCGTAACACATTTGTCAGTAATTCCCCGACCTTGCCGCGTTTCACATCTTTATTGGCATCATAGCGGTCGCTAAAGCCAATGACTTTTCCATCAAACGCCCAGTTACCAGCCGCATCTACTGTCAGTATGCCTCGCAAATTTAGAGATACGCGACCGAGATAACTCCACTCCCAATAGCTACTTCCACGGAAGTCGTACCCGATATTTTGGTTAATATCGAATTTACCGATGCTGGCTGTCTTCAGGATCGTATCAACCGGTATCAGGTTTTGACGATTAAAGTTAAAGCTAAGACGATCCAGGCTAACGCTCAAAGGAGAACCATCTCCAAACGCATAGTGATAAAGAGCTGCCAGCGGAGCCATAGCATCCTTGGTAAGGTCAGTTTGCTTGTGAGGATCCCACAGGTCGGGTGCTAAATTGAACGCGGTGTAATAAACAGTCTGACCACCATCAATACGTTGTTGCTCAGCCCAGGCAGCTTTACACAACATCTGTTCCACACCGGTCGGGTTTTTATCCCAGTTGGTCATGCATTGCTGCAGGAACAGAGCAGTAGCTGTCCCGTCATTGAAGGCTTTTACGAGGCGAGGTTTAGTCGTCGGTCGCGGTTGGCTGTCGTACCCAGTCATTGAAGCAAAGTTATAGTTATCAGGGAAAGAGGGAGCGTTACCGTCCACGTTAATAGTATCTTCAGCCATAATTCAATCCTTTAATTAGTAAGTTATATGTCTTATGCAGACAAAGCCGTTGTGTTGTACAAAAACTAAATCACTGTATTTACATACAGTGATTGCACATTATCCCTGCTCTTTAGCTAAAGCAATAAGTAATAATGATTATCATTTGTGGTATCAATGACACAATACGGGGGTTTTGTTCTGCTCCAGGCCGGTATGAGTATTCAGGAATTTGCAGCGCTTCCCTGCGAACGAAAACGCTATGTTGGCAACGGTTTTTAGTGTTTGTAAATGCGCGTAGCGCATGGAGGCGACACCCCATTTTGAAAGGAACGCTATCGATAAGGGTCGCCGGTAGCGCGGCGCAGCCGCCCAGGTTTTATAGGTAACACCGATGCCCACCCCTCGCCCTGCCAGACCATTCCGGCTCACAGCAATGAAACGTCAAGGTACGCGGTCGGAGTGGTCCTGGCGAAGCCAGGGCGTATCTCCGCGTTAGCGCCTTTGGCGCTTACGAGCGTGTACTTCAGAGCTAAAGTCACACCTCTCAAAGCGACACATTTTTAATAGTTACAACATTCACTTTTAAAGCCACTCTGTTCCGGGCCGTTGGCCCGGGGCGGCGGGGCTTTTCAGGTGAACGGAGGGCTTACGTGCTGGCTCGGTGCTGGGGGTTGATGTGAATTACGGTTTTGAATGTTGTAACTAATCATGTTGCCGTTGTGCCCCGGCTTGTCCGGGGTGCTACTTTTCGAATGTTGCGGGCCTTTCACCGGCACGCCGTCAAGCTGCATCAGCAGCCGGTGCCCCTTCAGGGCAGACTGTGCCATCAGCTGTGCTTGTATTGCCGCCTGCTGCGCCTGCAGCTTTTTGCTCATCTCGATAAGCACCTGCGGGTGAGCCACCAGGTAGTCGGTAGCAATCTCACCGATACGGGCTTGCTGCGCCGGCGTGAAATCTACCGGCTCTGCAACGGCTGCCTGGATTGAAGCGAAAGTAAAACTCAGGGCGAGCGAAAGCGCCGCCGCGTTAAAACGGTTTGTCATAATGATGCCTCTGAAGAGGAATACCGGAGTTGTCGGTAAAGGAATAGGTGCCCGTTGACGGTATGTGAAACGGTGTGGATTAACGTTCTTTCTGAATATTTCGGACGGCCTCGTGGGTAATTTCTTCCCGCTCCGGCTCCCGGCCCCGGCTTTCGGGCGGTAACGTCAGTTGCCCCTGTTTTTCCAGTTCACGCGCCGCGCTGGCCAGCGCCCGCTCTGACAGGTCGTTTTGCGGATTTTTAGCGGTGCCGTGCGCTTTATCCTGTTCGGCCTGCACGTAGCGGAGTGCTTCTGCAGACACCAGGCTTCCCTGCGCGTTTTCAGCTGGCAATACGGCATTGGCGAACTGCCCGGCACCGGCCAGTGAGGCCAGCACGGCCTGTACAGCACCGTTGTTGTCCTGCAGGCCTTCGTTTTGGGCCAGCAGGACAGACGCCTGACGGACAAGCGCGACGTAGTCCGGCAGTTTCTCACCCGGCAGTACCGGCACCTGTTGCTGCATCGACTGCACCACCTGCTCAATCAGACGAGCCGACAACGCTGCTTTTTCAGCGCCCTCAGATGCCCCAGTCATAACGTGCAACGGAGGCGTTTCAGTGACGAGTGCCCATGCGGCATCACGTAACAACGCCGACTCATCCTGACCTTTAGCCTCCTGCGGCAAGCGTTCTGGCAGTGCAGGCCGCGCCTCTTCAACAGCCCGGAGTGCCTGCCGAAGCAGGGCTGACTCATCCGCCGGCCGTTCTTCTACCGGCAGATACCGCAGTATCTCCTGCAGCTCCGACTGAACCAGCCTGATCAAAGTGGCATCAGGTCTGAACGTCCGGTCAGTCACCCCGCCCGCCACTTTCAGCAGTTGCGCGGACGGCATCTGCCGGCCGGTGAGCAGTAATACGCCTGCAGCCGGATTGCCCCGCGCCGCCGCCAGCGCCTGCGACATATCGCTCACCACAATCGTGTCACCGTTACGGCTTTTTTGCACCACCGCCGCCTGGGCGCCCTCGGTCGTCAGCTGGCGTACCGGCCCGGTCTGTATCTGACCGGTGTCCGACTCAAGGGGAAACATCGTCAGCCCCGCCGTCTTGCCATTACCATCAAAGACGGGCAAGGCGAGGTGCGGCATCGGATACTTCTTTGTGGGCGGGATGATCCGTGCGGTGATCGGGTTATCTTTCAGGTTCTGCTCCCGCAGGTAGGTTCGCCCAATCGCCGTTTTACCCACCGGCTGCCCCATCGCCCAGATGCTCCGGGCCTGCGCACGCTCTGATTCTGGTTTCAGGACATCATGCGCAGTCGTCGGGCCATTATCCTTTTGCCGCAGCGTATCCATCCAGTCACGCAGGCCATCCGTGTAAATCTGCACATGGTCGCGGGCACGGGAGGCGTTGATGTAAAAGGCCCGCATGCCGCTCATTCTCTTACGCGCACCGTCCGTCCCCTCCAGCGCAATCACATAGTCCGTACTGGCCCCTTGTGCGCCGTACCCCGTCACAGCCCAGGCATAATCGATGTGCTGGTCTGCCAGCGTCCTATCAGGCGTAATGATCTTCTTACCGTCGGCGTTTTTGAGCACGACTTCACCATTATCCCGCAGTGCTTCCCCCCGGTACTGCTCATGGGCGTCATGGCCCGCCTGCTTCTGCGTTTTGCTCATGCGCACGCTGTCACCTTCCCGCAGCTCAATCTCCCGGCGTTCAAACACCTCAATTTCGGTGACATTCAACTCCTGAGGAGAGTAATAGTGCATGCGGTCGTTCTCATCGCGTAAAAATACCCGATCCGTCCCCTTGTCCACGCCGGTCACGCTCAGATAACGCTCATTAGCCAACACCACCTGCCCCGCCTTCCAGTCATTAATGCGGTTAAAATCGTGGCGTCCGCCGGTAATGCGATCCAGTATCGGGACGGTCACCGCTTTATCCCCCAGCACTTTTCCGTCCAACATCGCCTGATGAATGCCGGCATTGATAGCCTGGCGGTCTTCATTCAGCTGCACCACAATCATGGTACGCTCGCGGGCATCCGGTGTTCTGCTCATATAGTCCATGATAATGCGTGTCACCGGTGATTCGGTTTCGACCACCGAGTGGGCAGGGGGATCCCAGAATTGCCGCCGGGGCACCGTCTTCGGTGACACCTGCTCAATTTTCTCGAGGGCCGCGCCGGCTTTGTTCTCAATGACGCTGTAAACGGCAGATTTCAGGTCATGATTACGCTGGCGAACGATTTCATTCATCACGGCCACGTCGATGGAACTGCGCTCCTGCATCAGCGTGAACGGTGCCCCGCTTTCCGGTGACTGCAGCTGGCCGGTATCGCCCACCGGCACGGCGCGCCCCTCCCCGCGCGTTATCGCATGATAGGCGGCAGCGGTGTCCTGATTACCCACAATCGAGGATTCATCAATCAGAAATACCGTATTGGCATAACGCACGTCTTCGCCCGCCGCCGTGCGCTGTTGCCAGTCCACGACGAAAGATTTGATTGTCTGCGCCTCGATGCCAACGTCGCGCATTTCCTTCACCGCGCGGTGCGTCGGTGCAAGCCCAATGACTGACGGTCGTTCACCGACCGGCAAGGTATCGATCGCGGCTTTCACCGCCCGGAACTGGGTAGTTTTCCCCACGCCGGCATAGCCCTGTACGGCGGTAAAACGGTCGGGACTTTGCAGGATAAGCGTCGTGGCGACCTTCTGCCCGGCGGTCAGACCATTGAGTAAGACCGGATCAATCGTGGCCATCAGCGGTGTCTGGGTATTTTTACCCGTATCAATCTCCCGGATGATGGCCTTTTCCATCTCCCAGGTCGCCCGCCCCACAAATCCCCCTCCGCCACCGACTTTCACCGGGATAAGGTCCCCCTCTTTGACCTGCCGGGCCACTTCGGCCCGTAACGCGCCCAGATGATTGAAGAACGTGCCCGCCTGCTCCAGCAGCTTCACCTCTGAGAAGGCGACCTCCTTCATCTGGGCAACGGCGCGCGACACGGCTTTTTGCGCATCCGTGAGTAATCCTGCGTTTAACACTGCCAGCGCCTCCCCGGCGTCTTCCTTGCCACTGACCTGGCGGACTAACGCCAGCGGTGAACGGGTGGTACGCATACGCCCGAGTTTCTCCTCCGCCTTGTTTTGCGCCTCCCCGGTAAAGATTTCCGCCTCATGACCCGACTGGGCCAGGGCGTTCATGATGTTGCCGGACAGGTCACGCGCGTTGAGGCTGGCCAGCACGATGCCGCGCTCATTGTCCCGGCTCCCCGGTGCGCTGACATAACCATGCGTCAGATACAGTGGCCGATCGGTCGCGACCTGCAGCGGTTTTTTCTGACCGTCACGCTGCACCGTTAATTTCCCCTCACTGACCGCCGTGACCGTCAGCCGATCGCGGGCTTTCAGTCCATTGGCCTTGTCGGCGGCCAGCGCAAAAAGCTGTTCCCCCTGAGCGATGTGCAGCTGTTCACGGGTAAACAGCCGCCAGTCGCCGGTCAGGTCGCTGAGTTTTACGCGGCTCAGAACGCCGTCGCTGTCGATAAGTGACAACATGCGCTTCTCCTCATGCACCCGGTCAAGGGTGTAGTGGCGGGTTTCATTTTTGTCTGATCGGTCTTCCAGCACCATCCCCGCCCGGTAGGTGGCCGGGAGCAGACGCTCCTTCACGCTGGCATAGACCGGCGTGCGGGCTTCGACGGTCAGTCCCTCGCGTTCCAGCTTGCCGGCATTTTGCAGGGCGTCACGAATGATGCCGGTCAGATGCTGCTGTTCCCGGGCACCGGTGACCACGGCCGTCACCGGGGTATCCGGTGCGCTCAGGTCGGCATAGCGTTCGGCCAGTGCCCGATAACGGTCGCGCTTATCGCCAATACTGATCACCCGGGCTTCCAGCCCCGCCACCGGCTCCGTCAGGCCGTGACGGGGCACGCCGGCGGATGACAGCACCGACAAGGCGTTGGCGTTGGACTGCCGTCCGGCACTGTCCAGGAAGATAAGCTGGGCGTCTTTTTCCTTCGCTTCGCCGCTCAGGACCAGCATCTCCTTGAGTCCGAGGCGCTCCGCACTTTCCACGATGAGCGTGCTGTGTGATGAGAGACTGAACCCCTTATCCAAAATGCGGCTGCGGTAAAGGATGTCGTCTTTGAGCAGCGGAGATTTGCCAAAGCTCAGGCCCCGTTCGGCGGAACTGGCCAGTATTTTCACCTCGCGACCGTGCTCACGTGACATTGTCACCAGTTCTTCCGTCACTTCGCGCAGACGTCCGATTGACGCCGGCGCGTTCAGGATGGCCACCGGCGCAAATTCCACCGCTTTGAGACGATCAGGCGTTTCGTGATCAGGCTGGCGGAAACTGACCACTTTTCCCTCCTTCACGATATCGCCCGCCAGGGCCTGCACCGACAGCTCATCCAGCAGATGAATATGCGAGGTAAATACCCCTTTGTCCCCGTCCAGAGGAGCCAGCAGGTTTTCACCGATGGCCAGATCAATCGCCTTGCGGAGATTGGGAATAGCGTGCTGATCTTCCCCCACTTCATGCGCCGTCATCAACAGGTCGCCGTAGGTAAAGCGGGTGCGGGTGTCACTCAACACCGAAATCGCGGTACGCACCGCCTGCATAGCGTGCGGCAACTGCGGGCGTTCGCTCTCCTGTTCAGGCTCTTCGGCGCGAACCTGCGCCGCGTCTATCACCTCGCGGATATTGAAATTCAGGTCAGCCATCTGCTGATCCCACCTGGCCTGCAGGCGGTTGCGGCCGGCCTGCGTCTCCGGTTTGGCGATGGGTGGTTCCGCCGATGCGTCCTTTGCACCCGTACTTTTTTCCAGCGTTACCTGTCCGGGTTCGGTCAGACTGACCGCCTCAGCGGTCGTGCGGACAGGGGCGTTCCCCTCTCCAACCACCTCAATTGCAGGTTCTGACGGTAAATCCACGCGCTCAGGGGACGATGATCGCACGCTGGCAGTGTCAGCTTGCGTCAGTGACGGCGCAGCCGGCGTGCGTGCGCCCTGTGCATCGGCTTCATCGAGTCCGTAACGGCTGATATCGACCTTTTTCTGCCGGGTGTCTAACGCCGCGACGTCGCGGCTTTTCAGTGACGCTTCATCCCCGAC
Source organism: Rahnella sp. PCH160 (assembly GCF_047784855.1). Lineage (NCBI taxonomy): Bacteria > Pseudomonadati > Pseudomonadota > Gammaproteobacteria > Enterobacterales > Yersiniaceae > Rahnella > Rahnella sp. PCH160. The sequence continues at coordinate 77,314 of NZ_JBLOGT010000003.1, forward strand.
CTGGGCGGCGATTTCACGGTGGCGGGACGAAAATTCCTCCAGCACCGCCTCCGGAAACCCTTTGATTTCCCAGAGATCATGCTTGCCGCCGGTGAGTTCTGTCTCATACCCCAGCGCTTCCGCTTTTGCCCTCAGGCCGTTACGGTAGATTTTGCCGAAGCTGACCTGATGGCGGTACATCGTTTCAATAAACCCGGCACCATAAATGGCGTCGGTGGCCAGCGCCTTCCACTTGCCGTCCAGCTCGGTCACGTTGGCCACCACGGCGTGGGTGTGGATGGCCGGATCGAGATTGCGTGACGTATCGTGGGTAATGAGCGCCGCCACCATCTTGCCGGTGGGGACAATGGAGGTGATGCCTTCCTTCGTGTCACGGGCTGAAATCGTCTGCTCCATGATGGCCAGCGTTTCTTTGACAGACTCAATATGGGCCTGCAACAGGCGCTTATCGCCGCCGGCCAGGATAAGCATAGAGACACTTTTAGGTGCAGAAAAGGTGAAGTCGTGTCCGGGCCGATGCACATGATTACCTGACACCTCCTTCCCCAGCTCCACGCCGTTCGGCAACCGCCCGTGCAGGACATTCGTGAACGCCTCAAGGTCAACGTTCCCTTCCAGTCCCAGCTCACGGGCGCCTTCCCCCAGCCACTGGCTTTGCAGATCATCGAGGAAATAGTAGTTATCTTTGCTGCTGTAATAGCCCGCCGCGTCTGCAGCAGACGCAACGGAGGCAACGGTCATCATCGTTCAAAACCTCCGGGTTCGTGGTGTTCATCCATATGCTGGTACGCGTCATAATCATCGTGGTGTCGCAGAATGTTCTGTTCCTCCTCGGCCATCGCGCGGTTTGCCGCGCCGTACTCCGTCGCCTGGGCCTCATCCAGGCTTTCCGGTGCCGCCTTCCGGGCACCTAACGTGCGCAGAACAAGTTCGCCCTTTTCGTCAACCTCCACGTCCATCTGCAGGTCCGGTGCTTCCCCCTGTGCCTCTGTTGCCGCCTGGTCTTCGGTGCCGTCAGCGGTCGGCGCGGGTTTGCGCCTTTTTTGCGCGAGCATCTCCAGTGCGCTGAGTCCGACGGAGGGCACTGCCTGCTTAACCGCTACCGCAGGGGCTTTGGCCGCAGCCGGACTAACAGGTGGCACGGCGGCCGAATCCGCAGTGACGGCACGTGGGGTCGCGGCATCAGACACTGATGATTTGACCGGTGCGGGAGCATTCGGGTGTTTGTCCGCCGTTCTGGATACGCCATCACTCTCTCCGGGGTTTCCCGCCGCCACATCCGGCCTCATCATTCGCGGCGTAAAGGGACGCACGTTGCTGGGAGGCTCCGTGAGGACGGCAGTGCCGGGCTGAGCAGAGCCTTCAGCCACCGGCGGTGTTGGTGTTGCCGGTGTTTTCAGTGCTTCAACGGTGAGCGGCGTCGGCGAAACCGTAACGGTCACGCTTTTCCGAACGGGGCTTTGTGACGAAATACTGTCTTTCGGGGCGGCGTCTGGGGTTGAGGGGATTGAGTGACAATCTCCGGTTCTGCTGCGGCTTTCTGCCCTTCCAGAATTTCGTCGCCGGTCGGGAAGACAATGCCCGCCATGCGCGTCGCCTGTTCGTTCTTGCCGATGACCTGTTCCAGCTGGGGACTGAGCACATCCTTGAAATCGCGCTCCATCAGCGCCTTGTGGTACTTCTTCTGAGGGCGGTACTTCAGATCCAGTTTCACGACCGGGTATTCCCCCGGCAGGCGGGCGTAGAAGCGAAGGTTTGGCATCGACATGATCTGGTCATAATCGACCACCGGCTCGTTGACCTTGTCACGACTGATGGATATGCCGTCACGGATTTGGTCAAGACCGTAGCTGTTCTGCTCCCGCGCCTCACGACGGCGCTGATGCCCCAGCTCTTCCTCAACGATTTTTGCCACCTCGGCGCTCGGCGAACGGCCATAGAAACGGGTGTTGAGCAGGTCAAAAATAGACTTGGCCAACTCGCGTCCGTACACATTGATAAGCTGAGGCATGTTCTGAAGGCCCAGAAAAAAACACCCACCGAATTTTCGTCCTTCAGCCAGCGTTTCAGCAAAATCCGGGATTTTTTGCAGACTGGGTATTTCATCAAAGATGAACCACACCCGCCGGTCAGGGTCTTCCCCCATGCTTTGAAGATAAATAGTGGCCATCGACAGCCACATCGACATCAGCGGGCGAACGGATTTGCGATGACGGGCTGTGGTGGAGATAAACAGCCAGCTTTTGTCGTATTGTGCGTCAGTCATCCACTCCCGGATGCTGAACTCGGGCTTACCTTCCCGATCGAGCCCCTGCAGGTAGCGCAAGGCTTTGGCATAGTTCGTCACTACCGACCGGATCGAGATGGCCGTTTTCTCAATTTTTTCCTCTACCAGGTTGGCAGAGGGCGTGTTTTTGAGAAACTCGCGTAGGGTTTTCAGGTCGATAGACAAGAGGGCTGTCAGGAACTTCTCAATACTGCGATCGCTATGTGAGGCAAACTGCATCGCCGTGTCGCTGAAAATAGTACGCGATGAGGACACCCAGAACGGGTCGGACTCCCCCTCCACCGGAATAAGCGAGGCCGTCAGGTTCTCGTAGTCCACCACTTCCCGCGCTTCCCGCCACAGCACCCAGTTCTCACAGCGCTTATCGTGCGCGTTGAGAATTTTGTCGATACGTTCGTCATAATGCGTTTCAATAAAGGTGCCACCGGAGTCGTAAACAATCGCCCGGTCTCCCCGTTTACGTATAAAGTCGAGCAGCCAGCGGATAAGGGTGGATTTACCGACGCCGATGGTGCCGTGGATCAGATAATTCATCACCTCGGCATTCCTGACCATATTCAGGCCACCAATCTGCAGGTCTGACTTCTGCCCGGCCTTTTTCAGCTGCCGGTTCACACTGGCCAGGTCATCCGTCAGCGTCATGCCGGATATATAGGTATCTTCACTCTCTTTTTTGCCAATGCGCCCCACGTACCAGGCAATTACGCTGAACAACAGCATGCAGATTGTGCCGCAGCCTGCAGCGCTCAGTTTTAAGTTATTCACCAGCTGGCCGCCCATCGACTGCATCCAGGGGTCGGCCAGTAATTGTCCCAGCGTCAGTTTGGTGGTGCATAGCGTTTCGCTGGCATTGCAGTGCCAACTGATATCCCACGTCGCCGGGCTTTTCGGGTTCATCAGTGGCACAAAGCTGGATAACAGCCTGCCGGTCCAGTACCAGTAACCGTTATTCAGGACATCTGCGGGGGTAACGGCCCAAAACACGCCCGCGGTAGACACCACAAACAACAGGAAGAGCCAGTTAAATATCCACTGGTTAACCTGGGCAAACATACGCAGGCGGTAGGCCGTCATCTGGCCCCCCTGCGTGAGGTACTTCGGTGTAAAACTCATGGTTCAGCTCCGGCAAGCGCACAGGCAAAATCCGCCCGAACAGGCAGCGCAGGGATCGTCAGAAAAAGAAATGGGATGGAATTCAGCGGGAAAACAAAGACGTCTTGTTATCTCTAAGCGTAAGACGGGATACCAAAATGCAGCTGGCGATAAACACGAGCAGGCCACTTCCCTGAACCTCAGTATTCCAGCAAAGACCGAAACTCACTGCAGTAAATGCCGTCAGAAGGGCCACCATAAGGTGAGATAACACGAGGTATCTCCACGCAAAACGAATAAACGGCATCAGGCCAAGTGCTGCTATCCGCTTTCGCTCAGGGACTAGGGGCAATATCACCCCGACCAGTGCGACCAGGCTGCAAAGATTCGCCGTATACGCATCTGTGAGCTGCTGAGGCCCCCATTGGCTTCGCAGCGAAACCGCAAGCATGAACCTGACGCCAGCAAACAGCATTACCGCCCATCCCCAGAACAGCACCCGTTTTCTGGTCTGAAACAAAATCATGTAATTTCTCCCCCTCACTCTCACCGCCATCATCTGCATTCAGCGAAAAAACGAAGACGTCTTAGTGAAAAGACGGCGGATTACGGGGTGCCGGTGGGGTGCTGTACTGGGCCTGAATGAGTGCGCCCGCCGTTCTGAACAGGAAAGACACAGCGTGAATCGCGCCCACCGTGACGGATGACAAAAACGCACCGACCGCCAACACCAGCATGACCAGCAGGACAACCGGCAGGGCATCCGGGAGCAGCGTGTTGCTGTCCGGGTGTAATGCCAGTGAATAGGTATACAGATAACTGTCGTGAATAATGAACTGCAACAGGGAGACGCCGTGATACCAAAGAATAAACGCGCTCCAGATGAAAAACAGGGTAAACCAGGTCATCATGTAAGCACACCCGTTTTAGTTCCACGCACTTTTTGAGATTTCCGTATTTTCGGCCATCAGCCTGTACTCTTCCGGCGTCAGGTTATTCAGAGATTCATGAGGTCGCTCGCTGTTATATTCCATCAGCCAGCGCTCTGTGATTTCCCGTACTTCGTTCAGAGTTCTGAACAGGTAAAAATCCAGTATTTCTGTCCGGTACGTCCGGTTAAACCGTTCGATAAAGGCATTCTGCGTCGGCTTACCCGGCTTGATAAATTCCAGCATCACACCATGCTCTTCTGCCCAATTCGCCAGAGCCAGTGAGATTAATTCCGGTCCATTGTCCATCCGCATCTTCAGCGGGTATCCGCGGTTTGCCACAATCCTGTCCAGTACCCGGACGACACGCTGGGCCGGAATATTCAGGTCTATTTCTATCGCCAGCGCCTCACGGTTAAAATCATCCACCACGTTAAAGGTTCGAAAGCGTCTGCCGCAGACGAGCGCATCGTGCATAAAATCGATCGACCAGCTCTGGTTTAATGCTTCCGGTGTTGCCAATGGTACCGGGTCGCGCACCGGCAGGCGTTGTTTACCCTTACGACGAAAATTCAGTTTCAGCAGGCAGTAAATCCGGTGTACACGCTTATGATTCCAGGCATTACCGTGCCTGCGAAGCACCTGAAAGAGCTTCTTAAAACCGTATCGCGGATAGCGTTCCGCCATTTCAGTCAGCGCCTGGATCACCGGCTCATCGCGACGGGTATCGGGCTGATAAAAATACACCGTCCTGCTCAGCGATAATGTCCTGCATGCCTGACGTAAGCTCATGGCAAATTGCGCCGTCAGATAGCTGACGAGCTCACGCTTTATCGCTGGTTTTAAAGCTTTTTTTCGATGACGTCTTTCAACGCGCGGCATTCCAGACTGAGGTCGGCAAACATCTGTTTGAGCCGCCGGTTCTCGTCTTCCAGATCTTTGATCTTTTTGATATCGGCGGCTTCCATCCCGCCATATTTCGCTTTCCAGTTGTAATAGCTGGCTTCTGAAATTGCGGCCTCGCGGCAGACATCTTTGACGGTCCTGCCAGCTTCGACGGATTTCAGGACGGCGATGATCTGGTGCTCGGTGAATCGGATCTTGCGCATAGCGATCTCCTCAGGGGACATAATCAGTATGTCGGAAGATCTCTAAAAGTGAATGGTTCGTTTTACCGGGATACTTACACTGACTGCTGCAGAAAAAAATCAACTCAGCCCTACTCTTACAATAGACCAAAGTTCTAATGAGTTATATATTAATAATAAAAAGTCCGGTACATTCACGTGCAATGTTGCCTGTTTGACTATATCACATGGTGCCATTACTCTGAGTTTTTTTGAGAAAACAATAAAAGATCATGAAGATAATATGCTTTTTCATTTAGAGCCACATGAAAATATTCCAGCCGCTAAATTCTATGGTGGTTTTCCACCAAGCAAAACAATATTCGATGAAATATATATGTTTGAATATCATTCAAATTCCAATGAATGGTTTTTATGTATCTGCGATGCCGAGGGTAAACTAAAATCAGAAGAAAAATTTGACGAAAATGGACTCCTAAGAATTTTGCACATTTTTTTCTATAAAAAAATAGAAAAAACTATTTCATAGTACCTAATCAATCCTTATTGATAAATTATTTAGAGTTAGAACCCAGCCTTACGTACGCGCACGTTAAGTGCGCTTTTTTGTGCTTGTTTCTTGGGTAAATCTGTCTCGGTTTCTTCTTTACTCTTTTCATTGACGCCAGTAGCCGTAAAGAGCTGAATTCTATCTGCCAGCTTAAAAAGATGATTATCGAAGCTGTGCCGATTCAAAATTACTAGTTCCAACGGTCATCTTTTATTATACAAACAAACAATTTTTTGGCCGATGTGAGTATAAGTACAAGAACTGTCAGGTAGAACAAAGATAGGAAAACGAATACGTGCGAGACTCCACTTTTTTCGATAAGAAGGCCCGCCATAACGGAGCCACCGGACATTGCCAAAGATTGTCCAATACCAACTAATGGGAGCGCGTTTGGAGCAAGCTTCCCTATAGCAGCCAATGCCGAGGCATATGCTGCCGCAGCTGCCACATATTCCAGTGACAAGAAGCCTCCAATCTGAAAAGGTTCCGAAACGATGCCTGCAAGGCTAAACAACCCAGTGATGATTGCGAGCGCCGGAACCAGAACGAATAGCGGTTGTAGCCTATCTGAGAGATAGCCAAAAATAGGCATCAAGACCGTAAAAATTAAAAATCCACCTGAGAAAAAAATGGCCGTTGCAGAAATGGCGCGATCGCCCAAAGCTTGAAAAGCTACAGGAACACCGAGCGACAATGCCCCGAAAGTGCAATCGAACAATGCGAACAAAGCCACGAGAGGCCACACCGGTAACAACTGCTTTAATACGGAAACTGGCGGCACCATGGCGGATGCTTTCGACTTAACACTTGCTTGTCGCTGAAAAAGCACCGCAATAGCGCATAAAATTGCCACAATAAGAAATGCACCCTGAGGTCTATGCAAGGCGTTAGTGCAGGCGATGATGAGTGGCCCGGCCAGAACGCCTGCCGACGACATTCCATTGAGCCAACTTAACCTATATCCAACAGCTTCGCCCATCGAGGCAATATCAACGGATGCTTTCGCTAGGAACCATCCAAACACGAACCCCTCGATGCACCGGGCCAGGCCGACGAAAAACGGCTCGAAAGTAAAGCTGAGGACGCCGTAACTGACAACTGTCAAAAACAGCATGAGCGCAGCTGGCCAGGCACGGATTTTAGGAGAAAGGCATGCAGCATATCCCAATGCCTTGGCCAATGGATAAACTCCAATTAATAGTCCAATCTGAACAGAAGATTGGGTTCCCGCCATAAGTTCATTTACAAAGGGGGTTAGCATGCCGTAGCCAAGACTGACTGCAAAGGCACCGAAACAAAGTCCCCACGAGCCGTTCATACCACCCATTCCAATATCGATAATCGAGAAATATCCATATCAAAATCGGCAGTTCGTGCAGCATAGAATTGATTTATCGTGCTGTAAGATCCGTTCCGATGACATCCAGCAAGCGCATGGCGTGGGTCAAGATTTTCAGAATAGAGCGAATTGGCCGTGCCTACGAGAAAGCTAACTTGGTCCTGAACCGATGGTAACATCGCGTTGGCAAGCTCGGACGCAGGGTCTGGATATAAAGGTCCTGGCGACGGAATGACACCGACAGAGACCATTGTTTTCATTTCTTCTGAGCAAAGCTGATTAGGGAGAGGAATGTCATCCTCTACCATCAAGACATTACTAAAAACTTGGCCTCTCCCAAAAAGTGAAACGGCGCGTTCCCATACGTGTAGGTAATGCTCGAAGGGTATCTTTGCCTTGCCAGGCATGTAATGGGCTCTTCGATCATGCGTTAGGAACTCGAGGTTGCACGAAACCGTCGTCACGCCGGATTCGCGAAGCTTATCTAGCCATTCCAATTCCTGTGGAGGCTCAAATTCCGCAAAAATAGGTATTCCTGCGATGCGTGCAGTCTTTCTAAGACTGGATAGTACGGTCAGAATCGACCTAATTCCTCGGTCCGCTCCAGGTGCTGTTCCTGTGGTGAGAGAGATATGTTTTACCTCCCCTAGCGATATTGCGAGAGTGCTTGCATCGATCAGGCGTTTTAACGAACGATCCTCAGCATCCCGCCATTTAGGAATAGAACAAAAACGACAGGCGTTTCCTTGTTTGAAATACAAGCATCCGTGGTTAGCTGTGAGTGCAAGATGCCCATCATATTCAACATTACAGATGTCTCTGAACGGCACACCATCAATTTTGGCTTCGTGAGAAAAATAAGGCCTCTCGAACTCAACTAACAGAGGTCGTCCATGTATGAGGATTGTGTTTCTCGTTAGAGTAATTTGGTATCCGCTTTTGGAACGATGGGTGTAAACAGGAACTTCGATTTTAAGCAAATCATCTCGAATTACGAGGTAAACACCTGCTCCGTCAGAATTGTGGGGGTCAGTAGGCCCACAAAGGTCGACGCCATGTGTTTGAAGCATAATCTTCATTATTGCCATACAGTAGTGAGGATTTATATGTTCCGGTAGGCTCATATTTAGCGTTTCTGAAATTCCAGTGAGTGCTCTGTCATTCATAAGAGTATTTCGCGAATATCCAAGAGGCCGCGTGTATGATTGATAGGGAACTCATGTCGCTTGTCCTCAATACCAGGTAAGTATTTCGAAATATGAACCTCTTCATAAGTATTATCAAGGTGTTTGAATACTAATATTATATCAATGCGTGCGTAGTGCGTTTTTTACACAACCCCACGGGATGTGTATATTCCATAAATGAAATATTCCTATGTGAATTTCTGTGTTCTATTTCTTTTTAGAGGTAGCTGCATGATGCGAAAAATAGTTTCATTGAGTGATAATAAATTCAATCATCTAATTCCAGTCGTCGTCATTTAGAACAAATAAGTATGATATTTAAATCAATATTATTATTAGTTATAATCAATAGTACGTTTTACATTTTTATGTGCCGCTTACATCACTGCCCCCTTGTGCTTAGTAAAACTGAAATAATTCCTAATACAAGCAGATGCGCGCAATACAGCCAGTAGAAAGTTTGTCGCGGCAAAAATCGTTTCCCTGCTGCTTCAACGTTATCGATTAAAGTCAGCACAAATAGCGGTAAACAAAGCGTGGGTATAATGGCGAAAACGACCACTTCAATTATTGGCGCTGTCATCAATGAAGCAGCATTTAAACTGAATAGTGATAAAACCCAAAGTAATGGAACTATCTTGCCTGATGATAAGCTGGCTAGCATCAGAACTGAGATCAACACAAAGGCAATGCCCGCTAACCCATAACTGGCCAGTGAGAGTGGCCATGCGAAAATGGCGATAATCAGTACGCTCTTTATCCAGCAATACCGCGTCCTGGGATAGATCCACGCGACCAGTTGGCTGCACACGGCGAATACAAACAAAATGTTCAACGCGTACCAGGGCTGATGGTCATAAAAGGCAAAGGCAAAGAAAGGCTGGGTTATGATCGCCCACTTCCATTGCCGTTTAGCCAGTTCCTGGGCACGGCCTGGCTGTTTTGCCATGTTGAATGCGAAGATAAGTGCGAACAGTGGCATTGCCATGCGGCCAACGGCGTAAAGCAGTGGGCTAGAGGGTGACAACAGAATGTCATTCATATGGTCGATAAGCATGGCGACCAGGGCCACGCATTTAACCACGTCCATGCTAAACGGAGACATTCTGTCAAAGTAGCCTGGAACCGCCCTCACCTGCCCTACGAGCATCTACTCAGCCTCTTCACGTAGTTTCTTGCAGACCCGGTTAACCGTACTCAGTGACGCGCCGCTGATTCGGGATACGTCGGCCAGGCTCTTTCCGCTCTTTCGTAGCGTCATGATCACCATATGCAAATCTTCGTCAGCCCTGCGTCCGTGAAACTTCCCCTCGGCTTTGGCTTTGTCAATGCCCTCGCGTTGCCTGCGGCGGCGGTCTTCATAGTCTTTACGTGATATCGCGGCAAGCATGTCTAACATCATGCCGTTGATAGCCCGGAGCATAGCCCCCTGAAAATCATTTCCGCTCTTATCGGTTAACGCCATTTGGCTGGTAGGCAAATCTAAGCTCACAACAGCCAGCTGCTTCGCGTGAATAATTGTTTTTAGCGCGCCCCAGTCATCCTCTGATAAACGGGATAACCGATCGACCTGTTCAATCAGGATGATGTCACCTTTATCTGCTTCATCCAGCATCCGCATGAGTTCGGGTCTCTGAAGCGAGGCACCGGACTCATTCTCGATATACCAGGCGGCGACTCGGTGTCCATTGTCCTCTGCGAATGCCTTCATCCGTTTTTGTGCTCTTTTAGCATCCTGACTTTTTGTTGAAGCCCTGAGATATCCGAAAATGTACATAAATACCCTTAAAATGTCATTAAGGTTATATCACAATATATAGTGTCATTTAGATAGTTTCTTTAGCTAAATTTAGCTATAATTTAATTGTTCTTTTTGGGTATACAAAAGGATACTTCTGATCTTTATTCGAAATATTCAAGATATAATTTCTATCGGCATCCAAGCTAAAATTTTTGTAATAAGGTCATGCTATGGATCCCATGGGATACATTTTTGCTTTATAGTAGATTTATTGTATCCCAGGAGACACAGATGACTACTCTCTATGATGTTGCAGAAATACTCAAGACTGCAAGGATCGAAGCAGGTTTGTCGCAGGCTGAATTGGCTGAGAAAGCGGGTGTTTCACGTGTGACCATTGTACGAATGGAGACGCTTGCTAAAGGCGATATGAGTGTGTCCATTCTTGTGCGTCTTTTAGAGGCAGTGGGCTATGACTTGCGTGCTGTCAAAATAGGGCATGTCCGGACCTTGGATGACATTCTCCTGGAACAGCGCAATGGGGAAGACTCATGAAGTTAGATGTGCAAGTTCTGGGTAAGAAAGTCGCGACATTATTCAGGAACCGGGATGAGTATGTGCTTCAATACTTACCAGGGACGAAGAGTACCGAATTTATCAGCTTGTCGATGCCTGTTCGTGAAGAAGCATGGCGTTGGCCACGGGATTTGCATCCCTTTTTCAGGCAGAATCTGCCTGAGGGTTACCTTCTGGGAGTTATTCGTGAAGAATTTGGTCCACTGCTTGATGGAACAGATTTATCGCTTCTGGCTGTTATTGGCTCTTCAAGTATAGGAAGGGTAACCGTAACTCCAGAAGGTATCGTTCCCGGAGAAGAACCTGATCTTCTACAAATTAACGACCTGCTGAAAGGTAATAACACTGCCGACCATTTTGCTTCTTTGGTAAGGCGTTATGCGAGAGCCGCAGTATCGGGCGTTGTACCGAAATTTCTTGCTCCTGCCGGCAAAGAAGAGATACCACTGGGTAAACCCACTCTCAAAACCAGACAGTTCATCATTAAGGGCTCAGACGACACAACACCTTATCTCGGCTTCAATGAATTCTACACAATGAGAGTGTTAGAGCGGCTTAGGGTCACTCACGTGGCTCGTAGCATCATGTCTGATGATGGCAAAGTACTTCTTGTTGAACGATTCGACGTTGATGAAATAGGTAATCCTGTGTCCGGTTTAGAAGATGCATGTGGATTATTGGGGATGCCGCCGCATGAGAAATATGCGACAACGATGGAAAAGGTGTTAAACGCAAGCCGCGTGTACTTACCGGGTACGGCAGTACGTGCGCAGTTGGAAGGTCTGGGATGGTTAATTTTGACGAATTTCATTGTTCGCAACGCGGACTGTCATTCAAAGAATATTGCCCTCTATTACACGACTTTGTCAGATGTGAAATATACGCCAGTGTATGACTTAGTAACGACGCAGGCCTACCCACGTTTTTCACATAACCCGCCAGCACTGTCAATTGAAGGAAGGCAAACGTGGCATGCGCGTAAGACCTTGGAACGATTTTTTAATGCCAGGTTGGGGATTTCGCCGCGCCGATTTGCTGAAATGGTCGACGTACTTTCAGAATCTGCAGTTGAGGTTGGAAAGGAGATGGTTGAGGCATCCAAGAATGAACCGCAATGGCGAGACATGACAAAGCACATGCTCCATGCATGGAATGAGGGGATCAATTCATTGCAGCGCACCAAATCATTACAAGTAATTGGATCAATAGAAGAATTACTTGATGAAGAAGGGTTTTCAGGAATAAGAAAACACGCAGAAGATAAAGTTAGCTTCGGACGGTCAGAATTATTGGGAAGTCGTAAAAAAAGGAATGATTAATGATGCAAACTCAAAATTGGACAACTCGTTATACTATAATCACAATTCATACTTATTTTTTATGAGTTCATATTTAATTAATTTACCCCCCTATGGTTTTTTTCCATAATATCAATCATCGCCCCTTCATGCGCCTGAAGATTACGAATATAACGCATTAATGTTTCAGGCTTTTTCCAAGTTCCTTCCTGCATAATCTGAGCGACAGCATAGCCACGTCCCGCCATATCCTGTGCAGCCCCTACGCGAGCACTGTGACCAGTCCAGGCTGTATAGCGCCCTTTGTTTGGAATGATGGGTTCACCTGCTCCGTTCGTATTCCATGCCAGTGCGAAAATAGATTCAATCGCAGGCGTGCTCAGCGGACGGGTGACTGAAAGAGTTGCACTCCCAGAGCGGTGCACCGGACAAAAGAGAAAGGCGTCGGGTTCGGCGCTGATACCAGACATCGATAGCCATTCAGACAGCCGGCGAGAAGACTGCGAACTTAGGGACTTGATCAGGCCGCCGGTCTGAACAATAGTTTTAGTGTAACTCACATTAAGGATGATCCTCCCATCTGGCGCCCGGGAGATATCGCGAACTCGAAGACGGGCTAACTCACTAATACGCAGCAGCGTGCTGTAAGCTACATGCAGAAATGCCAGATCCCGTTTTTGGCGAAGCGATGTCGAATCAGACCATAATGCATCCAGTTCCAACAAATCTTCAAGACGGAAGGGAACTGCCTGGCCAGTACGTTCCCCCGTAACAACCGCAACACGATTTATCTTCTTAATGGCCCGGAATACCAGCGGTGAAGTATTAGGAGGGGTTAGGCCTGCATTACGGTGTAACATCGAAATCAAGGAACCATGCGTCGCAATCGTTGAAGAGGCCCGGCCATTCTCCTGCAGCCAGTTCAAGTAATCGCGAAGGTCGGCCGGAAGCATAGGCAAAAATGGTCGACTATTATCTATCGACCATCTGTGGCAGATCCGCATAACACTCATCAGCTGTCGCCAGGTATTGGGCGAAAAAGCCTCTTTGTCTTGAACAAATTCCTTAAGCCTGGCCAGAACATCCTCTTCAGCCTGGATAGCCGGTAACGCCTGGGGGATCGTTGTTAATTTGCCCATATATAGCTTAAAAAGCACACTCCCGGTCACTGACGATGCTACGTGGATTCTGAGAAAGATGCAGGGGATTTACCTTGCAGATTTCACGTAGCGTAACCTGTAAGATCTACGGTGAAAATTCATCTGCACCTGAACTACTGGATAGATTACCAGTTCATACAGAAGAAAGATAACTTTATATAAGTCCCATTATATGAAGTTAGTAATTATCTGATGATAAGGATTTCGATTGAACTGTATATCCATGCAATTGTAGTGAAAACGAGGATGTCAGCAGCGCTCCGAGGTTGGGATCGCTAACCAAACGACGCTAATGAACGTGTTTGCGTGAGGAATACAGGTACTTTTAATTTAAATAATGGCATTGCCTATCTTCATTAACGGGGTGGGATAATTAGTGTTTATAAAAACGGATATAAAACAAATTATTTAAATAACTGATTTATATATCCACCCATCAGATTTTATATTTTTCTATGCCATTTACTAAACTTGCTAATTGATGAGTTGATTTTTCTACCCACACAAGAATTAAGTACAACAAGACAAACTATGATACGAGTAAAAGTAGCCAGTTATTCAGATTTTTAATTATGTTTATCACAGAGGGCTGCTATGGTTTTAACTCACCATATTTATAAGAAGCCGTCACACCCCCATCGATTAATATATCGCTGCCGCTGATATAGGTGCCATTCGGCCCAAAAAGAAACTCAGCCAGTGCACCTATTTCATCAGGTGTGCCGCCGCGACCTGCAGGGGATTTAGCCAGCATATTCTGATAAAACGCTCCACGCTCCACGCTATTTAGCTCATCATAAGCCAATGGAGTGTATACAATCCCTGCACTTATACAGTTTATTCTGGCACCTCGTTTCCCCCATTTCACCGCTTCAGCCACCACCCGTAAGGCATTACCTCGTTTAGAAAGCTGGTAAGCGTACAGGCTATCCGTCACCTCCTGAACCAGGGGCAGCTCGAGTAACTCTTCAGGTGGGAGCGTCGCCAAAGCATCCGCTTGTGCTTGTGTGAAGGCATCTACATTAAGACGGTGGCTGGACTGAGAACCAATAACCACGGCTGAACCGCCCGGTGCAATGACATGACCAAACTCTTCAAAGAGCACGGCGGTACCGTACAAATCGACTCTAACAATGTCCTGCGCTTTTGCCTGAGAAGGAGACAGCCCGGCGGTATGGATAACACCTTTTATATTACCTATGCGGCAGGCTTCTTTCACTAAATTTTGTACGGATTCACGCGAACTGACATCAACAACCGTGGTGCTCACTTCAAATCCGGCACGTGATAATGTATGTTCGACAGCTTCTGCTATTTCGGATCTTATATCGGCTAATAAAACATGTTTACCAATACTGACCCGACGCGCAATAGCCTGAGCAATAGAACCACTTCCTATTACAACAATCACATCTTTCATCGTTTTCTCCAGTGCTGATTAGGGTAGAAAAATAAAGGGAGACTACTTGTATCTGACTAAAGTCTTTCAGGAAAAAATCACTTTGCTTTATTCATAATCAGTAATACCCAGTTGCGGCAGGCGGGTTGGTGTACCAATTTTGTCAAACCAAGCATTGAGAACCGCAATACGTTCTTCTGCGATATCCAGCCCAAAAGTTAGTCATCGTACATTCCTCAATTATTTTGATGTAGATAAGAAGTTAATTCAGTCGTTTCAGCACACGGGCCGGGTTACCGCCAACGACGACGTCAGGCTCTACGTCCTTAGTCACTACTGCGCCTCCGGCAACCACTGCATTTTCTCCAATCGTTACACCAGGCAGTATTAGTGCACCGGCACCTATCCAAACATTTTTTTTGATACGCACAGGCTTACAAATAAGGGTGTAACGGTCGACAAAATCATGATTAGTGGTGGTGATTGTTACTTGTGGGCCAATTTGCACATCATCACCTATTTCAATGCTGCCAGCGGACATCATGGTGCAGTTATGGTTAATGAAGACGTTTTTCCCCACTTTCACCTGACGACCAAAATCGATGTAGCACGGCGACAAAATGTGTGAACTGCTGTCCAGCTCCTCACCAAGGAGCTGTGCAAAGAGAGGGCGTAACGTATCATCAAGAAAATCATTTGCCGTATGGTTAATGGCATGCGTGACTTTCCAGCTCTCCCCCATATCGCGGATTGCCTGAGCATATTCAGGTGAACGCATGCTGACGGGTTTGCTTTTGGAAAGTTGCTGATATAAATCACTCTCTGGCATTCTGGTATCCTGTTGTTTGTCATTACGGTCTCAATCAAAAGGATTATCCGACCATTACGATCACTGGTATATGAATTGTTTTTACTTTCAGAATTCTCATTTCAAGTATAATCAACTTTCGTTATTACCCCCGCTTTCATGCAGAGAACACCATGCTGGATAAACTTGAATCGCTAAAAATTTTCTGTACTGCCGCAGAAACCCTTAAATTCAGGGAAACCGCGACCAAGCTGGGAATTGCCCCACAACTGGTGACCCGCGCCGTAGCAGAACTGGAGAAAAAACTGGGTGAAATGCTGTTTGTGCGTAATACGCGACAAATGAAGTTAACGCCATTTGGGCAGCATTTTTGGCCCAAGGCGGAAGCGCTATTGGCGGACAGTGATGCGCTCTTTGCTGAAGGTAACAGCCTCAATCCTCACGAGATATCCGGATGCGTGCGAATTACACTCCCACCGCTCTTTGAAAATCAAGATATTTTGCGCCGCCTGCTGAAAAGTTTAGTGGATTACCCTCAACTCAATATTGAATGGCTGCCGACGGATGCCCATCTCAACATTATTGATGAGCAAATTGATATCGGAATACGTATTGGAACCGTTCCGGATAACCGTTTTATTGTGAAAACAATCCACCCAGTTGGTGTGAGCATTGTTGCCGCGCCGGAACTGATTGCCCGGCGCGGCATACCAGACTCTTTACAGGATCTGCGTCATAATTATCCGCTCAGCGCCCTGAATAACAGCAATTCCGGGCGGATCTGGGCATGGCAATTTGCTGATGGCAGTAGTTTTTTCCCTGTCCAACCCACATTCATTGCTGCTGATATCAGCAGTGAATTGTCTGCCGCACTGTCCGGCAGAACCTACAGCCAACTGGCGGATATTACAGTCCGTCCCTATTTGCAACGTGGAGAGCTGGTCAATATTTTTCCGGAATATAACTTCCAGGCCTGGCAGTTATATATTTTTCGCCCACATCAGCCTTTATTGCCTGCTAGGATCCGTTTGGTCTTCGATCTGCTTATCCAAATACTCCGGGACCAGTTTCATTATGCCACTACAGACTAACCGACGGCTTTATGACGAAATTTTACTTACATTGGATAGGAAGGCATGCTGTTTTATGATCTGATAATTCGTGCCCTTCTCTGCAACCACACATCGAGCCTGAAACGATACCTCCATTCTTCACTATAAGGCCTAAGATAAGTGCCTGTTCAAATCATACTTTCACTGCCTTCGCAATTCACAATATTAATGAATGTAATTCATAGTCCCTATCCTCCCCCTGTGATTATCAGCGAGCACAAACAAGTTAATATGCCATATATCTTCATGTCCAACGGATCACCATGCTTAATAATCAGGCACGAACACAGTCAGCTATAGCTAAAAAACCCGGTCTATCGTTTCTACTCATCCTTAGCGCCCTAATGGCTGTTACCTCTTTATCAACCGACATCTATCTTCCGGCTATGCCCGTCATGGCAAAAGATTTACAGGGTGATGCAGAGCTGACAATCACAGGTTTTCTTATCGGATTTTGCATTGCACAACTGATTTGGGGACCAATTAGCGATCGTTACGGGCGTCGTCTGCCGCTATTCATCGGTTTAAGTTTATTCATCTTAGGCTCGATCGGTTGCGCGTTATCAACCGATATCAGGCAAATTGTCTTCTGGCGTGTTTTTCAGGCATTAGGTGCCTGTACCGGCCCGATGCTGGCTCGAGCAATGATCCGCGACCTGTTTAGCCGAACTCGTGCAGCACAAATGCTTTCGACCCTGATGATCATCATGGCAATCGCGCCAATTGCAGGTCCACTAATCGGCGGGCAAATGATCAAAGTCACCTCGTGGCATGCCATTTTCTGGCTGCTGGCGATTATCGGAACATTAATGCTGATGTCTTTATTCTGGTTACCTGAGACATTACCTGCTGAGAAACGCTCACAAGCCTCCGTAACCAAAACCTTTCAAAACTACTATGCCTTGCTAACCAACACCAAATACATGCGGTTTACTCTGTGCCTGACGTTCTATTACGTCGCGGCCTACGCCTTTATCACGGCCTCTCCGTTTGTGTACATCACCTACTTCGGCGTTGATCCGCAGCACTACGGGTGGCTGTTTGCAGTAAACATTGTGGGATTAATTGCTGTGAGTATGGTCAACAGACGCCTAGTTTACCGCTATCCACTTGAAGCGTTGCTGAAAAATGCCGTATTCATCGCCACTATTGCGGCAATAGTGCTGGCGGTCACAACCGGCCTGGGTGTAGGTGGAATTACCGTAATTGTCGGCACAGTGTTCGTATTCTTCTCTATGAATGGCATCATCGCTGCAACATCAACGGCTTGCGCACTTGACGCAGTGCCAAAAGTTGCAGGCTCAGCGTCGGCGCTTCTGGGAGCGTTACAATACGGCAGTGGCATCATCTCTTCACTTCTTCTTGCTCTGTTCAGCGACGGCACACCATGGACGATGGGCTGGATAATTGCGTTGTTTACAGCGGCTAGCGCCTTGATGGCACTGACCGTTCAGCAAAAAAAATAAAAGTTTGTTATTGATGCCGGACGACACTTTCGTCTACAGATACCCGTCCTTCCCTGTAACTCAGGGAAGGACGAGTTTTATCAGGGATCCCTAAAGAAATGCCATAAAGTAGCCTGAAACCTTAAGAAACATACCGTCTGGGCAAAATAACTCAGTACTGCCTGCGGAACGCCTCTGTAACCGCGAGCTGCAAGAGAAAATACGCAACGTGAAATGCAGCGGAAAGTGGCTACAACAAATGGGCACCCCAGTCTGCGCAGCTGGGCGTCATCGGAGGCTTACTAAATATCCTTATCGAAGAAGACGTCCAATTTTTGCATTGCCTGGTCAACGTATTTAGAAACCCAATAAGTCTCGATGAGCCTGACCCTGTATGTGATCCATTCATAATCAGGAATAACCGGCTTCATGTTGGTTATGTATTCTGGCAACCGGCAGACTTCTCAGCAAATTCTGACGGGGTCATCCAGATCCAGCCCAGCGCTGAATGGGGACGCCTCTGGTTATAGTGTATGCGCCAGGCCTCGATTTTGCACCGTGCATCCTCCAAAGACATAAACCCGTTCTCGGTCAGACATTCCTGCCTTAACCTGCCGTTGAACGACTCCACTGTCGCATTGTTCGTCGGTGTTCCCGTGCGTGAGAAGTCGATTCTGATGCCTCTTTCGTACACCCATCTGTCCAGCATTTTCCCTGCAAATTCAGAACCATGATACCTATTGAGTGCATCCAGCTAGCGTTTAAGTCAGCTATTTTCTACAACTTGTAATGTCTGTGTCTGCCACAAGTGGAGAAAATCAATGAACACTTTTGTTAGTAACATCGGTGTGTCGGGGACTCTGATTGCCCTAGATATCGCTAAAAAACATCACGATGCAAAAATTCGGCACCCGGATGGACGAACATCCTATCTGCGTATTGAAAATACCCTGGAAGGGTTCAACCGACTGCTTGCGCTCACCGCTTCACCCCATGAAGATATTATCGCTGCATTTGAACCTACAGCTGATTATCACCGTAACATCGCATGGTGGTTACATAAGCAGGGAGTTCAGTGCCATCTTGTTTCCTCTGTCAGATGTGCGCGAGCTCGTGAGATGCTGTTTAAGACCTGGGATAAAAATGATCGCAAAGATGCCAGTGTCATTATGTATTTGCTCGAACAAGGATTATCTTCACCATTTTATGATCCTCTGGCGAATGGCATTATCGATATACAGGAGATATCAAACACATACCATCAGGTTACTCTGGCACGAACACGATGTCTGAACAGCCTGGTTAACCACTATCTGACCCTTTATTTTCCCGAAGCTGAGCAGTTTCTGCATATGTCCCGGGCAGAGTGGTTCTGCCAGTTTTTACTTCAATTCCCTACACCGTCTTGTATCACGTCACTTAACCGGGATGTGTTTGTAAAACAGTCATGGGATGTTGTTGGGCGGAAACAGTATAAACAGCAGTTTCTTGAACATCTCTATGATGTTGCAGCGAATTCCATTGCATTACCGTTGCCAGATGATTCTCTGGCAGTGGCCACGTTCAGATTACAGCTTCATCGATATATCGAACCATATTTATAAGCCGAAAGGAAATGTGGGCAGTATCGGATATTAAAATGAACTATCGTCTTTGTATTAGATGGCTGTATCCCTGCGTGTAAAATAGTTGACTCAGACGGTAGTCCGTTATCGGTTTTCAGCAACTGAGGTAAAGGACGTCTGAGCGCTATGCTATTAAGCATTTCTGCCACTTCTGTTGAACGCAAATTCTGCCCCACGCCGATCCCCAGGCATTCGCGGGTGTACAGGCCGATAACCGTCAGCAGGCGCAGTCGTCGCCCGTCAAACAACGCATCAGAGACAAAATCCATGCCCCAGACGTGATTCGGATACAGACCCTGAGGCTGCGGTTGTCGGCGCTGGGCCGATTTATTGCGCCGCAGCGACAGACCCTGCTCGCTGTAAAGCCGGTAAATCCTTTTGTGGTTATCGCGCCAGCCTTCCCGTCTGAGCATCACGTGTACGCGGCGGTAACCGTGATGAACCCGGGTTTCGGTGATCTCGCGGATGCGCAGGCGCAGCGCACTGTCGTCGGCAGCAACAGAACGATATCGAAACGAGCTGCGGCTGACCCGCAGCGCAAAACAGACCTGTCTCTCACTGGCACCGTAGCGGGCTTGCAAATCCCTGACCCATTCGCGCAGGCGTGCCAGCGTCAGCTCTTTTTTGCCAGCACGTCCTGCAGCATCGCCTTGTCGAGGCTCAGATCGGCAACCAGCCTCTTAAGCCGCAGATTTTCCTCTTCCAGCTGCCGCATATGCTTCAGCTCCGAAGGAGAAATGCCGCCGTATTTTTTACGCCATGTATAGAAAGTGGCATCCGAAATGCCCAGCTTGCGACAGACGTCCGGCACTGACGTACCCAGTTCAGCCTGCTTCAGGGCAAAAACAATCTGCTCTTCGGTGAATCGTGACTTTTTCATCGGCACATCCTCCGTTCAGGGGAGTCATTATCATGCCGGAATTCTGTTTCTGAATGGAGCAGGATTTTGGGTCAGGGTCAACCTTCAGCCAGTTTTTCGACCGCCATCGGATCGCTATTTTGTTCCCAGCAGAATGCGCTTTCGGTCATTTTTTCAGGTTTTTCGTTCACGCTTCCACTGAATGCCAGCGCCCGGCTGACTGGAAGAACGCTCTCAACCAGTTGCTGCAGAACAGCCGGTGATAGTTAACGGGATCATATGCTAACGCAGGATATACACTCGTGAATTCTTCACCTCAGCGAGGTGAAGACCCGTAAAGATAAGGCATTGTCGCCGCGAAAACCTTAATCAATCAGGCGCGTCTCATCGGCCTCATAGCGTAAAAAATCAAAATGGGCGTCGTGTTGATGGAGCATGGCATCCACGCAGGCCAGCCCAAAAAATGCGCCAGTAAATTCCCCATACTCGCTGTATTCATCGGAAAATCCCGTCGTATTATAACACTCGCCAATCGGCTGGTAACCACCGTCACGCAGTGACCAGAGGCAGGTGATATCTCGCCCTTCAATGCGTATCTGCAGAAATACCGGCTCACTTCCTGCCCGCACAGGCTGGGCAATATCATGGCGCTGGCCGTTATCCATATGGATCACCGACAACACGGGTTCTCCTATTGATACATCCCAGGTTTGCAGTAGGTAGAGATAGTTCATATTGTCGTAATAGAGCACTAGACCCGCGCTGTGCTGATACACCTGCGGGGAAAAGGCGAGTTTGGTGGTGATGGTGCAATAGACCGAGGTCAGCTTTCTCGCCAGCAGGCTCACCTTGTTGGTCGAACTTAACGACTCCTGCCCTCGTAGCGTGACATGACTGTCACGCGTATTAAGCGAAGCAAAACGGCGAAAATCGATGCGCGGCGCGTAATAAGTTTTATTCAGTTGTGCCTTATCAAAATGATCCGTCGTTACATCCGGTGCAAACGGGCTCGGCGGCAAGGCCGAGGCGTTGACTTCATGGTGAGCAATGTTTCCCCCGCCTTTTAGCCTTAGCCAGTTGTCAGCCGTCCAGTACATCTCCTGGATAGCGGTTTCCCTGCCAAGGGTGCAGCGCAACTCATCACGAAACGGTCGGCTACACAGATGAACCAGCCAGACTTCCCCCTCCGGGGTTTCAACATAGCTACCGTGCCCGGCTTTTTGCAGATAGGTCTCAGGGTTGAAGTACTGAGGTTTAAGGTGGTTCGCATCGTGGCGTTCATTAAAGTTTTCACTGTACGACGTTAAAATTGGATTTTGCGGGTCGCTCTCATATGGTCCCCAGACATTTTTTGCCCGCCCCATAGTGACTGCATGCCCGTATCCGGTGCCGCCTTCCGCCGTCATGATGTAGTAGTAATCCCCGCGTTTCGTCAGATGCGGCGCTTCAATGCAGCCCCGGTCTGTACCGCCAGACCAGATGCGCTGAGGAAAGCCCACAATGGCTTTCTGCGCCGGTGAATACTCTACCAGGCAAATGGCGCCGGGTTTTTCGTAGCCAGGGCGCGTTTCCCACTCAAGAGAGACGACCCATTTCCGCCCGTCGGTGTCATGCAACAGCGATGCATCAAAACCGGCGGAATGGAGATAGAAAGGCTCACTCCAGGGGCCGGTAATATCTTTGGCGGTAATCAGATAATTGTCGACATCAAAATAACGGGCATTCATGGAGTTCATCACGCCATAAATGGCATAGAACAATTGCTCTTCCTCGCACCAGGTCAGGCAAGGTGCCCAGATGCCTTTGGCGGAGGGCAGTTTACGCAGGTCGGGGACATTGTCATCTTGCAAAACATGTGTCAGTAACTGCCAGTTTTTTAAATCCCGTGAATGATAAATCGGGATCCCGGGAAACCATTCAAATGAGGAAACGGCGACATAATAATCATCGCCTCGACGGCAAATGCAGGGGTCGGGGTTAAAACCTTTGAATATGGGATTCTGAATCATAAATAATCACTCTTAAAGTATTCTGTTATCCCTGATTTTACCGCCCGTATTTCTAGCCAGGTATATGAAACGCCCTCGTAAATATAAGAAGTGTCTTCTTGCGGGTGATCCTCTTCACAAAAAATAAAAAGCGCCATTATTTCAATCGCGCTGGCAGGAAAAACACATGCCGTGCTATCAACGGTTAGTATGGGTCTGCCGAATAAGAGAAATAATCGAAGTCTGCATAGGCATGTTCGCCGGTCAAATCCTGACAACACATGCCCACAAAAGCTCCGGTGAAACGCTCAATGCTGCGTTCTTTAAAGTATTCGTCGGACAGCTTACTGTATTCCACATACCCACCGACGGGGAACCACTCAGCCTCATCCAGCGAATAATAAAACCACGCAGCATCGCCCTTCACGCACACTTTGAGATACACCAGCCCTTCACGGGTAATACGAATGCCCTCGCCAGTTACCATCGTGAATTTGTTCAGGTCGTTGACCATCAGGTTAACTGTTCGCAGCCCTTCCTCATCACAGGAGATATTCAGGTACAGGTAATTGGTAGTGTCATAAAAGCAGACCAGCCCGGCCATTTGCTGGAACGCACGCGGGGAAAAATCTACGCATGTTTGTGCGGTATAAGCAAAATCCGTCTGCCGGCGGGCCTGCAGGCTCTGGTAATGGCGTGAGCTAAGAGACTCACGGCCACGCAGGCGCAGCCAGCCTTTTCTTTCACCAAGCGAACACATCTCTTCGCCGAGCGGAATACGCAGCGACTGGTAGTGCAGCGGCAAAGTCGCTGCGTCAAAATTGTCTTTGACCGGTAGCGCGGGCCACGGGTGTTCTTCCAGACGGGAGTGAACCACGCTTTCCGGCGTCGTCTTCTCATTAATAAGCCGTAACCAGCCCTCTTCATTCCAGTACACCCGCTGAATGGCTGTTTCGCGTCCCATCGGACTGCGCCCTTTTGTCGCCAGCGGCCTGCCGCACAGGTGCACAATGAACGTCTCGCCGAGCGGATTTTCAATCAGATCCGCATGTCCCACGCGCTGTAGCGGCAAACGGCAGTCGTAACGCGCGGTCATCATCTGCCCGATGGGGTCCGTTTCGTACGGCCCGAAGAGATTACGCGAGCGGGCCATAGTCACGCCGTGGTTGTAGAAGGTGCCTCCTTCGGCCGTCAGCAGATAAAACCAGCCGTCGTGTTGGTAAATATGCGGCCCTTCGGTCGTCCCCAGTGCGCTACCCGCATAGATTTTCAGGCACTCGCCCACCAGCCTGTTTTCCTGGGCGTCATACTGCTGGATGATAATGCCGTTCCATTTGGGAAAACCCGGTTTCCCGCCTTCCAGGTGGCTCATCTCCATGCTCACAAGCCATTTTGACCCGTCGCTATGGTGGAACAGTGACGGGTCAATGCCCCGGCTGTGAAGGTAGGTGGGTTCTGACCACTCCCTTTCGATATCGTCGGTAGTAACCAGGTAATTGTTTGCGTCCCAGAAGCGCCCGGCGACATTTTTGACATCGCTAAAAATCAGGTAAAAGCGCCCATCGTGATAACTCAGGCACGGCGCATACACACCTCCAGAATCCGGGTTACCGACCATGTCAAGCTGGCTTCTGCGGTTTAACGGATAGGCTATCCGCTGCCAGTTTTTCAGATCGAGGGATTTATACAGACTCACCCCCGGAAACCATTCGAATGTCGAGGTGGCCATATAATAAACCTCGCCAACGCGAATAATTGACGGATCCGGGTTAAAGCCTGGAATAATTGGGTTAGTGATAGCGGCCATAATAGCGACTCCTTGTTATCGTCCGTAATAAACCGTTAGTGTCTGGCGGGCTCGTTTTGTGCAGCGATCACCGTGACGGTGTTATCGAGCTCTTCGCTGTTGCGGTATTTTTTCAGAATTAAAATCAGGATCAGCATCGCCGGAATCACCGTGAAAATGAGTCTAACTACAAGAGTTGCCGATTCAGTCTGCACGGGCGCATTGCCCACATAGCCGCCGATGGTCAGCAGCCAGCCGATAATGGCCCCACCGATAGCAATACCAATCTTAATGGCAAAAATATTGGTGGAAAAAACCAGTCCACTGAGGGATTTACCAGATTTTCCCTCCACGTTATCAATGATATCGCTAAGCAGACTCCATTGCAGCGGTGTCGCCGTGGAGTTGATAAAGTGAATAACACCTACCACCGCGCAGGTCAGGATGATGTAATCGGCAGGCACAAAGAATAACGCAATCATCACCGCCGCCTGTACCATCATCGCCATTTTGTACGCCCACAAGCGGTCGAGTTTTCCGTACAATGTGGTGGTAAACATCGAACCGATAAATTTCGCGCCGAGGATAATGGAAAGCACCACACTGACCAGGTCCGGGCGATGCAAATAATAATTCACGAAATATATGGCCCCGCCGGTTTTTAATATTCCGGCAATAAGGTTGACGACATTAAGGCCAAAGATGCAGCGCCAGTTCTGGTTTTTCAGCAGAATATTGAGCTCTTTATAGATGCCGCTAAATTTCTGGGTTTTATCTATCTCTTTAACGTAGTGTTCTTTGGTCATGGCAAAGCACATCAGGAACATAATGGTGCTCAGCACG
The DNA here is from genome assembly GCF_047784855.1 of Rahnella sp. PCH160. Classification (NCBI taxonomy): domain Bacteria; kingdom Pseudomonadati; phylum Pseudomonadota; class Gammaproteobacteria; order Enterobacterales; family Yersiniaceae; genus Rahnella; species Rahnella sp. PCH160. Next base: position 102,426 of record NZ_JBLOGT010000003.1, read on the forward strand.
CCCATCAGGATCATGCCGTAGAAATAGCCCTTTTGCAGATCGCCATTACCCAAAACTTTGGTCAGCGGCAGCGCCACAGCAGAAACGATAATACCGCCCAGTGCGGCAAAGGCGAAACGGTATGACTGCATTGATACCCTTTCTTTCACATCCCGGGAGAGATTGTTGATCATCGCGCAGTAGGGAACGTTAACCAGCGAATAAAAAAGCGACAGCGTGGTATAGGAGACGTAGGCATAGATAATTTTGCCGGTTTCCCCGAAGTCCGGAGTATAAAACGTCAACGCGCCAAAAATGCCAAACGGTAAGGAAAACCAGAGCAAATAAGGGCGAAACTGGCCGTATTTTGTTTGTGTATGGTCAGCTAAATAACCGGCGTAAACATCAGCAAATGCATCAAAAACGCGGACCACGAGAAACATTGTTCCCATATGAAAAGCACTGAGGCCGTACACATCGGTATAAAAGTAAGCCATAAATAGCATGATGGTTTGCCATATGATATTGGAGGCACCATCACCCAGGCCATAGCCTACTTTTTCTTTAAACCCTGTTTTATTCATAACAATACCTTTAATTTTCAAGGGATAGTCAACGTGGTGAAACAAACGCCGTATTCACGTTATGAAAAGTAGGCTTAATTGCAGGCAAAAAATGTATTCTTTGGCGGGGTTTATATGACTTTTTTGCGCGACTAGGGAAACGCTGATCACACTCAGAAAAAATCGTTCAATTTTTAACATTTCCTGTTATAGGTGTGGCCCACGACCCACATCAGTAGTGGTTCTGACTTTATCTCTGAATGACAGCGGGGTATCGTTCATCATTTCCCGGAACTTGAGGCAAAAGTAAGCACTATCGGTGAAACCAGCACGCTGGGAAATATCACTGATACGTAGATCGGTATTGGTCAGTAAATTAATGGCAATATTGAGTTTTCTCAGGAGAATAAATTTTTTAAAACTGATACCGAAGGTGAGTTTAAATATTTTAGAAAACCACGACTTAGACCAGTTGCAGGTTCGCGCCGCCTCTTCTGTCGTGATTTCATAATTTTCAGTGGCTTCAATGGATTTCAGTAATTTGATAAGCTCTCCGAGATAGGCGTTATTTTCTTTTTCCGTAATATGTACAGCCGCTTTCAGGTTTTTAAATGCATGCAGCAGAATACTGCGGATAAGTGAGCGGAAAAGTGTGTCGGCAAAATCGCTAAACTCGCCACACCAGTTAAATAGCATTTCCAGCCGGTCGGCGTCTTCTGTGCCAAGAATGGCCATCGCACCACAATGCAACGCATCGGATGCCAACGCGTACTCATCAAGCCACTCTTTTTCGAATTGCAGGAGATAACGCACGTGATTCGCCTGCGCCGGGATGATCATCTCATGAATTATCAATGCCGGAACAAAAATCAATGTATTGTTTTCTATTGCTAATCTCTCATTTCCTATGGTGAAGCTGCCAGCTGATTGTCGAAACCACATCAGCTCCTGCATCATATGATAATGCGGTACTACCTCTATCCCCTGGAAGTCTCTGATAGAGTCGACCCGGAAGGTGAACAGGTCTCCGGCGCGAACGGGTATTTTTTCGAAAACGGGAGATTCATCACTCATACAGTACACTCTTCTTATATTTGTCAGGATTATTTATACATATCGCAAACGGCCTTAGCAATAACTTACTTACGTCTACGTAAGCATTTTCGTTAAATTTTATCCGATGGAGTCTGTATGAACAGTACACTAATAGGTGTAAAAGAAAAAATAAGTTATGGGTTGGGCGACACCGGTTGTAATTTAGTCTGGCAAACCGTGATGTTGTTTATGGCTTATTTTTATACTGATATTTTTGGTTTAAATCCAGCACATATGGGCACCATGTTTCTGGCGGTGCGTTTGATTGATGCGATAACTGATGTATTAATGGGGGCTGTGGCTGACAGAACAAAATCAAAATATGGTCAATTCCGGCCTTATTTATTATGGTTCGCGATTCCGTTTGGTTTGGTGTGCTGCTTAACTTTTTACACACCAGACTTATCATACGGTGGAAAACTGATTTATGCATACGTTTCCTATACATTACTGTCGCTGGTCTATACCGCGATTAATGTCCCTTACTGCGCGATGATCAATAATATTTCCAATGACTCCAGAGAGCGCGTGTCATTACAATCCTGGCGATTTGCCCTTAGTACCTTGGGTGGATTGATTGTTTCCCTGACGGCCCTGCCACTGGTGGCTTATCTGGGGAAAGGCAATCTGCAGAACGGTTATTTCTACACCATGATGGTAATGGGTGTACTGAGCATTATTCTATTTTTTATCTGCTTTGGTCTGACAAAAGAGCGTTTTTCACCGGATATCGAATTAACAAAAAAGAACAGTATCCTTGATGATCTTAAAACGCTATTTTCCAATAAAGACTGGCGTATTCTTTTTGCGCTTAACGTGGTGAACCTGGTGGCAGTGCTTTTTAAAGGTGGCACCACGCTCTATTTTGTAAATAGCATTATGAATCGCCCCGATTTGGGCAGCCTGTTACTGACCGCCACGCTGGCATCGGGCGTACTTGGGGCGATGATCTCGTCTACCGTATTTAAACACATCGATAAAGTGAAAGGGTTTAAAACGGCAATGTTCCTCGAAGCCGCGCTGCTTCTGGGTATGTATTTTATTCCCGGCAGCAACGTTATCGTCATTTTCTCGCTGGTGATTATTATTAATATTATCCAGCTTGCCGCAACCCCCTTACAGTGGAGCATGCTGTCAGACATTATTGATGCTGAGGAGCAGAAAAGCGGGAAGAAACTCAGCGGCATCGTCTTTTCCACCAATTTATTCGCCATTAAGTTAGGGATCGCCATTGGCGGCGCGCTGGTGGGGTATCTGCTCGCCTGGGGTGATTATGTCGGGGGGCAGTAACGCAAACCGCGTCGGCACTGGAAACCATCCGACTGCTGTTTACCGTTTTACCGGCTATCCTGGTGGCATTGCTAGTGCTGATCATGCGCAAATACAGCCTTAACGATAAAGCGCTGATGACCATGGCGGAGAAAAACTCAGCGACATAAATGCCAAGCGGTGACCGGCCTCACCGGTCACTTATTCTTTGCGTTCTGCTGACGGTAGAGCGCGGGCGTGAGATTCATCTTGCGTGTAAAGAAGTTATAAAAGTAGTTAATGGAGGGAAACCCGGCCAGCGCAGGGATGTCCGCAATCGGAATGTTTTTGTTCTCCAGCAGCATCCGGCAGGGAATGAGCTTTTCTTTCAGGATGACCGCATGGACCTTGCACCCAAGATCTTTTTGAAATTTGGTGTCGATAAGCGTGCGGGAAAGCTCAAGGTAGTTGATCACATGAATCACTTTCAGCAGTTTATGGATGTTCTCGCTGAGAAACGACAGTGCACCCCCAACAGCGGATCCTGTGTCCCTTTACATCCGTCGACATGCGCGCTTTGATACCAACTGGCGGAACCACAATGCGACGCAGGGCGTTCTGGTCCCTTGATGAAAGCCTTGCGTGTAAGAGACCGGCAGCCTGAAAACCTAATTGCCGGGCGCCCTGCACCACGGTCGTCAATGAGATGCGCGACAGATAGTTGGCGAGGTCTTCATCATCGATACTGACGATGGCGACCTCATCGGGTACTTTTACACCGGCTATCGTACAGGCCTGCAACAGATGACGGGTGCGGGAATCGGTAGCGGCGATAATGCCCTCGATAATCTGACGGACCCAGGCTTTATTGGCATTAAATAACAACCCTACGAGATACTGGCCCACATGTTTATTCTTCGTGTTCAGAACGGTGAAATCATTAACTCATTTGGTTTTATCATGCTTCGTGGATAGCTGTTTTGTTGACCGGCTGTTGGTTCTGAATTTCTTCGGCGTCACGCCAACAATCTTTTTAAACTGAAAACAGTAATAGGCACTGTCGGTAAATTCACACTGATAGGCAATATCCGTCACGTTCAATTCGGTATTGGTCAGCAGGTCGGCAGATAGGGCAATTTTCTTTCTGACCAGATACTCTTTAAAACTGACCTGCATAATCTTTTTGAAGGTACGTGAAAAATGACTCGATGACAGACCAACAAATTCTGCGGCTTCATTCAGTGTAATATTAAAAGAGGTTCGAGTCTCCATATCAATAATAAAATTGATGATATTTTCAAATGAGCTATTACCTTCATTTTCCGGTGAGATTTGTTCCGCCTGGGTGGCGTGGTGGAATATCGTATTGAGCAGAAGAATCATCAGTGGATTAATCTCATAGACTGAATGCGGTGTCTCATGTATTTCCGTAAACCATCTGAACAAGAACTGTAGCCTTGCGGCGTCCTGCTCATTGAGCTGCGTAACAATACCAACATGGGGCTTCATTGCAGGAAAGGGATATTTTAACCGGTTGAGTACCGCGTTATCGTATTGCAATAGGAAACGCTCATGGTCGCCGGTGAAAGACAGCTCCATATCATGCAATACCAGCGGACTGACGTAGATTAGGGTGTTATTTTTAAGATTAAATTTTTCGCGCCCAATACTGTAACTGCCCTCCGCTTTGTGAAACCACATAATCTCATGCTTAAGATGCATGTGTGGGCGGATGTATACTCCTTTTTCCGGTACGCCTTCCCGGGCGCGTAGCATGTAGTCGACGCCGATGGTGGTTTCGATTTTTTCAAAAAAGTGATCTGTATTCCACATGGTGAGCATAAAAATTATATAAACCCCACTAAAAATAACATCCTTGAGATGTATATGCGTGAAAAATCACATTGAACAGTAGAACAGATTTTTTAATATGTATACTAAAATAATATTTTTAATAGATAAAACGGTTGTCTATTTCGTGTATGCCTGATTTTTTATAGAGAAATTCATGCTAATTAATATGCCATATATACCAGGAATAATGGCATTATAACGAAAAAGTTAATTTTAAATCCGGATGGAATAAACGATAACCTTGAGCATCAGTTAAAAACTATTACACGTTAATTGACATCTATGGTGAAATATCACCCGCGTAACAATATCATATCAATATCGCGACAGCTTGCGTTGAAAATGGGGAAAACAAACTCGACGCCGATTTCCTGGGGAAATTCCCGGCATTGAAAGTCATCGCTATTTCGGTGTGGGTTTTGATGGTATCGATATGAATTATTTCCGGTAACATAATATCGCTGTCACCAATACTCTAGGTGTATTAACCGAAGATGTTGCTGACCTTGCCCTCGCCTGGCGCTCACGCGTGAGGTAATTCCCGCCAATAATTTTGTACAACAAGGATACTGGAGCCATTCACGCTATCCGTTACGACCAAATTCAGCCGGCGTAAAGTGGGAGTTATTTGGTATGGGCGGGTTGGGCAGGCGATATCTGCTGGTTATTGGGTTTGTTGGATATATGAATTTTCAAATCAATCGCTCATTAGCACAAATAATCATTGTTGCGTTTAGGTTGGTGAAATTCATCATTTTCGCAGTAATGCGGCCATCTTCTCTTTCTATATTCCTAGGCCACATCGCTTTCAATTTCTCAGCATTTGGTTAAATCCAATCTTGTCAACCTTGATATTGTGCGCGCACTTGCTGCTATGCATGCTGATCTATCTCGCAAAACAATGAAAGCAAAGTCCATACATGCTGGATTGTACAGGGATGAGTTCTCGCTTTTATTCCAGCCCATCGTTGATCGATCTGGTTTAGTCATAGGTGCGGAGGCCCTTTTACGCTGGGAACATCCGCAGAAGGGAACCATCTCTCCTACAGATTTTATTACAGAAGCTCAGGAAGCAGGGCTAATGCCCTTAATTGGTGAATGGGTTGTATCGCAAGGGTTAAGGGATGTATAGACCGGTCACATGGGTTACAGATCTGACCGGTCTCATAGGTAACACATTTCACCTCAGTCGATGCGCAAGATTTGCCCATCGATACTGTCATAGTAAGCAAGGATAAGGCGGTCGAATAAGATTACATGTAGGCCATCATCGACTTCTTTCATCATTACATACTCACCTCGTAATGATTCGCTCAAAAATAACAGGCGGGACCCCGCGCTGATATTTCCTTTAGAATGCACTCTGTATAGACGTGCATCTTCCGGCTATGCCCGTTATGGCAAAAGATTTACAGAGTGATGCTGAGCTGACAATCACTGGGTTCCTTATCGGATTTTGCATTGCGCAAGTGATTTGGGGACCGACTAGCGAGTCGTCTGCCGTTGTTTATCGGTTTAGGCCTGTTCATCATCGGCTCGGTAGGTAGCGCGTTATCAACAGATATCATGCAAATTGTCTTCTGGCGTGTTTTTCAGGCATTAGGTGCCTGTACAGGCCCAATGTTGGCACGAGCAATGATCCGCGATCTGTTTAGTCGCACTCGTGCAGCACAAATGCTTTCAACTTTGATGATCATTATGGCCATCGCGCCCATTGCCGGGCCCCTGATCGGCGGACAAATGATTAAAGTCACTTCGTGGCACGCTATTTTCTGGCTGCTGGCGATTATCGGAACACTAATGCTGATGTCCTTATTTTGGTTACCGGAGACATTACCTGCTGAAAAACGCTCGCAAGCCTCCGTAACCAAAGCCTTTCAAAACTACTATGCCTTGCTAACCAACGCAAAATACATGCGGTTTACTCTGTGTCTGACGTTCTATTACGTCGCGGCCTACGCCTTTATTACGGGCTCCCCGTTTCTGTACATCACTTACTTCGGCGTTGATCCGCAGCATTACGGTTGGCTGTTTGCAGTAAAAATTGTGGAATTAATGGCTGTGAGTATGGTCAACAGACGCTTGGTTCAACGATATCCACTGGAAGCGTTGTTCAAGAATGCCGTATTCATCGCCACTATTTCCGCAATAGTGCTGGCGGTCGCAACAGGCCTGGGCGTAGGTGGAATTACCGTGATTGTCGGGGCTGTGTTTGTATTCTTCTCGATGAATGGCATCATCGCTGCAACATCCACGGCTTGCGCACTTGACGCAGTGCCCAATGTAGCAGGATCCGCATCGGCGCTAATGGGGCATTACAATACGGAAGTGGCATTATCTCTTCATTGCTTCTCGCCCTGTTAAGTGATGGCACGCCATGGACGATGGGCTGGATAATTGCGTTGTTCACAGCAGCCAGCGCTTTGATGGCACTGACCGTTCAGATAAAAAAATGACCACCACATATCCACCACGCTTATGAATTTAACTCATAGCGCCTATTTAAGCAGCGTAATTATCTTTAACCGCAACTTCGTTAATCTGAGTATATCGCGTGAATACGCAATGTGAAATGCTGCGGAAAGTGGGTACAGCTGATGGACATACCCAGTCTGCTCGGCTGGGGCGTCATCGGAGGCTAACTAAATATTCTTATCGAAGAAGACGTCTAACTTTTGCATTGCCTGGTCTACGTATTTAGGAACCCAATACGTCTCGATATGGGTAGCTCCATCGATCAGGAAGAGTTCTTTGTCCTTCGTACCGGTGGCTTTCGCGAACGCATCTTCAGTCATGTAGAGCGTATCCGCTTTTGCACCGGCAATCATCAGCAGCGGTTTATTGATGAGATTGATATGGTCCGTTACGTCAAAGCTCATCAAATCCAGCAGACTGCTGGTGGTGTATTTAAACGTGGAGTTCGGGTGGGCGTGAGTTTTCCAGTAGTACTCGTAGCCCTGGCGATATAAGGCAAAAGGTAATTTAGCAATCTGTTCATCAGTCAGGTTGGCATCGCCGGAGTAAATCACTTCTCCTCCGGCTGCTTCCTGAGCACGTGCATCAGAAGCCTGCTGAAGACGCTGCTGGATAGTATCCAGCTGTGAATCCTGCATACCGTTGCGGCGCACAAGACCTGAATTAAACATGCTGATGGTTGCTATCGATTTGAACCGCTTGTCAGTTTCGGCCGCAACGAGTGAATATCCGCCGCCACCGCAAATGCCAAGCAGACCAAGGCGGGCGGTATCTACACCAAGATACTGGCTGATGTAGTCAGCCATGCCGTGGATATCCTCAATGCGATTAGCGGGTTTATCCACGCTGCGCGGCATCCCACCGCTAGCGCCCTGATATGCTGCGTCGGCGGTAATCGTGATGTAGCCCTGCTCGGCGAGACGCTGGGCATACAACCCGGAGACCTGTTCTTTTACGCCGCCATTAGGATGCGCGACCACCACGGCAGGGTATTTTTTGGCGGGATCGTAGTTAGCAGGGTATAGACATTCGCAGCAATCTGGATGCCATGCAGATCGTATTTCACTGGGTGAATGTTGACCTTGCCTTTGACGTTCTCAGTAATGGCACCGTCATAGACGAGTGTGAATGGATTTTTTTTGTAATCAGCCGCATTGACTGAGGTCACTCCAGCCATTGCCATGAGTAGCATTGCACTGATAAGCGTGAATTTCATGGTCTCTCCCGATGAGTGTCGGCCTGGTTATGCAGGCTCGCGGAATCAAATTTGCAGGCTCAGATTAGGCGGAGAGGGCTGTCAGCATCGTGACAGAGAAATAACATTTTTGTCAGGAAACAGACAGGGATAGGTAGGTATTTCTGACAATGCTGTCAGGTAGCCGTCAGCTTTATGTTGGCAATCACGCCGCAGAATGGTCTCGCTTAAATGAGATTCATGTTCAATTTTCTGAGAAGCGGAGCGATCAATGAATAGCAAGAATGGCCCAACAATGCCAGAGCGGCGCAAGCTATTAGTCGCCGGGGCCGGTATTGCCGCCGCCTCGCTAATTCCGCACGTATCAGCGGCGAGCCAATCCTCTCGGATCGATTCATCTAGGCAACCCAGCCAACGCCTTGCTGCTCCAGGCAAGCGTAAACTCGGGAAGCTGGAAGTCTCTGCCGTCGGTCTGGGTGTCCAGAACATGAGTCGCAAATACGACACCTCGGTTCCCTGGCGTCCCGAAATGGTCAATGTTATCCACCGGGCATTTGATGAAGGAGTGACGTTCTTCGACGCAGCCGAAGCCTACGGCCCATTTGAAGTCGAAAAAATTCTTGGGGAAGGCGTCGCCCCGTTCAGGGACAAAATCGTTATTGCCACCAAGTTTGGCTGGAACATTGACCAACAGACGGGTAAGCGTCTGCCGGGCCTTAACAGCAGGCCGGAGCATATCAGGCAGGTCGTCGACAATATGCTCAAACGCCTTCGTACCGATCGTATCGATTTACTGTATCAACACCGGGTTGATCCACAGCTCCCGATCGAAGATGTCGCCGGTGTGGTTAAAGATTTAATGGATCAAGGAAAAGTCCTGCACTGGGGTCTTTCTGAAATGGGCATCAACACGTTGAGACGCGCCCATGCAGCATTACCCGTTACCGCCGTGCAAAGTGAATACTCCATGCTCTGGCGCGGGCCTGAAAAACAAGTGCTTCCGGTGTGTGAAGAGCTGGGAATTGGGTTCGTGCCATGGAGTCCGCTTGGTGTGCAGTTTTTAACGGGCTGCATTGATGAGAATACCCGGTTCGCTGCCGGTGATTTCCGCGCAACAGAAACGCGCTTCTCACCCGACAAACTTCCGCTGAGATGACCGAGCTCACCCGCTCACTGGATGCCATTACTATCCAGGGTCAACGTCTGCCGGATGCTGTGCAGGTTTATTCTGATGGTGAAGCACCGTTGAAAAGTTAAGAGGAAGTCCCGTTATGCGTCTGTTGTTAGTCGAAGATGAAGAAAAAACGTCAATCTATCTCGCCCGTGCACTGGGTGAGTCCGGGTTTACGGTAGATGTCTCTGCAGATGGCGCTGAAGGTCTTCATTACGCCCTGGAGTTCGACTACGACGCGATAATCCTTGATGTGATGTTGCCGGGGATGGACGGCTACCGGGTGCTTGAGGGTGTGCGAGCAGTCAAACAGACGCCGGTGCTGATGCTCTCGGCTCGCGGATCGGTCGACGAGCGCGTTAAAGGGCTACGTCTTGGCGCGGATGATTATCTGCCCAAGCCCTTTTCGCTTATTGAACTGGTGGCGCGTATTCAGGCACTGGTGCGCCGCCGCTCTACGGATGGCGCAGACATCACCCAACTGCAAATTCACGATCTGCATCTCGACCTACTGGCTCGCCGGGTATTTCGCGCCGGAACGCGACTGGAACTGACCGCGAAAGAATTTTCCCTGTTGAGCCTTCTTTCCCGGCATCAGGGGGAGATTTTGTCAAAGATGATGATTGCTGAGCAGATATGGGACATGAATTTTGACAGCGATGCCAACGTGGTTGAAGTCGCCATTAAACGTTTGCGGGGCAAAGTTGATGCCCCGTTCGACGTAAAACTGTTACATACCGTTCGTGGCATGGGGTATGTCCTTGAAGTCCGGCCTGAATAAATGAAGGGGCAAGCATGCTTAAGCGTTCCATCTCAGTTCACCTGGCGCTGATGTTTGCCTTATCCGCGCTGCTGATTGTGTCCGTTATTGGCATCCTGCTAAGAAGTTCCCTGCATGACTCTTTGCAAAAGCAGATGCACAACGAGCTGTTGTTCAGGGAGTCATTAATGAGTCCGTGGATCACCGCACGAACGTCGGCTGACGGCTGGTTGACGCTTGCCAATAAATTCACTGTGTTAACCAATTCTGAAGGTGAGCGTGTTCGCTACTGGATAGTGAGCGATAACCCACACTTTAGCATGGGGGAACACCACCGGTGGGTGTTCAGTGGTCTTCTTTGCAGGAGGGCTTTAATAAAGTGCCCGGCGCATCGGAAGGTGCATGCTCACTGTTCCTGTTAGTGAAAACCATCCCCGCGAACGGTGAAAGGCCGGAGCTGCACTATGTGGTTGCCATCGATTCCACGCCGTACATGGGAACACTCGATGCGTTCACGCGTACATTGCTGATCATTGCCGCACTGGGCGTCGTGATTGTCGCCTTGCTGGGATACGTTGTTTCACGGATCGGTCTTCGTCCAGTTAAGGCTCTCAGTAAACAGGCACAGCAACTCGCACCCAGTGACCATGGACAGCGCCTGAATACCCGCGATTTGCCCGAAGAACTGCAGCAACTGGCGTCATCATTTAACGGTGTGTTAGAGCGTCAGGAAATCGCCTGGCGACAGCTCGAAAGCTTTAACGCCGACGTTGCTCATGAACTCCGTACACCGCTGACTAACCTGATTGGTCAGACGCAACTGGGTCTCTCGCGCCGACGCTCGCATGATGAACTGGAAGAGTTACTGGGTTCCAATCTGGAAGAGCTTGAACGTATGACATCTATAGTTAACGACATGCTGTTCCTGTCTCATGCCCACGCGGGTGAACATGCTTCCCAACTTACGCAGGTGTCCCTGCGGGAAGAAACCCTGAAAACAGCGGATTATGTTGACCCCTCTTTTGCTGAAAAACAGCTCTCTCTGGATGTTGAGGGCGACGTCACGGCGCACATCGACCGGCGACTGTTCCACCGCTCACTGGCTAATCTGCTTGAAAATAGCGCAAGACATTCACTTCCCAATAGCACGGTGACGGTGCGGTTAAACGAAAAAAACAATCAAGCCTGTGTTGAAGTTTCTAACCCTGGCGACCCAATAGCACCAGAGCACTTACATCGGCTTTTTGAGCGCTTTTATCGCGTCGACACATCCAGAGCCAGGAGTGATACCCAGCATGGGCTGGGTTTATCAATCGTACGCGCCGTCGCCATTATGCACCGTGGGGATGTCTTTGCGCGTAGTGAAGATGGCATCAATACATTTGGCCTCACCTTTGCGATGCAAGCGGATAAAACGGCGGACAATGCTCACTCCGGCACTGAGCCGGGATCAGGGCTAACTGACAGAATTGTCAGGGGGGCGTCAGCCTGACGTCATTGCCCCTCGATAGAATCATTGCAGGCAATCCCCCTCTTCATTGATAAGGACGCTTTGCATGATCGGACATTTACGTTACCTGGGGCTGTTACTGCCCCTCTTCACATGTTCATCCTGGGCTGCGGAGCAAAATCCCGCTGTCCATATTGCACCCGCAGGAAGTCAGAACGCGGTGCATGGGCCTGCAGAGAACTTTACCGGTCGCGTCCGGGTTGATCCTCTCTTCAAGCCTGATAACGACATCAATGTGTCAGGGGCTTATGTCACCTTTGAACCGGGTGCCCGTTCAGCATGGCATACGCATCCGGCAGGTCAGCGGCTGATTGTGACCTCTGGTGTTGGGCTCACCCAACAAGAAGGCCAGCCGGTGCAGGTAATCCGCGCTGGTGATGTTGTCTCTTGCCCGGCGGGAGTCAAACACTGGCACGGGGCAGCGCCTGGCAGCGCGATGACACATCTGGCGATAACCGGGATTGTGGATGGCAAAAGCGTTAAATGGATGGAGAAAGTGACAGATGAACAATACCACGCCCATTAAGGCATTAACGGCAGCGGTACTGCTGACCTTTGGTTTTGGTCTCACGGCAAATGCTGCGCCCGTCAATAAAGGAGCCTCAGAAATGAACCACGAACAAACCGTTTCTGATACGCTGTCGGCTCGCCAGCACGCCATCCCACTGATTGCGGCATCGATGACCAGCAGTCAGATGGATAAGCTGAATGCAGCGCTGAATCAGGGACTTGATGCAGGACTCACCATAAACGAAACCAAAGAGATTCTTGTCCAGCTTTATGCCTACACGGGCTTCCCCCGTAGCCTGAATGCACTTAGTGAACTGATGAAGGTCGTCGAAGCGCGTAAACAACGTGGCATTGAAGACGTTGAAGGTAAAGATCCGGTCGCCCCCATCCCTGTCGGGGACGAGCTTCGCCGTGTCGGTACTGCAAACCAGTCTAAAATCTCAGGCACTCTTGTCCAGGGACCTCTGTTTGATTTTGCCCCGGTCATTAATCAGTTCCTGCAAACGCATCTGTTCGGCGACATTTTCGCCCGCGATAACCTCGACTGGCAAAGCCGCGAGCTGGCAACGGTTGGCGCATTAGCGGCTACTCCGGGTGTTGAGGCACAACTGCTATCGCATACACGAGCAAGCATGCGGGTCGGCCTGACGGCATCACAGCTGCGCCAGCTTGCACAGGATCTGCGCGAACATGGCGAAAATGATGCTGCTTTACGCGCTGAAAAGGCGCTGCAACAGGCGCTCGCAAACAATTAGGAGTTGATTATGGAGCATGATCCCAACCGCAGAATGTTGATCACCGCGCTTGCCGGGCTCACGCTGGCGAACGTCTCCCTGGTATCAGCTGCTACCAAAAACGCAAACGTGCAGGGTAAAAGCCGTATGCTGGTGGCGTACTTTTCCCGCAGCGGTAACACTCAGGTGATTGCGGGTGTCATTCACCGCAGCCTGAACACCGATATGTTTAAAATCGAACCAGCCACACCTTATCCCGAAGACTATTTTCAGACCGTTGAACAGGCGAAAAATGAGCGTGAGCGGGGAGTAAAACCGGCATTAAAAAATAGCGTCGCAGATATCTCACGCTATGAGACCGTGTATTTAGGCTTTCCCATCTGGGGAACCAGCGTGCCGCCGGTAGTACAAACGTTTCTCAGCAGCCATAACCTTGCGGGCAAATTACTCATTCCCTTCATTACTCACGGCGGCTACGGTAAAGGGGACAGCGACGACATCCTCGCAAGTTTGGCCGCAACCGCCCGCCGGGAAAAACCACTGGTCATTGAATGCGATCAGGAGCGAAGAACCACAGAAACTGTCACCAGTTGGTTAGAAACCATACGCGGCTAATCGTCCGCATTCATGAGTTTGCCAAATAAGGGCAATCAGGGGTACTAAATAATTAACGCTGACAACTCAGATATGATTGAACGGCAAACATAAAAGAGGATGTATTCTTGAAGACGATCTTAAAAACGCTGGCCATTTGCGTGATGGCGGGTGGCCTGGTGGCTCAGTCGGTATATGCCGAGCCACTGGTTATTCAGGAACAAGGAAGCTTTTCCGCTGGCGGTACTATTATCACCGCACCAGGGAAATTTGACGCGAAAAAGCCGCTGGATTCTGCTGGCCAAACTTATCATGGCGATCATGCATCTGTGTTCTACCAAATCCCGGAAAATCCCCATAAATACCCTATTGTCATGCTGCACGGCGCAGGTCAGTTCTCCCGTACGTGGGAAAGCACTCCGGATGGTCGCGAAGGGTTCCAGAACATATTCCTGCGTCGTGGCTTCTCAACCTATCTTGTCGATCAGCCACGCCGGGGCAGCGCCGGGCGCACTACTGTAGAAGGTACTGTTTCGCCAAAACCCGATGAGCAGATGTGGTTTAACCAGTTCCGCGTAGGCGTGTGGCCAGAGCAGTTTAAAGGCGTTCAGTTCTCTCACGACAAAGAAGCGCTGAATCAGTACTTCCGTCAGATGACCCCGAATACCGGGCCGTTTGATATCAATGTTATCTCTGATGCGATGTCCGCCGTAGTGGACAAATCCGGCCCGGCTATCCTCTTCACCCACTCTCAGGGTGGCGGAGCGGGCTGGTATACGGCGATGAAAAACGACAAGATCAAAGCCATTGTCGCCTTCGAGCCTGGCAGCAGCTTTGTCTTCCCGGAAAAAGAACTCCCTGCCCCTATGCCAAGTGCGTTCGACACGCTGAAGGGTGAGCCTGTTCCGGTGGAGCAGTTTATGGCACTGACCAAAATCCCGATTCTGATTATTTACGGCGATAACATACCGGATAAACCTGTCGCCATGCCTGCGCAGGACAGCTGGCGCGTACGTCTGGCGATGGCTCGTGAGTGGCGTGACGTGGTGAACAAGCATGGCGGGGATGTGACTGTGACGCATCTGCCAGAGGTAGGGATCAAAGGTAATACCCACTTCCCGTTCTCTGATTTGAATAATGTGCAGATTGCTGATTTGGTGAGTAAATTCCTGAAGGAGAAAAATCTGCAGTAGGACGAGATAATAGCGAGCCTTCATTATTGAAGGCTCAATACAAAAACCATCTTTATAAAAAAAATAAAGTGGGCAAATCTGGCTGAAAAGCGTTGAATGTGACGGTCTGCTTCGCACATAAAGCAGACCGCCAGCCCCAAATTAATGAATACATCTAATAAACCCTAGCTAATTACTCCATCTAATCGAATAAATCACTCTGCGTTATGCTTTTCCTGGACAACAGTTGAAGGATAAAGACATGCAAACAGTAAAACTGAACAACGGTATTGAAATGCCCCTGCTGGGCTTTGGTGTCTTCCAGATGACGGACGCCGCAGAATGCGAGCGTGCCGTTATTGATGCCATTGAAATCGGTTATCGCCTGATTGATACCGCCGCGGCCTACCAGAACGAAACCCCGGTCGGGAACGCACTGAAACAGACCGGTATCGCCCGTAACGAACTCTTTGTAACAACCAAACTTTGGCTGCACGATACCCATTACGAAGGTGCTAAAGCACAGTTCGAACGCTCTCTGAATCGGCTGCAACTTGATTACGTTGACCTGTACCTGATTCACCAGCCTTACGGTGATGTTCATGGTGCCTGGCGTGCCATGGAAGAATTGCTGCAGGCAGGCAAAATTCGCGCCATTGGCGTCAGCAACTTCCATCCAGACAGACTGGCCGATCTTATCGCCTTCAACAAGGTTGCCCCTGCGGTAAACCAGATTGAAGTTAACCCCTTCAACCAGCAGCTGCATGCCGTTCCATGGAATCAAAGCCGTGGTATTCAGCCGGAAGCCTGGGCACCGTTTGCTGAGGGTAAAAATGGCCTGTTCCAGCATCCCGTGTTAACGGCAATTGGTCAGAAGTACGGCAAAAGCGTGGGCCAGGTTGTACTGCGTTGGATCTTCCAGCGAGGCATCGTTTCTCTGGCCAAATCGGTGCGAAAAGAACGAATGGAAGAGAACATCAACATTCTCGATTTTGAACTCAGTCCTGAGGATATGTTGCAGATTGCCGCCCTTGATACCGCAACCAGCGCCTTCTTCTCTCACCGCGACCCGGCGAGGGTGGAATGGCTGACTGGTCGCAAACTTGACGTTTAAACCGCGATAAAAGAGGTATTCATTCAATGCAAAAACGTTATCTGGGTAAATCCGGACTCGAAGTCTCCGCTCTTGGACTCGGTTGCATGGGGCTCAGTCACGGCTACGGCCCGGCGACCAATACCCGTCAGGCTATCGAACTCATTCGTGCTGCGGTTGAACGTGGCGTCACGTTCTTCGATACCGCCGAAGTGTATGGCCCCTTCCTTAATGAAGAGGTTGTCGGCGAAGCCTTAAAGCCCTTTCGCGACCGCGTGGTTATCGCCACCAAATTTGGTTTTACCTTCGGCGATGACAACAAGCAGCAGATTTTAAACAGCCGTCCGGAGCATATCCGTGAAGCCGTTGAAGGATCATTACGCCGTCTTAAAACAGACGTTATTGATCTGCTGTATCAGCACCGCGTCGATCCAGATGTGCCTGTTGAGGATGTTGCGGGGACGGTGAAAGATCTGATTGCAGAAGGCAAAGTTAAACATTTCGGTCTGTCCGAAGCTGGCGCACAAACCATTCGTCGTGCGCATGCTGTACAACCGGTCACTGCGCTGCAAAGCGAATACTCCATGTGGTGGCGCGAGCCTGAGCAGGAGATCCTGCCGTTGCTGGAGGAGCTGGGCATTGGTTTTGTCCCCTTCAGCCCATTAGGTAAAGGTTTCCTGACGGGGTCGATTAAACCAGGAACGACGTTTGGCAAGGATGATTACCGCAGCACAGTACCGCGTTTCGCCGCGCAAGCGATTGAAGCCAATGAAAAGCTGGTCTCTTTATTAGGTGAACTGGCTGCAGGGAAAGGTGTGACGTCTGCACAAATCGCACTGGCATGGCTGCTGGCACAAAAGCCGTGGATTGTTCCTATTCCGGGCACCACCAAACTGCACCGGCTGGAAGAAAACCTAGGCTCAGCCGACATCATGCTTTCGCAGGATGACTCGCAGCAGATAACCCAGGCGCTTGAAACGATTAAAATCGTCGGCGAACGTTACTCTCCTGAGCATCAGGCTCGCACAGGCCGTTAATACCCGGACGGGTCCGCTGCGATTGGCGGACCCTTTATTCCTGGTAGCGAAGTGCATCGATCATCAGCGCAAAAGCGGGCGGATGCTGCTCACGGCTGGGGTAGTAAAGATAATATCCGGGGAAAGACGGACACCAGTCCTGCAGAACCTGAATAAGCTCTCCTGACTTTATATAATCCTGCACCCTTTCTTCAGGTATACAGGCGATGCCAAAACCGGATAAAGCAGCATCAATCCTTTCCGCCTGCAGATTAAAAGTTACCTGCCCTTCCACTCTGACCCGTAACGGTTTCCCATCCTTCTCAAACTCCCAGTGGTAAAGTCCACCGGCAGTCGGCAGGCGCATATTGATACACCGATGGTTTTGTAGCTCGTGCGGTGTTTCGGGTACGGGGCTAGCGGCAAAATAGGACGGTGCTCCCACCACTGCCATTCGCATTTCCGGTCCAATCCTCACCGCGATCATATCCTTATCCACGCTTTCGCCCAGACGGATCCCGGCATTAAAACGCCCCTCAACAATATCGACAAAGCCGTTATCAACCACCAGTTCGAGATTAATTTCCGGATATTCCCTGAGGAAGGGTTTTAACTTCGGCCAAACCAAACTTCGCGCGGCATGCTCCCCGGCAGATAAACGGATATTGCCGGAGGCTGTACCGTTTAGTTGAACAAGCGATTCCAGCTCCTGTTCAAGATCGTCAATACGAGGTTCAAGGCAGGCAATAATCCTCTCACCGGCCTCTGTAGGGGCTACGCTTCGGGTCGTGCGGGTCAGAAGGCGGATGTTTAGTCTTTCCTCAAGTGCCTTCATCGCATGGCTGAGTGCAGACTGAGAAACACCCAGTTTGCCCGCCGCTTTGGTAAAACTTCGCTCCCTTGCCACCACAAGAAAGATTTGCAGTTCGTTGAAGTTTTCTTTGAGCATCGGCGATTTCCTTTTGGAGGTATTCCCTTCACCGCACACTCATGAAGGGTGTTCATAGACACAATCATTTTAGCCTCATTAATGACAATAATGATAATTGATATTCTGACTGTATCGAAAATAAGTCTGAATTATCAGAAGGTTTATCATGAGAATACTCGTTGCTGGGGCGACAGGAAGCATTGGCCTTCATGTCATAAATACCGCGATTGAAATGGGCCATCAGCCCGTAGCGCTCGTCAGAAATAAGCGCAAAGTAAAATTGCTTCCTCGTGGAGCGGATGTTTTTTACGGCGATGTTTCAATGCCTGAAACACTCACCGATTTGCCGAAAAATATTGATGCCATCATCTTCACTCTCGGTTCTGATTGCCTGGGTCGTATTGGTGCCAGAGCGATAGATTACGGCGGTGTGCGTAACATTTTACGAATATTCAAGAATACGCCTGTTCGCATCGGCTTAATGACCACGATTGGTGTGACTGAACGGCTCAGCACTTTGAATCAACGCACTAACGTTCATGACTGGAAAAGACGTTCCGAACGTCTGATCAGGGCGAGTGGTCATCCCTATACCATCGTCAGGCCCGGCTGGTTTGATTACAACAATGATGATGAGCACAGAATCGTTATGCTTCAGGGAGATCGTCGCCATGCGGGAACACCGGAAGATGGTGTGATATCCCGGGAGCAAATCGCCCAGGTTCTGGTCAGTGCCCTGACCAACGATGCGGCAAAAAATAAAACGTTTGAGCTGGTCGCTGAGCGAGGGGAAGCACAACTGGATTTTACACCTCTCTTTACGGACTTGCAGGCAGATAACCCTCAAAAAAATGATGGGGTTTTAGATTTGAACAACATGCCTTTCAGTGAAGAACCTGAGTGCATTATTAACGAGCTAAATCTGTTTTCGATACGCGTAAAATCCATCTAACCTGATCGTGTTCACGTGGTGTTAGTCCCAGATTAATTCAGTCAATAAAAGTATGACACTGACTACGTTAGAATGGGGCCTCCATCACATCATTACACTACGGTTCTCGTCGTCGATGGCGCCTTCATGCTATGTGAATAAACCGCGGCATTCGCACCGGAGAAGCAAAGCCGCAAAATGTGTTACTGCTTGTCGTTGTTGACGGTGTAGCGCAGCCAGACAGTGCCACCTTGACCAACTTCAGCGCTTTTCAGGGCAAACTCAACAGGGGCATGATCGGGCAGATAGTCGGATTTCGCGAACAGGGTGACCGAATCGTTCTCGCCATCGGCCAATGGTGCGATCACTAGGCTGAGTTCATCCACAACACCTGCCTGCAGGAACGACCAGTTGATGAAGCCGCCGCCAGAAAGCATAAGTGTCTCGATCTTGAAAAGGGATTTCAGTTTTTCTACGGTCAATCTGCAATCCAGATGATCCTTGCCCGCGATGATGTAGGATATTTTCATCTCACGAAGGAAGGCGCGATAGGCATTGCTCGCTCTTTCCGTCAGGACCTCGATGACGTGCGCGGGTGGGCGATCCTCGTATTGCAATGTATTGGTTTCCCAGCCGATTCTCCCCGAGGCATCGACCGAAATGTTGTGCATCCGTGCGTCGCTCACCGCACCGTAGTCGCCTTCCGGCACGGCGGCCGCACCGATGTTTTCCCAGATTGAAGGATGGCGCGATGAATCTGAGTCATCCTTACGCCTTCCCGCGAGGCCCTGGAAGGTGTGACAGTTGAATACTCAGAGATTCAGACCGGAGATCAGATTACTCATCAGTGTGCGTCACTGATTTTGAAAAACGACGACGCACCACCACGAAAAATACCGGCACGAAGAAGATCGCGAGCAGCGTGGCGGAAATCATCCCGCCCATCACGCCGGTACCGACGGCATTCTGTGCGCCGGAACCCGCACCGTTGCTGATCGCCAGCGGCAGAACCCCGAGAATAAACGCCAGTGAGGTCATCAGGATCGGGCGTAAACGCATCCGCACCGCCTCCAGCGTCGCTTCAATCAGCGGCTTGCCTTCTTTAAGCATCAGATCGTTGGCGAACTCGACGATCAGGATGGCGTTTTTGGCCGCCAGCCCGATTGTGGTCAGCAGCCCGACCACGAAGTACACGTCATTATTCAGCCCGCGCAGGCTGGTCGCCAGTAACGCACCGACCACGCCCAGCGGCACCACCAGCATGACCGAGAACGGGATCGACCAGCTCTCATACAATGCCGCCAGACAGAGGAAAACCACCACCAGCGAAATGGCATACAGCGCCGGTGCCTGTTCGCCGCTCATGCGTTCCTGATAGGACATCCCCGTCCAGTCATGGCTGATACCCGCTGGCAGTTGCGTCGCCAGTTCTTCCATCAGCGCCATCGCTTCGCCCGAGCTTTTCCCCGGTGCAGGTTGACCCAGGATCTCCAGAGAAGACAGGCCGTTATAGCGCTCCAGACGCGGTGAACCGTAAACCCATTTTGCGGTGGAGAAGCTGGCGAACGGTACCATTTTGCCGTTAGTGGCACGCACGAACCAGTCGTTGAGATCGTCGGGCATCATGCGGTACTGCGCATCGCTCATCACATAAACTTTCTTGACGCGGCCATTATCGACGAAGTCGTTAACATAACTGCCGCCCCACGCAGCGGACAGCGTTGTGTTGATATCCGCCAGTGACAGCCCCAGCGCTTTGGCTTTTTCCTGATCGATGGTCACTTTGTACTGTGGCGTATCTTCCATGCCGTTCGCACGCACTGCCATCAGCACGTCAGGATGCTGAGCCGCCAGCGCCAGCAGTTGGTTACGCGCTTCCAGCAGTTTCTCGTGCCCCAGATTGCCCCGGTCGATCAGCTCAAAATCAAAACCGGTGGCGTTACCGAGCGCGATAATCGGCGGCAGATTAAAGGCCACGACGGTGCCGTCGATGATTTTTGAAAACGTCGCATTGGCACGCTGCACAATCGCGGTGACTTTGTTGTCATCCCCTGGCCGCTCGCTCCAGTCTTTCAGGCCGACAAAGGCAATGCCGACGTTCTGCCCGCGTCCGGCAAATCCGTAACCGTTGACCGTCAGAACGTTAGCCACGTTGCTTTTTTCGTCATGCAGATAGTGATCGGTAATGGTATCGAGCACTTTCTGCGTCCGTTCCTGCGTTGCACCGGCCGGTAAAATGGCCTGAGTTGCCAGTACGCCCTGATCTTCTTCCGGCAGAAAAGACGTCGGCAGATGAACAAACATCGCCACCATGCCCGCGACGATCAGCAGATAAATCACGATATAGCGTCCGGAGCTTTGTAAAATCCGCGCGACCGAAGACGTGTAATGCTGCGTACTCTGGTCAAACTTGCGGTTGAACCAGCCAAAGAATCCGGTGGTTTTGCCGTGTTCGCCTTTTGTAACAGGTTTGAGCAACGTGACGCACAGCGCAGGCGTGAGGATCAGTGCAACAAACACCGACAGCGCCATTGCTGACACGATAGTGATGGAGAACTGACGGTAGATAACGCCGGTTGTGCCGCCGAAGAATGCCATTGGCACAAACACCGCCGAGAGCACCAGTGCAATGCCGACCAGCGCGCCCTGGATCTGCTCCATTGATTTACGCGTCGCCGCTTTTGGCGACAGCCCCTCCTCGGCCATTACGCGCTCGACGTTCTCCACCACCACAATGGCGTCATCAACCAGCAGGCCGATGGCCAGCACCATGCCAAACATGGTCAGGGTGTTGATGGTAAAACCACAGGCCGCCAGAATGCCGAAGGTGCCCAGCAGTACTACCGGTACGGCGATCGTCGGGATCAGCGTTGCGCGGAAGTTTTGCAGGAACAGGAACATCACCAGAAACACCAGCACAATGGCTTCGAACAGCGTTTTCACCACCTCATTAATCGAGATTTTGATAAACGGCGTCGTGTCGTACGGATACACCACCTGCAGGCCGTCCGGGAAGAACGGGCGCAGCTGTTCCAGTTCGGTGCGCACAGCCGCCGCGGTATCAAGCGCGTTAGCCCCGGTTGCCAGCTGGATCCCCAATGCTGATGCCGGTTGTCCGTTGATTTTCACCACAAACTGATAATCCTCACCGCCGCGCTCAATACGGGCGACATCATGCAACCGCACCTGAGAACCGTCGGCGTTCACTTTCAGCAAAATATCGCCGAATTCATCCGGTGAAATCAGGCGGGTTTGCGCAATCAGGGAAGCATTGAGCTGCTGCCCCGGCACCGGCGGTGCTCCGCCAATCTGCCCGGCGGCCACCTGCGCATTCTGGGTGTTCAGCTCGGCGATGACATCCACCGGCGTGAGCTGGAAATTGTTCAGCTTGTTCGGATCCAGCCAGATGCGCATAGCGTACTGCGAGCCGAAAATCTGCGTATCGCCGACGCCGTCAATGCGGCTAATCGGATCTTTGATATTCGAGCCCACGTAATCCGAAATATCCTGCTGAGTCATCGTGCCGTTGCTGTTCACAAAACCGACCACCATCATGAAGGTGCTGGACGATTTTCTGACGGTGATCCCCTGCTGCTGAACTTCAGAAGGCAACAGCGGCGTGGCAAGCTGCAATTTATTCTGCACCTGAACCTGCGCGATATCCGCATCGGTGCCGGTTTTGAACGACAGCGTGAGCTGCAACGTGCCCGAAGAGTCGCTGGTCGATGACATATACATCAGGCCATCGAGGCCATTCATGTTTTGTTCGATGACCTGCGTTACCGAGTTCTGCAAAGTCGTCGCATCCGCGCCGGGATACTGCGCGCGGATCTGCACCGCCGGGGGCGCAACGCTTGGATATTGTTCAACCGGCAGATTGAGGATGGAAATCGCGCCAGCGAGCATCACAATGATGGCAATCACCCAGGCAAAGATGGGGCGATCGATAAAGAATTTAGACATATTTCAGCGTTCCCTGATTAAGACTTTGCTGGCTGCTCATGAGGCTCGACGGCCTCTCCCGGCTTGATTTTCTGTACACCTGATACCACCACGCGATCGCCCGCCGACAGACCGGACAGCACCTGCCATTGGTCATCAAGCGCTTTGCCGGTGGTGATGTTTTTCAGCGCCACTTTGTTATCTGCACCGACCACCAGTGCGGTCGCCTCACCGCGTGGATTGCGGGTGACGGCCACCTGCGGCACCAACAATGCGGTCGGAATAACGCCCTCATCCAGCCGCGCACGGACAAACATGCCGGGCAGTAAACGGTGCTGAGGATTGGGGATCACCGCGCGCAGGGTAATAGAACCCGTGGTTTCATCGACGGTGACATCGGAGAATTCCAGCGCGCCTTTTGGCGCATAAACGCTGCCGTCAGAGAGCATCACGGTCACCTCGGCTTTACCGGCGGTTTGTTTAATTTCGCCGTCCGACATCGCCTGACGCAGGCGCAGGAATTCCTCCCCCGATTGGGTAACATCGACATACATTTGATCCAGCTGCTGAACGGTCGTCAGCGAGGAAGTCTGCGCGTTTTGCACCAGCGCCCCTTCTGTCACCGAAGAGCGTCCGATCCGCCCGGCAATCGGCGACGTGACGGTGGTGTATTGCAGATTAATACGGGCTAATTTCACCGCTGCTTTGGCTGCGACGACCGCGGCCTGAGCCTGTTGGGCAGTGGCCTGCGCCTGATCGAAATCCTGCTGGCTGATGTAATGCGTGCCGGTCAGCGTGCGGTAACGATTCACCGTGGTTACTGCGATCCGCGCGCTGGCCTCGGCTTGTGCGAGGTTTCCCAAAGCGCTGTCCAGAACGGCCTGATACGGCGCGGGGTCAATCTGGTACAGCGCCTGCCCTGCATTCACGTCGCTGCCTTCGGTGAATAACCGTTTTTGAATAATCCCGGACACCTGCGGACGCACCTCGGCAATACGCAGCGCAGACGTTCTTCCCGGTAATTCAGAGGTCATCTTCAGCGGCGCAGTGGTGAGTTTTATGACGTTAACGTCGGTTAATTTTTGCTGCGCAGAGGCGGTATTTCCGCTCTCATCACACCCGGTTAATACCCAACTCCCAGATAACAGACAAAAGGCTGCCAAAGGCTTTAAAAGCCCTAAATGATTCATGAATTCCCACCTCAAATAACAACGTAATGATTAATGCAAAAAAGCGCCCAATAAAAACTCAACATAATTACGCCGGATGTGACTGATGCATTCTCCTGTAGGCCTGTGGCGGTAAGCTGTATTTCCGGGAAAAAGTTCGCGAAAAAGACTGCTGTGAGTCATATCCGTATTTATATGAAATATCGACCACCGGATTTTTAGTATGAAGAAGCTCATCTGCGGCCAGCGCCAGCTTACGGTCACGGATATAATTCCCCAGCGTGTGGCCTGTCTCCTGCTGAAACATCCTCTGCAAGTGCCATTTGGAATAGCCGGATTTTTCAGCGACATCCCGAATTTTTAACGGCTTGTCGATATTTTCATCAATCCAGCCAATCAGAGAGTCAATAACATCTTTGTGCATCACAAGATACCTCTTGAAATAAAGTATTTGGTGCGCGATTCGAAATGGGATCACACGTGATTAACAATAAAATAACGACAGTCTGCACAACGGCAAGTGAACTGAAATCAGTGATAAGGAATGGCTAAGAGTAAAAGCGACAGAGTAGTCCAGAATCTTATACTGTGAGAATAGCATTCGTGAAAGGTCGTTATAAGGTCATGAATTACGGATGCCTTTATGAGTAAAATTCATTAATAAACCCAGCTCATAAAAATTACCCCATCAGCACCTGAGCGCTTGAGGTTTTTTCAACATATATCGGCGGTGCTTCTTCTTGCGCTAACGCATGTGTTAACGCGAATTCGTCCAACAGAATGCTGGATAGCAGTACGGAATTATTTAATATAAGCATCCAAATTATTCCCTTTAAATGTCAAAAATCACCCTGCTCTCAGTGCAAATAAAATCTTACCGGAGTCATCATGACAACAAGCTGACAACCTGCTGACAGTGCTGTCAGGAAAGGCTGTGGATATTTATTTTAATGCAAAGAAATGTATATTTTTGATTTATGACAATGATGTCATTTAACTGTCAGGCTCTGGTCAGGGTCAGCGGAATATACTTTCCTTGGTAGCCAAACATGGCTACTCATCGTGACCGTTAATACTTAAAAATTGAGGTGGATAATATGAAAGCAACTAAAATTGTCATAGCAGCAGCGCTAACCGGGCTTTTCTCTTTTAGTTCGCTGGCAGCAACTCAGGTTAGTTCAACTGAGGGTCTTACCAAGCTGGGAAGCGTATCAGCATCAGGCCCTACAACGCTTTCAGGGCTGGAAAAGAAATTAGCGAAAAAGGCAGACGAGGCCGGTGCAACGTCCTATAAAATAGTATCAGCGGGTGGAGAAAATAAACTCCATGGCGTGGCGATTATTTACAATTAATATGGATAACTCGATACAGGGTGTCATCCCCTGCTATGACCTGTTACTCTGACAATATTGTCAGAGTAACACCGAACGTATTGATGGCATTATTATTTCCAGAAACATTATCGTTAGTCTGGTTGGTCGCAAAGACCTCTCCTCGGTGCATTAACGCCACCGTTCGCACAATCGACGGCCTAAGCCCGTGATGTGTGTCACTTTGTGTACGCGAAGAGTCCACCCGATAGAAGCGTTCAAATAGCCGTGACAAATGTGTCTGCTCTATTAATTCCCTAACGTTGGCGACGGTGACCATCGGCATATGCTTCTCCTGCCTGAGCCTCACGGTCTGTGCCGTGCATGACGGGCGCTGTTTTCAAGCAGATTCGCCATAACGGTGAAACAGACGCCGCCCAATACGCTCCCTATTACCATGATATTCAGTTTTTTTCTGAAAAATGACAGTTCAAAGTACTCGGCAGTTCTCAGCGCTTCTTCATACAGGGACGCTTTAGTCAGCTGGGTCGCTGTTTTCCTACCTGTGTGTGAGAAGGAACGGCATGTCATTAACAATTGGTGTCATGCGTGCCAGTTCTTCTAGGTTGGGCTCGAGCAGACCTTCCAGTTCACTCCTTCCATGCCACAGGATAATCCCAGGTGTGCCGAATCAGATTGGGCTACGGGGTGTGGGGTAGTGATGTTATGAACGAAGTCCATCAACCCATTAGCACTGCGCATTTAAGAAGTAAACTTCCATTCAGCCCTTTGCGGGCTCACGCATAATAACGGCCAGGGCATCGCCGTTATTATTGATGCGCTATTTCCAGAGAAATGGCCCAAGGCAAATCAGCTTTGCGCAGGCAAATTCAAAAGACGACGTAATTCCGGCGCATTGGTGTTAGCCCTGAAGCCCGGCCCGCCTCGCTGGAAACGGGTCGCATCGGCCAGTTTACCGACCACCACGGGAATACAACCGGCATCAGTCACCAGTTGAACCGCGACCTGCACGGCTTTCGGGTCATCACCTGCAATCGGCACGCCAAGTTTGTTGCTGGTTCTGGCCGCAGAAGCCTCTACTGCTGTGGCATCGACAGCACTGAATGCGCGTATCACATTGGCCCCTGACAGATATTTAGCGGTTGTGACAGCATCCCCTTTGGCGTGGGCTTCCTGCGTCAGAGCATCAGAAGAAGACGCCGAAGAGTTGCAGGCATCGAGCACCACTTTGCCGCGAATTAACTCTGCCAGCTCACGTCCAAGTTGCGGAAGTGCAGCATACGGCACGGCGAATAACAGCACATCTCCAAATTCTGCTGCCTCGCGGATGGTGCCCACCGACGCGCGCTCGCCAAGTTTGCTGGTCATACTTTTTAATTCTTCCGGATGACGTGATGAAAACATGACCTCATGTCCGGCTTTTACCCAGACACTGCCCACCGTGCCACCCAGCCAGCCCGCGCCGATCACACCAATACGTTTGGGGCTGAAGGTCGGGTTTAGCGCGTCGGCCATGGCAGTGAATGAGATCATACCGTTCAGTAAACTGACGGAAACCATCGCTCCCGCTGCGCCAAGAACAGAACGTCGTGAGAATTTCATCTTAAATTTCCTCTGCTGAAAGTTGAGAACGGTTTCTACTGCCCAGCCACAGGCTGAGCATCAGCCACAATGCCGAAAGCGGCACGGCGACCAGAGATACGCCCGTCATGCTCAGGCCCAGCGCCGCCAGCCCGGCGTAACTCCACCCGGCGACCTGATCACCGATGCGGTATACCACCGTATCGATAAAATTTTTGGCTTTGTATCGATCTTCACGCGGCACCCGGGTGAACAAAACCTCCCGCGCTGGCCGTGCAAGACCAAAATTACTGACACGACGCGCCACCTGTATCACCACAAATACCGCCACCGTCGGCCATGCGGCCAAACAAGTAAATCCTGCAAGGCTGATGAATGGCAATGAACACAGCGTGGTCCCCACACCCAGCCAGCCGATCAATCTGCCGGTTAAAAACAATTGAAGCGCGAGCGTGAGGCTGTTGACCCAAAAATCAATCCCCGCGAAGAAAGCAATGCGTGCAGCGCTGTCAGAAAAAGCATTTTCAGCAATCGCTGCCTGCTGAAAATACAAAAAAGTGGACGTCATACTGTAAAGCAGCATAAATCCGGCAATTCCCATCAAACGCGGTGAGCGAAAGGTATGAGTCATTCCGCTGAATATTCCACCGCCGAGAGCCTGATTATCGGCTTCCCGTTGCAAAGGACTGTGGAACACATCGCTGTGACGGGCAAGCCCGCGTGATGCCCTTACTGCAACTTCAAGCAGGCCAACAGCAATCAGCAACAACCCTTGCTGACCGATAAACTCCACCAGACTAAGAGTCAGCACAGAACCGGCAATGCCTCCCAGCGTCGCACCGGCGGCCAGAACGCCAAACAAACGCTTTCCCTGCTCCTGCTCGAAAACGTCGACAACAAATGACCAGAACACCGATACTACAAAGAGGTTAAAGACCGAGACCCAGATGAAAAACGCTCGACCCACCCAGACAAGCTGCGCCCCGGTGGCGACGGTCATCAATGCTATAAACGCCAGCAGATTGAGCATAAAGAAACGGTAGGTTACGGTGATAAATCGCTCGCGTGACCAGCGACGCACTGCAGCGGCAAACAGCGGATTAATTGCCAGCATCGCAAGCAACGTCCCGGTAAATAGCCACGGCAGATGTCTTACGCCACCCGCAACTCCCAGCTCATCACGTACCGGTCGCAATACGTAATAGGCCAGAAATAGTGAGAAAATATATAATCCCGCCCAGACCAGCGCCCTTCCTTCTCCGCGGTGTACATTTAACAGACGCATCAGAATATTTCCCGGGTGCGACTCCTGAGCCTGCGTTTCCGTGTTGCTTGTCGGCATGATGTTTTCTTCTGGAAGCCATCGGACACCCTACTGGCTGGCGACTGACGTTTAAATCCTAATGAGTCAAGAATTTAGCCGGAAGCGGCGCGGAGAGTAAGCCCCTGAGTGAGGATAAGCTTATGAACACCACTCATTAATCAAAAGGGTATGCCCGCAT
Organism: Rahnella sp. PCH160; assembly: GCF_047784855.1. Lineage (NCBI taxonomy): Bacteria > Pseudomonadati > Pseudomonadota > Gammaproteobacteria > Enterobacterales > Yersiniaceae > Rahnella > Rahnella sp. PCH160. The sequence continues at coordinate 130,782 of NZ_JBLOGT010000003.1, forward strand.
GTTTTTAAGGATGGTTAGCTTTTTCGGACCGCCTCATATCGCTTCTGCGCGTGCAGTTCCTGCAAAAATGGGCCAGTGATATTCCCTAACTGTTCTTGAGCGTTGACATATCTATGACGAAGCAGTATTTCACAGAGCCCGCCTCAAGACGGTGGTAGGCTGCTTTTATATCCTTAATATCAATAACTTCCACATCTTAAGTAATGTTGTGTTTGCCACAAAAATCAAGCATCTCTTGCATTTCAGCAATCCCGCCAATCAGCGAGCCGGAAAGGCTACGGCCACCGAAAATAAGGCTATAGGCAGAAATATCATTTTTCTCGGCCGACGCGCCGACGAGGGTGAGATTTCCTTCCGGATGCAGGAGGTTCAGATAAAGATTTAAGTCATGGGGGCTGAAACTGTATCGAGAATAAAATCGAATGTGTTGATATGCGATTGCATTTCTTCTGCATTATATGACACAAGCACTTCATGTGCTCCAACGCGTAAGGCATCTTCTTTTTTCTTCGGTGATGTCGTAAAAAGAACGACGTGAGCACCCAGGGCACGGGCAAACTTTACCCCCATGTGACCTAATCCTCCCAGCCCAACAATACCCACTTTTTGCCCCGGACCTACTTTCCAGCGGCGGATCGGTGAATAGGCTTTGATACCTGCACACACAAGCGGAGCCACACCGGCAAGGTCTAGTTTTCCAGGCACTCGCAGAACGAATCGCTCGTTAACAACAATACTTTTCGCATAGCCTCCGTATGTAACGGGCGTGGTAAGATATTCATCCGGACCATTATAAGTAAGCACTTTTGTCGGAGAGTATTGCTCACGGTTCGCACGACAATGAGGACACTTGGGGTCAGCATCGACCAGGCAGCCTACAGCAACAATATCGCCTATTTTATACTGACAGACGGAAGCACCGACGGATGCCACACGGCCGACAATTTCATGCCCCGGGACTATCGGGTAAACCGTAGGCATCGCACTTCCAAATTCATCGCGGACATGGTGAATGTCAGAATGGCATACACCACAAAACAAAATATCAATCTGTACGTCATGCTCACCGGGAGTTCGTCGTGGAATTGCCAGAGGTGAAAGCGGGGAGCAGGTCAGTAGATTGCCCAGCTTTATTAGCGCTGCAACTGCTTCTCTTGTCCCTTTGGATATCTCAAATTGGACAAAGTTACCGGTTTTCTGTTGCAACACCGTTGCTCTACTTTAAACAGAACTGCCATATGCAACATCTGATATTTTGAGTTTAATCAGATCACAGCCCCGTAGCTTAATGACCAAAGCTAGATCGCGTGTTTTACATTCCGGCTCAAGTCTAATCCGGATCTCCCAGATATGAGATATCTGAAGTGGCCTTTTTTGACAGATGATACGGCCTTTGTTCCACGGTGACGTTTTCATACTCAAATCTCCTGGAATGTGGGAGATTTGAGTATGGTTGTACCTCAAGAGCGAAGAGCAGAAATTGTAGCCCACTGACCCTGATCTGGAATGCAGTTGCGCTTCTTAATTTGCAGAGAAAATGTTCGGAAAAAAGTTGTATGGAAGGGGTATTCGGCTCGGCTTTTCACGCTATTAAGTAAGTTGATTAACAGGCGTTCGTCGAACACCAAAAACAACAGTAAAGAAAAGCAGACCTATGCTGGTGAGTGCAAAACCCGCCCATATTGCTGAAATAAGTCCCAATCCCGCGTTAATCGTCGCCCCTCCGATAGAGGCACCGAGCGCATTGGCAACGTTAAATGCTGCCATATTCATCGCGCCCATCAATGTCGGTGCTTCAGGAGCCATATGCATCATTCTGACCGGGATAGTGGGCACCGCTATCATCAACGTAGCCCCAACAAAAAATAACGTTAACATCAATATCAAGGGTATCTGGCCATATAAAGCCATAGTGGCCAACATAAGTAGTGTGAATGCAAAACCTAACAACATTCCTTTAAATTCATATCGATCAGCAAGAATACCGCCCAATGGGTTACCCACCGCCATACCCAGACCAAAAACAGCTAGCCCTACAGGAATAAACGTTGGTGAAAGGTTGGCTAAATCAGTGATATACGGACCAATAAAGGTATAAACGGAAAACGTACTGGCCACGCAAAGTGACGCTATGATCATCATGGCCCAAATTTTCCACTTTAGGAAAGCGGTTAGCTCGCGGGAAACGGGATTACCATCCAATGCTGGCGTTTTGGGTAACCAGACAAACATGCAACCTAGAGCCAAAATATTATAGATGGCAAAGCCCGAATAGGCTGTTCGCCATCCGAAATATTGCCCAACCAGCGTACCCATTGGTGCACCAATGATAGTCGCGAGTGTCATGCCCGATACAACGATAGCAAATGCTTTACCTGCACGTGCTTGCCCCACAATATGTGTAGCGACAACGGCACCGGCACCAAAAAAAACTCCTTGAGGCAATCCACTGATGAAGCGACCGATGCTCAATGTTTCCAGACTGTATGCAGCTGAAGAAATAATGTTACCGACGGCTAACACCAACATCAATACCAGCAGTAGTGAACGCCGGTTGATACGTGCCGCAGCTAATGTAAGTAATGGAGCACCGACAACAACACCGATTGCGTAAGCAGTAATGGCCTGTGTCGCATCGGATATATTGATAGAGAGATCAACTGAAAATAAGGGGAGAACACCCATGCTAGAAAATTCAGACGTGCCTATACCAAATGCACCAACAGCAAGGGAAACAAGAGCAAGTTTGTCGTGCTTCAAATTTTTCATAGTTACCAGATAATATAGCAAGCAATCTATATTTTAAAAAATGTGCCGAAGTAAAAACCCTCCGACACAAAGTGCGATTATTTAAGCGTGCTCATATCGATAACAAATCGATATTTAACATCCCCTTTTTCAAGGCGTTCAAAAGCTTCATTAACTTTATCTGCATCGATAATTTCCACATCAGCAGTGATTTTGTGATGAGCACAAAACTCCAGCATCTCCTGTGTCTCTTTAATTCCACCAATATTGGAACCGGCGAAACTACGACGACCTTTAATAACGTTAAATGCCCCAATGGAAATTGGCTCTACAGGTAAACCGACTAATACCACTGCACCATCAATAGCCAGTAATTTTAAATAGGCATTGACGTCATGTGTTGCAGAGACCGTATCAATAATTAAATCGATTTTACCGGCATGGGCCTTCATCTGCTCAGCATCGCTCGTCAGAATAGCTTCATGCGCACCCAAACGTTGGGCATCTTCAACTTTTTCCGGAGATGTTGTCAGTACCACAACGTGTGCGCCCATGGCTTTAGCAATGCGGATGGCAACATGACCAAGACCGCCAATACCCAAAATTCCCACCACTTTACCTGGACCTGCCTGCCAATGCTTTAAGGGCGAGTACACGGTAATGCCGGCACACAGAAGCGGTGCTGCGGCGGCCATATCATCAAAATTAGGCATATTAAGCATGTAGTTTTCGCGGCAGACATAAGTCTGAGAAAACCCGCCGTAAGTCATACCGCCGAGATGCTTATCCGGTGTGTTGAAAGAAAGCGTGGTACCGTTATCACAAAACTGTTCCAGATCGCGGGCGCAGGCTGGGCATTCACCGCAGGAATCGACAATACAACCCACCGCAGCGTGATCGCCCACTTTGAATTTGGTGACATTAGCACCGACAGCAGTAACCTTGCCAACGATTTCATGTCCTGGCACCACCGGATAATGGGTTCCGCCAAAATCATTTTTAATTTGATGCAGATCGGAGTGACAGATGCCGCAATAGAGAATTTTCATTTCTACATCATCTGGCAGCAATCCACGACGTTTGATAGTGACTTTTTTTAGTGGGTTAGTTGATGAGTCAGTGCCCAATGCTTTGATGTTTGTATACATTACTTAGCTCCAATTTTGATGATTAATGCCTGCTTCACGAGAGAGTAAATCGAGAGGGCTAATTCAGAATCCACACGCGAACGGCAAATTTCCAACGAGGGTTAATTAAGATTACAACCCCAATTATGGTGCGTATAGTGCTTAATCCGGCTTACAGAATTCTCAATTATGATATAATCGGTGAGGACAATTTAAGACACTTCAAACAATAATCGGGATGCTCGATAAATTGGATGCCCTGAAAATACTTTGTGTTGCTGCTGAAACCTTAAGGCTTCGTGAAACCACACTGCGGTTCGGTATTGCGCCACAAATAGTCACCCGTGGCATTGCAGAACTGGAAAAGCAACTGGGTGAAATGTTGTTCCAGAGAAATACCCACCACATGAAACTTACCCCGTTTGGTGAACAATTCTGGCCGCAAGCGGAGCAACTTTTGGCAGACAGTGATTAACTATTTCAGCAAGTAAAGACGAAACACTCAGGCGATATTTCTGGTGTCGTGCGCATCAGATTGCCGCCCTTTTTAGAAAATAATGAAATTGTCGTCAACTTGTTACATCAGATAGTTGATTATCCTCAGCTATATGTTGAATGGCGTGTCACGGATGAGCACCTAAACATTATTGACGAGCAAATCGATATTGGCGTAAGGGTTGCATCGTTCCTGATAACAGGTTCATTGTCAGGATAATACGTCCCGTGGTAGTTAACGTTGTTGCATCACCTGATTTAATACAACGATGTTCTTTACCCATAGATCTGAAAGATTTGCTAAAAAACTTCCCGCTCAGTGTTTTACGTAATAGTAATACTGGCCACGTGTGGCCATGGCAGTTTGCTGATGGTCTACACTTCTTTCCAAAATAACCCTTGTTTATCGCTTCTGATGTAGCCAGAGAATTAAGCGCAGTACTTGCAGTGCCGAACCTTCTGTCAATTAGCTGACATCACCGTAAGACAGTATGTTAGACGAGGAAAATTGATCACTGTATTAACTGAAAATGATGCCAAACTTTGGCTTTAGACCACATAAACCCGTATTGCCGAAGCGTGTCTGTTTTTTTGACCTTCTCACCAAAATTATGCAAGAGATATTCAAAGAAAGTTAACAGAATGCTTAAGGGCGACTAATGTCGATGCTTTTATGAATATATTGGTTGTCTGTCGTAGAAATTTTGCAAATATAATCCGCGAAACTGAGGCGAGAGACAGAACGCTCCTTAAATGGCTCGACTTTGTGCGTAATATCATAATCAACCGTGTTAGCGTTGGTGAACCAACCCGGCCGTAATATTGTGTAGTCTAAACCAGAGCGGCTGAATCTCGATAGGGATCAAGAATACTTTGGTAACTCTCATCCGGCACTTTATCATAAATCCCCATTGAACTGATAAAAATCAGCCTTTTATACCACCATATGCATCGCTTTTAAAATACTCAGTGTCTGGTTTTTCATGTCACCGGCCAGATTTGTATAAACAACGTCGATACCTTGTAACGTATTAATTAAAGAGGATGTATCTTCCACATCGCCTTCTATAATACTGATGCAATCACTTATTTCGTGTTTCAGGCGATTTGCGCGATGCAAATATAATGTCAGTTCAGCATCACTATTTTCAATCAGATACCAAGTAGCAACTCGGGCCAGCTATCCGGCGGTGCCCAAGATAAGAATTTTTGTCATTAATTTTATATTCGATGTTTAAGGAGGATTTACTCCTCCTTAAATTTATATTCGATGAATGAGCATTAACCTGGCGTCTGAAGTTTACCCGCGCGCATCGCAGCAATGACGCCACCGTCGATGAGCAAATCACTACCGGTAATAAATCCGGCATCGGTACCGAGCAAGAATGACGCAGTTACCGCAATTTCTTCAGGAGGTGCCATTCGTTTTATTGGCGATGCCTCGACCATTGCGCGGTAGATATCACCGATTTCTGAATTAAGTTCATGTAGAGCCAGCGGCGTGACGATGATACCTGGACTGATGGAGTTAACTCGGGCACCTTTATCGCCCCACGTAATAGCAGAAGCTTGTACTCTCAAATGGTTAGCACGCTTCGCCATCATATAGGCCACCAGGGTATTAGGAATGGCATCTGGTTGTAAAAATGGTAGATTGAGTAATTCTTCCGTTGGTGTGTAAGCCAACGCATGATCTTGCTCAGGTGTTAACGCTGGCATCATATGCCCTGCCATACTGGAAATAATCAGCCCCGCACCGCCCGGCGCAATAACTTTTTCAAACTCTTCAAATACAACGGCTGCGCCATACAAATCAACTTCCAGCACTTTTTCGACCGGAGCCATATTCGGCGACAGGCCCGCCGTATTGACGACCTGCATCACATTGCCCAGCGATGCTGCGTAAACGGCCAGTGACGCAACGGAAGTCCGGGAGGCGACATCCACAGGACAGGTTTGAACGTGATATCCCGCATCGCTCAATTGCTTAGCCGCATTTTGCATTGTGTGTTCGTTGAAATCAGCTAACAGCACGGTTTTGCCGAAGCCCTGACGCCGTGCGATAGCCATGCCGATACCGCCAGCACCAATGATAACCACGATATCTTTAGACATTTTAAACTCCAGAATTTTGTAGAGTGCTAACACTTGAGGTGAATCTTCATGTGCGTGTACCACCGGTTATACTTCATGTGTTTCCAGCGATGATGAAAGTTTATCTTGGCTGCATTCAGATGATAAGATGCTTAATAATTAATGCACCTATATCTGGAATTTATTAATGCTGCGTGATGAACTCGGCGATCTGGCTGCCTTTTTAGTGGTTGCTGAGGAGCGTAGTTTTACTCGTGCTGCCGCTCGCCTCTCCACTTCTCAACCTTCGTTAAGCCAGACAGTGCGACGTCTTGAGGAGCGATTAGGCGTGCGGTTGTTAATTAGGAATACACGCAACGTTTCCGTCACCGAAGCGGGCGAGCAACTGGTCAATACACTGCGTCCCGCGTTAAGCGATATCAATAACCGTTTACAAGCCTTGAGCCAGTTTCGCGAAAAGCCAGCCGGACTGGTACGAGTCACTACCGGTCAACACGCGGCAGATACTCTTATTTGGCCTGCGGTAGCAGAAACATTGCACGCCTATCCGGATATCAAAATCGAGTTATCACTGGATTCATCACTGACCGATATCGTCAGTGAACGTTTTGATGCAGGTATCAGGCTCGGTGAACAGATTGCACAGGATATGATAGCACTACGTATCGGCCCCGATATTCGTATGGCGGTGGTGTGCTCGCCAGATTACCTGGCAAAAAATCCCTTGCCTCAGACGCCACAGGATTTAACCCGACATTCATGCATCAATATGCGCATGCCAAGCGCTGGCGGAATTTACCCATGGGAGTTTAGTCAGGGGGAGCGAGAGCTTCATGTGCGGGTCGACGGGCAATTTATTGTTAATAATATTGTAGCCGCAGCAAAAGCCGCTGAAGAAGGTCTCGGGTTGGCTATTGTGATGGAGGATCAAGTGATTACGCAAATTGCAGAAGGAAGACTCATACGCGTGCTGGATGATTGGTGTCAGCCTTTCCGTGGCTATCATATTTACTATCCAAGCCGTCGCTTACTTTCACCGGCCTTTCAAACGTTTCTGCAAACATTGAGGCAACGCTACGCGGCGCTAACTACTGAAGGGCACTGAATACCTTCCATTATTTAGCGCTGAATGCTTATTTTACTGGCTTGAGATCGCCGTACCAATATGACGTTGTTACACCATCATCCATCAGGAAATCACTGCCTGTAATAAAGCTGCCTTCCGGTCCCATAAGCAGTGCAGCTACAGCAGCGACTTCACCCGGTGATCCGCCACGCCCAACAGGAGAGCGCTCCAGCATATTTCGGTAGCCCGCACCGCGTGGCCCTGAGAGTTCATCATTAGCCAACGGGATGTAAATAATACCCAGACTAATAGTATTAAAGCGTGCACAACGTTTTCCTCATTTCAGGGCTTCAGCCATGACACGCAGCGCATTACCACGTTTAGAATACTGGTACGCGAGCAATGAATCAGTGATGTGGTTTTTTTGCAGGAATGGCAGGTCAAGGAGTTCTTCGCTCGGCGTTGTCGCCAGCGCTTCATTTTACTCAACAGAAAGCGGTGGCAAACGAAGCCCAGAATGAGAGGCGATCACAACTCCCGATCTGTCCTTTGCGATAAACTGACCAAATTCTTACAGTACTACTGGCCGTACCTTACAGGTCAACTTGCATAATGGTTTCGGGCGAAGCCTGTGAAGGTGATGATCCCCTCCCAATATCGGTGCCAGGATAAATCAGAGATCCGGGCCTGTTTGCAGGCTTCGGACAAATTCTTCCGGAATCTGGTTATTTAACGAAGAATGTGGCCGGTACTGGTTATATTCCTGCCCCTAGGGGAGTGTTTATCATGCCGGAATTCTGTTTCTGAATGGAGCAGGATTTTTGGTCAGTGTCATAATATAAAGCTGTTCAGATAACCTGCCATTCAATTAAAACCCCACAAATTTCATAAAATATTTTCATATAGTTACTGAAGGTGCTTAATAAATAAAAATTGTAAGATAATTAAATTATTCTCTCTTAGCTAACTCCTGCTTATACACACTTCAATCGATAAGAATGTCCACTTCGCTGACATTCTTATGCTCTGAATTATGTCTGCTTCTAGCATTTAGCCGTCTATCAGATCTGACTATCCTGTAAATGATTCTCTGTAGCTGTCACTTCTGGAACAGTGTGCTCCATTCCTTTTTCTAATCGCTATATTCCGAGATACTCGAAGATCCTTATCTTCATTTTATATAAGTCTGAAACCGCTTCTGTGTTCCGATATTGACATCTCGAACGTCGACGCGCGCAATGTTATCCGCCTGCCCGCCTTTTACTTAGATCATTTTTTTTAATGAAAAGCGTAGCGGCAGAAGCAGAAAGGTGCTTATCATAATGCGTGTACTGCACGCAGTACTCATCCATAAAACCAGGGGTAGAATTCAGTTCTTTCAAATTTTTTGTAATTTTGTAATGTCTTCAAACACTACTTGGATTTACGATTTTTGCAACTATCCTATTCAAAGCGAACAACATGATAGGAGAGGATATTATGTTAAAAAATTAAGAAAGATGAGGTGACAAAGTGATGAAAACTATCACCTCAGTATTTTATAATGGAAAATATTTCGAACTAAGTTAGATGGACTTTCTTCTCCAAATATAGTTCCCTCTGTTTTTTATTTTGAAAAAAAGCAATGGTAAAATCCAAGCGAGTAATACTAAAGGCACAGCTGAAACTATAGACAAGTAAAATAATTTAGTATTTTGGTATAGAAATAAGATTAAGACACCTGAAATAAAAGTTAGAGCGATTTGTAAATATAGGATTAACTTCCTCGTAGCTCTGTCAATATAGGTGGTAATTAACTCAGCTCCACAATAGGAGCATGTGGTACTATTTTCCTTTAAAATACAATTACAGAATCCACATGCATAATTATCATCAACAGGATTACTTTTCACTTAAGCCTCTCACTCTTTTTTTTCGCTGTGTGTAATTTTTCTAAATTATCGATGCTTTTAACTAGTTATATTTATTCCCGAGTACTTTACATAATTACTTTTGGAAATTGCAAGATATTTTTTTGCAATTCATTATGGGCCGTGTAAGATTTTTTTACTTTTTTGACTGTGATGATTTAGTCTAGGATGATTCTTATTATTACAAACTTACATTCTATCCTTGTGATCCCTTCCCAATATCGGTGCTAGGATAAATCCGAGGTCTGGGCCTGTTTGCAGGATTCGGACAAATTCTGCCGGAGTCTGGTTATTTAGCGAGGAATGTTGCCGGTACAGGTTATATTACTGCCGCCAGTGCTCGATCTTATCCTAAGCATCTTCCAGTGACAGAAACCAGTGCACGTTCAGACATTCATCACGCAGGCTGCCGTTAAATGACTCAACCAGGGCGTTATCTGTGGGCTTTCCGGGGTGTGAGAAGTCCATCGTTACCCGGTTTTCAAACACACAGCGATCCAGCGTTTTCGAGATAAATTCGCTGCCGTTTTACGTCTGTAGCCGCTGTGGTACACGCTGCTGTGTCTGCCTGATCCGTTCCATCACGGCGACCACATCGTCACCGCGAAGTCCATGGACTACCTCGATCGCCACGCATTATCGACTACAGTTAGGGCAAGGAACCGGCGTCCGTTGAACAGATTATCAGCAACGAAATCCATGACCCAGCACTGATCCATAGCGGTCACGGCCGAGCAGATACGCCTGTGCCTGGCCGTCACATGCCGCAGCTGGCGTTTTGACCGCAGGTTCAGCCCTTCCAGACAGTAAATCCGATGGGTTTTCTTGTGGTTAGCCAGCCAGCCATCGCGCCGCAGCTGGTATTCGACCGCCTCGCGTTTCTGCACCGGCCTCAGAACTTTTTTCGGATGACGTCCTGCAGCATTTCCTTGTCCAGACTGAGATCGGCGACCAGCCGTTTCAGGCGGTGATTCTCTTCCTCCAGTTGGCGCAGTTCCGTCACGCCCATGCCGCCAAACTTCTTCTTCCAATTGTAAAAAGTAGCCTCAGAAATCCCCATCGTTCTGCACATTTCCTCCACCCGAGTGCCGGTTTCGGCCTGTTTAAGGGCAAAGGCTATCTGTTCTTCGGTATAGCGGGTCTTTTTCATGGTTGATATGCCTCTCAGTGAGATGAAAGAAAGACCGGATACTTCAGTTTAGACTGGCACTGTTTTCAGTGAGGAGATTACATTATGAGTTATGAGTTATGAGTTATGTAATCACAATTCATATTGCATTGGTATGAATTATGATTGCAATCCAAACCACCAAATAAAAGTAATAATTAACACTTCATAATTAATTGTTATTGCTTGCACTCTGAATGAACCATATATAGAGGAAATCGCCTTTCCCCCTCCCACTTGTTTTTTACAAAGATGCAGCAACTGAGAGTTTCGTACTACTTATACAACAAGAAGTGTGAAGTAATATTTATTATTTAACGGCATGTTACCTTGCTTGTTATGTCTTAACTTGCGACAAGAAAAAATCATACTTAACATTTCACAAATAAGATTTAAGCTGTGAGCGAACAACACTAAGTACTAGTATGAATTAGCACTTAGCACTTAGCATCTAATAATTGTTAAATCCACTGAGTAATTGACCCGATATCTTGGGTCTGAGAATGAACCCAAAACGTTGCGAACAATCGATGAAAGTTGGGGAGGGGAGTAGTGAGGAATAAGGTGGCTAAGTATATTTATGATAACGGTGAAAACGGCATTCGTAGCATCCTGGTAACCAATGCCGCTTAATATCAAACCTTTTTAAGGTAAGTATCCAGAGCATCACGGATGATTGCACTTACGCTTTTAGGGCTAATACCACTACGCTTATTATGCAAGGCAAGATCTTCAATCTCACGCAGCGTGTTCTGAGGTAAAGAAATTGTTGTCCTGGTCAGAATTTCCTGCGCAGGTTCAGTAAAAACTTTCTCATCACCATAAGGGCGGTCAGCAAGTCGGTTGGCCAGTGCATCTGCTTCAGCTTCAGTAACGACACGTCGATTTGAAAAAGGGGTTTTTTTTAGGGCCATTAAAATACCTCATTCATTAACGCCAGAACTTCTGCTTTGGCTTTTTCGTTAGATGTTTCGAGCACAGATTTACCTTCTGACATCACATCGCGGTAAACCTTTCGGTAACACGCAGTGGCAATAAGAGGAATAAGCCCTTCAAACTCACGCACATATTCAAGGAACTCATGTCGTTCATTGCCCTGCAGCAATGGGTTAGTAGTCGCCATACTCTGATAGCAATAGGCCTTTAGCTCAGGGTTCAAATCGCGCATGCTTTCCAACTGTTGTTGCAATTCTACCATAGTATCCAGGTCTAACTGTGAACACTGGTGAGGTGCAATTATTTGGTGTGCAACCGTCCCCCCTGTGATCAGCTCGCGGCTGTTGCGTCCGGCGACGTCAACGATCACATGAGCAAATTTCTCATCCAGGCTTCTCAGCGTTTGAGAAATGTTATCTCGCTTCTCAATCAAGGTAATGGATGGAGTGATCCCTGCAGCTTCACGCTCCGCATACCACCTTGAAGCGGAACGCTGAACGTCAGCATCGACGAGACAAACGTCCTCCCCACGAAGAGCAAGGCCAACCGCCAGATTGATGGCCGTTGTTGTTTTGGCAGCCCCGCCTTTATTGCATCCAATTATCGTGATCATTTGTCACCTGTGATATCGAAAGTAGTATTTCCTACATCATAACCCATAAAAGATATATGTGAAGTATTATCGAATAATTATCATGTGTGAAGTATTACTTTTCAATGGAATTTGTAACCCTATAAACAACAGTTACGGCGTAAATATTGAACTCAGTTTATTTTTAGTCTTTATAAACAGATGCTTAACAAAAAATGAATTGTCATTTTTAGCACTAACCGCCTACTGTGGGCTTATAGTAAATTCTAGGCGGTTTTAGTGATTTTTACCGGAACTATACCGGGAAGAGAATCATTCCCAGCGTCAGGCTTGACCTTAACCCCGTTGATTAGTACACCCCGATATTAGTAATGTCTTCATAAGCCACATGAGGACATCCCCATGAAGAAGCGTTTTTCCGACCAACAGATCATCAGTATTCTCCGCGAGGCCGAAGCCGGAGTATCCGCCCGTGAACTCTGCCGCAAGCACGCCATTTCCGATGCCACGTTTACACCTGGCGTAAGAAGTATGGTGGTATGGAGGTGCCTGAGGTTAAGCGCCTGAAGTCGCTTGAAGAAGAGAACGCCAGACTCAAGAAGCTGCTTGCCGAAGCCATGCTGGATAAGGAGGCGCTTCAGGTGGCTCTGGTGCGAAAGTACTGACGACAGACCAGAAGCGGGAAGCCGTGGTATTGATGTGTGATGCGACCGGTCTGTCGCAACGTCGTGCCTGCAGACTCACAGGTTTATCCCTGTCGACCTGCCGCTATGAGGCTCAGCGTCCGGCTGCAGATGCACATTTATCAGGGCGTATCACTGAGCTGGCACTGGAGCGCAGGCGTTTTAGCTACCGTCGCATCTGGCAGTTGCTGCGCCGTGAAGGGCTTCGTGTTAATCATAAGCGCGTGTACCGGCTTTATCACCTCAGTGACCTGGGCGTAAAACGCAGAAGACGTCGTAAAGGGCTGGCAACAGAACGTCTGCCGCTGCTCCGTCCGGCGGCGCCCAATCTGACCTGGTCGATGGATTTCGTCATGGATGCGTATTCTGGCGAAGATGAACGGTCGTTCCGGCTGAACGTGAATGCGTTATTTCCTAACGCGCCCTAACTTCTTTTTATTACACCGACCGTTCACTTTTAGTCAACCTGTGCCAGTCGTTTTCTCATCGATTCACCTTTCATTTCCAGACGGTGCGAGTTATGCATCAGACGATCAAGGATCGCGTCCGCCAATGTGTTATCTCCAACGCAACCGTACCACTCATCCGTTGGCAGCTGGCTTATCATGACCGTGGCGTTCTTACCGTACCTGTCGTCCATCAGTTCCAGCAGATCGTTACGTTGCGCTGGTAGTAACGGTTCGAGACCCCAGTCATCCAGGATAAGCAACTGCGTTTTGGACAGTTGAGCAAGTTGTTTCCGGTAACTGCCGTCTGCCCGGCTGTGGGTCAGTTCAACCAGCAACCGGCTCAGTCGCCAGTACTGTACGCTGTAACCCTGCTGGCAGGCGTTGTTGCCCAGCGCACAGCCTACATAGGTTTTACCGCAGCCGCAGGGACCCGTTATCAGCAGGTTCTGCCCCCTGACCACCCACTCGTTCTGGCTTAACTGAGCGATCCGCGAACGCTCCAGGTTTCTCACCGGCTGATAGTCGATGTCGTGAACCGAGGCTTCAAGCCTCAGCCGGGCCTTTTGCAACAGGCGTTTCTGTTTGCGCTGATCCCTTTCCAGAGATTCACGCGTCACCAGCAACGCCAGCCTTTCCCTGAAGGAGAGCTCTTCGTAAGTGCCGGGTTGTTCCATCTGTGAGGACAGCGCGGCTGCCATTCCCATCAGTTTCATTTCAGTCAGCTGTTTCATCAGCGTATGTGGCATTATCGAGTTCCCTGTTTCAGTGGAAGTGGCGTGAGCCACGGATGTTTTCATGTTCCTGAGGAAGTTCCTGAGACGGATGCAGATCGCCGTCCGCCGGAACAAGGTCGCGATTATTTTTCAGTATCGATTTTATCTGCTTCAGTCGGGTTAGCCCCTCAGCATTAGCCAGCCGGCAGCTGTTGTTGACGCGCTCAGAAGGATACTCGCGCGTCAGGCTCAGTAACCCCAGACACAGGCGGTAGGCCTGCTCCGAATGCGCTTTTTCCACCAGACGCTCACTGACCCACTTGAGCGTGTCGGAGCCCACGCCTGCCGCCCAGTTTTTCAACCGCTCTGGCGTCCACTGCTGATGGTGGCGATGACGCTCCGGCATATGCTCTGCTGCGGTGCTGTTACCGGGATGAAGACGCCGCGGGTGACTGGTGATCATCAGGCCCTCAGCCCAGACCTCCAGCAGGTTGTCGAAGGCATGAAGTTCCACCGTTTTGCCGACGTACTGATGCGGCACAGAGTAATGGTGCTGTTCATATTCAACGTGATAATCGATATTCACTTTCGCTTTTTTGATGTGCCGGTAGCGCCACGGCTGTACCGGTAACGGCCTGAGCGCAGGTTTGTCCAGCCTGTCGAAGGCTTCCCGGCGGTTGCCGGGCAGTTTTTTAAAGGGGCGTTCGTTGAGATCCGTAACCAGCGTACGGATACAGTGGTTCAGTTCTGCCAGCGAGAAGAAGACCTGATGCCGCAGTCGGGCCAGGATCCAGCGCTCAACGATCTGAACGCCAACTTCCACCTTCGGCTTGTCTCTGGGTTTTCGGGGGCGGGCCGGTATTACCGCGACCTGATAGTGCTCCGCCAGTTGCTGGTAGGACGGATTCAGTTCGGGATCGTAGCGACAGGCTTTATTAACCCCGCTTTTGAGGTTATCAGGGACCAGGATTTCGGGAACGCCGCCGAAGAACTCCAGCATCCTGACGTGGCTGAGAAGCCAGTCCGGTAGCGACTGTGTATACGTGGCCTCCGCGAAGGTATAGTTTGATGCCCCCAACACCGCCACAAAGATCTGAGCCTGCCGGCACTCACCGGTTTCGGGTGAGATAACCGCCACCGTGGGCCCACAGTAGTCGATAAAGCATTTTTCACCAGCGAGATGCTGTTGGCGCATGGAGCGCTTCTGTGACTGGGACCAGGTCTGGTAGCGGCAGCAGAACTGTGAGTAGCTGTACGCCCGGATCGGCATCCGCTGACAATACTCTTCCCACAGAAGGTGGCGGGTGACGCCTTTCTTACGCAACTCCATATGGATTTTAGCCCAGTCAGGATCTTCCAGCGCACCGGGACGACTGTCAGAGTCCGGATACAGCATGCTGGCAAGCCTGGGCTCTGACATCCCCTCTGGTAACGGCCAGGAGATCCCGGAGGCCTCAAGGCGTTTGAGCATTTTCTGGATGGCACCTGTGCTGACATCGGCGCACTGGCTTATCTGACGGAATGACAGGCCGACCTCAAAACGCAGCCTTAAAATTTCATGGATTTTACGCATTGCGATTCTCTTGTTTGGCATATATCACCCCCTGTAATGAAAGGGATAGATATAGCAGCAAAAATCAATGCGTTAAGAATGATTCTGGAAACGTGAACAGCAATTCCGGTCAGGTGAACACCGATTCTGGCAAAATGAACAGTGATTCTGGCCATGGTGCAAAATCGTGGTATTTTCCGTCGGAATACGCGTTCACGCGAAACCAGAAAGTGCGTTCACGTTCTGCCAGAATGAGTGTTCACGATAGGCCAGAATATGCACTGCCGAAATACCATGACATCAATGATTAACCGGAGACCATCGTGCCTGGGCCCGGAGTCCCCAAGAGTGAGGCTATCCCTATGACCGAACCTACTCAGTTTCCCGTCCTGCAGGGGCAGTTTCAGACGGTAGCCGCTGTGCCTATGCCGGCGACGATTGATTACCCGGCCGCGTTGGCCCTGCGCCGCATGGCCCAGGCCCACGGCGACATGCCGGAGTACCTGCTGGCCGTGGAGGTGGGCGCACTGCTGCATTATCTGCCGGATCTGTACCAGCAGACCTGTGTCGATACGTTGTGGAACACCGGCGCGCGCATTAACGAGGGGCTGGCACTGACGCGGGCGGATTTTACCCTCACGCCGCCGTATCCCTACGTATCGCTGGCCACGCTGAAGCAGCGGCAGGAAAAGGCCGCGCGCGGACCGGGCGCGCCGTCGAAAAAGATCGTGCCACACCGGCTGGTCCCGCTGTCCGATAACCAGTATCTCAACCGGCTCAACAGCATGATTGCCACACTGCGCATTCCGCTCGAGCGCAAAAACAAGCGCACCGGCCGCATGGAGCCGGCGCGGATCTGGGAGGTGACCGACCGCACGGTGCGCACCTGGCTGAACGACGCGGTGGCCCGCGCCGCCGGTGACGGCGTCACGTTCTCGGTACCGGTCACGCCGCACACGCTGCGGCACAGCTACGCCATGCACATGCTGTACTCCGGGGTGCCGCTGAAGGTGCTGCAGGGGCTGATGGGGCACAAAAGCATGAAGTCCACCGAGGTCTATACGCGGATATTTGCGCTGGACGTGGCGGCGCGCCACCGGGTGCAGTTCTCCATGCCCGGCGCCGACGCGGTGGCCATGCTTAGGCAGACGTAATGATGACGTTGCTCAGCATCCTTTCCAGAAAAACGCGGTTCCTTTGCCGACGAAGAGAGACATAATCATATCGTTACAGCTGGGATCCGATCAGAAGAATAACTGTGAGCAATTAACACGAAGTAGTTTGTGGCAAATGCGGGGCAGAAACGACAGGAATAAATCGGTGATCGGTCAGGATGTGGATTGGGGAAATAACGAAATGTGCGTAAAAATCAAAATGGCGGCGGCATCCGCAACGCGCCCGGAACGGTGCCGCCGCCGGCCGCAAGGTATGCAAGCCCGCAGCCCACGGGGATTATAGCGGATAGGACGGGCGAATACAGGCCATTGGGGAGAATCACGGAAATCCCCAAACGGGTAAGGGAGGCCCGAGCGTTTGCCTTAGTCGTAAAGAATCAGTAAAAAAAATGTTTCCCACCAGGAAACACATGCTATACTGTTTCCTATAAAGAAACAGGAACCCATTAACGTGATAAAAAGCTGGAAGCACAAAGGGCTGCAAAAACTCTATGAAAAAGGGGACGTAAGCGGTGTGCAAGCTAAAGATGCTGAACGCATTAAACTCCGCTTACTCGTACTTGATGAGGCAACAACCACCGACGACTTTAGGCTTTATCCAAACTTTAAATTACATCCACTAAAGGGTGATAAACAAAATCTGTATTCGATAACTGTTCGTGCGAACTGGCGGATCACCTTCGAATTTAGAGACGGGGATGCCTACATACTTAATTTAGAGGATTACCATTAATGGCCATGTTCAATCCACCGCACCCAGGCGGATTAATAACGGAATATCTTGAAGATTATAATATCACGCTGCGTTCACTGGCCCGAGATTTAGGCATTTCACCATCGGCTTTGAGCAAGGTAGCAGCAGGTAAAACGGCGATCAGTCCAGAGATGGCGGTACGACTGGAGGCTGGTTTAGGTATAGCCGCCCGCCTTTGGCTTGCTATGCAGGCAACTTACGATCTTAGCAAAGCGCGTGAAACTGTGGATATTTCGCATGTTGTTCCATCCCCACATGCACAAACTCCGCTAATACATTAAATGAGCCTCGCTTAAGCGAGGTTCATTTTCCTGGCTTTTTCAGTGCGGCAAGAAATGCATGGGCTAACGCATGGCTTGAGACATCAATATCTTTTGCTCTGTTGTTAATGGCGCTTTGAATGTCGGGTGTTTTTGTGATCTCTCTCTTTATAGACAGAGATACAGTGTTTTTTTTAACGGGTAATGAAAACGCTCCAATTAATTGTTTATTTACATACAACATAACTTCACTTTCACTATTTCTTCTGATACGGATATTCGTTCCAACGGCACGTAAATCAATATCCAATTGGCGTATGGCGAGTTTATGGGACTTAATTATGAGAGGGATTTCAACGGTTTTAAATATTAAAGAGACCAATAACTCATCCAGTGAGATAAGCTTAAGAGTTAAGACCTTTACCTTAATAAGTGATGTGTCATCCAAATGCCTGAGCAGTTCCCCATCATTTTCTTTTATCAAAGAGGATAAATCATAGTGATAATTCATTTTCTCTTGGGATTTATTGATGGAAAGTATCTTTTTTCTATAAACAACACTTCCATTATATCGCAACTCACCATTTTTATCTTTGGTCAGCAAAAGACGAGAGTCTGTCCCATTTTCAGTCATAAAGCTTTTTATGAGAAAGACAGAAGTACTTTTATTACGAATGCTATTAATAAATGTCTGATTCCGTCTGAATTTAATATCTTGCGATACTACGGTTATGCGTTCTCCTTTATACATTCCTTTCAGGATAAGGTGATCGTCTTCTGAATGTGTGGTTGTTATAATTAAAAAATAGTCTTCATATTCTTCTGCTCGTACTAACTTATCCGTTTGTGGATCTAAGTCAAATCGACAACCTGTTTTTTTTCCGAAAAAATATAAATTAATGTTATCATTTATATTATTACAACAAATATATGGTGTATCTTGAATGCTAAAATGCACATCCATTACTTTGTTTAATATATGGTAAGTATAGTCTTTTTGACCAAATTTAAATTTTAACGTTGTGTTAACTTCATCCCTATTGAGAGAAACGTCATAATTTATAATAGGTGAGTCCAGATCATCATTACTTTCTGCATAGAACTTCACCTTTTCATGTTTTTTTAATTCATCAAAGTGAGTCTGGTACATTTTTTTTCCATTATGTACCTGCACTGAAGAACGTTTTCTAGGATTAATAAAGCATAACATTGTGCAAATAGCATCAGGTGAACATTTAAAGCGCAAGAAGGTACTGGCATCGAATTCAAAGCGTATGATTTTGTCCCCATCACAAGCCTGGATCCGTATTCCTCCACCTGATAGATTTATAGCCTTCTGTATTATAACGGGATGCCAGCCCTCCTCTTTTTTAGGGATGTTTAGTACATTCGGCTTATCCTGTGCAGCCAGATAGCAGGGATGCACTGGCCAGGGAGGACCTAGGAAATCGAACAATACCCGAGCTCCATTTTGGTTTTCATAGTAAAAAACATACATCCCGCACTCATTACATTTAACATTTGGAACTACAAAAGAAGTCAGCGAGTCATAGCGTCTATTTTTTACATCATACTTAGGGGTGCGATTTTCATGTTGATACTGTCTCTCTGAATCAATGACATCATCAACGGTAATAGGTCGTACTACGCCGCCTATTCTGCGAAATATTAGCTTGCTCACAGTCACCCCTCGAAACATTATTTATTAGGTTTCAACGCCAAATTTTTGGACATTTCCGGCGAAGAATTCTTTAATGAATTTCCGGAACGTCAATAATACCATCTGCAATACCCTGCTCCAGAAAGCTTCATCAATGATGGTAAAGTAAAATCCTCCGGATCATATTAGATATAGAAATTATATTTTTTTATTTTTTCTATACTCTTCTTGCTGTTTTTTTTATTACATCTTCTTCACTATCACGCTTAATTTTTTACCGCATTGTGACGTAAAAATACTAAGCAAGAAATAGAAAAGAGGAAAAAAACGAACATATAAAACTCAAATATACCGTACATGTACAACCTCCCTATTAAATTTCTACGTTTGAGATTCGTATTCCCCTATCACTTTCTTTATTGCGTTACTTCCGTAAGGCGATAGCGGATCGCAATTAAATTATCATCTATAATGATGGTGAAAAGGATGCCGGTTCCATTGAAATTGGAAAACATTCTTCATCTGAAAATTTAGGTGTTTATGTAGATACTCATAACTTAATTTTACGTCACTGTGGTATTTTAGGCTCAACCGGTAGCGGGAAGTCAAATACTACCGTCAGTATTTTGAAATCTATTCTACATGGTTATGTTGGCTCAAGAATTATATTGGTTGACCCACACGGTGAATATGCTTCTGCATTTCCTGATGCCAAAGTACTTCGAATTAACGAAGTAGCATCCCCATTGGTGATACCATTTTGGCTTATGACCTTTGAAGAACTTGCCTATTTTCTTGTAGGTGCTGATCATCGCGATGAACAAAGAATAGAATATCGTTTACTGAGAGATCTTGTAACAAAGCTTAAGAAAGAAAACTTAAATTTAAAAGCTGGGATTGTTAATGAAAATCTTATCACAGCCGACTCACCTATTCCATTTAGCGCTAGGCAGCTATGGTATGAGATGAATTGGTTACTTAATGCATCATTTTCTTCTGCAAAGAAAGATGAACAAACTAGAGATACAGCAAATGAACTGGCTGCTGGGGATGCAGAAACATTGACTCCGGCAACCTTTGAAGCATATGTAATGGGCAATATAGCTCCATATAAATCTCAACACGCAGAGTATTTTTCTTATGAAAAGAAATTACTTTCTCGACTCAGAGATACCCGATACGATTTTCTGTTCAATCCAGGTGATTACAAAACAGCAGATTCAGAAAAAGATTTGCATGATTTACTAGCTGACTGGATAGGCTGTGAGCAGCGATTAACAATACTAGATCTTAGCGGTGTACCATTTGAGGTGTTAGATATAACCATAGGCTTGATTACAAGATTTGTTTACGACAGCATGTTCTGGGGCGTAAAGAGTCATATACCGGTAAGCAAAGGCCACTACTCTTAGCATTCGAGGAAGCTCATACGTATTTAGGGAAAAATGACAAGAGTAATTATTCAAAATCCGCAGTTGAAAAAATATTTAAAGAGGGGAGAAAATTTGGCGTAGGAGCGCTAGTCATTTCTCAACGCCCCTCAGAGTTGTCAGAGACTATAATTTCCCAAATTGGCACGTTGATAGCTCTTAGGCTTACCAATTCAAGTGATCAATCTATAGTGAAATCATCAGCCCCCGATAATCTAAATAGTCTTATGGATCTTCTTTCATCTTTGCGTATAGGTGAGGCAGTTATTTCAGGTGAGGCTATAAAAATTCCATCTAGAGTTCGATTGAAATTGAATCACCCAAGACCAACCAGTGAAGATCCAAAGTTAATTGAATGTTGGACAAAAACATTTCCTCTCGATGCTGATAATTATAAAATTGTTGTAACTAAAATACGTGAACAGAAAATATAACCAAAGGAGTGTAAAATGGAACGAAGAGGTATTTCATCAAGCATGATTCGGAGTATCGGGTACGACGAATCTATTTCTACATTAGAAATTGAATTTAATAGTGGTGCTGTCTGGAACTACTATGATTTCTCGCTTACAAGTTGGTACGAGTTTGATGGGGCAGAATCACACGGTAAATTTTTCCATAGCTTCATAAAGAATAATTATCGTGAGTCTCAAGTAGGATAACTTATAAATGAACTGCCACCGAATCATAACAGTGGTCGGTGGTAGTCACTGATTGCATCTTATTATGATAGAACAACCAATTGTTTAATAAGGTTTTTATTTTATTTCCTGTCGCTTAGCGTAGGTTTTCGCCCCATTGGCCCTCAAACCCCTAAAGCTGGGATACTTACAGTGAGTTGGTCGATAGGAACACGCCCGGACGCAAAACTGGTGAATGGCATGCTCGACGACGCGCTCGATACGCTCAGAGAAAATGAAAAACCGGTGATACATAGCGACAGAGGCGGCCATTATCGATGGCCGGGTTGGTTGGATCGTATCAATGCATCGGGTCTTAAAAGGTCCATGTCGCGCAAAGGTTGCTCATCGGATAACGCGGCGTGTGAAGGCTTCTTCGGGCGGGTCAAAAATGAAATGTACTATGGCAGAAACTGGGCGAGCACGACGCAGGAAGAATTTATCTGCTTCCTGGATAGGCACATACGCTGGTATAACGAGAAGCGAATTAAAATATCATTGGGTGCAATGAGTCCAGAGAAGTATCGGCAACACCTTGGGATCACAACATAACGAGTCCAACAAAACATCCGCATCTCCTAAGCGGACATCTCAATTTAGCTACTACAAATTTTGTTTAGGCTGGTTTTAAATGTCCGCCTTTTGGCTAAGTTAAAATGTCCGTCTGATAAAGCACCGTCTGGTTTAGCCAGGTTTGCCAAAGATGGATTCTGACTGCGTTTGTAACTGCGTCAAAGCTTCCAGAATGTCGTCCTGATTCAGCGAGCGCTGAGACTTCTTGCCCGGTGATTTTTTTCTTCTCGATGCTTCTCCATCCTGACGTGGCAGTGCCTGCGAGCGCGTGTTGTCCCGCTGTTCCTGCACCAGTTTTATCATCTGCAGCGTCCGGCCCAGCCGCTTGTTGTCCACGATGGCTCCCTCATCAATGTCCCCCAGCCGGTCATAAGTGGTAAAGGGTAGGGAAGTCCCGTTTGCCCGCAGCTCAATCGTGCCATTCGGGTATTGCCAGACCTCTGCGTATTTTCCCTGTAAACGACGGCTTAGTTCGTTATCCTCTAACAAATACAATACCTTATCATATTGTAATGTCAGGCTTTTTGAGATGCGGCGCGGTTCACGCCATGTGAAGATAGCATCCAGATCATCCTCCATTTCCAGCGGCCGGTGAACGTCAAAGTCATGCCGCGGCGGTTTGGCAAAACGCCGGTTATAGTCGGCCATATATTCATCGGCAAAGGCATTGGCGGCTTCCGGTGTGCTGATATTCCTCAAACGCAGCTCCTTCACCAACCGATCCTGCAACGTAAGATGTGCACGTTCAACGCGCCCCTTGGCCTGGCTGCTGTTGGCACAAATCCCCGTAATGTTCAGTGTCTCCAAAGCCCGACCGAACTGAGTCTGGCCGCTGCCACCGTGAGCGTGAGGGTTGTTAATGCGAAAAACGCTGGCCTTGTCGCTGTAAAATGCCAGGGGACGTCCATGACGTTCAAGATAGGCGCGGGTGGCGTTGAAATAGGTGAACGTGGACTCGCTGTGGACAAAGCTAAGCATCATCAGCCGGCTGGTTGCGTCATCGACATACACCAGCAGCGTGCATGCAGGGCCGCGATCCTCGAACCAGTGATGATCGCAGCCATCAATCTGAACCAGTTCACCGGTGCAGGCGCGCCGATAACGGGGCTGATGGATTTTAGGCGCCCGAAGCTTACGTGGGATCCATAATCCTGACTGAGTCATGAGCCTGCGGACAGTCTCTTTAGCGAGAACCAGATCATGCAGTTCAGCCAGCTTCTCGCAGGCCAGCGTGGGGCCAAAATCAGCGTAGCGTTCACGAATGATGGACAGCGCAAGCTCAGCAACCCCAGGCTGCAGCTGATGATTACCACGCATGCCGCGGCGGCGGTTAGTGATCGAAAGCGGGCCTGACCGTCGGTAACGTTCGAGAAGACGACGGCAGTGACGGTCGGTGAGTTCGAGGAGGCGTGCAGCTTCACGCTGCAGCAGAGTGTGATCGTGAACGCGCTGAATGATGCCGAGCCGGTATAGATCTTTATCTGTCATGGTCACCAACATAAAGTCTGCATCCTGAGCTGAGACTGGGAGATTTAAGACTAGTTCAGGGACGACATCTGTGAATTGTTAGACACGACATTAGCGCTTTGGAGTAACATTGGAGTAACAAATTTAGTTCGGATAATACTTGTTATGTTAAATGAGAAGTGTGCTTTTGGTTTTAATCTTTACCTTAGCCATACATCCCCCAAGGAGCATTTTTGTACTGCTTGGGGTTAATACTCAACTGTGACTCGTTTGGATTGTCTCAAGAAATACCATCAGTTCGTTAGCTATGGCTTTAAGATGCCTCAAAATCTACACAGTGTGACTGGCTGAAACTTTTCCATAGAAATCCCACGAAGCTTCCAGTGATTTACCCTGAACCGTCTTAAAACCAAAACGGTTTAATGTAGCTTCCAGCGCAGCGAGAGTTTGCAGCACACAATCTTTTCGGGCGTTATAACCCATGGTGCCAATTCGCCACACTTTCCCTTTTAATGGGCCAAATGAGGTGCCGATTTCGATGCCAAAATCATTTAACATGCACTCCCTGACTTGCAGATCATGCAGGCCTTCAGGAATGTTAATGCCCAGCACGTTATTCATTTTATGAATGGGATCACCGAAGACCTCCAGTCCCATCGCTTCAATGCCAGCACGTAATGCATCGCCATGCAGTTGGTGTCGTGCAACACCTTCATTAATCCCTTCGTTCAATATTAACCGAGCACATTCGCGAGCCCCATACAGGGCCGAGGTCGCCTCTGTATGGTGATTGAGACGTTCACTGCCCCAGTAATCCATGACCATTGCGAGATCAAAATAGTTGGACGAAATTATCTGTTCATCTCCGTCATCATGACTGGCATCGCGAATGCCCTGCTCCACATGGCGCCGTCGTTGAATCGTGTCTGCCATGGCTTCACTTAACGTAATGGGGGATGTTCCAGCTGAACCACCAAGGCACTTTTGCATTCCGGCAGAGACGGCATCTAATCCCCAGGCGTCGGTTTCAAACACATTACCGCCGAGACTCGCGGTGGCGTCGGTATAAAATAACACGCCGTACTGCTGACAGATGCCCCCTAACTCGTCCAGCGGTTGCAGCATGGTCGTAGAAGTATCACCATGAACAGTGAGCAACAGTGCTGGCCGAATGCGTTTAATCGCATCTTCAATCTGATCAGGGGCAAACACCGTTCCCCAGGGCGTTTCGATGGTATGTACTTCAGCCTGACAACGCCGTGCGATTTCACACAATAAGTGGCCAAAACGGCCAAAAATCGGTATCAGGACTTTGTCACCTGGCCGGATCGCGGAGACCAGAATGGCTTCAATACCAGCACGTGAAGTGCCGTCGACCAAGAGCGTCCATGGGTTGTCAGTGCGGAAAACGGAACGATATAGCATCATGACGTCATTCATATACGCTGTCATCGCAGGGTCATATTGTCCAATAAGCGGAGCCGACATAGCGCGTAACACGCGAGGATCTGCATTGATCGGACCGGGCCCCATCAAAAGCCGCTGCGGAGGATTTATCTGACTGAAAACATGCTTGTTCAAAGAATATTCCTGCTGTTAATGACGTAAAATTTTACTGACGAACTGGCGAGTGCGTTCATGGGTAGGCGCATCAAACATCTGTCGTGGTGATCCGGTTTCAACTACCTGGCCATCAGCCATGAACACCACCTTCGATGAAACCTCACGGACAAAACTCATTTCATGGGAAACGATGAACAGGGTGATCCCTTCAGAAGCAAGCTCACGGATGGTATCAAGCACTTCGTTCACCATCTCCGGGTCAAGCGCTGCCGTCACCTCATCCAGTAGCAATATCGTGGGCTTCAACGCAAGAGCACGCGCAATCGCCACGCGCTGTTGTTGGCCTCCAGAAAGCTGGTCCGGGTAAGCATCAATACGATGCGACAGCCCTACACGTTCCAGTAAACGACGCGCGTCCTGTTCCACCTGCTTTTTTGGCCAGCCTTTAATTTTGGTCGGGGTGATCATGACGTTTTCCAGCACCGTCATATTCTGAAAAAGGTTGTATTGCTGAAATACGATAGCAATCGACTCACGTAACTGACGCAGCTCACTTTTGCTGGTGTAATTTACGGGTTTATCTTTCAGCAGAACCTGGCCCTCTTTTGGCAGCAGTAATCCCATAAGCACGCGCAGTAGCGTACTTTTGCCGGAGCCAGAAGGGCCAATCAGACTGACAATATCGCCCTTCTCAACGGATAAGGTGACGTTCTCCAGTACCGGCTGATCGTTATACGCGGCCTTTAAATTAATGATGTCGAGCTGTGGCAATTTTTCTCTCCAGACGCTTACCCAGACGCGATAATGGATAAGACACAATAAAATAAAGTATAAGAACCACGGCATACACCAGCGTGGCGGAATAGCCCTTGTCGGACAGGATTTTACTGGCGGAGGTCAGTTCCATTACGCCAATCTGCGAAGCCAACGTTGTGTCTTTGATATACATAACGAAGAAGCTAAAGGTAGGTGCAATAACCACGATCATGGATTGAGGAATGATGACGTGGCGTAGCATCTGCAGGTACGAAAAATTCAGGGTAACTGCAGCTTCCCACTGATTAGGGTGCACCGACTCCAGTCCGCTTCGGATGATCTCTCCCAGATACGCTGCTGCAATAATACAGACGCTGATCAACGCGACGGTAAAGGTAGAGAAACGGAGTCCGGAGTACTGGCTGATGAAAAACACCAGAAATAACGTCACCAGAAAGGGAATGCGTCGAAAAATAAAGAAGTAAACGTGAACCACGCTGCGTATCGGTCCAAGGATGGCCGCTTTCGTGTTAATGACTACCGCCAGTACAAAGCCTGCCAGAAAACCAATCAGGCATCCAAATGCCGACAGCGCCAGGGTGATACCCAGCCCCTTAAATAACAGCAGCAGGTTGTAGTACGAGAACAGTCCCGTGATTTCAGCCCAGTTGATGTAACCCATCAAAATACTCCCGTCCTGACACGGAACAGATAACGTCCCATAACGGCTAAAGCAAACGTCGCGAGAATAGTTATCGCGATATAAATTACCGCTGCAACTGAGAAGGATTCCACTGACAAATAGGTTTGTGAACTCAGGTTATAGGTACGACCGGTGAGCTCTTCAACGCCAAACATGGAGGCCATTGAGGTCCCCAGCGTCATGACGATGAACTGGTTGGAGAGTGGACGGAACATCACTTTAATAACATGGGGAAGAATGACGTATCGAATGACCTGGATACGAGAGAAACCCAATACTTCCGCTGCTTCAATTTCCAGACGCCGTACCGAGTCAAACCCGGCGCGTTGAATTTCACACAAATAGGCACCAGCATTGAAGGTGGCGCCAATCAGTACAGCCGTAAAGGGCGACAACAAAATCCCCACTTCCGGTAGCGCAAAGAACAGAAAATAGATCTGCACAAGCTGAGGGGTGTTAGTAGCAAAAATCACGTAACCATTAATGCACTTTCCTGTCACCTTTGGACCATAGCGGAGGATGCTGGTACAGAACATCGCAATTATCATACCCAGCGCGAAAGCCAGCACCGCAAGTTGCAGGCTTATCCAGGCTCCTCCTAACAGGTATGGTAACTGGTTAAGAATGGGAAAAAAATTCAGATTCATCAGCACGGCGCTCAAGCAAGGGCGTCCCGGAATGCGGACGCCCGATGTAATTGAAACGAAACTCAGTATTTCGTTGGCGAGGCGGTCGGATCATGCAACATGGCGTGACCAAACCATTTATTCCAGCTGGAGCCGATAAACCCAGACTGATGAAGTGCGGCAATCTCAGTGTTTAGTTTTTCGCGGAGTGCTGTATTGCCTTTGCTGACTGCGATGCAGTCATAATCCACTTCGATAGGCTCATCGACGACGTGCCATTTAGTAGGGTATTTTTTGGTGTAATCCAGCATGAAATCGAGCACATCAATCAGAGCATCTGCGCGCCCTTGCGAAATGGCCCGCACCGCATCCGGGTAGTTATCGAGGATCAACAGCTGTGCCTTAGGGATATTATCCTGAATATATTTGATTGGGGTTGTGCCGCGGACCTGCACCATTTTCACGGATGGGTCATTTAAATCCTGCCATTTTTTAAACGGTTTTTTTTCGGTAGTGAGAATGCCCAGCACTTCGGTATTGACCGGATTGGTAAAATCCACCACTTTCATGCGATCGTCATTACGCGTCATTCCGCCCATCACCGCATCGATTTTATCCGACATGATAAAGGGCACACGGTCGTTCGATCCCACAGCAACCAGCTCCAGTTTGACACCCATTGCATCGGCAATTTTTTTGGCCACTGTCGCATCGAAACCTGAAATCTGATTCTTATCGTCATACACCCCCAGCGGCGGCAAATTCGGGTTAACGCCGACGATGAGTGTTTTAGATTTCATGATTTCTTCCAGCGGTCTTGCGTTGGCCGGTGTTGCGCTCATCAATGCGCTGGCAATGCAACCTGCCAAAGCCAGCCTTCCCAACATGCTAATTTTATTCATTATTTAACTCCTGAGATTAACTGATTGCTTACCCTAGTGTTGGCAAATTACCAACGATATAAGTTTCGTATGCTTTACATATACGATTAATATACGATACCATGCGTTCCATCTTGTCAAGCCTCAATGAGCAGTTGTCGACCAGAAAGGAAGACTTTATGCAGCACATTTCAGGAAAAAACGTTCAGTTCGTTTTCAACAATCAGGGATATATGGCGTTACCAGGCCAGAGTATTGCCGCCGCGCTTTTTTCCAGCGGCGTCAGAACGTTGCGCTTTAGTCCTCATCTACATCAGCCTCGAGGAATGTTTTGCCTGATGGGTTCGTGTCAGGAGTGTCTGGTCATGGTGGAGGGTAAGCGGGTTTTAGCTTGCAAAACTGAGGCCAGGGCGGACCTGATTGTTTATTCAGTGCTGGAAATTGATCCTTATGAATCATTATGACCTGATTGTGCTAGGCGCCGGCCCGGCAGGGGTATCCGCCGCGTTAATGGCTGCAGCAAAAGGACTGCGTGTCGCATTGTTTGATGAAAATGAGGCCGCAGGCGGACAGGTTTACCGTGCGCCAATCTTGTCTGACCAAAAAATGGATGGCTCTGAAGTCAGGACCGGCGAAAACCTGCGTGATGCTTTATCGCGAAGCAATGTCCGCTCCTTTTTGGGGCATGTCGTGTGGGCGGTAACGGGTGACTACCGTGTGGATGCACTTGGACCGGAAGGTTCTGTTTCTTGCACTACCCACATGCTGCTGGTGGCTACCGGCACCACAGAGCGTGTGGTGCCGTTTGAAGGATGGACGCTGCCGGGAGTGATAGGACTGGCAGCCGCAACGATCTTACTCAAATCACAACGTACCCTGCCGGGTAAAACCACGCTTGTAGCGGGCTGCGGCCCCTTGCTGGCGGCGGTAGCAGGCGGAACCCTTAAGGCGGGTGGAGTGGTAAAAGCGATTGTCGATATTTCGTCACGCAGCGAGTGGCTTAAAAACGCGTCTGCGCTACTGAGCCGCCCAGCCATATTTAAGCAAAGCCTGAATTACAGCCTGCCTGTCCTACGGGCCAGAACCCCGATCTATTCACGCCATACGCTGGTAAAAGTGACCGCGCAGGGTGAGCAGTTACTGGCCGAATTTGCCCCCTGTGATGCCTCGGCACGCCCTGTCACCGGCCGACATATTGAGATTCTGGTGGATTGTGTTGTCGTGGGACACGGCCTGACGCCCTCTTCCGATGTCACGCGCTTACTGCACGCAAAACATCACTATTCTCGTGCCGCAGGTGGCTGGATTGCGCAGACCGATGAAAACGGTCAGACCACTCGTGAACGGTTGTTCGTTGCGGGTGATAGTGCGGGGATTCGGGGTGCCGCTGCAGCGACAGAACAGGGTAAGCGAGTCGGCCTAGCCTGTGCCGCTTTGCTTCGCGGTGATGACTCCCCCGCTTCTGAAGCACAGACCATCAATAAAGCCTGGCAGCAGGCCGCGGCTTTTGGTCAGAAAATGGCGGCGATGATGGCGTTACGTGAGGGGCACGTCACCGCTATTCCGCCGGATACGGTGGTATGCCGCTGTGAAGACGTGACGCGTGCTGAGATTGAACAGGCTGGAGAGGCGGGAGCGCATGATGTTAACCAGTTGAAAGCCTGGACACGCTGCGGGATGGGCCCATGCCAGGGAAGAACCTGTGGTGATATTGCCGCCGAAATTTTAGCAACAAAACTGGGCGTGACGCGTGAAACCGTCGGGATTTTCTCGCCCCGCACGCCGCTGCGCCCGCTGACCATCAGTGATATGACCGGCGAGTACGACTACGCGGATATTCCTATTCCTAAGGCGGCGCCACTGTGAGCGGACTTTTCTCTTCTTCACACTTTGATGTGTGTATCGTCGGTGGCGGCGTGATGGGGTGCTCAACCGCCTTGTTTCTTGCGAAAGCCGGGATGCGCGTGGCGGTTTTGGAGCGCAATGCCCTGTGCCGGGGCGCATCTGGCGTGAATGCCGGAACGTTAACCCTGCATATGACCCGGGCAGCACTGGTGCCTTACGCAATGAAAGCCTGGGAAATGTGGATGCGGCCGGAAACATGGCTGGGTCAGGGGGTGTTGGCAACGCCTGTGCCTGGCTTATCCCTCGCCTTTACGGATGCCGAAGTGGCGATGCTGGAGGAACGAGCCGCCGCACGTCGTGAATTTGGTGCAGATATCTCTGTGATTTCACCGCAGGCAGCAATCAAGGTCGACCCCAACATCAACGGTTCGATAAAGGCCGCCGCCTTTTGTGAGATTGACGGCTTCGCCAGCGCTTACCTCACGGGTCGTGCGTTTCACTCGGCGCTGCGCGACGCCGGTGTGACCATCATTGAACAGTTCTCGGTCGGCCATATTGAACAGCAAAAAGTGGGCTACCGCGTTTCAACTGAAGATCGTAGCCAGAGCATCAATGCTTCTCGGTTAGTGCTGGCGGGCGGCGTGTGGCTGGAACCTATGCTGGCGATGATGGACATCACGATACCGGTCAAGACACTGATAAATCAGCTGATCGTTACCGAAAGAATGCCCCCTGTTATGCGCTCTGTATTGAGTATCGCTAACGGACTGCTCTCTATGAAGCAATTTGCCAATGGCACTGTGGTCATTGGTGGTGGCTGGCAAGGCATCGGTTCCCGTGAGTTGGGCGGGAGAGAAACCATCCCTGAGAACCTGATCGGCAACTTGAGGCTGGGGCAACACGCCGTCCCGGCGCTGGCTGCCGCCAGGGTCTCACGCATCTGGCTGGGGCTGGAATCAGAAACGGCCGATGCCATGCCGATGATAGGTTCAATTGCACAGCATCCGGAATTGTATGTGATTGGTTGCGTTCACTCCGGTTATACCAGCGGACCTTATATGGGCAAGCTGCTGGCACAACAGATTTTAGGTCAGCAGCCAGAAATGCCGCTGTTTGATCCCTCACGACTCCTGCCCAATGTTGACAACGTGGTCGCTTAATAATCCAGAGGCTAATAATAAAATGAAAGAGTTACACCACTACCAGGGTGTGTATGCAGCCACGGTCTGTCCAATGGATGAATCTGGCCGTCACATAGATGAAACGAACCTCATCGCGCATTTACAGCAGATTTCGCGGGTGCCCGGCATACGTGGCCTGTTAATTAACGGCCATGCGGGTGAGAACTTTGCACTTACCCTGGAGGAAAAACGTCGGGTAATCACACTGGCCCGGCAGGTATGCCCACCGGAGACTCTGCTGGTCGCCGGTCTTAACGCTGAAGACAGCTATGACGCCCAGGCGCAGGCAGACGATGCCAAAGCTGCCGGCGCTGATGCCCTGCTGCTTTTCCCGCCCTACTCCTGGACGCTCTCTACGGATGATAAAACGGTACTTAACCATCATCGAATCGCCAACGAGAACGCCAGTCTACCGATGATGCTTTACCAGGCCGGCGTCGGTTGCGGCGGGATGGCTTATCCACCCGCTTTACTCAAACAGTTGGTGTGCTTGCCCCATGTCGTCGCAGTTAAAGAAGGAAGCTGGGAAACGGCAACCTATGAGGCAAACCTGCGGCTGGTTCGTGAAGTTGCGCCACACGTGGCGGTGATGGCTTCTGGCGATGAACATCTCCTGACCTGTTTTACCCTGGGTACTGACGGCAGCCTGGTCAGTCTTGCTGCTGTGGTGCCGGAACTGGTGGTAGCGCTCTATAACGCGGTGCAGGAGAAAAATCTGGCCGAAGCACAGCGCCTGCATCAGTTCGTCTATCCGCTGGCGAAAGAGATTTACGGCACGTGGCCCGGAACCCATGCAAATGCACGCCTGAAAGCCTGCTTATATCTCGCCGGACATCTTCCCCATGCGATGCCACGTCCACCTGTGCCACCTGTTGATGACGCACAGCGCGAACGGTTAGCGGCAGCGCTGGCCTTTGCACAATCCTTTACCGTTACCTCTTAAGCATAAGCGGAGAACTACATGACCAGCACTCTGATTCGCGGTGGGCGGATTATCACGGCAGTGGATGACTATCACGCCGATATTCTCATCGAAAATGAAAAGATCGTCAGTATTGGACTGAACCTGCAACCTGTCGCAGGCTGCCATGTCATTGAAGCAGCCGGCATGATGCTGTTCCCGGGCGGCGTGGACTGCCATACCCACATGGAAAACACTTTCGGCCCCTCGGTGACGGCGGATAATTTCAAATCCGGGACTCGATCAGCCGCCTATGGAGGCACGACGACCATTATCGATTTCGCCTTACAGGAGCATGGCACCAGCCCATTACAAGCCATTGAACGTGCGCAGGCGAAAGCAGATAACGTCGCCAGCATTGATTATGGTTTCCACGTCATTATTACTGAGGTGGATAAGCAGGTACTGGAGGATATGCGCTATGCCATCCGTCATGAGGGCGTCTCCAGTTTTAAAATGTTTATGGCATATCCGGGTACGGTGATGTCCGACGACGCCGCTATCTTCCAGGCTATGCGTCTGGTCGGTCAGCATGGCGGAATGGTGGCGCTGCATGCTGAAAACGGCACCATCGTGGAGTTACTTATTCAGGAAGCACTGGCGCAGGGACACACCTCCCCGCGCCATCATGCCCTTACGCGCCCCGCACTGCTGGAAGGGGAAGCGACACATCGCGGGATCAAGCTGGCTGAGCTGGCGGAAGCGCCGGTCTATTTTGTTCACCTTTCAGCCAAGGAAGCGTTGAAGCATGTAGTGGAAGCGCGTGACCTGGGTATCCCGGTGTTTGCGGAAACCTGTCCACACTACTTATTCTTTGATGAGTCTTCTTATGCAGACAGCGATGAAGCCGACAGCTTTGACGGGGCACGCTTTGTTATGAGCCCCCCATTGCGTTCCAAAGAAGCGCAAAACGCTCTGTGGACGGCACTGAAGACCGATGATCTCCAGCTGATTTCGACAGATCACTGTCCCTATTGTATGAAAGAGGGGCACTTAGGAAAAATTAATCAGAAACCGCTGGGCGCGAATAATTTCTCTAAAATTCCCAATGGCGTACCGGGCGTAGAGACAAGGATGACCGTCGTGTACGACGGCGGAGTTCGTAGTGGTCGAATCTCGTTAAACCGTTTTGTTGAACTGATGTCTACTGCGCCGGCGAAGCTGTTTGGTCTGTTCCCCCAGAAAGGCACGATTGCCGTGGGAAGTGATGCCGACATCGTGATCTTCGATCCCAATGAAAAACACACCATTAGTGCAGCAACGCAACACAGCGATGTCGATTTCACGTTGTTCGAAGGGCATCAGGTGCAGGGAAAAGTGAAAAAAGTAATGTTGCGTGGTGAGCTGTTGGTCAGTGATGAACAATGGGTGGGTAAAACCGGACAGGGCCGCTTTATAGCGCGCGGTGAAGTGGGCAAATGGTAGGAGAATACGATGCCTTATTATGACTATCTCTGTACAGACTGCGGCACATTTGAACTGTGCCGTTCAGTTGCTGTGCGTGATGAACCAGCGCCCTGCCCGATCTGCCAGAAGAACGCCGATCGCAAGCTCAGCTTTCAGTCGGTGTTATTGCGCAGCAAACCCGGGGCCCAGGTGCGTAACCCGTTACATGTTGAGGGTTGCCCCTGCTGTCCCGGGCAAATCAAATAATAGGTAATGAAGGGTATGCACTGCGGCATACCCTTATGCAATTAATTGCCTTCAGTCAGCCTTTTCATCACGAAAGCCGACAGGTTTCGGAGGTGCGTCCTGACGGCCTGGCTGGCCAGCGAGGGATCACCACTTTTCCAGGCATTAAGAATCGCAAGGTGTTCTTCCCGATCTTCTTCGATGCGGTTAAACGGTGTGATCAGTTCAAACATACGGCTCTGAGTGCGGGCATGCTCAATCATTCGGGCCAGTACCGCATTGCCTGAGTGCTGAGCGAACAGTGTGTGAACCTTATCGTCAACCTCCCAGTAGGCTTGCTCAGGCTGGCCTGCCGCAAGTGACTGAACCTGGACGATAAGTTGTCCAATGACTTCCGGTCCTATCTTGCTTAGGGAAAGGGTAATAGCTTCCGTTTCCAGTAGTTCACGTACCTTCATGGTCTGAAAATATTCCTGTGCGCTGATAAAGCGAACGGAATAAGAACGACCGCTACCCCGGACAAGTAAACCTTCACCTTCAAGTCTCAGGAGTGCTTCTCGCAAAGGGGTACGTGAAATGTTGAGTTCTTCAACCAGTCTTCCCTCCACCACTGCACCACCACTACGAAGGGTTTTTTCGAGGATCATTCGTCGCAATGTCTGATAGGCCAGTTCGCCTAACTTATCTACGGAGGATTGTTTGACTGCGGTCACGTAACGCTCATTGATGATGAAGGAATTTAGTGAAAGTATACATTACATATACGAAGGGAAAAAGTATAAAAATCTGAGAATTAACATTGCGACTAATCGATCTTTTTTGGTCAATTAACGGTAACAAAACTGGCAACTTAGGGCTTCAACCCGATATTACCCACTGAATGTTAAACCACATGCATTGCAACGAATGTTCGCTGAAGGGATGAATTTTCTCCCGTAGATTAGATTTGATAGGACTACTCAACATCATCATTATGTTAAATTCCAATCATTCAACTGCATGTTCTTTTTCCTCAAAAAATTCCAGTACAGGCTTTCCTCTCCTCTGGAACTCTCATCTAAATAGCTGTTCCAAATAGTAGATCACCAGAAGGGAACTCAGTCCGATTTAAGCGATCTGATCAATCGCTGAATATCCCAAATCACCAACCGGACTGAGTCATGCCGATCATAGCACCGATACCCAACGCCGAAAGGCGTCTGATGCAAAAAACCATCCATAAAACATGTGATAAAAACCATGCCCGCAGACTCACCGCGCTGTTGATGCTTCATCGTGGGGACAAGATAAGTGACGTTGCCAAAACGCTTTGCTGCGCACGTTCATCGCTGGGACGCTGGATTAATTGGTTCACAATTAACGGGCTGGAAGGCCTGAAATCATTACCCTCAGGCCGTGGGCGACGCTGGCCGTTTGAGCACATTTGTGTGCTGTTGCGTCAACTGATTAAGCATTCGCCGGAAGATTTTGGTTATCAGCGTTCTCGCTGGAGTACTGAACTGTTAGCAATAAAAATCAACGAAATAACCGGGTGCCGTTTGCATGCTTCAACCGTTCGCCGCTGGCTTCCCTCTGCCGGACTTGTCTGGCGAAGAGCGGCCCCCACGCTGCGTATTCGCGACCCGCATAAAGAAGAGAAAATGGCCGCTATCGCAGAGGCGCTAAGCGAGTGTAGCGTCGAACATCCCGTGCTTTACGGGGATGAGGTCGATATCCATCTCAACCCCAAAATAGGTGCTGACTGGCAGCTACGTGGTCAACAAAAGCGAGTTATTACGCCAGGGAAAAACGAAAAATATTATCTGGCTGGCGCGTTGCACAGCGGCACAGGAAAAGTCAGTTACGTCGGCAGTAGCAGTAAAAACTCTGGGTTATTTATCAGCTTGTTAAAACATCTAAAAAGCACGTACCGGCGGGCAAAAACGATCACGCTGATCGTTGATAACTACATCATCCATAAAAGTCGTGAAACGCTTCGTTGGCTGAAGAAGAACCCAAAATTTATTGTTATTTATCAACCAATCTACTCACCGTGGGTGAACCACGTAGAACGGTTATGGCAGGCATTACACGACACAATAACCAGAAATCATAGCTGTCTATCGATGTGGCAATTACTGAACAAAGTACGGCACTTTATGAAAACGGTAAGCCCATTCCCTGGCATGAAGCACGGTCAGGCAAAAGTGTAGCGATATTAGGATCAGCTATTTAGTAACCCGTGGCGTTATGTCGAAGTAGAAAGTACTAAGCAGAGTGATTTTTAGCACTTAAATTCGTAAGTAATTAATGCCATGTAAATACTTATAGTAATGACAATATGATTAATGATATATATAGTAAAAAAGACTATGTTGGTGAGGTTTTATGGACTTAAAAAAATTGACTGTCACTGAACTTATACAGATAAACCAGCATACATTAGATGAGCTGGAACGGAGATCAATTTTAAAGATAAGAAGTAATCCGATAACCGAATATACATTTTGGTTAGTTAAAAATAAAATGAATATGGCTCTTAAACCTTCTTTTGGTGAAGGATACGACTTCAAAACATCCGATGGTCGCAAGATTCAAGTAATGGCTAAAAGAAATCAATTAAAAAATAACGCAACAATGATTGGTGTAATCAGTGAACGTGAATTAAGACAGATAGATGATTTTTTGATTGTAATTTTTAATGGTGATATGAGTATTGATCTCGCATTGATGATTCAGAATAAAGCAATAATGAAATTTGGGGTGTACAACAAATTTCACAAAGGTTACACACTTAGAATTAACACGGCTTTAATTAATGACGAGAGTGTACGAGATATAAAATTAGTGTTATGTGATAAATCAAGTTGTAATGTATACATTGAAAGATTTAAATCAGAAAGTATTGTTCGTGATCTTAAAATAGTGGGTAAACGAACATTTGTAGAATACTATCAGTACTTTCTTGATGAAGTGGATGTGAATTATATAATTGAAATTATGCTTATCGAAAATATTAACTGGAAGCAAGTTACCGCTCGCACGAAAGCTAACAAAATGAAAAGTATCTTCAAAAACAATGATTGTTGTGAAGTACTAAGAGTAATAATCGATTCGATCAATCCACTAGTGACTCAATCGACAAAGCAAAAAGCGAAAGTATTGCTAGAAAAAACTACGGAATTGAATGAGATTAACTAAAATATCATTTAATAGTCTGTTACACATAACAACAGCATCATCTTATGTGGTTGTAACCTAAGAAGGTTTGGTCATGATTACACTAGATTCAATTTTGAAAATACAAAATGATTATGAATATAAAGTACATTTTGCTGTATATAACGGTGATGAACAACCTCTAGATGTGTTTGTTCGTGATAAAGAAGAATGGCAGAATTGGAACGAGTATAGAGATGGTAAGAACGTCTTCAATAGAAAATTTATTTTCAGTTTAATAAGATTTTATCCTCAACAAAACAGATGGCTATTTGGTGGTATATATGAAGTTATCAATACTCATGTCGATGGATATGAACTGAAATTACAAGTACTACATAGTGATTTAATTGGCAGGCTTCTTATTAAACACGCAGGGCCAGGAGCAAGAGGTAGATCATTCTTCTTCGAAAAACACTATACAAATATGGAAGTTGCCGAGATATTTGAATATGAGTACTCAGGAGAAACATTCTGCGGTTTTGATAAGATTGAACATTCTTTTGATAAGATAGAACACATCATAAGAAATCAACGCCTAGATTGGAAAACTACCTTACTGAATGTTAAGGGTGTGTATCTTATTGTTGATAAATCAAATGGCCGAAAGTATGTCGGTTCTGCCTATGGTGATTCGGGTATATGGTCACGATGGGAATGTTATGTTTATACAGGACACGGATGGAATGAAGGCATAAAACAAGTAATAGAAGATGCTGGTATTGAGTATGCTAGACAGAACTTCCAATTCTCTCTATTAGAGTTTTATTCTATGAGAACGGATGATCAATTAATTATTGATAGGGAACAGTACTGGAAACGTGTTCTATGCTCTAATACATTTGGTTATAATCGTAATTGAATAATGAAAGTACTAATATTGCCATCAGATATTAGTACTTTTATATTTTAATTACATCCGAATTGGTTACATGAATGTGAATACGATTGACCCTGTGAGTTAGTACCACTAACAACGTAATTGCCTCCCCCTAACTCTGTACAATTTTCTGTCCAAGCCGCACCATTAGATGCCTGACCTGTTGTACGAGTCATATTACCCATAGTTGTTGTGTTCTGTGACCAAGTTGAGCCTGTTGAAGAATTTGATCCCTGTACGTTTGTAGTGTTGCCATAACGTTGTACGTTGTAGTTATTTCCGTTGTTATCGGTACAAGTTGAAAAAATATTTGAACCCATACACTGTGCGGTTGCTGCCGTAGAAACACTCAATAGTAGTAAAAATAAGATGATTCTTATGTTCATTTGTCATTTTCGTGAAATTGTAGTTAAGTGTCCACTATTACCCAACGCTAAGAAATTTACAATGGCAGACAGCAGCTTTATTTGATGGTTATATTATTGTAGAAATTATTAGCGTGATATCAATTATTGAAAAGTACTAAATCATTCCTGTAGGGCAAGAATAAGATTACGATGCGTTATTATAACCTGACTATGATAAAACCTTTCAAATGATGGAAAATAACTATATTATAACGTTGTTGTACAAGTAGTTGCCTCATGAATACGGGGCGTTGAAGTGAGGCAACTACTTATTAAAACAACTATTTTGTGTCAGGTTATAGTTTTTTTTCAATTATCATTTTTGTCAATAACTGTCTCATCGACAAAGAACACTGTTCAATGTACATATCTGCCTCTTCGATATTCACTTGTTTGATTCTGTTATCAAGTTCATCTAAGAATTCAGTAGATTGTACAAGCTCAAGTACTGATCCGGTGAATTTTTGTTTTCTAGACTGAGGCAATGAAACTGGCAATGCCGAGAGCATGGCTAGGCGAGAAGCGTTCAGTTCTGGTTGTGTCAGGTTTTTTGAAGAATTTTTTAATATTTCTTCTTCAGTTCCATTTTTTTTCTTTTTATGAAAGCTTTCTTTCATTTTTATGAATGTACTTCTGAATAATTCAACAACGGATTCAACCACTGCTTCCTTTTGTTTAGGAGTTAGGGTTTTATATATATTTAAGATATAAACCAATATTTTAAAGATTGACATGATGTGTCTCAAAGATGTGACGGTAGTTGTTGAGTTTATAATTTGTCAAACAAAACATCAAGCTTTTATCTAATAATGACAAATAAACCCTATGGCCGAGGGTAACGATAAATACAATTGTTAGTACGCCATCATATAACGCTCTCAGACGCACTGTAAGCCAATCAATCAAAAGACGAATTATATCAATATATATAAATAATGCCGTACAGAGCGTTATAGAACGCTGTAGGTACTCCGGCGGGGGACTATTGATCGCGTATTTTAACGACACTTTAATTATTTTAAGTATGAAGAATTTAGTACCTACAAAACATAATAATAAGTACTGGAAAGGATTCCAATGAAAACTACTCGAACGAATAAATCTAAGCTTACTGTGAGCTATTCAGAACTTTCACGTCGATATGGATATGACGTTTCAATTATCAGCCGTGAGTGGGTTGAGCGTGGACTCGATTGCTCAAAGACGGATGCTGAAATTAATCAGTGGATTCTTGATAATGTAATGTCTCCCTTGAGACACACTAATACAAAAGAACAAATTGAAAAAGAACGATTTGCTAAACTAACATCCGAAAGGCAGTTAATAGAAATAGAACTTGCTGAGAAGATGGAAACAGTTGTCAGTACTGAATATATAGAGCAAGTACTTACCGCGTATCTACATAAGATTAAAACTTCAATCCGTTCAGTACCAAATAAAGTCTATCTAGAATTATTCGCACAGGAAGATGCGAAAGATCTACGTGATCTATTAAAAGAAGAAATAGACAGGACGCTATACCAATTGGGCAATATGGAATTTGAATTGCCTGAAGATAAGGATATCTTAAATGAACAGCAACAAGGACAAGACGACACGCCTATTAAAGCAAGTACAGAAGACGATACAACCGCCGAAGATTCAGAAAACCAGTGAATAGTTAAAAGAAGGTATCGTTAAATTTGTCGATGGATCAAATGCCGGTCAGAATTGGACGTTATTCAATTTTCAAGAAGAACCCGTAAACCTTGCTCAGGAACGTAGTACGAAGAAGATTGTACTCCAATCATGTTCCCAGTTATTAAAAACCGTGGTACTCCAATCTATTGCTTTCAATATCATTTCCAATGATCCCGCTAACTTTGCCTTCGCTTCAAGTTCTGGAACAGAAATTAAGAAATTCAAATCGGGAAAGTGGGATCCTGCTATAGAAGCATTCTCAGCCTTAATCACAGATAAGAATGATAAAGCAGCAGCGCACAATCAAAGCCAAACGCAAATGATCAACGGTACTTTCATCTATTGGTTGAATTTAAATGTACCTACTAATCAACGGGGAGCAGGTCACAAGCGACCCATCTCTTTAGATGGGTGAAGCACAACCGTTCGAAGAGTATCGCTATGCTTTAAAATTGTTCAATAGAAGAGTAACCTTTATTAATAACCATTAATTTTGTGTGGTTATTGGATTTCTAATCAACATTCAGAGGGCTCGTAATGGACATCAGCAACCTGCTTCTAGATTTTAGAATAACCTCACACTGCAATCTAGGATGTGACCTGTGTTTCCGTAACCCCGGCATCAAGGACTCTTCTCTCTCCAGTGCCCTTAATGTCATTGAACGCATGTATAAAATGGGTTTCCGTCGTATCGGCTTTACGGGTGGTGAACCTACATCCAGAGACGATTTCATTAACATGATTGAGTATGCCAAGCAGATGGGTTTTATGACTTATCTGTCCACAGTCGGACATCGTTTCACAATGGATCATGAACGGTTAAATTCGATTCTGGACTGGGTGGGAATGCCAATTGACGGGATTGATAGGCACGTCAATTCGGAGATTCGCAGTGACAAAATGAGTAACCAGCACAGAGTTATCAAAAATATATTAACGTGGCTTCCAGATAATAATAACCGCATTAACATCAAACTCACTACAGTGGTCTCACAGTCAAATATAAATATGTTGAGTGATATTGTCAGTTGGGTTGAAGCTCTTCCCTATAAAATCCAAGCATGGCGTTTTTATCAGTTCTGCCCATTAGGCGTAGGGAAAGAGAAAAGAGATAAACTAGAAATTAATACTGATTTATTTACATATAAAATGAAAATCCTGAAAGAACAACATCCAGGCATGCCCATCAGTTGGGCCACCTTCGAAGAGAGAGATAAAGCGAATGTTGTTATGGAGCCGAATTTTGATATTATTATTCCCGATGGTGAAAACTATACTCTGCTGGGCAACATGCTAACAAATTCACCAGAAGAGATTATCAATGCAATTTTCGGGAATAATGAAATCATGCAGAAATGTGAAAATAACCGTTTCTGGCTGGATGAAAGGGAGTTCATTGTATGAGATATAACTATCTTTATATGGACCCTTGGTCAGCAGATAAAAAAGAGAGCAACATCGAGAGAAAACCGTTATATGTATGCCTGTCTGGAAATTCAGGAGTAGGGAAAAGCACTCTTCTCAGACGACTGTCAACATCTTTATTTAAGGTCGAACCGCATACTATCGCTATAGACGAAAAAAGCGTCCACCATTCTCTCCTTCCTTATCTGTTTGATGACACAAGCAACTATGGATATCTTATCCAGCTCAACTTTATGATACAACGCGCGTTGATCATTAAATCCTGGCTGGACAAGGGGTTTAATCTGGTGATGGAACGGTCTCATCTTGAGGATGTCATATTTATCAATTTTATGTTGAGCTCTGAATATATTAGTAAGGCGCAACATGACTCCTACATAAATCTATGGAATAGTGTTAACGAATTGCTACCGGAGCCTGATATTATTGTTTTTATTGATTATAGTGTAGAGCATTCACTCACCCATCTCGATGATGATGAAGAACATGGTGTCCGACCAAAGGAATTTCCAAATGAGGAGATGAAGATTAAATGGATAAAAGGATGGTATGCGGAATATCAGCATTTTACCGATAATCTTCCGAAACATCTTCGTCAGCGAGTTATGATTTGTAATCATCC
Organism: Rahnella sp. PCH160; assembly: GCF_047784855.1. Lineage (NCBI taxonomy): Bacteria > Pseudomonadati > Pseudomonadota > Gammaproteobacteria > Enterobacterales > Yersiniaceae > Rahnella > Rahnella sp. PCH160. The sequence continues at coordinate 172,674 of NZ_JBLOGT010000003.1, forward strand.
GGGTGAAATTGACACCTTTTCTGATAGGGTAATTCAGAAAGCAATGATGTTAAGGAGATAAAATGCGCCAGAGAGTAATCGTGTGCCCTGTGATACAAAATGACGGTGAGTATCTGCTTTGTAAAATGGCTTCCGATCGTGGGGTTTTTCCGGGGCAGTGGGCTCTGCCTGGCGGGGGAATGGAACCCGGCGAAATGATGGAAACGGCTCTAAGGCGCGAAATCATGGAAGAACTAGGTGAGGAACTTCGTATCACTGATGTTAAGCCGTGGGCATTTCGTGATGATATCCGGACTAAAATGTATCCAGATGGAAGCACCGAAGAAATTTACATGATTTATCTTATATTTGACTGCATTGCTGCTAACCGGAAGATTACCTTTAACGAGGAATTTCAGGAAATTATCTGGGTGTCACCTGAAGTAATGAAAAGTATGGATTTGAATGAAGCGACACGGGTTACTTTTTTCCAGAAAGGACTCATTTAGCGTGCAACCCCTGCCTTTATGGCAGGGGTTTAGTCATTGACGATTAAGTCTGTCAAACTTCACTATGCAACTTGTTAAGGACATGATCATTGCTAAGAATTTTGATTAACCATTTTTTTTGGGTGGATATGCAAGTCATTACTTGTTATAAATCTTTGATATCAGGCTAAAATATAAAAGGTCAGAAAGGATGAAGAATACTAATTGGACTTGGGAAACACATTTCAATATAGACAGCTCAGTACTTCTTAAAATTGTGGTGGTAGTACTTCTTTTACTTTGGGGTTGTACTGAACTGCGGAAAAGAAGAAAAAAAAAACCAAATTTAGAAGCTTCAATCTCAAAAGCCAACGCCAGAGAACGTCACGAATGGCGCTATATAAGATATCCATTTAAGGTGCTACAGATTGCATTCACTCTGTGTGTTTTATGGTCAGTCATTCACTACCTTTTAACATAAATCCTAAACTATTTTTTCATCATAGACTTAATCCTATGGCTGATAACTTTTGATTTACTCTGTCCGCTTCTGAAAAATAGTCGAGCACACCTTTTCCAACCAATTGATATATTATCAGCTTTAGTAAAATCGCTCTGCAGCCCTAGAAAGACCACGGGTGGCTATGAGCGAGGTATAGTCATTCGCACCCTGAGAATTACACTATTAAGTGATTCAGGGTATGCGCTTGCTGGTTACGAATATTGAGCGAGAATCACGTGATGATCGCCGCTTTTCTTTCGAGCCAGTAGGTGCTCCACGTTCGCTAACGAATACTCAGGGCATGCAGATAAACTGCTGGCTATATTTCTTTCGAAGAGCGTGGAATGCATACCAATCCCCGATAAAAAGGAGTTGGTGATGACTGTGACTAATCAATTTGCTGCGCACGTTGGTCTGGACTGGGCGGATAAAAAACACGATGTCTGTGTTCAGTTTAAAAACGGTGAACGCGTATTCGATGTGATTGAACATACAGCAGAAGCGCTTGATGCCTGGCTTACTGAGTTACACCAGAAGGTAAAAGGCAGAATCGCCATAGCTCTCGAGCTGAAGAAGGGCCCCGTGGTATATGCTCTTCAAAAATATCCCTTTATCACCGTTTTCCCCGTCCACGCTTTGTCCCTGGCTCGTTACCGTCAAGCCTTCTCGCCCAGCGGCGCTAAAGATGACCCGCAGGATGCAGAGCTGGCATTAGAGTTAATGCTGCGTTATCCCCAAAAGATAAAAGCTATTGAACCCGACAATGCGGATATTCGCTTACTTCAGCAACTGGTTGAGCAACGTCGTCAGTTGGTTGAAGACAAACGCCGCTTTGTGAATCGCCTCATCAACACGCTTAAACAGTATTATCCTCAGCCACTGGAGTGGTTCTCACATCGGGGTAGCTTACTTTTGTGTGAGTTGATTATCCGGTGGCCCAGTCTGCAACAACTGAAACGAGCCAGGCGCGACACGACCCGAAATTTTCTGAATGCCAGAGGTGGCCGCGCAATGGCCCTTACCGAGCAACGTGTTGCGAGTATTGATAATGCGATCCCATTGACGACAGACCCGAGTGTTATAGAGGCTAATGCTTTGATGGCAACAGCACTGGCGACACAAATTAAAGTCGTGAGTGAAATCATCAAAACCTATGACGAACGAATCGAAACGCTGTTTGACACATTGCCAGATGCGGGGCTGTTCAAATCACTTCCGGGCATGGGGCCGTGTATGGGCCCACGGATGCTTGCTGCACTTGGTGATAACCGTGACCGGTTTAACAGCGCTGAAGAAATTCAAAACTATGCAGGTATTTCACCGGTGACCGAACGAAGTGGCCAGAAATCATGGGTTCACTGGCGATGGCAATGTGCCAAGTTCGTCAGGCAGACCTTTGTCGAATGGGCTGCGAAGACGATTAACTCATCATACTGGGCCAGACTTTATTATCAGGGACTGCGAGAAAAAGGAAAATCTCACCAGTCTGCAATCCGGGCTCTTGCCTTCAAATGGATAAGGATCATTTACCGCTGCTGGAAGACCAGAACCCAGTACGACGAAGCAAAATATTTGCTGGCTCTCGAAGCGCGACACTCGCCCTTACTGAAGCCATAAAAAGCTTGTCGAATGTCTCAGGGCGTGAAGCGGGCGTTGCCCATTGCTCCCACGGTTTATAGCGCGTATTAATCGATGGTCAAGGGGGCAGTTTGGATTTCGGAAATTTTGTACGTTTAGCGCATTATTTAACCATAGCAATCCATATGTGATTGATTTAGTGCCAGTGGTTATCGCTTTAAATTATCGCCTTGGCAGTATCGAATTTAAGTTGTTTGATTAGAAAAAATATACGGGAAACAGCGTATAGCGTGGGAGTTTACCCCTTATCGTCATAGGCAGGTCTGTTCAAAAAACAGGGTCATCGTATAATAACTTCCGAAATCCAAACTGATTTCTATCTGGAGATTCATATGATGACTCGTTCATGTGAACCATGAGATTTCGTTTTATGTAATAGACGGAGAAATCTTGGGTTATGATCTCGAAAAATAGGATTTTTTTCCTTGTTATTTAGACACCTTAATGAAAATTAAGGTGTCTAATCATTGATAATAATTTTATTTTTTTTTGAAAAATTCGGAAAACACGAATTTCGCAAGTACGTTAGCGGCCCAAAATGCACAACCAACAAATACAATCATAATGACCAAGACTGACAGATTTTTAGGAGCTGCATAGGTATAAGTAAAACCTACTCCAGCTCCAGACAGCATCGATGCAGCCAAGAAAAATCCAATGCATATAAATAGCGTGCGAATTAATATAAACATAGGGACCCGTTAACTGAAAAGCAATTATCAATTACTTTTTTAATACTACCAAGTACATCCACCTGAACCATTTTTACCGGTGCAACTACCAACCGCACCTGTACTCTTGTTCCCACCTGCACCCATGCCAACATTTCCGCCGTTTGCGTCAAAACATCCGCCAAGCACTGCCCCAGTAGCAACACCTCCGAGACCGCCAAGCATACCAATCCATATACCATTTACACATGTTGAATTTGTATGGGTACCATAATAATTTCCAGAGCTGCTAATATTTGAATTTTTGGAACCACTGGAGTTTGCTTTATTGCCACTACTCAAACTTGATGTGTCATTACCACTCCCACTGCCAGAAATTCCATTCAAATACTGAGAATCAATAATTTTCATAAACAACTCCTTTGTTAATAGAAATTAGAAGCTTAAACATAAATGTAGATTTTTATGTGATACAGATCACAATTATCAATCAGAAAGATAACGTTTTCTTTGATGGGTTTATTGATTTACAATCACCAAAAACATACAGAGTAAGCCAATCCGTTATGTGGTTCGCGCTATCAATCTAGAAAATTTAGTCCTATTAATTAGGATTTTTCTTTGTTTTGCATTATAAAATATTATTACAATGTGTCATTATGTTAAATCCCAGCACGCTTACATTTCATTGCGATTTAGCCTAATCAGTTGAAAGTCATAATTAAAACTCGAAAAGTATAAGGCTGATTTTAATCTTGGGAAATAGAGCATAGGATTTTTCTTTTCTCTAACAAACTATTAACAGAAAGTGATACTTGTTTTTGTGGCCAGCTACATTTTTTGAATGATAAAGGAGTGCAATAGTGTTTCGCCAGGAAGCGATTAATTATCAGAAAACGAAATGGCGTGGCCGCGCTCTCCTCCTTCCCGGTATTCCTTTTTGGGTGATCGCTGGATTGTGCCTTTTTTTTATTACAGCCTTCCTGACCTTTGTCATCACCGTAAACTACACCCGAAGAGTCAACGTGACAGGCGAAATCAGCACCTATCCACGTGTAGCTAACGTCTATTCAGGGGTTCAGGGCGTCGTTGTTAAAGAATTTGTTACTGAAGGACAGGTAATTAGGACTGGCACCCCCATTTATCAGATAGATGTAAGCAAAAGCACCCAAAGTGGCGTGGTCAGTGATAACCAGCGCCGGGACATAAATAATCAGCTTGAGCGCATTGCACAAATTATTAACCGGCTGGATGGCAGCAAAAAAACCACTATCGACATGCTGGAGAAGCAAAAAGTACAGTATATATCTGCTTTTCAACGATCCACCAACATACTGCAACGCGCTGAGGAAGGGCTCCGTATCATGAAAGACAATATGGAGAATTATCGGCAATATCAGAAGAAAGGGCTTATCAATAAAGATCAACTCACTAATCAGGTGGCACTATATTACCAGCAGCAAAATAATCTATTGAGCCTCTCCGGGCAGAATGAACAAAACTCCCTGCAGATAACGACTCTGGAGAGTCAAATACACACTCAAGCCTCAGATTTCGATAACCAGATTTATCAGATGGAACTCCAGCGCTACGAGCTGCAAAAAGAATTGCTTAATATCGATGCAGGCGGGGCCATTATCGTTCGTGCATTAGTCGACGGCCGCGTCGATTCGCTTAGCGTTACGGTCGGGCAGATGGTGAACGTCGGCGACAGTTTGCTGCAGGTAATCCCTCCCAGTATTGATCATTACTCTCTGATACTTTGGGTACCCAACGACGCTATTCCTTATATTACAACGGGTGACAAGGTCAATATACGCTATGAAGCCTTCCCCGCGCAGAAATTTGGACAATTTGCCGGCACGGTGTCCGTTATTTCCAAAGCGCCTGCGTCACCACAGGAAATGTTGACCTATCGGGGAGCACCCAAAGCCGCGCTTACGACTGCTGTACCTTACTATAAAGTGATCGTGAAACCTGAAAAACAAGCAATTATGTATAACGGCAAGCGCCTGAGCTTGGAAAACGGTATGAAAGCAGAGAGCACCCTATTTTTGGAAAAAAGGAAAATTTATCAGTGGATGTTATCACCGTTTTACGACATGAAACACAGCGCGTCGGGACCGGTCAATGAGTAAACGTCAAGTCAAACAACTGCTTAATCAACTCGACATGCGGTTGCGGCAAAGAGTTCCGCTTGTTCATCAAACTGAATCCTCAGAGTGTGGTCTCGCATGCCTTGCGATGATTTGTGGTCACTATGGCAAGAACGTCGATTTGATTGCACTGCGCCAACAATTCAACCTCTCGGCACGTGGCACTACGTTGTCGGGTTTGACCGGTATTGCCGAACAACTCGGGTTGTCCTCACGACCCTTGTCACTGGATATCGAAGAGCTCGGTGCACTAAAAATGCCGTGCGTACTGCATTGGGAGTTTAACCATTTTGTGGTTCTAGTAAGCGTCAGACGTAACCATGTGGTCATACATGACCCAGCACGGGGCCGCAGGATCATCAACATGCCGGAGGTCTCGCGCAGCTTCACTGGTGTGGCACTAGAGGCCTGGCCAGGTGCGGAATTCGAAGCAAATACGATGCGAAGTCGACTCAGTTTTCGCACGCTAATAGGTAGTGTGCATGGTCTTAAAGGAACGCTTGGAAAGATTTTTTGTCTGTCACTGGTCATTGAAACCATCAACCTTGTTATGCCCATTGGTACCCAGTTGGTGATGGATCATGCGATTCCAGCAGGGGATCGCGGACTGCTAACCTTAATCTGTGCGGGGCTGTTATTCTTTATTCTGCTACGCGCGGCAGTCAGCATGGTGCGCGCTTGGTCCGCATTAGTCATGACTACACTCATTAACGTCCAGTGGCAATCCGGGTTGTTCAATCATCTGTTGCGACTGCCCTTGGGCTATTTTGAACGGCGCAAACTGGGAGACATCCAGTCTCGTTTTGGATCGCTAGAAACTTTGCACACTACCTTCACCACCAGTATCGTCGGCGCGATCATGGACATGATAATGGTGATCGGCGTGCTCGTGATGATGATTTTGTACGGGGGGGGTTAACATGGATTGTTATGGCCTTCACCACCCTTTACGTATTACTTCGCCTGCTGACCTACGGTTATTACCGTCAACTGTCAGAAGAGTCATTAGTAAGATCTGCACGTGCCAGTTCCTATTTCATGGAAACCCTTTATGGCATCGCGACTGTTAAAATGCAGGCGATAGCTGAAAGACGCTGTGCCCGTTGGCTCAACCTCGAAATCGATACCATCAATACTGGGATCCGTGTGACTAAAATGGACATGCTGTTTGGCGGCATCAACACTCTTGTCTCCGCATGTGATCAGGTGGTAATCCTGTGGTTGGGTACAAACTTGGTAATAGACAACCAGATGACTATCGGAATGTTCGTTGCATTCGGCGCTTTTCGCGGGCAGTTCTCCGACCGAATTGGATCATTAACCAATTTCTTGCTGCAGCTACGCATGATGAGTCTGCACAATGAGCGTATTGCCGATATTGCCCTGCATCCGCGTGAAAACCGTAAACCAGATCTCCCTTACGAGGCTTGCTTAAAGCCGATTTCGCTAGCAACCCATGCACTTAGCTATCGGTATGATAGCCAGTCTTCGCCCATTTTCAATGGGTTGGATATCACCATCGCACCAGGAGAAAGTGTGGCTATTGTGGGTCCTTCAGGATCAGGTAAAACAACATTGATGAAAGTTCTGTGTGGACTTTTTTACCCTGATGAAGGCAGGATTGAGGCGAACGGTATCGATATTCAGCAGTTGGGCATTAATAACTATCACAAGATGATCGCCTGCGTCATGCAAGATGACAAGCTGTTTTCCGGCACCATTCGGGAGAACATTAGTGGCTTTGCGGACGAAGTAGATGAAATTTGGATGCAAGAATGCGCCCGAGCCAGCTACTTGCAGGCGGTTATCGAAAAAATGCCAATGGGCTATGAAACTATGATAGGTGAATTAGGAGAAGGGTTATCAGGCGGCCAAAAACAACGACTGTTTATTGCGCGGGCGATTTACAAAAAACCTGCTGTCTTGTTCTTAGATGAAGCTACCAGCGCTCTGGACAAGGAAAGTGAGACGATGGTGAATAATGCCATCAAAGCACTTGAAATTACAAGGGTTATCATTGCTCATCGAGAAACTACGATAGCTTCAGCTGATCGCATTATTTATTTAAATGGAAAGAATTGAGAGATGATTAAAAAAAATATCCATCTAATTATAATTAATATTCTCCCCGTATTATTAATGTTTGGAATCACATTTTATCCCTACTTGTTGCCCAATCGGAATCAGTTATATCAAGCAGGATTAGCCATTCCGGTTCTATGTGTATTAGAATTTATTTTTATTACACCCATTTATTTTTATTTTTTTAAGAATAGAAAAAACATGGGGGTAGGTTTCATTAACTCAAAATTATTCTTTATCTTCTTGGCTGTCATTATATTTTGTCAATACGCAGGGCCTGTAATTATGGGTATGGGAGAGAATAAAGAACTAATGTGGAATAGAGAGTTACTGACTGACCCAATTTTTTTGTCAACTATTTTTTTAATGGTTTTTATCGTACCTATTTACGAAGAAATAGTGTTCAGAGGTTGCTTGTTTGACGTGCTTTTACAGTGTTTTCGTGGGCGGATTTATCTAGCATCTATAGCAACCTCGATTACGTTTGCTTTTTTTCATACTCAATTTACAGATATTCGAGCATTAATTATTCTCGGTGCTATTTCGAGCGTTTTAGTCTGTGCAAGGATCTTCTCAAAAGGGCTGCTAATGCCAATTCTTTTGCATATTTCAATGAACGGCATAGTGATGGTAGTGAAGATGATAATCTCTTTTAATTGATATTTTTAATGTTTATTATTTTTTCTGATTATTACATCTAGCATGTTCTTACTAAATAGCTGTTCCAAATAGTAGATCACCAGAAGGGAACTCAGTCCGATTTAAGCGATCTGATCAATCGCTGAATATCCCAAATCACCAACCGGACTGAGTCATGCCGATCATAGCACCGATACCCAACGCCGAAAGGCGTCTGATGCAAAAAACCATCCATAAAACATGTGATAAAAACCATGCCCGCAGACTCACCGCGCTGTTGATGCTTCATCGTGGGGACAAGATAAGTGACGTTGCCAAAACGCTTTGCTGCGCACGTTCATCGCTGGGACGCTGGATTAATTGGTTCACAATTAACGGGCTGGAAGGCCTGAAATCATTACCCTCAGGCCGTGGGCGACGCTGGCCGTTTGAGCACATTTGTGTGCTGTTGCGTCAACTGATTAAGCATTCGCCGGAAGATTTTGGTTATCAGCGTTCTCGCTGGAGTACTGAACTGTTAGCAATAAAAATCAACGAAATAACCGGGTGCCGTTTGCATGCTTCAACCGTTCGCCGCTGGCTTCCCTCTGCCGGACTTGTCTGGCGAAGAGCGGCCCCCACGCTGCGTATTCGCGACCCGCATAAAGAAGAGAAAATGGCCGCTATCGCAGAGGCGCTAAGCGAGTGTAGCGTCGAACATCCCGTGCTTTACGGGGATGAGGTCGATATCCATCTCAACCCCAAAATAGGTGCTGACTGGCAGCTACGTGGTCAACAAAAGCGAGTTATTACGCCAGGGAAAAACGAAAAATATTATCTGGCTGGCGCGTTGCACAGCGGCACAGGAAAAGTCAGTTACGTCGGCAGTAGCAGTAAAAACTCTGGGTTATTTATCAGCTTGTTAAAACATCTAAAAAGCACGTACCGGCGGGCAAAAACGATCACGCTGATCGTTGATAACTACATCATCCATAAAAGTCGTGAAACGCTTCGTTGGCTGAAGAAGAACCCAAAATTTATTGTTATTTATCAACCAATCTACTCACCGTGGGTGAACCACGTAGAACGGTTATGGCAGGCATTACACGACACAATAACCAGAAATCATAGCTGTCTATCGATGTGGCAATTACTGAACAAAGTACGGCACTTTATGAAAACGGTAAGCCCATTCCCTGGCATGAAGCACGGTCAGGCAAAAGTGTAGCGATATTAGGATCAGCTATTTAGATAACCGAAAAGTCTGTAAAAATAGTCCCCATCTATAGATATTTTCATCATTACAGTCGGATAAGCACAGTCAGGCAACTGACTGTGCTTATCCGACTAGAGTGTTACGAGCTCTGAAAGTTTTTCAGCAATATTTGCCATCGTATCTCCTGTAGTATTTAACCCGCTTCGGGAGCCGAGTAATGGGCTGACTTCGCGGAGAGCCTCATAACTTGTGTCGTGAACAATGGGAACGAGCAGATCACGAGCCAGAAGTGCTGAAAGCTCTTTGTCTGCAATGCCTTCCCCTGCAAGACGTTTCAATAGAGCAGGGGTCACCAGCACAATTCCTACTCGCGACTTCGCTAGTCCCTTATCTATTTCACGTAGCAATGTTGCTCCGAGGAGGACATCCTTTTCACTGAACCAAACCGAGACACCGCGCGATTCTAGTTCGTCATGCAGTTCTTTGGCTGTTCCCTTGCGGTCGTCCCATGCATGGCAAAGAAAGACGTCTCGAAGGTCTGGTACGGATGCTCGTTTCTCGACGTTTTCACGGACTGGCGTGAGCGTCCTCACCTCTGCAGGGGTGTAAACAACGGATGAGCCAGTTCGCGACCAGCGAGGTTTGCTACTGCTGCTAGATCCGCCACCGCCACTACCAGAACTACTGGTACTGATCTCCTCCCTGAAAACAGTGCCAGCCTAAACTAAAGTATCCGGTCTTTCTTTCATCTCACTGAGAGGCATATCAACCATGAAAAAGACCCGTTATACCGAAGAACAGATAGCATTCGCCCTTAAACAGGCCGAAACAGGCACTCGGGTGGAGGAAGTGTGCAGAAAGATGGGTATTTCTGAAGCCACTTTTTATAACTGGAAGAAAAAATTTGGCGGTATGGGCGTAACAGAACTGCGCCGTTTGCGGCAGCTTGAGGACGAAAACCAACGGCTTAAGCGTCTGGTGGCTGACCTCAGTCTGGATAAGGAAATGCTCCAGGATGTCATTCGAAAAAAGTTCTGAGGCCCATTCAGAAGCGTGAAGCGGTGACTTACCTGCTGGACGCCTATCGTATCGGGCTGCGTCGTGGTTGCCGTTTAATGATGCAGAGTCGCACGGTATACCTCTATCGCAGTTGTCGTGATGACAGGGCCCTGACTCACCGGATAAGAGAAATTGCGGAGACACGGATCCGCTATGGTTGCCCGCACATTCATATTCTTTTGCGCAGGGAAGGCTGGTTAGTCAACCACAAGAAAACCCACCGAATTTACTGTCAGGAAGGACTGAATCTGCGAGCAAAACGCCCACTCAGGCATGTTACAGCCAGGCACCGACACGCCCGTCCAGAAGTGACCGCATTAGATCAGTGCTGGAGCATGGATTTTGTTGCTGATAATCTGTTCAACGGGTGTCGGATACGTGCCCTAACTGTAGTGGATAATTTTAGTCGTGAATGCCTGGCGATCGAAGTTGGCCAGGGGCTGCGCGGAGAGGATGTGGTGGCTGTTATGGAGCGCCTGAAACAAATGCAGCACCGTATACCACACCGGTTGCAGACGGATAATGGCAGCGAATTTATCTCTAAAGCGCTTGACCGATGGGCATACGAAAATAAGGTGACAATGGACTTCTCACGGCCCGGCAGACCGACAGATAATGCTCTGGTCGAGTCATTCAACGGGAGCCTGCGCGATGAGTGTTTGAATGTGCACTGGTTCCTGTCACTGGAAGATGCTCAGGAGAAGATCGAGCACTGGCGGCAGGAATATAACCAGTACCGGCCACATTCCTCATTAAATAACCAGACTCCGGAAGAATTTGTCCGAAGCCTGCAAACAGACCCGGATCTCTGATTTATCCTGGTATCAATATTGGGAAGGGATCAACAGGCGCCCTAGCAAAAACTTCATACGGACCGGTGAGATCAAGCTGAGTGAGCTCTGGAAACAGGAGCAGCCCTATTGATGTGAATGTTGAATTGCTCATAACAAGAACCTTTTTTTTAAAATACTATCATGTCTTTTTATACAATAGTGTCAACGGCCTGAACTTTATGAGGCTAACTTTTTAACTTAAAAGAAAGAGGCGTTTACATTATGTTGAAATTGCCTTGCCCGGATGGGACTGAAATTAGCATCGAATCGCTGACCTGTTCCCAGTTGATTGACACACGGCATCGTTAGCAAATTCCATGGCGACTCAATTACGAACGTCTGCTGATCGCTCAAAACTGCCAGTAATGGTTGTACCCACAACTAATTTCAATCTCATAGCCACCACACAAGACAGTTGCTTGCAGCTGGAGCGGCCTGTCTACAGTGAAGGCACGGCATCGGTGTTATCGCATTTCAGCTATCTGACTCTTCCAGCCTCCTTTGCGGCCCCGGAATGGCCGGGAAATGCCGCGTGGCGTTTCCGGGAAGAGTTCGGGGTTTATCGCCCCTGACGTCTCCACGCCTGAAAACAACAAGGCTCTTGCGGCCTTGTTATCCCAGCACTAATCCCGAAATACGTGGTCCAGTTCGTTTACCTGCTGGTATATATCGAGGAATCTTGTGTTCATCTGGCTGATAATCTGTCCGGCCAGACGTTGTGATAATTCCTCACTGTTCCAAAACTAGGTTGATTCCAGCGCGCGCTGCCGCTCACGAAGTTCAAACATGGCGTTCGCCAGCTGCGCAACGTCGGCCCGCAGCGCTTCATTACCCTGATAGTTCACCGTGTATTTCCTTTTGTCGTGTTGAATGTCACGCCGCGCGCGCATTGCGCAGCTCTGTCAGGCGGCGTAATCCGGTCGAGTGGTATTGTTCCATCAGCTCAATGCCAATCCAGCGTCGTCCCGTCTGTTCCGCCGCGACGCAGGTAGAACCGCTGCCGGCGAAAGGGTCCAGAATGATATCGCCGGGCTGTGTGAGGGACTCAATCAGCGGCTGCAACACTGAGACAGGTTTTTCCGTCAGGTGGTGGCGGTTGCCGGTGTACTGCCAGGGCATCACGTCCGGTAACGGCTTTTCAGGCAGCGGCGGTCGCTCTTTAGCAAGTACGTAAGCGCTTTCGTGCTGATAACCGACGAACGCTGACTTTGAGGCGTAAGTTTTGGTGAAGACAATGTGGCCGACAATGCGAAACCCTGCCGCCTTCCACGACTGCATAAACAAATCCACCCGATTCCAGCCGTAGAAGCTCACTGCCAGGCTGTTGGGTTTGAGCACCCGGAACATTTCTTTACTGACAGGCAGTAACCAGTCGCCGTTTTTGTCATTGACGATAGACCGCCCGGAACGGTCGGTAAAACCGAGGAGATAAGGCGGAACGGTCAGTATAAAATCCACCGCACGGCGTTGGCTCTAACATTCTTGAAAATACGAGATGACGCGGAATGTGTTGAAACGCAGCGGCACCGCGAGGTGCTATGAACGGGGAGCAACGCGACACCCTTGGGCGGCAGAATCCTTGTACAGGGTCGTTGCAGAACCACCAACCGACTTATCCCCCGCCAATACCAAAGTTACTCAGTGAAACTGTGGATAACCGGATGCGGTATGAAAATAGGGCGGCAATCTGCAACAACGGGCGCGGTATCAGGAAGGAACGACAGCAGGACACTGGCAGAGCCGGCCCCTGAGATCAGACGATTAATGAGGTGATATTGTGTGCGTATCGGGCGGTTCAGCGGTGGCCACGATGCTCATCAAGCAGGTCAATCGCCTGCTACATCACACCGGCCGTATAGTTGTCTTCAATGATTTTCGCGTAAGTCAGACGGTCGGCCAGGCATTCAACCAGAGTATCGTGACAGATTTCTTTACCTGTCAGAAAAATGCGGGTCGCCGCGTCAGCGACGGCATCTTTGACGTCCGAGAAAAAAAATCAACTCTCTGGGAAAACGGGAATTAATGACCATTTCATGTCTCCGGCGGAGTTAAACGCTCCCCTTATCATGCGTCCGGGTTCTGATGCCGTCCAGCACGACCGGGCAGTCGTCTTGAGAATGTCGAAAAAGGGTAAAAAAATCCATCCCGTAAAAACCCGCAACGCTCGCCGCAGACTCGGCTGAGGCGTACCGCAGCACCGCGAGGAACTAACAGCCGCGACGAGGAAGCGTCATATCGTCTGCAGCCGATGTGAAAACCGCACACTCCCGGCCTGATGTAGCCATAAAAAAACCGGCACGCAGGCCGGCGGAAAGCGATGATCGGTTTTACTTACGGTTTTTCTTCCAGGTTTCAGACGCCAGAAACGCCGAGCGTACTACCACGATCGCCCAGCACAACTGCAGGAGTATCTTCAGGGGCACACTAAATCCGTCAAATATCAGCAGCGGCACGATAAACAGGCAGCTGATGAGAAAACACCACTCCGCCGCGCTTTTGCGTGCCCTGCCCGTCAACGTCTCCAGTCCGATTATCCCTTTGCATAACAGCATAAATGATATGGTTCTCTCCACAAATCTTCCGGCACGCCGGAGGGCTTCAGTCTTTTTTCAGCATGCGTTTGAAGCATCGTACTTAACGATTTCCGCAACCGGTTCGGATAAATATTTTCATATTTATGGGAAATGGTCGCCAACGGCCTTATCGTCTATTCACTCCGCTAAAAGGCCTGAAACGCTTGGCGATTTCAGGGTGAAATTCAACAAAAAAAATAATAATTATTCTTTAAAAATCAAATCATTAAACTTTAAATTGCTGTGGAGAAATATACTAAGTACCATGGCAACTATCTGTTGCTAATTGTCCTCTCCCTTGGGAAATTTCAGGATGAAATCGCCAAAGGGAGAACTTTTAGACTTTGAAGTGCTTTTCGATTGTGTTTTGGATAACCAAATCAAGTTCATCTTGCACCTCTTTAGGTAGCCGGTTGAACTCGTAGCTGAGTAGTCGCCCTTTTGTTTTTCTCCGGGCAAACTTATCCTTAACCCCAAAGTTCCAAAGGGATGTAGTGATGATTTTTTGTTTTTCTGGGTTCTCTAACATCATGGTTGTTACAGACTTGAAGAGCTGAATTATCGCAGACTTCACTTCATCGGTGGCTAAACTGTCAGACAAAGTGGCTTTTGATTCGTTAATTTTTTCAACCACATCATCCACACTAATTTGCTTCGTCATCAGTTGCTGATATATATCCAGCAACAGCTTAAAATCAGGATAGGCGAGTTCCGACTGAACGGGGAAGGGAGCTAACATTTCTGGTGGAACGGAGGCCGCCTGTATTGCACGTGTGACTTTCGCCTCAGACAACATTTCCGATTGAGCAATTTCCTTTTGAGTCATACCATTTTCACGCAGGATTAGTAAGCGCAGGCCTATCTCTCGCAGGTTATGCTCTTTAGCTGTTTGTAAATCGGCAGCAAGTTGCCGGGCATCGGATGCACTGATATCTGACTCAGTCACCAGAACATTAAAACCCACTTTCTCAATGATAGCTCCGGCACGGCGACGCGAGCCGTCGAGGATCTCAATCCCCTGAGGTAAGCGTCTGCCAATTGCAGGGAAAAACTGCTGCAACTTAAGAGTTCTGGTTATGTCTCTTAAAGATTCAGGAGTAAGCGCAGACTGATCGCGCCCGTTCGTTTCAAGCGTAACGAAAGTACCAGTTTCTACGTTATCAGCTTCAACTCTTAACAATTTAAAGGATGCCGTTTTTCCTGACGCCAGCGTAAAGCGCTGCGTATAGCCTTCAACCTCAGTGTTGTCTTTATGCAATGACTGAGTAAATGTTCTGCCGATGGTGGTTCTTTTGGAGCTCATGATTTTCCTCAGTTCATTCTGATAAATTCAATACGATCAAATACGGCTTTGGAAAAATCTTCTGCCGCTGTGCGCGCATTTTTCAATGCTTCGCTACTTCCAACATACGTCGCTGGGTTTGCCGAAATGACCGTGTCGAAGGACTCACCACAGCGCTCAAAACCATCCAGGCGAGGCAAAGCCACATCAAGCATGTCACCGCCGAAAATTTCTTTAGCCAGACTGTGACACAGCTTGTGGTCGGCTTTGTTAAGTAGCTTGGACATAAAACCAATATTGCCAAGCAGGCGTGTTTTCATCCCTGAGTCTTCAATCAGGCTGATAAGCTCGGGCAAGCGGGTGAGGTACTTCAATGTCGAATGGAAGTCGACCTGCGCGGGCGGCACCGGAGTCATTAGTAAATCAGCAGCAGCAATGGCATTTGTTAAGAAAGAATCCAGGTGGGGTCCGCTATCAATGAAAATAAAATCGTAGTCCCCGGAAATTTTATCAATGACATTTTCTCTCAGGACAGCAAAAGGGTTTTGTCCTGGAAGATGTTCAGCGCAAAGACTCTCCCATTTCGAGGCAATGAAGGCATCTTCAATAGAAGCGGGTAAAACATCCACACCAGGGACGATGGAAGAAACGATAAATTCTTCCAATAATTCTTCTCTGGTGACATTTTGCAACATGGCCTGCGCTGCTGTGGTATCCACGGATCCGACAGAGCGCGTGTGGTTAAGGAACATTGTCGCTGATGACTGAGGATCGAGATCAATGACTAACACACGCAAGTCTTCCAGTAACAGATGCGGGTGTGCCCGCAGACCATGAGCCAGAGAGACTGAGCTGACCGTTTTGGAGACTCCACCTTTGAGGTTACCCAAAAAAACAGTAAAGGCTTTGTTATGACGATCTCGATACTTAGGTACGCCACGGTAGTGATAAATATCAATGATATTCTGAATGCTCATGGCATATTTGGTAGAAGTGCCGGCGGGTTTCTTTTCGAAGTTATAACCGGACTGCTCCATTTCACTTACAGCATAATCAACGCTGGCTCTGGTTAGTTTAGGTAGTTTAGCCAGTGCGGCTTTTGCATAAACCTGATAAAAAGAGGTTTCTTCAAGCTCTTCCTTCTGTGCTTTTATCTGTTGAGTAAGAGACACGAGCATTCTTTCTGAACGCTCAGCGATTTTATCAACCTGCTTGATATCTCTGGACATATCCCACCATATGCTGCATTTAATTAAAAAAGCAATAATGCAACACAAAAGCCCTAATGTAAACATATCAGAACTTATGATGCAGATCGGCGGACATGCTAACTTTTTTCGATAAATACTGAGTAAGTATTGAAAAGAATGGTTACATAGAACGGGGGGGCATCTATTTATATGTCAATGCCGATTGAATTGTGGATCTTCCGCAACTTGGGTGGAAGAAAATAAATGAAACTTATTAGTTAACAAGGATCTAAGTTGTTTTAAGTTAGGGACAACAAATGACTTCACTTCAGTCTCTGTTACAGTTGCCGCGCGGATGGCAGGTCGTCCAACAAATCACTAGCCCACTCGGGGTGAGTATCAATCTCCGGGCAACCCGGAAATCAGCCAATTGCCCTGAATGCCTGAAGCGCAGTAGTTCCGTACATAGTTGCCGACGGCGGCGTATACAGCATCTTCCGTGCTCAGGACAAACGCTTTATCTAACCTTTGCTGTCCGCCATTGGTACTGCCGTAACCCGGCGTGCCCGCGTAAAATCTTCACTGAATCTCTGGTCCCTTTCGCTGGTTCTAGGCAGCAATCCTCAGAGGCTCTGCAGAATTTACAGCATCAACTGGGGCTAATCGCCGGTGGCGAGGCCGGGAAGCGGGCCGCAACAGCCACCGGTATCCAAACCAGCGCTGATACTCTGTTGCGCAGAGTGGTTCAGGCGTCTGAACCCGTACAAACTGTAACCCCGCATGTAGGGATCGATGAGTGGGCATGGCATCGTGGTCATCGATATGGCACGTTGATCGTCAATCTTGATACTCATCGCCCTCTGGTACTTCTTCCAGGACGTGAACAACGTGCCTTGGCGGCCTGGTTCAGAAAATATCCGGAAATACAGGTTGTCTCACGCGATCGCGGTGGCATCTATGCGATGGCCGCACGTGATGGTGCTCCGCAGGCCAGGCAGGTCGCCGATCGTTGGCACCTCCTGAAGAATATTGGTGACGCATTGGAACGGATGATGTACCGGCATATGTCGCTGATACGGCTGGTTGCCACTAAACTGTCGCCCAAAAAGAATGATCCTGAAGTTCAATCAGCAACCTCACCAGTACTTCTCCTTCCGGAACGGATCAAGCAGCAAAGACGTGAAAAGCGGCATGAACGTTGGGTGGAAGTGAACTCACTCCATACAAATGGGCGAGGGATCAGGGAAATATCTCGTATCACCGGGTTATCGCGGGTGACTGTTCGCCGATGGATACAGTCGGTTACGTTCCCTGAGATGTCAATCAGGCCACCGAAGGCCAGCCTTCTTGACTCATGGCGCGCCTGGTTGGAACAACAACGGGAAAATGGTAACCATAATGCCAGCCAGATATGGCGGGAAATGGTTACTATGGGCTTCACGGGCAGTGAAACAACGGTCAGAGATGCCATTACCAAATGGCGGAAGGGGGTGACAGACCCGAGCATTGCTTCAGTCCGTCTTCCCTCAGCCTCAAGGGTCAGCCGTTGGTTGATGCCCTGGAGAATAATCAGAGGGGAAGAAAGCTACGCATCACGGTTCATCGGGTTGATGTGCGAAAAAGAGCCTCAACTGAAAATGGCACGGCAGCTGGCACTCGACTTCTACGGAATGCTGAAAACGAGAAATAAAACACTGTTAAACCCGTGGTTCATCAAAGTAACCGAAAGCGGGCTTATTGATCTGCAACGGGTTGCTGCAGGAATGGAATCTGATGCAGCCGCAATAGTTGAAGCTATCTGTTCCAGGTGGAGTAACGGCGTTGTTGAGGGGCATGTAAACCGACTGAAGATGTTGAAACGCCAAATGTATGGTCGTGCCGGGTTCGAGTTGCTGAGACGGCGAGTAATGAGTCCTCTTGCATGATCAGAACCACCCAAGTTGCGGAAGACCCATTTTTACATCGGTACTAACATTTATAAGGCACGTAACCCATGGAAAATCATACCGGCATGGCAATACCAGAACGACTGCCCGAATACAGCCAATCTGACTGAACAGCGGGATCAATTCCGCCCCTCGTTATCCACATATTGCCCCCTTTCAGGCAAAAAAAAACCGCTCAATGCGGGCTGATTAGATTCCGGTGTAGTGGAAACGGCATGCAATAATAATAACTTCCCCATCCTTTACGTAGTAGACAAGCCTATGTTCCCGATCGATACGCCGCGACCATAGTGGCCTTTTATGCTTCAATGGCTCGGGTTTGCCTATCCCAACAAACGCATCAGCATGCACAGCTTTAATCAACTGCCGAACGCGCTCAAACTTTTTTGGGTCATTTTCCTGCCAATATCGATAATCCTCAGCTGCGCGCTGCGTGAATACGGTTTTCATACATCAATTTCTACCGTATCTCCACTATCCAACTGGGTTAACGATGCCTCTATATGTGAAGCGTTCGCAGGATTACTGAAAAGATAAAGCGTCTCGACCATGCTGCTGTATTCATCTGCGTCGAGCATCACGACGTCACGACTACCGCGACGGGTAATGACTACTGTATCCGCGTCATCGCTGACCTGATTCAGTACATTTGCAAAATTGGTACGGGCTTCTGTAAAAGTGATATGTCGCATGGAATAACCTCCTTAAGACGATTGTCAGGCATAATAGCAATGTACTTATTTAAGTACAAGTATGCCGTGCATAGTTAATATTAGCGTCATGGTATTCAGAGGAGGACAAGAAGGGAGGCGTTAAGTACCGATCATATACAAGAAATAAAACTCTTTGTTTTATCACTTCTTTCTCGCGATCAAAGCTTCAACCTCTTCGCAATACAGAACCTTAAAGGAATTGAAAAACGGATCAGACAAAGGATCAGGGTCGACTCTTAAACCGTAGCGTTTACCTTTAGCCCACCATTATTTCTTTTTGACCTTCCCGAAATTTCGCTCCTCATGCGTTTGACTGACACTTCATCACCAATAATCTCATACCAATGCAGCCATCTTTTTAAGTCAGCCAAGGGTAATTTCTCTTTCGGATCATACTCTTCCAGCTTGGCTCTAAAATCTTGCATTACCCCTATACATTTTCTCGCCCAGGCGCCTTCCTTGTCAGACCCTGTAATAGCATGGGGTCTTCTCGGCAGACGTGGCCGTAAAGGTTTGGCAGAAGCGGTCCCTGTCTCAGTAATGTAAAAAAACTTTATCGCTTTAACGGATCTTCCCATTTTTACCGGTTCCCAGGTGACAGAAATATCCGTATTGGCGTTAATACGTTCCACAGCAGGAACCAGCACATCACGTTTGAAAAATCGGTATTCTTCGTATTTCCCCACCAGACCCGTTCGCTCTTTCATCCAGTCAATTTCTAAGGCATCGGTCTCGATAATGCCGTTATTGCGGGCATTTTTTGTGAGTTTCCGAAACTTTACCAGCCAACTGTAAAGGCGGAATGCAAAGGGAGTATCCAGTTTTGACACATGCTGAAA
The DNA here is from genome assembly GCF_047784855.1 of Rahnella sp. PCH160. Lineage (NCBI taxonomy): Bacteria > Pseudomonadati > Pseudomonadota > Gammaproteobacteria > Enterobacterales > Yersiniaceae > Rahnella > Rahnella sp. PCH160. The sequence continues at coordinate 192,459 of NZ_JBLOGT010000003.1, forward strand.
ATCGACCTGTGTAAACTCGCGCTTCAGGTCATAAAGATAGGGCACCACGTCAGGAGAAAAACGGATCGTCACATCGGCGCTGTTGTCGGATGCGTCATAGCGGATAGAAGAAAACCAGAACCGTTTGACTTTATCAAGGCGCTGCTTTTTTTCGTTCCATTCAAACGTGACAATCGGCTTGCTACCCAGTGAATCCGCGGCCTTTTTAAGCTGTTGATGAGTATGGGATGGATTGACCCCGAACATTTTTTCAAAGTCAGCAGGAAACAAAGTATAAATACCATCGGGCTGAGGCTTTTTGCTGTCAATTTGTACCAATGCAAGATAAAGCAGGCGCATTTCATCAAGGGTCGCGCTGTAAGCACCTTCCAGAAGTTTATTGTCCTGAGTGACATACAGTTTTTTGACGCTTTGCTTGTCCATGTCTCAACCCAAAGGTGATATTTTTTCTGAATATATCACGTTAAAAATGGATTTATCAACAGATGATCGGATCACGTCTTGCCGCAGATCCGATCACGTGGCACCGCTAAAATTATCACCTTTCACCACAAATGTTATCACCTTTTACCGCAAATGATATCACGCAGTGGTTTTTAACTTACTGTTAGTAAACATTAATATCCTTCCTAGAAACAAGAAAAGAGAAATAAGAAACAAGAAATAAAACGAGCTAACGCAGCTTCGATTTGTTTTTTTATTTTGATCTCCACAGGAAGAATGATCGTCATACAATATTTACTATTTCGCTAAGATTAACCCCACACTTATACCCATAAAAATGGTATCACGATGATTTAAATGGATAAAAGCCAATAATTAACCGCAAAACTTATCACCTAAAAAATCTAAAGCACTCAGATCCTGACATCTAGATCTGTCTGAAAGGATCCGCACCCGTGTATTTACCATAACGAAACACATATCTTATGAAAAATTGGTGCGACGTTACCGCAAAAATTATCACGTATAGCGGCTATCCGTTCTAGATACCAGAACCTGGCAGAAATACACCGCAAATCGTATCACGTCCGGTTGATCATTTAAGCTGGGAAGAAAAACCATGGACGTACCGCAAAACTTATCACGTTTGGCAAAAAAGTAATTTTTTAACTATATGAATTACATATATTAATTTAATGATTTTCTATTACCGCAATTTATATCACGTTAGACTCAGACTTTTTTTCTTCTTCGTGGTCGGAAATCTATCCCCCCTGAAATGTGTTCCTTTCTTCAAAGCATCCATGAAAGCAATGGATAACAATGTGTAGTCAGTTGTACATTATGAAAGTAAGGACTAAAGTAGTACCACTTTGATATCAATATAACACTGGAAAGGTGCCATGATTATACTTATAGGGAGTCAAAAAGGGGGGTGTGGAAAGTCCACAACTGCTGCGAATATCAGCGCTGAACTTGCCAGACAGGGAAAAGACGTGATGTTGGTTGACGCAGATAGACAGGGAACAGCGTCGAACTGGATCAGCGATCGTAATCAAAATACGGATCTTCCAAAAATCCACAGTATCCAGAAATTCGACAATATCCATGAAACGCTTTCCGACCTGGCTAAACGTTATGAATATGTGGTTGTCGATTCTGCAGGACGTGACAGCCGCGAACTTCGCACTGGCATGAGTGCCGCTGATGTGCTGATCGTACCGTTTCGTCCATCACAACCCGATTTGGATACGTTACCTGCATTGCACGACATCATCACGATGGCGCTCGATTTGAATCCCAAGCTTCAGGTCAAAGCGCTGCTGACCATGGCACCTACCAACCCTGTGGTCAACGAAACGCAGGACGCGAAAATTTACCTGGCAGATTATCCGGTGCTGAGTCTGATGCAGACAATCATTCGTGACAGAAAGATTTACCGCGACTGTATGTCAGAAGGGAAAGGTGTAGTGGAGATGGATAACGGCAAAGCCCGCGGTGAAATACAGTGTCTGGTACAGGAGATCGTGAAATGGTAAAGCGCAGAGAGAGAGCTGTTCAGATAGCTGACGCCGAAAAAATTGAAGCTTTCGCGGCCCAGGCTGAAAGCAAGCCAACACAGAGACAGGAGCCTGTCCTTTCAAAGGATGCAAAACGCGACTTTAAGGCAATCAGGGTTCCCTTTAATGAATATGAGTTTACCCAGCTGGAGGGGCTGTGTGAGAAGACCCAGCGATCAAAGCTGAATATGATCCGTCATGCATTGTCCTTCTATGCTGAAAACGGGTTTGGTGAGTAAGAAATTAGACACTATTTTGGTACCAATAAGGAGCTTTTTAGGTATAAAAATAGCTCCTTAATTACACTGAATTAACGTTATAAAATGTCGGCATGCGGAACAGCCCAATCACCCATACATCCTGCCTGTAAGCCTGGCTGATACTGTACAAGCAATCGTTATCTGTGATGCACATATTACATACTAAAATGATGCCAATTTAGTGCTATTTTGATGCTGTAATGATGTTTAAATGGCATCATTTATGTATCAGTAATGCACTATTTCGATGTGTTTCTTTCAGTAATGTAACGGCCTGGGATTCGGGCATGCTGAAGGTGATCTGCTGACTGGCCGCAATATCTAAAGCAAAAACGCGCGTATACACTTCCGTACTTTCCGCTTTCTCATGGCCGAGCAGTGCCTGGAGCACCTTCAGTGGCGTATGCTGATAGCAGTGGTGCATGGCATAGCTGTGCCGAAAAACGTGCGGCGTCACCGGTACCGAAAACGTCACGCCGTCACGTCTTGCATCATCGACCGCCCGGGTTAACCAGTTTCGCACGGTCCTGTCGGTCGCTGTCCAGATGGGAAGCGGACGACGCTCACCGGTCTGCGCATCGGTCTCAATCCTCTCACGCGTACTGGCGAACAGCCGGCGCAGTTCGTCGACAAACCCGGATCCGACAAAGGCACCACGCGGTTTGCCGATTTACCCTTGGCGGGACGGCCGGTACCGGCGCGGCGCTGCTTGGCGGTTCGGATCACCACGTGCGGGTAATCGCCGTTAAGCCTGAAGTCGCGCCTTTTCAACGCCAGCACTTCATTGATCCGCCCGCCGGTATTCCACAGCGTGGAGACCAGGGCGTGCTGTGACCAGTCAGGTAAGTAGTGCAGCAGGGCGCTGACCTCCGGCAATAAAAGGTATCTTGGCAAGTCGGCATAGGCTATCGCCATCTGGCGGAGGGCGAGCGCGCGCCGGTGATCTTCCGGACGCACCATTAACATGGGGCGACGCTCCGGTCCCGGCAGCGTAGTCATATCAGTCATAGGTCATCCTCCCGTTAAAACATAACCGCAAATTTCATCACGTTTGGTAAAAAAAGACGCAGATCGCGCTACGTAAAAAATAGCGCCCACAACCCTTGCCCGTTTCCCAGAATTCACACAGCGCGATCTGCACAAAATCATCCGCCAGCGGCGGCTAAGGTGACCATTTTCGCCCAGCGGGGGGCGGATACCACGGCAAAAAACTCGTGGGCGTGATCGGTCATCCTTTCCGACTTATGGAATTATGCCATAAAACGGAATCAAATAATTTAGCCCGTTGTACAGGGTGGATCCGAAAAGGATCCTTTCGGCGCTGTATTTAGTGGCTAGATATAGGTGTAAGCACAAGATTGTGGGGTTTAGGCCAAAATCCGCCTGGCGGTCGCGGTTGCCGGTAATAGCAGAAAATGGAATGTGATCGTCTGGAGTAACAAAGTAGCAAGCGGCTAGATTTTACAGAAGAGGGGGCTATTTGGGCCAGCGGGAATTTGCTCATAATTATTCAGGCAGAATTGAGGTAGGTGAATTCTGAAAACTTTCGTGGGGTATAAGGCTCAATTTTTTAATCTCCGCAATCTGTGTCGCAGAGCCGGCTACCGGCGGCGATTATCCTGTGATTAAACACAGTGTGCCGAAAATCCGCGTCGCAATCGAGCGGAATAAATACCAAAATGGTGATCGGTCTTTTTGGGGAGTTATCCGGTATACCGGAAAAAGCCAACGTGCGGAGGGGGGATAGGGCGGTCAGCAACGCCCCCGTCGCTGCCGCCCGACCGGACCAGACGGTATGCAAGCCCATGAATCCTCAGCAATTATAACCTATACGTCGGAAAAGGTAACCCGCAGGCGGCAGGATGAAAAAAAAACAAAAAAAAAACGCCATAAACCAAGATATGGTGTTCATGACGTTAAAATAGATACAGATGATGTGGTTAGGACCGTTTTCCCGAGGGTGGCCTGAGAACGTTGGGCAGTCTGGCGGAAAACCGCAATCTGACGAAAATGGTAAAAGAGAAGTCCGCTCCTTACCTGAAACTCAGTCTAAGTAGTCCTCCCTGGCCGAAACCCGATAGACATACAATCTGATATTTTCCATCATCACGTACTGACCATTTTCTGATAATTCCGGCTCTCTGCAAAGCGGGAAGTAATAAATCTGCGCCTTCATCATCACTGAAGGTCAAAAGGGCAGTTTTCTGCCTGAACAGTTTGATAAATTCTTTCTCTTGTAACTTATTTACCAGATTAGAAATAGCCATTTTTTCATTAATAACCTCCATCTATAAGTCTGATGATTAAGTTAATTTTGAAACTATCTTCATCGGATAATTCAATCAAAGAAATCATGACTTCGTTGGATAAGTTTAGGCTCACAAAGAATGCTTCATTATAGTTCCATAATAGTTAAGCAGCAGCGTGGACTTCTCATTAACAGTAAAGTCAGGTGAACTATTTATTGCAACTGTAAGTAACCCAGCTTTAGTTCCACACACTTTTTGAGATTTCCGGTTTCTCAGCCATCAGCCGGTATTCTTCCGGTGTCAGGTTATTCAGGGATTCATGGGGCCGCTCACTGTTATATTTCATTCAGCCAGCGCTCCGTTATTTCCCGTGCTTCATTCAGTGTTCTGAACAGATAAAAATCCAGTATTTCGGTCCGGTATGTTCGGTTAAACCGTTCTATAAACGCATTCTGTGTTGGCTTACCCGGCTTGATAAATTCCAGCATCACGCCATGCTCTTCGGCCCATTGCGCCAGAGCCAGTGATATCAGTTCCGGTCCGTTATCCATCCGCATCTTCAGCGGATATCCACGGTTTGCCACGACCCTGTCCAGCACTCTCACGACCCTCTGCGCCGGGATATTCAGGTCAATTTCGATCGCCAGTGCTTCGCGGTTAAAATCATCCACCACGTTGAAGGTCCGGAAGCGCCTGCCGCACACCAGAGCATCGTGCATAAAATCGATGGACCAGCTCTGGTTCATCGCCTCTGGCGTCGCCAGCGGAGCCGGATTACGCAGCGGCAGGCGCTTTTTTTCCCTTACGGCGAAAATTCAGTTTCAGCAGGCAGTAAATACGGTGAACCCTTTTATGGTTCCATGTATTGCCTGCCTGCGCGCACCTGAAAAAGCTTTTTAAATCCGTATCGCGGATAGCGTTCAGCCGCCACGGTCAGCGCCATAATCACCGGCTCATCACGTCGCGTATCCGGCTGATAACGAAATACCGTCCTGCTCAGCGACAATGTCCTGCATGCCTGGCGTAAGCTCATGGCAAACTGCGCGGTCAGATAGCTGACCAGCTCACGCTTTATCGCTGGTTTTAAAGCT